>NZ_AP024233.1:1283333-1925000 GCF_025998535.1 Desulfolithobacter dissulfuricans | reverse complement strand
TTGGTGGCCTGCCTCCCTTGCGGGTTGGCGCAACCACTTCTGGTACAACCGACTTTCGTGGTGTGACGGGCGGTGTGTACAAGGCCCGGGAACGTATTCACCGTGGCATGCTGATCCACGATTACTAGCGATTCCAACTTCATGGAGTCGAGTTGCAGACTCCAATCCGGACTGAGACCGGCTTTCCGGGATTCGCTTCACCTCGCAGTGTCGCTGCCCTTTGTACCGGCCATTGTAGTACGTGTGTAGCCCTGGTCATAAAGGCCATGAGGACTTGACGTCATCCCCACCTTCCTCCGGTTTGACACCGGCAGTCCCTTTAGAGTGCCCAGCATAACCTGATGGCAACTAAAGGCGAGGGTTGCGCTCGTTGCGGGACTTAACCCAACATCTCACGACACGAGCTGACGACAGCCATGCAGCACCTGTCACCGGGTTCTTCCTAATGAAAGCACTCTCCTGTTTCCAGGAGATTCCCGGGATGTCAAGACCAGGTAAGGTTCTTCGCGTTGCATCGAATTAAACCACATACTCCACCGCTTGTGCGGGCCCCCGTCAATTCCTTTGAGTTTTAATCTTGCGACCGTACTCCCCAGGCGGTGAACTTAATGCGTTAGCTGCGGCACTGAAGGGATCAACACCCCCAACACCTAGTTCACATCGTTTACGGCGTGGACTACCAGGGTATCTAATCCTGTTTGCTCCCCACGCTTTCGCGCCTCAGCGTCAGTATCCAGCCAGGAAGTCGCCTTCGCCACCGGTATTCCTCCCGATATCTACGAATTTCACCTCTACACCGGGAATTCCACTTCCCCCTCTGGTACTCAAGTCTGCCAGTTTCAAATGCACTTCCACGGTTGAGCCGTGGGCTTTCACATCTGACTTAACAAACCGCCTGCGCGCCCTTTACGCCCAGTGATTCCGAACAACGCTTGCACCCTCCGTATTACCGCGGCTGCTGGCACGGAGTTAGCCGGTGCTTCCTTTGGAGGTACCGTCAAGTCATACGGGTATTAACCGTATAACATTTCTTCCCTCCTGACAGAGCTTTACGACCCGAAGGCCTTCCTCACTCACGCGGCGTCGCTGCGTCAGGGTTTCCCCCATTGCGCAATATTCCTCACTGCTGCCTCCCGTAGGAGTCTGGCCCGTGTTCCAGTGCCAGTGTGGCGGATCATCCTCTCAGACCCGCTAACCATCGTCGCCTTGGTAGGCCTTTACCCCACCAACTAGCTAATGGTACGCAGACTCGTCCCCTTGCGGAAGCTTGAATCAGAGGCCACCTTTCCTCCATCACCCGACAGCAATGGAAGATATCCGGTATTAGCACCGGTTTCCCGATGTTATCCCGGACAAGAGGGTAGATTATCTACGCGTTACTCACCCGTGCGCCACTTTACTCAGTTCCCGAAGGAACCTTTCTCGTTCGACTTGCATGTGTTAAGCACGCCGCCAGCGTTCGTTCTGAGCCAGGATCAAACTCTCCAGTTTATATCCTGACCAATCACATGAATTGAATTCAAGGATTGGACTTCAACAAAAAAGCCTAACCAGCTTCCACCGGTCAGGTTCGTTTCGGCCCGCTTGAATGCTGTTCAGTTTTCAAAGATCAATGCCGTTCGGCCCGTTGGTCGAACAGGTTATTTGCTTGGCCCGCTGTTAACGGGCGAGAAGCAATGTAACGCCTCAGCTCCGATCTGTCAAGATTTTTTTTGAGGCTTCGTTGCTGCGATCGATGTTTTGTTCGCGAGCAACGGGACGGGAACCTACCGTATCGTCTCTTCCCTGTCAACACCTATTTTGCCCAAAAAGCATCTTCGGAATCTTTTGCTTAAAAGTTCCTGGAATTAAATTGGTTTTCTTTTTCTCATTGCCTTCCTTCTCCGAGATATCGTAACATGCCCGGCGTAACAGAACAATCCCGTACAGGTCCCATAACTAACACCCATGCAGGCTTCCACGGCCTGCACAACGAAACATGAAAGCTGTTGTCCCCCTGGAGAGTGGGACGAGACTTTCATATAAAAGGAGGCGAAGCATACCATGGCCCCGGAACATACGACACCTGCAGGCGGCAAGGCCTGCCATCAGCTCCTTCGCAGGATTCCCAAGGTGGATGAATGTCTCCTCCGCCTCGCCGGGGAACCCTCTTTGCCCGCGGATGCGCCCATGACCCTGGTGACCAAGGTGGTTCGTCAGGTACTCGATACCTTGCGCCAGGCCATTCTCGCAGGAGAGGTGGTTACACCAGACGACCTTGAATTTCCGTCGGTCCTTGCCCGTATCCTCAAGGAGGTCCAGCGGCAGAACCGTTCCCGTTTCCGGCGGGTGATCAATGCAACCGGGGTTATTATCCATACCAATCTTGGCCGCTCGCTGCTCCCCCGGGCTGCCATGGAACAAATACAGCAGGCTGGCTGTCGCTATTCCAATCTCGAGTTTGATCTGGATACCGGCAGACGGGGCAGCCGCTACGCACTGGTAGAAGAGCTGCTCTGTGATCTGACCGGAGCCGAGGCCGCCCTGGTCGTCAACAACAACGCTGCCGCAGTCCTCATTGTGCTTGAAACCCTGGCCCGGGGAAAGGAGGTTATTGTTTCCCGCGGCCAATTGGTCGAAATCGGTGGCTCGTTTCGCATTCCCGATGTTATGGCCCGCAGTGGAGCGCTGTTGAAAGAAGTCGGAGCCACCAACCGGACCCATCTCCGGGATTACGAAAACGCCCTGACCGAGGAAACCGGACTCCTGCTCAAGGTCCACTGCTCCAATTACCGGATCATCGGTTTTACCAGCCAGGTGAGCAACGAGGACCTGGTGGCCCTGGGCCGACGTCATGGGCTGCCTGTGATGGAGGACCTGGGGTCTGGCTGTTTTGTTGATCTTTCTCGCTTCGGGTTGATGAAGGAGCCCACGGTGCAGGAGGTGGTGGCTTCCGGAATCGACGTGGTGACCTTCTCCGGTGACAAGCTCCTGGGAGGACCCCAGGCCGGCATCATTCTCGGACGGCGCCAGATGATCGACCGGATCAAGAAAAATCCCCTGAACCGGGCCATGCGGATAGACAAGTTCACTCTGGCCGGTCTGGAGTCCATCCTCCGCCTCTACCTGGATGAACAAAAGGCCTTGAGCACCATACCCACCCTGGCGATGATTTCAGCTCCTGTGGAACAGGTGGACCGGCGGGCAAAACGGTTGGCAAGAAGGCTGCGCAAGGAGCTGGCGGACCGTTGCCGGATTACGGTGGAAGAGACCATGTCCCGGGTCGGCGGCGGGGCCATGCCGGAGCAGAACCTGGTCAGCCGGGCCGTGGTTCTGGCGCCCGACATTTCGGTCAGTCGCCTGGAGCAGCTGCTCCGGCAGCAGGATCTGCCCGTCATCGGCCGGATAGAAGATGACCGGTTTATTTTCGACATGCGCACCGTTGCCGATGACGAGGTGGTGGACTTGGCCTCTGTGATCATCTCTGTTCTGGTCGGGAACTGAGCATGCTGCAACCTCTTTTTTCCCGGGATCGGGAACTCCGCCTGGAGGATCTTAAGCTCCTGGCCGGTGAACTGATCCCTGTGGTCGCCGATCTGCTGCCTGTGCCGGCCCAAATCGATTTCTGGTATCCCGGGGCCCGGAATTCCCTGGTCCCGGAGGCTGAACTCGTGACCGTCTGCCGGGATGGCGGCCCGACTGTATGTCGGGATATCCTGGTGATTCCACTGGCTCTTTCAGGTGGAGAAGCCGGGGCTGTTCTTGTCTCGGCGGTGGATGGACCTTTACTTCGCAAGATGGCTCCCGAGTGGCTTGGTGATCTCCAGCGCCGCGTTCAGCGTCAGCTGCAGCAGTGCTGTCTGGGCTACGTCGACCCTCTCACTGGTCTTTATTCCTTGCGGGCACTGCAGAGAGCCGATGTTTCCGCCGGCCGAAACCGGTCCATGTTTCTCGTCCGGACCATTTTCCGGACCACCAGGGCCGGGACCGGACTGCAGCAGCTGATTCGGCTGGCCCATTTTTTTGAGGCCGCCCAGCCTGGATTCCGCTTTTACCTGGGGCAGGGGCTCTTCTGCCTGGTCTTCGATGTTGTGGAAAAACCGGCCGCTATTGCCCGCCGCCTGCTGCGTGTTTTACGCCGGGAGGGATGCAGCGGGGTGCACGTCGGTTTTCTTTCTGCTGCGGAAAAATCCCTCAGCCATATGCTGGAACAGTGCTGGGGAGCGCTGCTGACGGCTGAGCGGCGCGGCCCCTTCAGCCTGTGTGAATCCGGTCTGGATGCCGATCCTGCCAGCCACCCCCTGGCCATGGCTCCCCGCCGGGTGGTTGCCAGGTTGCAACGGCTCTGGCGGGGCCTGGACCGGTTCGCCCTGGTACTTCTGGAGAGCGAAGAGCAGCCGCCGTCGTCCTGGACCGGGATTTTGGCAGAGGTCCTGCCGGGTGAGGTATCTCTTGTTCCCTGGGGCTCCCGCCGGGCTTTTGTGCTCTTCCCCGGGATGGAAGGCGGTGCTGCCAGAGAGCAGGCCGGGAAGTTCCTTGACCATCTTTCCCATCGGAGTGGAGCATGTTTTTCCGCCGGAATCGGCTGCTGGCCCTGCCTGGGATACTCCAGGACCGCCACCATCCGCAACTGCCGCAAAGCCATCCTCCATGGCTCCTTTTACGGGCCAGGGGCCTGTGTGGTTTTTGATCATTTAAGTCTCAATGTGAGCGGCGACCATTCTTTCGACGAGGGTGACTACCGTCAGGCCGTGAGCGAGTACCGCCTGGGACTGCGGCTGCGTCCCGACGACACCAATCTGCTCAACAGTCTCGGGGTGGCCCTGTGCGAGATGAACCGGCTGCGCGAGGCCGGGAGATGTTTCAGCCGCGTCCTTGAACAGGATCCGGACGACCAGATGGCACTGGTGAACCTGGGCTATGTCCGGCGCCTTCAGGGACGGGAACAGGAGGCCGTTGCTTTTTTTGAACAGGCCCTGGTGCTCAAGCAGCAGGAAGAGGATCCCGACGGTCTGCGGGACCTGGCCCTGCAGCTGGGAAGGCTCTACTGCCGGCTGTACCGGTTCCCGGAAGCCGTGACCCTGTTCGGGCGGTTGGAGGAAGGCTGGTCAGGCAGACAGGAATTTTATTACTGTCGCCTTTTTGGCGCCGCCTGCCTGGAAACCGGACGGGAGGAAAGGGCAGTTACTCTGTTGCAGCGCGGGCTGCGGGTTTATCCCCATGATGCCCGGTCCATCAGTATGCTTGGTCTGTCCTATATCCTGACCGGTCAGGGCGATGAGCTGGGCCTTGAACTGTGTCGCAAGGCTCTGGCTATGAACGAGGCCAATCCCTGGCTGTGGCTCTATATGGGCCGGGCTCTGTGCCGGCTGGGACGTCACAGGGAGGCCTGGCAGGCTCTCCGTCGTGTCGGACGAAGAAAGCATGTCCGGCTGGCGGCCGATCTGCTCCGGGCCGAACTGTGGGCGGCAACAGGCTCCCGGTCAAGGGCTGCAGACCAGCTCAACAGGATCCTGCAATATGAAAATCTACCCGTCCCGGTGGCGGAGCTGGTGCACGGTCGTCTCGATGCCCTGGCCGCGCCGGTCAAGGAGAAGTAAAAAAAATCATGCAGCGAAAATTCAATAGAATGCTTCAGGCGGAAAATGGATACTGCCTGGAAAAGATGACCACCGGGGATTCCTGGCGGATGTTTCGCATCCTGTCCGAATTTGTCGAGGGCTTTGATACCCTGTCTGCCATCAAGCAGCCGGCGGTAACCATCTATGGCTCGGCCCGGACCCCGGAAGATCATCCCGATTATATCAAGGCCCGTGAGATAGCCTGCCGCCTTGCCAACCACGGCTATGCCATCATTACCGGCGGCGGACCCGGTATCATGGAGGCGGCCAACCGCGGGGCCGCGGACGCAGGCGGCATATCCATCGGACTCAATATCGATCTGCCCCACGAGCAGGAGTCCAACCCATATGTCAACATGCCCCTTGATTTCCGGTACTTCTTTGTCCGTAAGGTCATGTTCATGAAATATTCCATGGCCTTTATCTGTCTGCCTGGCGGGTTTGGCTCTCTGGATGAGTTTTTTGAGTCAATCACCCTGATCCAGACCAGAAAGGTCAAGCCCTTCCCGATTATTCTGGTGGGCTCGGATTTCTGGGGCGGGCTGGTGGACTGGATAAGGGACCGGTTGCTGGCGAGTGGCAAGATCGAGGATGAGGATCTCCTGCTTTTTGAGACCATCGACGAGGTGGACAAGGTGGTGCGCCATATTCGCAAAACCGTGGTCTTCTAGCGGAAAAAATGCACCGCGGGTTTCGTTCTTTTTTCAGGTAGTGATATAATCCTGGAGGAAGCCCTGAATCCGTGAAGTTGAATTTCAAGGCAGATAACAAAAAACAATACCTGAATTGAGCGATTTTCATTTTGCCGTTTCACTGCTGTCCCAAGATGCGAGTCTTGCGGTGTTTAATGTAGGCTGAACTGCAGGTAAGCGGAGCGAAGCGTAGACTCCGGATTGGGTCAAAATGGAATCTGATTACCATCAATCTTCAGCATTGAAGTCGGTGTCGACCTCCCTTGTTTCACGGGACGCCATAAACCCGTCCCTGGGGGCTTGACTGTGGCCATCCAGGCCACAGACACCCGTGAAACAAGGGAGGCCGACACCTTCATCCATCGGTAGCTGAATTTCAGTGGTAATCACAAAATGGAAATCCCGGATGGTTTCACCCATCTGTAACACTTTAAAAAGAAAACAATTATAATAAGTTATCTTTTTTCCATTTGCAGATGGGTGAAACGCTCAATTTAGGAGTAATTTTTCCGTCACGGATTCAGGGAAAAGTTCAAAAATCTATACCAGGTCAGACAGGTGACAGGAGATAAGGCGCATGGCGCAGATAGATGCTTTTTTTAAACTGATGAATGACGAAGGGGCCTCGGACCTGCACATGCTCGCCGGCCAGCAGCCGGTACTGCGTATCCGCGGGGATATCGAGCGGGTCAAGTTCAAGGTGCTGCAGAACGAAGAGCTTCGGGCCATGCTCTACGAGATCTGTCCCGAGGACAAGATCAAGATCTTCGAGGAGACCGGAGACATGGATTTCGGCTACGAGATCCCCGGTCTTGCCCGCTACCGCTGCAACTATTTTCAACAGAAAAACGGGATCGGGGCTGTCTTCCGGGAAATTCCCAGTGATATCCTGACCTGTGAACAGTTGGGGCTGCCCAAGGTCATAGCCAAGCTTGCGGCCCTGCCCAAAGGGTTGGTGCTGGTGACCGGTCCCACCGGATCAGGTAAGTCGACAACTCTGGCCGCCATTGTTGATGAGGCCAACAAGACCAGGAAGGATCATATCCTCACCATCGAGGACCCGGTGGAGTTTGTTCACAAGAGTCAGAAATGCATCATCAATCACCGGGAGGTCGGGACCCATACCAAATCCTTTGCCACCGCCCTGCGCGGAGCCCTGCGCGAGGACCCTGACATTATCATGGTCGGTGAGATGCGGGATCTGGAAACCATCTCTCTGGCCATGGAGGCGGCCATGACAGGTCATCTGGTCTTTGGCACTCTGCACACCCTCAATGCCATGAAAACCGTTGACCGCATCATTGAAATCTTTCCGGCCAACCAGCAGGGGCAGGTCCGTTCCACCCTGGCTGATGCCCTGCGGGCAGTGGTTTCCCAGACCCTGTTCAAGCGGGTAGATGTCAAGGGCAGGGTGGCGGCTCTGGAGATACTGATCTGTACCCCGGCGGTCAGAAATCTGATCCGGGAAGGTAAAACCTACCAGATTCCTTCGGTGATGCAGACCGGCAAGAAGTACGGCATGCAGACCCTGGATGATGCGATCATGGAATTGCTGCAGAAAAAACGAATCAGTGCCGAAGACGCCTATGCCAACTGCGTGGAGAAACAGAAGTTTGTCAAGTTTCTCCGCAAGCCGCCCACCGATTTCACCGAGGTGTAACCCCTGCTGCCCTCTCAGGAGGATAGAGGGCTCTCCTCTTTCTGTCCGTAGGTGGTGATGTAGTTTTTCAGGATCGTCTTCTGGGCCCTGTTCAGCTGTCCGAAGCAGGCACCCTGCCAGACGATGGTGGTGGGGCTGTCGCCTATCTTCCTGGTTTCGAAGGTACTTGAAAGAACCCGGATGGGCAGCCTTTCCAGAAATGTTCCCTGCTCGCAGTTATACAAGTCGACCTCCAGGGCGGTGTCAGCAAATTTCTGGCTGTCATAGTTGTAGCTGAATCGCAGGCCGTTTTCCGACAGGTCGTGGATCCTGGCGAACTGTTCGTGCTGTCCTTTGAGTCGAATCAGGAGGTTATTGGGCATCTTGAACCGTTCGCTCGTCCTTTTTTCCAGGAGAACCGAGATGGGAAAGAAGGAGAGAATGTCCTGGCTGCAGGTCCGGCAGTGATAATGCCTGGCGGCCGGGAAGGAGTCCATCCAGGGCTGGAGGGTCAGGGGAGACAAGTCGCGCCCCTTGCAGCGGGGACATTTTCTGCCAAATACATACATGGATAACTCTCGGGAGAAATAGAATTTTTTGTATTCCTGAATCGAGTCTGGCCTGTTTTATACCTGTTTTTCCCCGGAGAAACAACTCCACCTCTCTGTTTTTTTGGCCTGTTTCCAGGGTTTTTTCACTTCAGTCTCAAGCGCTTTTTTTCAAAGGTCGTGCATTCCAGCCGGACGCCGTCGGTGGAGCAGGTAATGGTACCGCTGTTGCCGGTGGTGAGCAGCGGAATCTGTTCCTGGCGCCAGAGCTGCAGGTTCCGCTGCCCGGGAAACCAGCCGGATTTTGCCCGGGCTGCGGAAGCGACGATCAGTCGCGGGTTGACCCGGGAGATAAAATCCCTGGAGGATGAGCTGTCGCTGCCGTGATGGGGGGCGAGCAGCAGGTCAGCGGCCAGTCGCCTGCCACTCCATTTGTCGGCCAGAAGGACCTTTTCCGCCCGGATAGAGATGTCTCCGGGGAAAAGGAAACCGACGGGGCCGTGATCCAGCCGGATCACCAGCCCCAGATCGTTTCCCGAAAGGGAGGACAGGTCCCCGGTCCCATTCATGCCAAGACAGCGCAGAGATGTGTTGACACCCTGGTGGTACACCTCGCCCTTGCGTCCCACGACAACAGGAATGTTTCGTTCCCTGGCCCGGGAGAGCAGTTGACCAAAAGACCGGTGGTCATCCGGATCGATGGTGTTGACATGGATGATTTTCGGACGGAATCTGTCCAGGAGAAAACCGCTACCCGACGTGTGGTCGCTGTCCGGATGGGTGATGATCATCTGGTCCAGGCGCCAGACCCGCTGTCGGGCCAGGTAGGGTCCAATGACCCGCTCGCCGATATCAAAGCGGCTGGAATGGTTGCCGCCGCCATCCACGAGCAGGGTGGTTCCGTCATCCATGCGGATAAAGGTGCTGGAACCCTGGCCCACATCGAGGAAGGCTACCGTGGTCTGGCCCGGTTCTTTTGTAAACCAGAGCCCGGCCGTGAAATGGAACGTCACCAGGACCAGGAGCACGGCGCCGCCAATTAGGCACCATGGTTTTTTCCCGGGCAGGAAAAAGAGCGACAGTGCTGCCAGGTAGGTGATTATTTCCCCGGCCGAGGGGGTGATTGTCTGCACGGAGGCCAGGGGGATATGGCTGGCGGCTGCTGTCAGGTTTCGGGCTCCCTCCAACCCAAGGCTGCCCAGGGTAAGGAGGCCCCGGGCCAGCTCAGCCTGGATGGGGATAAGGGGAGCGGCCACCAGGCCGATGGGCAGGGCCCACAGGCAGAGAAGGGGTTCGACGAGCAGGTTCATGACCGGACCGATCAGGGAAATCCGGTTGAAATGAAACAGCATGATGGGCAGGGTGGCAATGGTGGCCAGGCAGGAAACCAGAAAGGCGCCCTGGATCCAGGTCCGGATCCTGGTACTCCCGTGGCCGGCCCGGGCGAACTTTTCCTGGAGCCTGGGAATGGCCAGGATGATGCCCAGTACCGCGGCAAAGGAGAGCTGAAACGAAACCGTGAACAGGGCCAGGGGCTGGATGGCAAGGATGACCAGCAGCGCGGCGGCCAGGACATGGATCAGTGACCTCTGACGCCGCAGGACCACGGCCAGGAGCAGGAGCAGGGCCATGATCAGGGCCCGGAGCACTGGCAGGTGCATGCCGGCGACAAGGGCATAGAGAAAAAGGGGGGCCATGGTGAGAAGGGCGGCCAGAGTCTCTACATGGAAGGCCAGCATGAGGCGGGTGGAGCGTTTCAGGAGCCAGAGCAGGGAGCCGTAGAGCATGAGCCCCAGCAACCCCATGTGCATGCCGGAGATGGCCAGTAAATGCATGCAGCCGGAAATCTTGAAATGTTCGAGCACCTCCGGCGGAACCCGGGACCGGTCGCCGATGAGCAGGGCCTGGTAGAGGCTGGCTGGCCCGGGTTCCAGGGTCGCGGCCAGGAAATCACCCATCTCCTGGCGCACCTGGCCGGGAAGCTCTTTCAGTTTCTGGGGGAGCGAGGCCCGGGCCGGGATGGGCCAGATGTGATCGGGGGAGGGGATCCAGCCGGAGACATATATCTCCCGGGCCGCCATGTGCAGTTGATAATCGAAACTGCCCACCGTTCGGTAGTTGTGGATCCGGTCAACGGTGGCCATGAGCAGCAGTCGGTCGCCACTCCTGATCGGTCGGGTTGGCCGGCCGCGCAGGGACAGGCGGATTTTGCCGTGAACCGGCCTGAACGTTGTTGTTTCCGCCAGGCGCTCCGGTGCTTTTCCGGGCAGGAACAGGGTCTCGCTGGCCAGGGTCAGCCGGGTTTTTTCTCCGTCCCAGGTCACCATGCCAAGCACGGTGCCGGTCAGGTGGATGGTGGCTCTCTGGGTGATGCGCTGGTAGATATGGGTGGGATTGGCCGGTGGGAGCAGGTGGCGGGCGGTGTGCATATATCCGGCCAGGAGAAAGAGGGGCAGCAGAAATATAAGACCGGTGGGGCTACGCTTGTGGTACAGGAAAAGCAGGCCCAGGCTGCAGATAGCTGCAACCGCGATGAGCGCCGGATACAGGCCTGGCGCACAGGGATACGATCTGGCGGACCAGGCTCCGGCGACAAAGCAGATGGCCACCACGGGCAATAGATTGCCGGAGCACCAGCGGACCGGGTGCCAAATGGGACGGGGAGCGCGGGTTTCAGGAACCGGACTGGTGGAGAAGGGCCTTGATCTCTTCAATATGTCTTGTGGTCACCTCGCTGTGTTTTGCTATCAGCTGCTGTTGGGCCCTCTGCATGGCCTGGTGCTGATCGGGCCTGTTGAGGATATCCCTGGCCAGGCCAAGCATCTCCTCGCCTGAATGAACGGTCCTGGCTCCGCCGCAGGCCAGCATTTCGGCTGCTATATCGGTGAAATCATCCATGTGGGGACCAAAGAGGACCGGGACCGAGCAGGTCGCTGCTTCCAGGGGATTGTGTCCCCCTTCCGGAACCAGGGAGCCACCGATAAAGGCCAGGTCCGCCAGCTGGTACCAGCCTGCCAGTTCGCCTATGGTGTCGAGCAGGAGCAACATGTCGATCCTGTCTCTGTTGCCTGGTTCCTGGAGCCAGCGGGAACGCAGTACCGGCTTGCAGCCAAGTTTTTGGGCCAGCCGGACCAGCTCTTCGCGTCGGTTCACGTCCCGGGGCGCCAGGACCAGCACCAGGTCCGGGATTTCGCTTTTGAGTTCCAGGGCGACACGAAGGAGAGTTTCTTCTTCTCCCCGGTGGGTGGAGCCACAGAGCCAGATTCGTGCCTGGTGATCCAGTCCGGTCTTTTCCCGACTTGGGGCCACCCGGCGGTTATCCGGCAACCCGGTGTCATATTTCAGGTTGCCGAGGATGCGGATGGCGTCGGCCGCAATGCCCAGCTCCAGGCACCTGGACCTGTCGCTGGCAGACTGCAGGGACAGGCGGGTGAAGCTTTGGAACATGGGCCGGAAGAACCAGGCCAAGCGTTGGTAGCGGCGGAAGGAGGCCTGGGAAATTCTGCCATTGACCAGCAGGGAGGGAATCTGTTTTTGCCGGAGGCCAAGGAGCCAGTTGGGCCAGAAATCGGTTTCCACCAGGATAAAGAGATCCGGCTGCAACCGGCCGATAAAGCGGCTGACCACCGGCGGGAGATCAAAGGGACTGTAGAGCAGGTGGTTGACAATTCCCTCCAGCCGCTCTGCTGCCAGCTCCATGCCGGTCCTGGTGGTCACGCTCACCACCAGGACCGCTTCGGGAAATTCACGCCGCAGGCGGCTGAGCAGGGAAAAGGCCGAGGTTATCTCCCCACCGACAACCCGTGGAGCCAGATGACAGGTGCTTTTGCTCTGTGGTTCGTTGTGGAACTGCCCGGATTGCGGCTGGTGGCCGGTCGGAGTTCCGGCAGGCCCACACCCAGCCGCTGCAGGGTCCGGCCACGGTATTTTTTCTTGCCCACGCTGACAAGCAGCAGTATGGGCCAGCAGAAAAAAAGAAGCAGAAAAACAAGGCTGTTATAGAGCCGGATCATAAAAAAAGACCTTCCGCCCTCTGTGGGGACTCTCTTTTCGATAAGTCCTCAGACCATGAGGTACAGAGATACTCCCTGTTCGAGGTATTTTACTTTGTGATTACCATCAATCTTTGGCATTGAAACCGGTGTCGGCCTCGCTTGTTTCACGGGACGCCATAAACCCGTCCCTGGGGGCTTGACTGTGGCCATCCAGGCCACAGACACCCGTGCAACAAGCAAGCCCCGACACTTTCATCAATCGAAGGCTGAATGTCAGTGGTAATCAGATGTTACTTCGATCCTGCCCTGAGTCCTGGATTTTTCCAGGAAAAATAAAAAACGGTCACAGGCAGAACCGCAGGATCTCTTCGATGCGCGGCTGATCATACTCCTTGAGTCGCCATATCCGGGCCAGCCCAAGGGCGTTTTTGGCTATATGGGGGATATCCTGCCGATCAATGCCAAGCTCACCCAGGGTAACAGGACTCTTGACCCGGATAAACCACCGGCGCAGTCGGTTGATAGTCTCGGTCGCGAGCTCATCCGCCGGTCGATTGGCCAGACCAAAGACCCGCTGGCCCAGCTGGGCGATTTTTCCCGGCTCTGTCCTGGCCCGCCAGCTGAGCCAGCCGGGCAGGACCACTGACAGGCCGGCCCCGTGAGGCACATCATAAAGAGCGCTCAGGGAATGTTCGATCATGTGCATGGGGAAACCGACCCGGCCAAGTCCGGCGGCGGTCAGACCGTTCAGGGCCAGGGTGGCGGTCCACATCAGGTCCGCCCGGCCCTGGTAGTCGCGGGGATTGGCCAGGCACCGCTCGCAGGCCAGCATGCTGTTTTCCACCAACCCCTCCATGAGTCGGTCCTGCACCGGGGTCGAGGGATCTTCGGTGGTGAAATAGAATTCCAGCACATGGGCAATGGCGTCAATGGCGCCGTAGGCCGTGTAGTCCGGCGGCACCGTGTAGGTGGTCTCGGGGTCGAGGATAGAGACCCTGGGGTGGAGAAACCGGTTGCCGCAGCCGAATTTTTCCCTGGTTTCCTCGTTGGTGATCACCATGCCGGAGTTCATTTCAGAACCGGAGGCGGCCAGGGTCAACACCGTGGCCAGGGGCAGCGGGTTGCGGATGCTTTTTTTCCCGGTGAAGAACTTCCACACATCATGCTCAACCACGGCACCGGCGGCGATGGCCTTGGCCTCGTCCAGGACCGAGCCGCCCCGGCCGCCACCACCACATCGACCCCGTGTTTCCTGGCCAGGTCAATTCCCTCGCGGACATGGGAGAGGACCGGGTTGGAGCGGACCCCGTGATGTTCGACAATCCGGATTCCGGCCTGGTCAAGGGACTCGTAGACCTGCTGGTAGACACCGTTTTTTTTGATGCTGCCTTTGCCGTAAACCAGCAGGCAGGTGGAGCCCAGCTCCCTGGTTTCCGGCCCTATGGAGCCAATGGTGCCCCGGCCGAACAGGATTTTGGTGGGGTTGTGAAAGACAAAATTCTGCATTCTTTTTTTGTTTTTATTTTTTTTTGTAGTCAGACCCGTGGAATTCGGCTGCGGGAACAGGGGCGGGGAAGAGTGCGCCGGTCAGGGAGATGAAGTCTTCGAGGCGCAGCTTCTCGGCCCGGATGGACGGGGCCAGTCCGGCGTCCCGTATGCGCTCGGCCAGGGTCTCCTTGTCCATCCCCAGCCCGCCGGCAGACAGGGCGTTCACCAGGGTCTTGCGGCGCTGGCCAAAGGCGGCGTTGACCACCCGGCGCAGCGATTCCAGGGATACCCCGGGGGTATTCACCATTGGTGCTGCCGGGGTAAAACGCAGACGGATAACCATGGAATCGACCCGGGGCCGGGGGTGGAACTCGCCCGGTTTGACCTGGAGCAGGGGTTCCACTGTGGCGCAGGCGGCCAGCAGTACGGTGGGGGCGCCGTACTCCTTGGTACCGGGCTCGGCCATGAGCCGCAGGGCCACCTCCTTCTGGACCATGATCACCGCCCAGTCAACCAGCTCATGGTGTCTGATCAGGCGGAAGAGAAAAGGGGTGGAGATGGAGTAGGGCAGGTTGGCGACAAAGCGTAACCGGCCGGCATCACGAGCCAGTTCTGTCAGGTCGGTTTTAAGGATATCTTCATGGCGGAGCACGACATTGTCGGGCAGATCTCCCTCTTCGCGGTGCCAGCGGATCAGGCCGGCATCGGTTTCAATACCGATGACCCTGCGGGCCCGGGTTGCCAGCGGCAGGGTCAGGGCGCCCAGCCCGACGCCAACCTCGATGATGGTGTCTTCGGGCTGGATGTCGGCCAGGTCGGCAATGCGCTCGGCGGTATGGGGATGGACCAGAAAGTTCTGGCCCAGTTTTTTATGGGGTGCCAGCCCCCGGGCCTTGAGAATATCCCTGGTTTTCTGATAGCTCACAAAATTCGTATCCTTGAAACTGATGCTCCGCTGCGGTGCCGTGGCGGAGAACATATTCTCTTGTAGGGTGCTTCCGGTCCCCGGAGCCGGGGATCAGTTGAGCAGGTGTTTGCGCTGCCGTTTAATCTGCCATTTGAGAAACAGGTGCCGGGCGAGGAAGTAGCTGATCACCGAGGACGGGATGGCCAGCACCAGTCCACCGCTCATCAATACCAGAACTACGTCCAGGCTGAGGTGGCTCAGGGTGCGGACCCCTTCTACCAGGCCCTGGTTCATGAGGTGGTCGAGCAGGGACTTGAGCCGTTCCCAGGTGATCCGGCCGGGCAGGAACCAGTTGCCTATCTTCCAGCAGAGGTAATAGAGTGGGACAATGGTCAACGGATTGCTGACCAGGGCGGTGCCTATCAGGCCGGACAGGGTGGAGACCCTGAAGGCCAGGGTCAGGGCGATGATGAGCACGGTGTGCAGGGGAATGGTTGGCGTGATGCCGATAAAGACGCCGAGCGCCATGCCCAGGGCCAGTGATTCGGGATCCCCTGCAGTCTCTTACACCGCAGGTAGAGATAGCGAATGGTTCTGGAAGGATGAAAGTTCATGATCACATCAGTGGCGAACGGGAATAGGCATCCGTGTCCGGGGTGACGGTATGGCCTGCCTGAAACAGATGATAACCGGCCAGCCCGATCATAGCCGCATTGTCTGTGCAGAACAGGGGGGCAGGGACAAACAGTTTCATGTCCTCCCGGTCGCTGCGCTCGGCCATGAGCGAGCGCAGCCGCGGGTTGGATGCAACGCCGCCGCCGAGCACCACCGTGGAACAGTCATATCGCTTCGCCGCCCGGATGGTTTTTTCCACCAGAACCTCGACCACGGCCTCCTGGAATGAGGCGCAGATATCAGGGACCGGCAGGGGGACCTCTTTCTGTTTCAGTCGATGGACCTGGTTGACCACCGAAGTCTTAAGGCCGCTGAAAGAAAAGTCCAGGCTGTCTTCGTCCAGCCAGGCCCGGGGAAAGGCAAAGGCTGTCGGGTCTCCGTCCCGGGCCAGATCGCTGATCACAGGTCCGCCTGGATAACCAAGCTCCAGCAGCTTGGCCACCTTGTCAAAGGCCTCGCCGGCCGCATCGTCGCGGGTCCGGCCTATGCGCTGGAACCTGGTCGGGTTGTCCACCTTGAAGAGCGAGGTATTACCGCCCGAGACCACCAGAGCGATATAGGGAAACCGCGGGTGGTTATCTTCGAGAAATACGGAGAGCAGGTGACCGGCCATGTGGTCCACCCCCACGCAGGGGATCTGTCGGACCAGGGCCAGGGCCTTGGCAAAGGTGAAACCGACCAGCAGGGAGCCGACCAGGCCGGGACCGCGGGTGGCGGCGATCAGGTCAATTTCGTCCAGCGAGGTTCCTGCCGCCGACAGGGCTTCCTGTACCACCGGCCAGATGGCCTCGATATGGCAGCGGGAGGCCAGTTCAGGGACAATGCCTCCATAACGGGCATGGACGTCGAACTGGCTGGAAATGATGTTGGAGAGTATCTGTTCCGGTCCGTCGAGGACAGCGGCGCCAGTGTCGTCGCAGGAACTTTCGATGGCGAGGATACGCATATTATATCATGCGCTCCGGTTGCAATCGGAGCGTCAAGGTGGTAACAGTTGGCTTTTTCCCTGAATCCGGGCCTAAAAAAATATTCTGATTACCATCAATCTTTGGCATTGAAACCGGTGTCGACCTCATCCGTTTAACGGGACGCCATAAACCCGTCCCTGGGGGCTTGACTGTGGCCATCCAGGCCACAGACACCCGTGAAACGGGTGAGGCCGACACCTTCAGGTATCGGTGGCTGAATTTCAGTGGTAATCACAAAAAATATTGTTTGTTTGCCGGTTATCCTGATTTCTTTTAAGGACTGTTGGCAAACAACGCCGGACAGAGGGATCGTTAGTCGCCGGACCATGCGTCCGGATCGTGATGACACGTATATATACCAAATTTTTGCAAGGTCAACCAGGAAACTCCATGAACGAGCAACTTTCCCCGGCCGAAACTGCCGGATCAGGGCTGACGGATCTGTTTTCCCGCACCATATCCTATCTCCGCCTTTCTCTCACCGATCGCTGCAATCTGCGCTGCATGTACTGTGTGACCGAAGAGGAGGAAAGCTGTCTGACCAAGCTTCCGGCCGAAGATCTCCTGAGCTATGAAGAACTGCTGCGGGTGGTGAAGGTGGCGGTGAACATGGGCATCACCAAGCTGCGTCTCACCGGTGGCGAACCCCTGGTGCGGCGTGGTGTCATGCATTTCATCGATCAGCTGGGAAATATCGAGCACCTCGACGATATCCGTATAACCACCAACGGGGTTCTGCTGGCCAGGTACGCCGGGCAGCTCAAGAAGGCCGGGGTCACCAAGGTCAACATCAGCCTCGACACCCTGAAACCGGAGCGGTTTGCCCGGATCACCGGGGTGGATTATTTTCATAAGGTCTGGGAAGGGATAGAAACCGTGCAGAAACTCGGTTTCAAACCGGTGAAGGTCAACATGGTGGTCATGCGGGGCATCAACGATGATGAACTGGTTGATTTTGCCCGCCTGTCCCGGGAGACCGGGCTGCAGATCCGGTTCATCGAGTTCATGCCCATCGGTGCTTCATCCCGCTGGAACAAGGATACCTATATGTCCTCGGACGAGATCATGGAACGGATCACCACCCTGGGAGAGCTGATCCCTCTGCAGCCGGGACGGGCTGACGGGCCGGCCAAGGTCTACCGCCTGGGTAGAGACGCCCGGGGATCACTTGGTTTCATCAGTCCCATCAGTCATCATTTCTGTGACCGGTGCAACCGGCTCCGGCTTACCTCTGAGGGGAGACTGCGCTCCTGTCTGCTGCACGACGACGAAGTTGATCTGCGAGCGGTACTGCGCCGCGGCTGCAGTGACGGGGAAATCGCCGAAACCCTTCTGGCCGCCATCCGCAACAAGCCAAAAGGGCACCAGATGGCTGAGCGGCTCCGCGAACAGGGGGGCGACTGCCATGGCAGGATGTCCCGGATCGGCGGATAGGCGCCAAGTTTATGCCGGGTTCAGAGGAGGATTTTTTTCTTTGCAGAAAAAGAGAGCTATTTTTCAGACACACTGGTATACTGACCGTATTATTCACGTAGTAGTGTGAGTAATAAGTAAGCAGTAAGGTGAAGTTCCGGGCTCCACGAGCCCCAAAGAAAGGTATGTATAACAATTCTACCCGACTGAGCGTGAGTTTCTGCTCTGGGATCTGACCCTTATCACAAGTTGGCAACATGGTTGCCCAAAGGATTATCAAGGGTGATAATCCAGTTTTTAAAAAAGGTTCCTCTGGGAACCAGCAGTACCAAGGAGTACAAGAAGATGGCTGAAGGAACAGTAAAGTGGTTTAGTGATGCTAAGGGTTTTGGTTTCATCGAGCAGGACGAGGGTAAAGATATCTTTGTTCATCATACCGCCATCCAGGGCACGGGTTTCAAATCCCTGGAAGAGGGTGCTCGGGTGAGCTTTGATGTTGTTGAAGGACCCAAGGGTCCGGCAGCGGAGAACGTTGTCACCCTGTAACGGTTATCAGATAACCGTCCAGGTACAGAAAGTACAAAAACCCCGTCAGGTTACTGACGGGGTTTTTTTGTGTCTTTATCCGAAACTCACCCCGGGGCCTGGTGTTGCCTGGGTGAGTTTCATGGTTCGAAGTCTTCGCTATCCGAAGTCTTCGCTATCTGTTGTGGCTGGACAGTGCCAAAATATGGTCCAGCCATGCTGGTTTATCCTGTCAGCAGAAAAACCTGTCCTGGATGGTCAAACCGATACCGCCCCCTCCGGGGCGGACAGATTATCCCTGTCTCTTTTCTTCCAGTTCTTCCCAGCGGGCATAGAGCCGACTTATCTCTTCCTCTATCCGCTGCAGCTTTTCCCAGCATTCTGCGGCCAGCGCCGGGTCCGAGGCCGTGACCGGATCCTCCATCTGGAGTCTGAGCTTTTCCTGCTCAGTCTCGGCAGTCATGATTTTCTCTTCCATCTGGTCGTATTCCCGCTGATCCATATAGGAGAGTTTGCCAGGTTTTTTCTTTCTGGCCTTTGTCTCCCGGCCCGCATACTTGTCTGTACGGGCGGCCGCGGTCCGGCTTTTTTCTCCGCCACTTAGATGTCGCAGCCACTGATCACAGTCGGCAAACCAGCCGGTAGTCCCGCGGGGGTCGAAGCCAAGCAGCCGGTCGCACAGTCGTTCCAGGAGAAAACGGTCATGGGTCACCAGGACCACGGCGCCACCAAATTCCTGCAGGCTTTCTTCCAGGACATCAAGTGAGGGAATGTCCAGGTCATTGGTCGGTTCGTCGAGCAGCAGGATATCGGCAGGGGTCCGCATGAGGTTGGCAATGAGAATCCGGGCCTGCTCGCCGCCGGACAGTCTGGAAACCGGCGTTTCGAGCTGATCGGTATTGAAGAGGAATTTTTTCGCCCAGGAGACCACATGCAGGCTGCGTCCCTGGTAGATGACAGAGTCGCCATCAGGGGCCAGGGCACGCTTGAGGGTAAGGGTCTGGTCCAGCTGTTCCCGTTTCTGGTCAAAGCTGACGATCTGCACGCCATCGGCCACCCTGATCTCGCCACTGTCAGGCCTTGGTCCGCTGTCCTTCCCGGCCGCGGCCAGGATCTGCATCAGTGTCGACTTGCCGCAGCCGTTGGGCCCCAGCAACCCGATCCTGGTACCCGGGCTCAGGGTGAGGTCCAGGTCACAAAACAGGGTGTTATCACCATAGCTTTTGCTGATTTTCCGGGCAACGAGCAGTTTCTTGGTTTTGCGGCCGGTGGCATCAAAGGCGATTTCCACATTGTCGGTCATCCGGTTGCGGGTCCGTACCCTGCCCAGTTCTTCCTGGAGCCGGTGGGCCTCGTCGATCCGGTAACGGGCCTTGGTGGTCCGGGCCTTGGGACCCCGCCGGAGCCATTCGGTTTCCCGCCGCACCTTGTTGGCCAGCCGTTCCTCCCGGGCCTGCTGCTGGTCCAGGAAGGTTTCGCGCTTGAGGACAAAGTCACTGTAGCGGCCGTTCACCTGGAACGAGCCCCCCGGATACACGGCCGAGAGTTCGATGACCCGGTTGACGGTGTTTTCCAGGAAGCGCCGGTCGTGGCTGACCATGATCCAGGCGACCGGGCTTTCCGGCAATCGGGCCTGAAGCATCTTTTCAAGCCAGAGGATACCCTGGATATCCAGATGGTTGGTCGGTTCGTCCATGACCAGGACATCGGGATGGACAACCAGGGCCCGGCAGATGGCCAGTCGTTTGCGCCAGCCACCGGAAAGCAGCTGGACCGGCTGGTCAGTATCTCTGAATTCACCCAGGCTGAGCAGGGTGTGAACCCGGTTGTACTGTTCGGTCTCGTCCAGGTCCAGGTCTTTGAGCGCGTCGTAAAGGTTATCGGCCACAGAACGGTCCTCGGCAAAGATATCGCTCTGGGGCAGATAGCTGACCCGGACATGCTTTTTGACAAAGATTCGCCCGCTGTCCGGTGATTCCAGGCCGCAGAGAATCTTGAGCAGGGTGGATTTGCCCGCACCGTTGGGACCGATCAGGCCGATCCGGTCACCGGAGTGAATCCCCAGGGAGACCCCGGTGAACAGGGTCTGTATACCAAAGGCCTTGGTGATATCCTGACAGGATAGCAGCTGACTCATGATCCGGCCGGGATCAACCGTTGCCACCCAGGTCGATGGTGTCGGCCCGCGGGTAGGAGCCGAGCCATTCGTAGTAGGCGCAGATCTGTTTGAGGATATCGCAGCCCTCCCGGATGATCGGATCATCGATATGGCCGGCGATATCGAGGAAAAACAGGTACTTCCACTGCTTTCCCTTGATGGGGCGCGACTCGATCTTGGTCAGGTCGATGTTGCGGGTGGCAAGCACGGTCAGGACCTCGTTGAGCGCACCGGGCCGGTTGACCAGCAGGCCGAGAAGCAGGGAGGTCTTGTCCGAGCCGCACCGGTCCGGCGACTGGTTGCCGATCACCAGGAAGCGGGTGGTGTTGCCCTGGTAATCCTCGATTCCCTTGACCACCACCTGCAGCTCGTAGGTCTTGATGGCGAGCGATGAGGCAATGGCGCCAATGTTGGGGTTGTTGGCCGCCATCTGCGCCGCCGCCCCGGTGGAGAAGACCTGCAGGGTGGGGACGTCCGGCAGGTTTTTCTTCAGCCACTCCCGGCACTGGGCCAGGGGCTGGGCATGGGAGGCCACGGTCTGGATGTCCTCGATGTTGCCCGAGCGGCAGACCAGGTTGTGGGTGATGGGCAGCTGCACCTCACCGCAGATCTTGACATTGTACTTCATGAACGAGTCCAGGGTGGAGAACACCGCGCCCTCGATGGAGTTTTCCACCGGTACGATGCCGTAGTTGACCCGTTTCTTTTCCACCTCGTTGAACACCTCGTCGATGGATTCCATGGCCTTGTACGAGGCGGACTGGCCGAAATATTTCACCCCGGCCAGGTGGGTGAAGGTGGCCTCCGGACCCAGGTAGGCGACCTCGATCTTTTTCTGGGACAGCCGGCAGGTGGTGATGATCTCGTGGAAAATGGAGCGCAGGGCCTGCTCCGGGAAGACGCCCTTGTTGTCGCAAAGAAGACGTTCGTATATTTCGCGCTCCCGCAGGGGATCCCACTTGGCCCGGCTGGTTTCGTCCTTGAGCCTGCCGATGGCCTTGGCGCATTCCAGCCGTTCCTTGAGCAGCTCGAGGATGTTGTTGTCAATGGCATCGATGCGGTTTCGTACTTCTGATATTGTCTGTTTGTCGCCCATGAAAACTGTACGTGAAAAAAGGTTAACCGGTTCAAGCGACGGGTGCTTTGTCCGCAGAACCGCTGGAAAATACTGCAGGGCCTGGTTCCATGGTGCCGGGAGAGGACAGGGGAGTTGTGATGGAAAAGTTTGTCTTTTCCACAGGTTGACCGTCTTCCAGGCAGAAGGTGTACGCAATGCAAACTTTAAAATCTAAAGCATCTGCAAGAAGTTGCAAAGGAAAAAGTGGCTCAGGCGGTGCGCCGGGTGGGGGTTTTTATCCGCGAGACCACCGGGATCGTGGTTGAATGGTAGTGGCACATTGTGGTCAGGGAGAGGCAGGGGCGGCCTGCGGGATGTCCTGCCTCCGAATACGCTTCCACCGGGGCCCTGTACGACCAGGGACCTGGAGCGCACAGGAGGAACCGGGATGGAAAAAGGGTTGCACTCAGGGATGAGTGCAATAATATAACCTTCCGTATCCGGATAACCGAGCCCAGACAGATGGTGAAAATATGAGCGAATATCAGGTAAACAAGACGTATGCAGAGATAAATGCCCGGATCAAGGCGGGGGAGGCCGTGGTGGTGACTGCCGAGGAGATGGTGGACATCGTCCGCAGTGAAGGTCCGGTGGAAGCGGCGCGCAAGGTGGATGTGGTGACCACTGGAACCTTTTCCACCATGTGCTCTTCCGGGGCGTTTTTCAACTTCGGGCAGACGGTTCCGACCATCAAGGCCCAGAAGGTCTGGATCAACAAGGTGTCGGCCTATGCCGGGCTGGCGGCCATTGATATCTACCTCGGGGCCACGGAGCTGGCTGAAGATGACCCCTTAAACAAGGTCTATCCTGGCGAGTTCCGCTACGGCGGCGGTCATGTCATAGAGGATCTGGTGGCCGGAAAAACAGTATTCCTTGAGGCCAAGGCCTATCCCACCGACTGTTATGCCAACCGGAAATGCAAGAAAGAACTCACCTTGGCCGACATGCCCTACGCCCTGCTGTGCAATCCGCGCAACGGCTATCAGAATTACAACTGTGCGGTCAATTTTTCCGACCGCACCGTATATACGTACATGGGCATGCTCAAACCGGGCTGCCGGAATGCCAATTACTGCAGTGCCGGCGAGCTGAGTCCCCTGCTCAACGACCCCCTGTACCGGACCATCGGCATCGGTACCAGGATTTTCCTTGGCGGTGGTATCGGCTATGTGACCTGGCACGGCACCCAGCACAACCCCGGCGCTCCCCGCGGGGAAAACGGGGTTCCCCGGCGGCCGGCCGGGACGATGATGGTCCAGGGGGACCTGAAACAGATGTCTGCCAAGTGGCTGCGCGGCGTGAGTATCCAGGGGTACGGCTGCTCTCTGGCCGTGGGCATCGGTGTGCCCATCCCGATCCTCAACGAGGAGATGGCCCGGTTCACCGGCGTGTCCGACGAAGAGATCTTCACCCAGGTGGTGGATTACGGCCACGACTACACCAACGGTATCCAGCGCAACTACGGTGAGGTCAGCTACGCTGAGCTCAAGAGCGGCATGATAGAAGTGGCCGGCAAGAAGGTGCCCACGGCACCACTGTCGTCCATGGTCAAGGCCCGGGAGATTGCCGATACCCTGCGGGACTGGATTCTCAGAAAGAAGTTCCTGCTCTCGGAGCCGGTGGCCCATTTTCCCACCGTTGATTTCTCTTTTGACAATGACGAGGACAGTTGAGCCGGGTGGACGTACAGGGCCGGGATTCACTCTCCCTGCCTGAACAGAAAGCGGCCCACCTTGGTCGACTGCTGAAGGAATACGGCCGGGTGGCGGTGGCCTTTTCCGGCGGGGTGGATTCCTCCCTGCTCCTTCATGTCGCCCTGGAGGAGCTGGGGGCCGGCAATGTTCTGGTGCTGCACGGCCGCTCCATTCTCCAGAAGAAGAGCGACCGGGAACGGGCCGGCTCCTGGTTGGCCCGGCACGGGATTCCCGCCGGGGTTGAGCAGGCCTGGCTCGATATCGAGCCCCTCTCCTGGAAGGAATTCGTCGCTAACCCCGAGGAGCGCTGCTATCTGTGTAAGCTTCGGCTGTACAGGCTGTTCAGGGAACAGGCCGAGGCCCGCGGGTTTTACTGCCTGGTGGACGGGACCAATGCCGATGACCTCAAGGACCGGCGGCCGGGGTTGCGGGCCATCCATGAACTGGGAGTCAGAACTCCTCTTGTGGAGGCCGGACTAGCCAAGGAAGAGATTCGGCAACTGAGCCGGGTCCGGGGGCTCGACACAGCGGACCAGCCCTCTTCATCGTGTCTCGCCACCAGGATACCCCATGGAACCAGAATCACCCCGGAGCGGCTGCGACGGATCGAGGAGTGGGAAAGGGGACTTGAGGACATGGGGCTTGCCGGCTGTCGGGTCAAGATGTCTGCAGTCTCTCCGGTCCAGGTGAAGGTAGAATTGCAGGCTGTTGATCTGGAACGGATTTTCAAACCGTCCTTTCGACTGGCCGTTCTCCGGTTTTTTCAAAAAAATAATGTGGAGAAGGTTTTTGTGGACCTGGAAGGGCGAAAAAAATGAATGTTGATTCATCAATTCCGGGGGCCACAAAATCGGCTGTAATGTATGTATACTGGGAATAAGCGCCTTTTTTTCCTTTGACAAAGTGTGTTGATTTTGTTTTAAATCCGTTAGTGTATAAAAAAGGAAGGAATCAGGAATTGCCCCTGGTTAAACTTGGCAATGCCAATTCAAAAGGGAGGGAAGTATGAACAAGAAGGAACTGGTAGAATCCATGGCTGGTGCCGCTGACATCAGCAAGGCTGCGGCCGAAAAAGCTCTCAACGGAATGCTGATGGCGGTGACTGAGGCCCTGGCAAACGGCGACAAGGTTACTCTTGTCGGCTTTGGAACATTTTCCGTCGCAAAACGTTCTGCCCGTCAGGCCAAAAACCCCCGCACCGGTGAAATGATTAAGATTCCTGCCAAAAAGGTTGCCAAGTTCAAGCCGGGAAGCAAGCTGGCTGATGCTGTGAAATAAAAAAACAGCTGAATTTGAAAAAACAGCTGGCATTTTTGTCGGCTGTTTTCTATTTTATACAGCCCGTCGTCGCTGTACCTTCTCAAGAGGTGCAGCGACGACGGGATGCAAAGAAAAAAATTAGATGATTACATCCGGTCGGGAAGTGGCTCAGTCTGGTAGAGCACAGCGTTCGGGACGCTGGGGTCGGAGGTTCGAATCCTCTCTTCCCGACCATTAAATTTTAAAGCAGTACCGGTACAATATAAGGCTGTATCCCCCTGTTGCGGGGGATACAGCCTTTTTTTGTTGTTTGTCGTCGGTGGTCGTGATAGCTTGGTTTTTGACATCATTTGCCAGGTTTTGACAAAAATTTACGACCAAATTTACGACCAAAATGGCGACGATTAGGAAACGGAAGAGAAAAAAAGGTACCGTTTATCTGGCTGAGGTATGTGTCAACGGACAACGGGCATCGCGAAGTTTTTCCCGCCGTTGGGAGGCTCTTCAATGGGCTGAGACCACTGAAGAACTTTTGCGGGCTGGGTTGGACCAGGATGGCATCCCACAGGATGACATGCTGTTCGAGGATGCGCTACGACGGTATGAGCTGGAGGTAAGCTCAGGAAAGAGAAGCAACTCCAGGGCCAGGGAAACAGTGATTTTCAAACATCTGCTGGAGTTTTTTTCCGGGACGCTACTCTCGGAGATCAAGGGTCCGCAGGTTGCATCCTATCGCGACGCCCGTTTGCGGAAGGTTAAGCCTGGTACGGTTTGCCGAGAGATGGACGTTCTGAGCCACCTTTTTACGGTTGCCAGGTTGGAGTGGGGAGTAAATTGCGGCCAACCAGCGCAGGATGTCAGGCGTCCAAAACGGCCAGAAGGGCGCTTGCGGCTGTTGGACAGGATCGAGATCAGGATGTTGCTCGATTGTTGCTGTGAGTCAAAGAATACGGCCTTGGCACCCTATGTGCGTCTGCAACTCCATACTGGTATGAGGCCCAGCGAAGGTGCTGGGTTGACTTGGGGACAAGTGGACTTGACAGCACGGATGATCGACTTGCCTCGTACCAAGACAACCAGACGTCGTGTTCCACTTACCAGGGAGGCGGCTCATATGCTGGAGGAGATGCGGCCACCCAACTGGCGGTCGGATCAGTATGTCTTCCTGCCGGACTCGGTGGGGGAGAGTGTCCGGCGCCGACCGAATCTTTTTTTTCGGCGTAGTTTTGAGAATGCAGTGGCTGCGGCGGAAATAAAGGACTTCACCATGCACGATCTAAGGCATACAGCGGCTTCATATTTACTCATGGCAGGCGTAGATTTGCGTACCCTGGCCGAGATCTTAGGGCACCGCACCATGGAGATGGTACGGCGATATACTCATCTCTTGGACGATCATAAGCTGGAAGCCGTTGATCGGATCAATGACCTTTGGACATAAGCTTATCTAATGGTAAATTGTTCTACCTTTCCTGATTTTTTGTAAACAACCCCTGACTGAAGTCAGAGGCTTTTTATTATGGTCAGGCTAAGCTGCCACATCAGGACGGTTTACGACGCCCCTGGAAGAGACGGCGGTCTCTCCCAACCGAGCAAGATTCAATGCCGCATTGACATCCGAGTGCGCCCGGTTTCCACACGAACAACTGAGAGTGTGTCGCTTGCGAGTAACGATCTGCCCACAATTATTGCAGGTCTGGGAACTGTATGCTGGATTGACATACAACACCTCAATCCCCATGGCCTCAGCCTTGTAGGCGATCATTCCCTGAAGCTGCGCCCACGCCCAACGATGCAAACGGGAGCGAAGGCGCTTGCCCGCCTTGATCCGCTTACGGATGTGGGTCAGCCGCTCCAGCGCAATCACACCCGCACCGACACGAACCGCTTCCGTAACAATGGCCTTGCTGACTTCGTGATTCACGTGGGTCACATGGCGGCGCTCCCGGCCGGAGATTCGCTTCAGCAACTGCTTTGCCGATTGCGAACCGTTGCGCTGGAGACGCCGGCGAAGGGCAAGGTATCGGTCCCGGTCGTATCGAAGTTTGCCGCCACCAAAGACCTTTCCGGTGCTGGTTGCGGCAATGTTGTTCTCGCCGAGGTCCACGCCAAGGGTTCCGCCGCTGCGGGCCTTTCCAACTGGAACATCGAGGACCAGGTGGAAAAACCAGCCTTTGGGCTTCTGAACAAGTTTGGCTTCCTTCGGGATGCCGCGATCAAGGTACGCCCGCTGGAACTCGCCAAGCCGCATCGGCACTTGGATGCGACCGTCGAGTGTATAGAGGGAAAGGGTTTCGCCCCGGATGCTGTAGGTGCGTTTGTCGAAATGGACGGCGCCCCGACCGCCAAAAACGATATCGGTGAACGGCCCGTCTTTCGGCAAACGCTTGTTGGCTTTCAAGGCTTTGTAGGCGCCGGCCACTGCCCGTATGGCGTTACAGACCATCTGCGACCCGAGGCGGGTGTTTTCGCGCACCGGGTAGTAAGCCAGGTGGTGAAGTTTGACGCGGTTGGTGATTCGCCGCTCGGCAGCAAAACGCGCGACCAGATTACATCCCTGGGCGAACTCATGGGCCAGTTCGATCAATGCCCGTCGCTGTTCCGGCGAGGTTTCCAGTTTGATCGAGATCGTACGCTGCATCTACCGGCGTCCCCTGATGTGTTCCGTGCGCTCGATGTATCGTTGGATGGTCTCGGCGCTGACATTGCCTGCAGTGCCGACATAATAGGAGGGCGACCAGACGTGTCCGCCCCTCAACCGTTTTTTCAGCGCCGGGAAGCGCGCAAACAGCTTGCGGGCGGTGGTGCCCTTGAGGATTTTTACGGCATTGGCAGCGGCCACGGCAGGCGGAATGCTCAGAAACAGGTGGATGTGATCGGGTTGGATTTCCCTGGAAATCACAAACCAACCGCGTTTCTCGCAAATTGCATCCAGCATGTCTTCAAGCGCTTTCGCTATCTTGCCGACAAGTACATTCCTGCGATACTTTGGGCACCAAACCACATGGTATGCTGTCTGATACACACAATTACGTTTGTAAACAACATCTACCATACTCCACATGGTAACAAATCTGGCTTGCCATGCAAGCCCGCAATTCCTCTCCCGACTAAAGTCGGAAGTTTCCTTGCGGAGGTTCTATGACCCGTTCGGCCAAAGGTACGATGAACAGTCCCGGTCGAAATGTCAAAGCCAAATCGAGCTTGAACAAATCCATTCTGGATCAGGGTTGGGGCATGTTCGTGTCCATGCTGGAGTACAAGCTCGCATGGCAGGGTGGAATGTT
The DNA here is from genome assembly GCF_025998535.1 of Desulfolithobacter dissulfuricans. Taxonomy (NCBI): domain Bacteria; kingdom Pseudomonadati; phylum Thermodesulfobacteriota; class Desulfobulbia; order Desulfobulbales; family Desulfobulbaceae; genus Desulfolithobacter; species Desulfolithobacter dissulfuricans. The sequence continues at coordinate 1,897,034 of NZ_AP024233.1, read as the reverse complement.
GCTGGAGGTTCCGCCGCAGCATACTTCCCAGGCCTGTCCCTGCTGCGGTCATGTGCCAAGGGATAACCGCAGGACGCAGGCCGGGTTCCACTGTGTCGAATGCGATTATGAGGCCAATGCGGATGATGTGGCGGCAAGGAACATTTTAGCCCTGAGGCACAGGGTGTTGGCCTGTGGAGCGGAGGCGTTGGCCCTTGCGATGAAGCAGGAAGCTGCGGGAAGCGGTGACGCACGCCCGCTCCCTGTTGTATGCTAATTCGGTTTGCACAGGGAATCCCCGTCCTTCAGGGCGGGGAGGATGTCAATTTATGGTAAGGAAAATAAAAAACAAGGGTGAGCAGAAAGAAACAACGGAATCGCTCAGGCCCGGATGCCCGTGAAATCGCGCGATCAAGCGTGATCCGGGCAGGCTCCGGTCCGTTTTCGTCCGCAAACGTGGTCTGCCCGCTGCTGTTTTCAGTTATTTTTCCCTTCCGGCTTCAACCCCTTTAAACATCTCTTTCAGGTCGTCCGGCCTCCTTTCTCTTTCCTCCGCATGCCGTTACCTTAACCTGATTTGACTCCGCCGCAATATCTTCCGGAGCTGAACTTTCGAAACCGCTTGTGTGGCAATAGTTTCTGGGATTTTTTTATAAAACAATGGAATATTAAGTCGTTACATGGTACCACTAGTTAAGTTGGTACTCCTGATGATTTGCTGTCTGAGGTGTTTCCTGGAGAAGCTTGAGCTTTCCGTCTTTGTTACTGAATATCGCAATAAATGGAAAAGTCAGGATTGAGATCAATATGTTGATAGGGGTTTGTCTATTTATCCTTATATGGCCTTGCATATAAAATAAGTGGAAGGCATGAGCATATATTAGAGAGAATATAGTGGAAATTTTCCACTTATTAACCTGTTAGCCTATTTTAAGGAAGCGGTCATGTCCAATAAAATATTTGATAGGAAAGAGATTGAGGATAAATCAGGTCCTCATCTTCAACAAGTATCACAACAGATTAAGCAAAGATTTGACCAAAAACGAGCATTTTATCATCAGCTAAGAAATCAATATTTTATATTTGATTATTGGAATGAGTTGAATCGAAAGATTGTTGAATTCGATCAAAAGTTTAATGTTTGGAATCAGAAGTGGGCAAATATTCAGAGATCAAATAACGCTCAGCAACTCATTCAGTATTTTGAGGAAGGTGAGAAAATATATAGTGAAATAGATGAATTTGTTGAATCGATCGTCCAACGATATAAGCATAGCCCAGATGTAGAAGCGTTAAAGAAGGAAATACTTCATAATATTGAGTCTGATATACTTAGGCTAAAGACAGAAATATCTTCACAGGTCGAGAAAGGCATAAAGAATGTTCTTGATCTTAAAGCAGAGCTTGGATTGCAAAAAAATTTCCAGGGCAACATCGAAGAGGAATTAAAAAAATCGGTAAGACATAGGAATTGGTTTATGGCTGGATTTATAATATCACTAATGTTTATACCATTTTTTGTATTTAGTACATTCGCAATGGAATACTTTAAGCAATATGGCGAGATTGAAAGATATGTTCTAAGATTTGGGGTCGCAATATCTGTAGGTTTTCTCTCTTATTTCTTTTATGGGCAATATAGATTATATCAATTGATTAGTTTGCGTTATTCACATTTGCATGGATTTCTCGGTGGTGGAGCGACATTTATTTCTCAGATAATTGGCACAGAAGATCAAGAATTGAAAAAGGAAATCAATAAAAAGTTGGCAGAGCTTTTTATGGAGTTAGAAGATGTTTTTGGTCTTGTGAAAAAGAATGCCCATCCAGCCGATGTCTCATTAGATAACGTAGGGAATTTGCTGGAGCAGTTTACAAAATTTACGCAATCTATCAATAAGAGCTAACACCTAGAAGGCCCCCGGTCGTCAAGCTACAAAAGTAGTTAGGGGCGAGATCGCTTCACCCTCAGCCGGGCACCGGCTGACTGATCTTTGAAGCGCCCTGTCTTGGGTTTCATATTCGGTGGCAGCAATTCTGCACCAAACACCTATTGAGGATCAACTATCCCGCCAACAGGAAAGGAGTTGGCTACCACTCGAAGCGGATAATCAGTCCGGGTCGAGAATGGGCCCAACAACTGCTCGTCGTAGACCGGACAGATTATCCGCGGACTTGCAAGCAGTTCCTGCCGGGTGACAGCTGCTGCAAGCAGGGCTTGCAGCGTCCTAGAAACAATCACGTACCCTCATGCCGTCCCAGTCAAAGAAGCGTGGTCATGTACAAGAAAACATGCCGGAGCTAGTGTCGGGTTCGGGGGAGGAGCAGAACCGTATCAAATAATCAGTATGCAGACGGAGCGGGACGGACGACCAATCAATCGTATTGGCTGCCGGGAAGCGGCATAGCACCGACCGGTGTGGTTGCGCCACATGATGCGTCTTCATCAGTGTCTGGTACAGACACATGCTCGCTGAAAAACAACAACGGTGGCTCCAGTTAGACGTCCGGTTCATCCGTCCCCTCCAGGTCATGCGGCAAAAAATCTGTTCATATCAAACCCCTGTCTGTTTTTGAGCATAAAGTCCACGGCCCGGCCCAGTTTATGAGCCAGGATGGACAGGGCCTTGCCCTTGCCGTGTATACTGGTGATCTTCTGGATAAGCGTCTTGTTGAAGAGTTTGAAAAGTTGGGTGTTCAGCTGAATCAAGAAAAGACACGCATAGTGGATCTTACCCAGGATAAGAACTTTAGTTTTCTGGGATTTGATTTTCGGCGGATTAAAATACGCCGTGGTGCGTGGGGAGTACGAGTTACTCCACGAATGAAATTCACGGACTACCCTGTTGCGAAAGCTCAAGGATGTGTTCCGCAGGTATCAATTTCAACCCGTGGATCGAGTTGTGTATCTCATCAATCCGATATTAAGGGGTTGGGCAAACTATTTTCGCGTCGGTAACTCCAGTAAGTGTTTTGGCTATGTCAAAGACTGGGTGGAGAAAAAGATTAGACGACATCTGATGTATGCCAGAAAACGCCGTGGCTTCGGCTGGAACAGATGGAGTAGGGCTTGGTTATATGAAACTCTGGGATTGTATAATGATTATGGAGTTCGTTACTACCATGTCTGAAAGTGCTGCCGGTTTGATAGGACACATAATTCTTGAGATGAAATTAACAGAGAAAGCGTAATGCGGGAAATGCGCATGCTGCGTTTGTCGTGGCGGGGGTTGGAAACGGGCTCTTGAGTACCGCGCCAACCTTCGACCCTACCGACAAGGGGGCGCTGATGCAAATGGAAAACCATCTGGTATGTAGGAGCCGCGTGCGGCGGGGCTTAGTCGTTGGAGTCTGTTCTCATTAGCGCTCTACTCTACATCTGTAATGTACTTTAAGCCTTGCCGGCAGATCCCGTTTTTTAACTTTTCAGGCTATGATAAAATAACGGGAACGCTTACACGACGAGCTGCTCCAGGATGAAGACTTTCTGGAACAATTGAAAAAATATGATTTGAACGTCAGGGACTACAACTAGGGGTATGGACCCAGTAAACAAACCCAGGACGGGCCTTGAAATGAAAAATACCTGCCAAAAAACATGGCTCAAAACATTTCTTCTGCAACGAGGCGGCCTCTCCCGGCCGGATGGTCGTGAACTGTTTCGCTACCGAATGACGGAGCAGGAATTTGGTGACCTGGAGAAGTCCCTGCAAAGCTGGCTTGCGAGCCTTTCCGGGTTTGACAATCTTGCCCGGCTGGCCGATGTTCCGCTGTTTTACAAACTTTTTGTCCTGTACGGCGCAGAATGGTGGCGGCGACGCTATGACGGCTCCGGATTTTCTTGGGAGCCCATTCTCCATGATCTGCGGGCAGACCCTGATGCCTGGAACGCCATGCAACGGTCGCGCTGCGTAAAAAACGGTCTGAGCTCCTGGAGAGTAAAAGTCCGTCAGCACGGGGGCTGCGATATATTCTCAGCGTTGCCCTGCAGGGCGGTCTGCCTTTGCGTCTTCTTGCCGAGGGGCGGGGCGGCATCGGCCGGCTCCTGAAAAGGGTGCTGCAACTTGCCGCGGGTACGACCGCCAGCCAGCAGGATATTGAAACATGGGTGGAAAGCCTACAACGCCTGTTACCCTCAAGCTACCGTCAGCCGGCAGTGTATATTCTGCTGGCAGATGTAATAATAACCATACTTCAGCTCAAGGAAGAAGCCGATCTGACAAAAAGTGCCGAAACCGTGGCCCGCTTGGATCAGCGTGTCCCGGGCTGGCGGGATCGCTTTTCCCTGCCCCTTGAGGATAAGGATGCCCAGGGGCTTGTTGCCCAGTTGCTTTGCGATGCTGTTGAGCTGCGAGTTGAGAAACAAAATATTCCTTTCCCGCTGATGCGTTTTCTGGAGCAGGGTGAAGATGGTTGGCAGTTGTATTCATCATTCTCCCTGCCGGAAACCATTGACCGGCAGATTCTTGCCCGTTTTTTTAACGCGGAGGCGAACGATTTTCCCCGCCGGATGGACCTGTCTCTTCAGGTGGGTGACCAGAGCCGGATTGTGAATCTGCGCCATATCGCTGGTCATGATGCCTATCGCATTGAACGAATTTCATGCGAATGGTCAGGATCGGAAGCGGCCGAGGCCCACATGCTTTGCCTTGCCGCGCCGAATGGTCGTACATGGTTTGCCCAGGTTGTGCATGGCGAAGAAATGGACATAGAAATGCCCTGGATCTTTTCGGTAGACGGTGAATTTCGCCTGTTGAAACAGGGCAGCGGCAAGATTGCCGAAACAGAGGCCTTGCTGGCTCTGCCCGAAGAGTGGCGGATTGAAAGCCTGAACGACAGCCGGGTTGAGAGGGCTGGCGATCTTTTGCTCAATTCCAGGAAGATTGTTCGTTTTCAAGGTGCCATACAGGTTCATGGGGACCAAGGCTCATTCCGTTTCCAGACCGGACGGGCAGATGCCACGGAAATAGCATATGTGTGGCGTGGCAGGCAACTCTGGCAACATTTCATAAGTCCCGCTAAGGCCTTTCTCGGTAAACCGAAACTGCATATCATTGACCAGACTGGTTTTCAGAAATCTGCCTCGGGAAAACCCGCCTTTCTTACGCCGAACAGTCATGGAGCAGGATTTCCGTTTGGGCCGGTTGTGGCACGTTATCCGGCAAGCGGAGAACTGCTTTTTCGCAGCCGTATGGTTCTCCTGCCAGATCAAGCTACCATTGATGTTACTGCTCATGGTCCCCGTTCCGGCACCATTACCCTGAAACACTGGGGAGCGAACACGGCCAGACTGTTGACCTCGGGAGTGCTACTTGATGTGGTAAAAGTTTTCCACACTCTGGAATTGAGCTTTGGCGTTGCACCTGATCAACATACACCGGAACAGGTGGACATCGAGGTGTTTTGGCCCCGTACCACAACTCCGGTCAGAGTACGCCTGCCGTTTCCTGCCCAGGGAGTGCGGGCCTTTGACATGGCAGGGCGAGAATTGCCCGAGGGGACAAAAATATCCATGCAACAGCTGTTAGGAGCCAGAATCACCATTCATACTCCACGGTACAACGCTCATATGGAGATGGTTTTCCGTTCAAGTGCAGACGGTGCCAATCGATCCTTTACCCTGCACCTGGGGACAGACAGTCTGCAACAGGTGGTTCGTCTGCAGAATTACCTGGAGGATATCCAGCACCTTTTGTCCATGGATGATGACCTCGACACCACGGTACGGGTTGATATCATAGTTGACGGAGCAGAGATCTTTCATTTGAAAGTGGCCCGGTACACAGGACATTTGAAAAGGGATGCCGACAAAGTCCTGCTCAACGATAATACCGTGCAAACCCTGGATCATGAAACATTGGCCGCTCTTCGTATCCAAGCCATAAATCTTCTCCAACAGGATGACTCTGTCATTGACCTGCGCCAACAAATGAGCGAGGGCGTGGCCTGCGGATGTTGGGAAGTTGATCCGGGAAATCGTGAACCGGGACCATGGTTGCTGTATCCGGCCCCTGACAGCCCCTTAATGATTCGTCCATTGTTATGGCCGATTGAAGGGGACATGGATGCCAGCACTCCTCTTGCCAGGGCAATGGAACACGCGGATTATAACCAGCGGCAAAAGGCGTTGCTGGAGACAGTGCAGCAACTGGCAACAGATTTTCAGGATCCCATGTGGCAGGATGTGGAGCAGTTGGCCGGACAGGTCGGCCATCTGTCCCTGACAGCTCTTGACCTGTGGCGTTGTTTTGCCCAATCACCCATAGGCATGGCCGCGCTGGCCTTTCGTCTGGGAAGCCTGCCCCGTGATTTTTTGCGCCGATTCGCACAGGAATTACCGTTTGCCTGGGAGATTGTTCCGTATTCAATCTGGGAACAGGTTATGGCTACCCTGCGGACTCAGTGCCTGACTACTTTTGGTGATCATCTTGGCCGCAAAGTGCTGTTGACGCACATAAACACCGTGTCAGAGAGACTCTCTGATGACCATCCTGCCTTGCAATATATTCTGGGCCTGGCTAGGGGATTTGTTGATCCGGAAGCGCAGCAAAATCGTGTTGGCTTGCAGTTTGTCGTTGGCCCTGAGGCAAAGTCAAGGCTATTTGAAGGAAATGCCAGTCCATTGCAACATCTGTTGCGTAATCACACCCAGGATCAGTGGCCCCAAGCTGACATTGATCTGTTGTCCATGGCCCGGCGTCACCCCCTGTATTCGGAATACCTCTGTCCAGATTCATTCGGCTTTCATGATTTAGTCATTAACCTGCCGATCCTGCTTGCCGTTCAATGTGCCAATGGCACTTCGGGAGAATGGCTCGGGGATCCTTCCCGGATAGGACTATTGCGAACCTGTCATGCCTTTGATCCTGACTGGTTTGACGAGGCTTACAATCTGATCATTGCCCGCTGTCTGGCGAACGGCCTGATGGCCCAAACAGCAAGTGAATAATATCTTACTCTAACGAGGAGTTCCCCATGAGTTTGCCCTTTTTCTCCGAGCTTTTTCCAGTCCTTGCTGAACGTAGCAAGCAGGCTGCCATCAGCCGTCTGGGATTTGCCAATGTTCCTCTGCGACGACACCTCAACGATCTTTTCAGCAGACCGTATGGGGTGAGGGGAACCTTTCTGGCCGATCCTGCATTTGAAGCTGTATTTGGGTGGAAAACCGCTGAGATATCCATGGAGCAGTTGGCAAACAGGGAACGGCTACTCCATCCCGAATTGGTGGCAGCCATGGACAGGCCGCCAAAGGAGCTGGCAGGGGAATATCGTTTTTCCAAGGAGCTGCGCCCCTATACCCATCAGGTCGAATCATGGCGTTTGCTTGCCGAAAAACCTCCGAAATCTCTTGTCGTTACCAGCGGCACAGGTTCCGGCAAGACAGAATGTTTCATGGTGCCTATCCTTGACCACCTTGTCCGCTTGGGCGAGAAAAAACAGGGGCAGCTTGTCGGGGTCCGGGCCTTGTTTCTCTATCCTCTCAACGCGCTAATCAACAGCCAACGGGAACGATTGCGGGCCTGGACCCACACTTTCGGTCAAGATATTCGTTTTTGTCTGTACAACGGCAATACTCCCGAAGAGTTGCCTGCTCGTGAACACAAGGATTTTCCCAGCGAGGTACTGGACCGGAAACGCCTGCGTGCCAGTCCCCCGCCAATGCTGGTCACCAACCCGACTATGCTGGAATATATGCTGGTGCGGACAGTGGATGCGCCTATTCTGGAACAGTCCCAGGGTAAACTGGAATGGGTGGTTCTTGACGAGGCCCATACCTATGTCGGCTCCCAGGCAGCCGAGGCGGCCCTGCTCATCAGGCGGGTTCTGCTCGCTTTCGGTGTCAAGGCGGAACAGGTGCATTTTATTGCGACCTCAGCAACCATTGGCGACCCTGAAGGCAAGGCCGGACAAGATCTGCGTAATTTCCTGGCCGAGGTGGCCGGTGTGAGGATAGATCAGGTACAGCTTGTTGCGGGTCAACGGCAGGTACCTGAACTGCCAAAAAAGAAAAAAGGAAAACCGTCTGTCTCACTGGAAGATCTGGAAGCCATGGATGGTGGACAGGAAGTGTCCAATCAGCGCTACAGAGCGTTGACTTGCAATACCACAGCCCGTGCAATCCGCAGCCTTTTTACCCATGATCCGCTAGGGATACATGTAATTCGACTTTCCGCTGTATGTCAGCAGCTGTTTCCAAAAGAACAAACCTTCAGTCGGGAGCAACAGTTGCTGTCCCTGCGCTGGCTGGATGTGCTCACCGGGACAAGAAAGCAGAAAAAAAAAGGTGGTATTGCGGAAAGTTTTCTTCCGCTTCGCGTACATCTCTTCCATCAGACCGTCGGTGGTCTATGGGCTTGTGCAGATCCGGACTGCCCGCAAAAAGAAGGAACCCGGCTGAACGATCCGCACTGGCCTTATGGGGATGTGTATCTTGAGCCTCGCAAACACTGTTCCTGCGGCAGCCCTGTATTTGAAATTGTTCGTTGCAATGACTGCGGCAAGGTGTATCTGTTGGCAGAAGACAACAATGGTTCTCTTACTCAGCTCCAGCCCCCAGCGGTTCTGGATGAGTTTGAACTTGATGTGGAAACCGGAGATGAAGACGATGAAACAATTGAAGCAACCGCAGTTTTCAACTATCGCGTTCTTATTGTCAACCACCCCCTCAGTCAGGTCGGTCCCTTGGATATTGACAAGAAAACCCGGAGCATAACCGAGGCAGGTGATAACACCTTACGTCTTCTGGCGCATGAAGATGGCGGGGAAGGCCTGCTATGCCCTGCCTGTGAGCAACAGGATCGCCCCGGAGGGAGGCCGCTGTTCCAGATGAGCAGGCTGGGGGCGCCCTTTCTGCTTAGCACTATTCTGCCCACGTTGCTGGAGTTTGCTCCTGACGGAAAGAAACCTGCGGATCATCCGTGGCGAGGACGCCGTTTGCTCACCTTCAACGATAGTAGGCAAGGGACAGCGCGCATGGCCATCAAGCTGCAGCAGGAGGCTGAACGTGGACATATTCGGAGCCTGATTTATCATCACACCTTGCAATTTGCTGCAAGTGGCGGCGGGAAACAGGCCGCTCAACTGGCCGCTGACATTGCAGAACTTGAAAAGGCAAATATGTCATCTCTGGCAGACATGATTGCCCGGAAAAAGAAAGAATTGCAGAGGTTGCAACGTCCAACCCCTATTCCGTTTACAGAGTTGGCCAATCTGTTGACTGGCGAGGGCAGGGATTTTGACAGAATGGTGGCCCAATATCGTGAATTTGCGCCAGCGGTATTCACGGGCGATAGTGGTCGTCATGAGCTTGCCCGTATGTTTCTGGTGAGGGAATTTGGACGCCGTCCGAAACGGTTGAACAGTCTGGAAACCATGGGAATGGTGGCAGTCTGCTATCCGGCTCTTGACAGTATTGAAACGGTGCCAGAGTTGGTCAAACAGGCGGCTGCCTTTGACGAGTCTGAGTGGCAAAATTTTCTGAAACTCTGTCTTGATTTTTTTGTCCGTTCCGGCGGTTCTCTTGATATTATACCGGCCTGGCGCCAATGGATGGGGCTGCCTTTCCGGCAAAGCTGGTTGGTTCAGCCTGATGAACAGGATGCGGGCAGCAACCAACGCCGCTGGCCCCGAGCACGACGCAGTGGTATGCGATCAATGCTCGTGCGTCTGCTTGCCTACGTTATGCATACCGATATCCAGACGGCGGAAGGAGAGGACAGGGTTGATGCGGTATTACAGGAAGCCTGGCAGCTATTGACGGAAAAACGGATTCTCAAGTTGACGGCAGACGGTTTTGTTCTTCCCCTCGAGCAGCTGGCCTTCCTCCCGATACATAGGGCCTGGATTTGCCCGGTGACCCGACGTCTGCTCGATACGACCCTGAAAGGTGTTACGCCCTATCTGCCTGAGAAAAAGCCTACCGATGATACGGCGTCGTGCAAAGCGGTGGAAATGCCGGTTTATGATAAGGCCTTTGGCGGGGTAACCGATGCGGTTGAACGGATAAAACGTGGACGAAAGTGGCTACAACAGCAGCCTGAAATTGCCGAGCTGCGGGAACGGGGTATATGGTCTGTTCTCCATGATCGGGTGATTGAGATGTTTCCCTATTTCAGAGTAGCGGAACATTCGGCACAACAGGAGGCAAAGGTTCTTGAACATTTTGAAAGAAAATTCAAAACAGGAGACATTAACCTGCTTTCCTGCTCCACCACTATGGAAATGGGCATTGATATCGGAGGAATAAGCCAGGTATCCATGAACAATGTACCGCCCCATCCCGCCAACTATTTGCAGCGGGCCGGCCGGGCCGGCCGCAGAAAGGAAGCCCGCTCTCTGGCCTTGACCCTGTGTAAGGCCAATCCTTTAGATCAGGCTGTGTTTGCCAATACGCTGTGGGCTTTTGAAACCCCTTTAGCAGCACCCTCTGTTTCACTGGATAGCCCTGTTATCGTTCAGCGGCATGTTAACTCTTTCCTTCTCACCCGTTTTCTGGCGGAAAAGCTCGCCGGTCTCGGGGTAGACCAGATAAAGTTTGACTGCGGTTTTTTCTTTCTTGGCGATGAACCCTGGGCGGAACAATACTGTGCATGGTGCAATGATTTTTCGCCGGAAAAAAGTCCTGAGCTGGCAGAAGGCCTCAATCGTCTGGTGCGGTATTCTATTCTGGAAAACAAACCATTGGCCAAACATACCGCTGTTGCTGCAGAGAAGATGACCGAGATAATGGAGCGATGGCGTCTGGAATGGCAACACCTGGAAAATGAACGACTGGAGTTTATCCGTGTAGCTGGAGAAAAATCACCTGCCAGCAGGGCAGTCACCTATCGGCTGTCCAGGCTGACGCAAGAGTATCTGCTCAGAGAACTGGCAACGCGGGGGTACCTGCCGGCCTACGGTTTTCCCGCCCATATTGCCTCTTTTGACAACCTTACAGTGGATCGCTTCAGAGCACGCATGGCTCGACGGGAAAACGGGGGGAAGAACCGTCGGGATGATAACCGTTTTCAGCGGCGTGATCTGGCCAGTCGTGATCTGGCAACAGCGTTGCGGGAATATGCACCAGGAGCAGAAGTGGTCATGAATGGCCTAGTCTACCGTTCAGCCGGTATCACTCTCAATTGGCACATTCCGGCTGACACTGAAGAGGTTCATGAGGTTCAGGAGATCCGTTTTGCCTGGAGATGCCGGCACTGCGGTGCCAGTGGTTCCAGTCCCAATCTTAAACTGGCCGCCGAATGCTGTTATTGCGGAGAGGAAATCGAACAGCAAGACATTCACGAATTTCTTGAACCGGCAGGGTTTGCCGTGGATTTTTACTCAATACCTGACAATGATATTAGCTTTCAGCAGTATGTTCCAGTGGAGTCTCCCTGGATCAATGCCCAAGGGGACTGGGTTGCCTTGAGTAATCCGGAGCTTGGCCGATTCAGGAGTACAACGATTGGACATGTTTTTCATCATTCCCGCGGGCTTCATGGAACCGGCTATGCACTCTGCCTATCCTGCGGTCGGGCGGAGCCCATGACTCCAAACGGAGATTTGCCAAGAGTATTTGCGCGTCCTCATAGAAAATTACGGAGGGCAAAGGATGAAGAAGGCTTCTGTCCGGCTGATGACCGGAAAATCAAACAGGGAATCTGTCTAGGACACGAGCTGCACACGGATATTTTTGAGCTGCAGCTTAAAAACAAGGACGGTGTATGGCTGGATGATCGAATCGCTGCCCGGACTATCGCCGTTGCCTTGCGCGATAGCCTGGCGGAGTTGATCGGCGTCCAGGCAACTGAACTTGGTTGTGAGGTCAAACAGGGGCAACCGGAACCAGGTGTCGTCTGTTGGTCCATTTTGATTTTTGATCATTTTGCAGCAGGCTATTCTTCGCGGGCCGATAATTTTCTTTCCAACCTTTTCAATAAGGCCTACGAGAAATTGAATTGCCCCAGAGAATGTGATAGTGCCTGCCCACATTGTGTGCTTGACTTTGACCAACGCTTTGCCATGGAGAGTCTGGACAGGCACGTTGCTCTGCTGTGGTTGGATATCAAGTGGCTGCATAATTTGCGTCTTCCTGAAGAATATGCCTATTTCGGTCCGTCATCTTCGCCTGAATACAAGAGTATCAGCGAAGCGCTACGTTATTCCATCAGTAAGAATGGATGTACAGGCGCTCGTTGTTATACAGACGGATCCGTCGAGTCGTGGGAGTTATCTTCTTCATCGTTGCGTACAGTGGCTTATGGTTTGGCTGGCCAAAATATCAATGTGGAAATCGTCCTGCCCCGTCAGGTCATGGAGAAACTAGATTTTATCGATCGCTTTATTCTTGCAAGCATGGCCGATCATCCGAACATCAGTTTTTGTCTAACCGAAAAAGCGGCAAAGGCAGGTAAGGGATATCTTCTTGCCGAAACAATCGGTGGCCGAATGCAAAGTTGCTGGGCTACATCGCATCGGTCAGCTCAATATTTCAATCAGCTCTGGGGTAGGGGAGAAGATGCGGACGCAATGCTGGTACGAAATGACGGTGAACAGACAGCCGCGGTAACGCTCACCAGACTTGAGCCAGATGAATTGCGATCGTCTGTGACAGAAAACAGTGACTGTGTTTTACAGATTCATCATGAATTAGACGGCCCTGTAAAAGGCTTTGGAACTCGATTCTGGCGTCATGTTATGGAGCAACATCCAGCCAGCAAGGATCTGCTGAGCGATTCAATAAAAAATATCGTATCCGTTCGTTATACGGACCGATACTTGAAGACTCCTTTAACAGGAGTTCTGTTTGTTGAACTCATATCCGGTTTGCGGGGTATCGTCGGGCAAGAACGGTGGCCACAATCTGCCATATCTTTTGTTACCCTCAACATGACCCAAGAACGATATGAAAGGAATTCTTTTTTTCTGTGGCATGATTGGAAAGATAACCGGATGCGCGAAGAGGTAATAAAAGGGATTTTCGTGCGATACGGTTTGGATATTTCTGTTTTCAACAGAGATAAACATCAAATAGAACATGGACGCCTTCTGACCGTAACATTTGCATCGGGAAAAAAACTGGTTGTCGCATTTGACCAAGGGTTATCATATTGGCAGACAGCTAACAGAATGTCTTTCCCTTTTTCGGATGGCCCAGTACATCAAGTGGACAAATTGGAAGAACTTATAATGAAGAACAAATTACCCGTAAAAGGAATGAATTCGTTTCCAACAATTCTCGCAATTCAAAGAGGATAAGGGTTGTCTCAAACAAAAATGGCCCTGTCCTTTGCCGACAACCAGCACAATTCTTCAACAGACGCCCAATTCGACCGAAGATTAGATTGTGTCCGTCCGTGAAAATATAATTGCTTGATTTTATGAGATGAAATCGCCTTTTTGGGGAGACGTTTTTGACGATTTGTGGTAAGGAAAAGACACATAACCTCTCAAAATTACGTGATTAACCAATTTCCGGAGTCGCAAAAACGATGCGAAAAGCACGCATTCAGCAGTTACCCCTGTCAGGAGCAACCCCTGACCACCCCAAGGCGAAAGAGTTGGCAAAGATCAGCGAGATTCTCCATAGCAACAGTAGCATATCAGCCCGTTGAAAAACTCACATTTTCCAGCAAAGTAATTGAACCCATCGGTTGATCGGTTAAAATACCGAAAAACTTTATCAAACAAAGGAGTCCCGATGCCCTGGCGCGGCTTATTCTGGCAACTATGGGCCTGTTGATGACTATTTTCACGCCCAGATCGGCTCATGTTCGCAACCTGCAACCTGTCTGGCCAGGAAAACCGGTTGTGGTGATGAAGCCGGTCACCGGATGATCTTCCTGGCCGGGATGGATATTTTCAACGGACTGTTAAATCGGCTTTCTCACGATTCGGGTCATCACGTCGAAAAAAACGAAGCCCACCTGGCTGCACTATTAGCTCTTAGCTATTTAAGGTTACGACCATTTGAGGTTCAACATGGATAATACAGCTAACAATAGCGTTAACTGGAACAAAAAAAGCTTGTTTTTTTCAGGTAATTATCTCTCATGCATACGGTGTTTTTTTTAATAAATCGAGCTGCTTTTTTGGTCCAGTTATGCGGGGCGTTAGTGCGCCAGGCGCAGCTTGGCGCTTCTTATAGGGTGCCCTGCCGTAGGCTCGGCAGGAAGTCCCCATCGGGCAAAGCCTGACCAGTAGCCCGTACCGAGTGTTGCGCCTGAGGCGGAGTCCTTTAAGAGCAGTACTGGACGAACAATACAGGTGAAGCGTACACAGGGAACATTGCAGGCCGCAGGGGAGACGTACCTCCCCTAAGCAATTCAGCCTCGTAAGAAGCAATAAATGCAGTTGGCGACGGTTTTAACGTGCCGGAAGCCAGTACAAAGGAAGGCTCTTCGTCATTTCATGTGGATTTCAGCAGGTTCTGTAACGGAGCAGCGAGAAGGTAGATGATGGTAATGAATGTCTCATCGTTTCGGTATCCACGAGCCCGCACCTTGGCGGCCTGGAATATTCCGTTGAGGGCCTCTATGCGTCCATTGCTATGTTCTGATATCCATCTGGCAAGAATCTCCTCCCGGTACTTTTCCACTGTGCGCAGCGCCTTTCTGACCGGAGCCAACAGTTTTTTGTCATCGCAAAGCTCATTGGCCAGATTCAAAAACCAGGTCAGCCGCCATCTGGCCGCCCGCAGATTCGTTGCTCGGCGAACCCAGCGCAGTAGCTCTTTGATGCGCCAGGCTTCGGCTGTGTGCAGGTCCATGGCCTCAAGCTCTGCCAGCGCATCAAGCTGCTTTTCCGTGAGGTCGCTTTCCGCTGCCTTGAGAGTAGCCCATCTCGCAGCCCGGGGCATGCGTACTTCCTTTGCTTCCTTGCGGCGCACCTCGTCCACTGCCTTGCTGAACAGCTGGACCACATGGAACCAGTCCACCGTAATATTGCTGTTGACGAAGTGGGTCTTTATGCCGGAGATGAAGGCTCCGGACATGTCAGAGACCACCTCGACCACATTCTCCGCCTTTCCCTGGTGGTCGGCCAGAAACCGCTTGAATGCCTTCAGTGTCTTTTTGCCCTTGCCGGGAGTGGCAAAGACTACCGGTTTTTCCTTGCGGTCCAAGTCGATGAACACGGTGATGTAACGATGACCGCGACGGGATTTGGTTTCATCCAGGCTGAAGGCTTTCAGGCCGCTCAAGTCCATCCGGGCCAGGGCCTGGTTGACATAGTGACGGATGATCCGCCACAACCGCTTGTCTTTCATCTCCAGAATCCGAGCGGCGGTGAGTACCGGCATATCACGGACAAATACCATGGCCGCCTGCTCGAAAAGCAGGGTAAACTTGCTGCCTTTGCGAGCCCAGGGAACGGTAATCTGTTTCACGCCATGGTGTTCACAACGAATCCTGGGGACAGGGGCGGTGATGTAACAGTGATGTTGGAAAAAATTCAGATGCCGCCATGTCTTCACCTTGAAATCATGAGCCTTGCACATGGCTCCACAGACAGGGCAAGGATACTTCGCCCCTCGGTCGGCCTTGATGGTAAGGCGCAGTTCATGGGGAACCTTCTCCGTGTCCAGAATCTGTCCCTTGATTTCCCAGGGGGCTTCCAGGCCAAGTCCAAGACTGATAACGTCACGACTGTTCATCCTGACACCTCCGACGTTTCGAGTGGATTTGGTCACAAAATATACCAAATCCACTCAAAACGTCGAGGAGCCAAAAGGAATCGTTTTGGTAAGATTCCCGAGGGACTGCCGGGGTCCGAGAGCGTGGCATGTAATGAGAGAAGCGTCAGGAACCTGGGAGGCCCTGTCACCTCCTCTGCATCGAGCTTTACCGCAGAGGTAGGACGTATCAACCACAAGGAGAACGTCTGATGGGTGGCAGAGAGTCAGATCATCTCATAGTACTCTGAGACGGTAGGGCCGATCACATGGGGAAGGGGATGACGGTATTGCGTAGCCTGCAAAGGGAACTTGTACCGGACATGAAGGGCTGGACACTGCAAGCAAACCTCACTGCGGGGAATAGCAAAGGAAGCATATCAATGCTTCTGTACGAAGCGAGCAATATCGAAGAGCTCTGTGCGGGAAAACCGCACGCAGGGATCTGCGAGGGGGCTGCTGGGTAACCGGCAGTCCTACCTCGATAACACATAGAAGATAATCAATGAATGTAACAGTATCAGGCAACATCATTATTCCAGGGACTGAGCCGATTGTGATTATTGGGCCCAACGGCTCTGGAAAGACTAGGCATGCTATCACTATGGTCAGTATGAATAATGCGAATATGATAGCTGCATTACGTAATATTGCATTGCCACCAAATGTTGTTATGAGGTCAATGGATCAAGCTAAAAACGAACTTAACAATCACCTAAACAGGCGTCGTTCACAACCTTGGGAGCTTTCTAATGAAATAAATGAGCTTTTTTCTAAGTTGATGGCCGAGGATTCGGCTTCTGCTATCGATTTCCGTAATCGCCACGCTGAGGACCCAAGTGTATCCCCAGAAATCACAAAATTAATGCGCTTATCCGATGCTTGGGCAAGACTTTTCCCTGGCAGACACATAGATTTTTCTGGTTATCATCCTCGGGTAAGATCTGATTACAATATATCAGGGAGTGAATATCCCGCTCAACAGATGAGTGATGGTGAACGTGTTGCACTCTACTTGACTGGACGTGTTTTAGATTCTGAGCAAAAAATCATTATAGTTGATGAACCTGAGGTCCACTTTCATAGTCGTCTAGCCTCAAGGTTTTGGTCAGAGCTAGAGAGTCTAAGACCTGATTGTAGATTTGTTTACATTACACACGATCTCCCATTCGCGCTATCTAGACGCAACGCCCATTTTGTCATAATAAGACCAAATAACGAACCCCAGCTCGTCTGCCTAAAAGAGGGAATTCCAGATGATCTAGCCGAATCATTACTCGCAGCGGCGTCTTTTTCTATTCATGCAAGACGAATAGTCTTTTGCGAAGGAACCGAGGGTAATAGCTTGGATCAGCGCTTGTATTCAGCATGGTTTAGTAGTCCTGAAACAGCAGTAGTTCCTGCCGGATCTGGTAAAGATGTTGTCAAATGCACGTCTACTTTCTCTGAAAGTACATTAGTTTTTGGTGTTGATGCTATCGGAATCATAGATAGAGATTATTGGCCTCAGAAGTTCATTGATGCTTTACCCGAATCGGTTTCAGTATTATCGGTACATGAAGTTGAGAATCTGGTTTGCGTTAGAAATGTTTTCCTTTGTATAGCTAAACATCTTGGAAAAAAATCAGAGGAATCTGAAGCTGCTTATAGTTCCTTCCTTGATAAGGCAAAAAGGAAATTCGATCAGGGTCTATTTAATAAACAAGTATCGGAGCGATTTAAACGACGTTGTGAGCATGAATTTAACATGGTATTGAATTCGCTGAATATTGCTGCAGACATCAATGATGTCTGTACGCAGCATATTAATGCCATTGAGCCGTCAACATGGGGGGTGACGCCTGCGGCTATATTCAATGAAGAAAAATTGGCCCTAGAATCAGCGTTAGCAGATAACGAGAAAGATTTTATGGCCTTTTTTCCTGGGAAAGTGTTTTTAAGGGATGCCGCGCAACAACTTGGAATGACTTCTGATTCATATATTGATCTTGTTTGTAACTCGCTCATTGCAGCGGAGGATGATCCTTTGTCGGAACTCGGTGCTCTCATTGAACAGGAGTTAAGCGCTCATTTACCCCTGCGTAATCTATGAAAGTGTTTAACACCTAGAAGGCCCCCGGTTGTCAAGGCGCAAAAGAAGGGTAAGAGCGAAAAATCCAATCACCTTCAGCCGGGTACCGGCTGACTGAGTTCAAGCGCCAGAAATGGTACATTTTCAGATTGCCGTTAACACCGCTCATGATGATTTGTCGGTCTGGACAACGGGTAACTTGCCTGCTATGATCCAATATGGCAGCCCGGAAAATGGTGATGAGATGTTGAGATAGGCGGATACGTTACAGTTGAGCCTCTCGGGCTGCCATTTTTTGACAATTGCTCATCTCTGTCTGTGTGCTATGAATTGACGCACTTGGCTCTTCAGGAAGCTCTTGTCCTTTTCAGGAGGAGGAGAGGGTCAATCCCCTTTTTTCCATCTCTTTAACCGGCTGCGGCACTCGGTGGCAGGTAATCTGGAATTCGTGGACATCAGTTGACGCAGTTTCTCACAGGCTTCTGTTTTCGAAATAAGCCCCTCCGCAACAAGTTCGTCCAATACCCACAGAATACCGTGAACCCGAATTTCCGCCTGTTCAGCGATTTTGCGTAAAGCAGCATCCCCTGTCAACAACCTGGCCGCAAGTGTTCTGGCATGGAAAAGACAGGAACAGTCAGCAATGGAGAGTTGCCTATATTCGCTTTCCAACGATTGGATTTGCCGTAACTCTTCATAATCGAACGATTTTATCTTTAGGGAGCCGTTCTCGATACAAAGGCGCAGATCAGAGACATTGGATTCTTGAACTTCTCCCACCACAAAGTCCGTCACATGAAATTCGTATTGCAGCCTGAAAAATGATGGCAGTAAATCAATTTTCAGCAAGTCGATCAGAATATTGGCATCATTGACCAGGAGAATCATGAGACGAAACTGACCTCTCGTTCAAATTCTGATACCGACTTATTTAACAACTCGGCAGCCTTGCTGAAACTGATGATCTGTTCTGCCGCCGCATGATAGACGAGCTGTTTGAAGCGGTTGGCCACCTCCCTGCCCTCATACCTGCCAGGCTCTTTCTTGCGCCAGCCATGTTTGCTGGTATAAATGCAGAAAAGCCGGTAGCTGTTTTCCGAAATGATCCCCAGTCTCTTGGCCCGGGCCATAATGGCCTGCATGGAAATGCCGAAAATACCTTTCAGTTTTTTCAGCTCCCACTCGGTTATCCTGTTACGATGTTTGCCCAACTCTTCCAGCAACACCTTCTCTGGCAGCAGCAAGGCCCCGGCAAAGTCATGGCAGAGCTTTTCAGTGGACTTTTCATCCACTCCCGAAAAATCAAGCAGCAGGTGGGCCAGTTCGTGGGCGACAGTAAAGCGTTTGCGTACAAGGTCGCTATTCCTGTAGACAGCGATAACCGGGATTTCCATACCGGAAACAAAACCAGAAAGGCCGTCAAAATTTTCAAAATCCGCTACTTCATAAATCTTGTATCCCTTGTCCTCCAACAATTCTATCAGATGGGGAACAGGCCCTTCGCCCAACTTCCATTTCTCACGGATTTCCCTGGCTGCCCGCTCTATATCTGCATAACTCAGGATTTTCTTCTCTGAAACCGGATTGTCAAACCCTGGAGGGATATTGAGGATGTCCTCCAACTCCAGATATTTCTCCAAGAAGTTAATGGTTTGATATTTTATTTGCTCCTCGGCCTTTTTGCTCAGGCGAGATTTTTTCCTGAATTCCAGACTGTTGATGGCAACTCTGGAGGACCGGAAAAAATAGTCTGCCTTCACATCCAGAGCGCGAGCCAGGGCAAGCAGCACTTCACTGCTTGGCTTGATTTGTCCCTTTTCATATTTGCTGATGGCCTGTTTGCTCACAATCGCCCCGGCCTTCTCGGCCAGGGCAGCCATGCTCATTCCAGCCATCTTCCTGGCGGAACGAAGCCGTATGCCGAATTCATGTATCATGATCACACCTCTCTGGTTGACAATTATCATTATTTTGTTGTTTTTGTCAACCCAACAAGGCTATTTTCTCCGTAATGTCCGCTTCGGAGAACGCGCCGTAATCCTGCGGGTCTATAGGTTTAAGCCGTGGGGAGGCTCAGTGGATAATTTTCAGTCCTGATTGATATTTTAACATCAATGGAAATCGTAAAATAAGCAAGGGCGCTATTTTAGGTTAATTTGGTTGACTTCCCGCAAGCGCAACCGGCTTTTCAGCTATACCGAATATGTGGCTATTATGAACTAGGGAACGGATCTGCCAGGATGAGCGTGTCCGGACTTTTCCCGTTAACACATCAGGAGGTGGGGCAAAGAGAATCGAACCCACGTCCATCCTCTGTTTGGGGAAAATGTGGAAAAAAGCATTTCCCGCAGTGGCACGCTGACAGGGGGGCAATTTTCAATGCTGAGTGACACAGTGGCATCTTCATTGGAGGATTGGGATCCTGTTGCAGAATCTAGCCCAGAAACAGATCTTGATCTACTAGGTGGGGTTGTTATGGCACTTTCTGGAAATGACAACCGAAAAATGACCACCTGTGCTAACCCAAATTTGACCACCCTGAGCTTTGGTTAAAAAATGGCGGTTCAAGCCTGGCCAGTAATGGAGGGAGCCCTACGGGCGACCGGAATTACTGGCCAGGCTTGGTGGCCGCAGTTTACGCTATTCGTTACCTTGTCACGGATACCGGCTGATCAGTTCCCTGCCCCTGTCGTGGCTGTTCGCAGCTCTGGGAAATTTCTGAACCGTTTGAACGACGGTCGGCAAGGCTTTGTCTCAGGCGGTAGCTCTCCCAGTTACAGTTGATGATTCTGGCCTTGTGGGTCAGCCGGTCCAGCAGGGCCGCGGTCATGGCCTGGTCCCCAAAGACCTGGGTCCAGTCGGCAAAGCCAAGGTTGCTGGTGATCATCACCGAGCCCTTTTCATGGCGCTCGGCCAGAACCTGAAAGAGCAGTTCCGCTCCTTCTTTGGAAAAAGGGATATACCCCAACTCGTCAAGGATCAGGAGGTCGTAACGGCTGTACCGTTTCAGCAACCGTTGCAGATCACGATCCTCCCGGGCCTCGATCAGCTCGTTGACTAGGCCGTAGCAGGTCACAAAACGGGTCCGGTAATTGTTCTTGCAGGCCTCCAGGCCAAGCGCCGTGGCCATATGGGTCTTGCCGGTCCCGCTTGGGCCAAGAAAAATCACATTCCTATGTTCCCGGATGTACTCGCAGGTCGTCAGTTCCCTGAACATCCTGATATCCAGCTCCGGCACGGCCGACAGGTCAAAGGTCTCCAGGGGCTTGAGCAGCGGGAACCAGGCCTCGCGGATTCTCCGTTTCAAACGGTTGGCCGCCCGTGACGCGATCTCCAGACGGGTCAGATCGATGAGCAGCTCGTCATACCCCATGCCGGAGTCCCGGGCCTGCCGGAGAGTGGTTTCCAGTTCCCGGACCATGGCCGACAGTTTCAGATCTTTCAGGTTCGCCTTGAGCTCAAACAGGCCAGTTTCGTTCATTGCACACCTCCCAACTGGCCATATTGACGGATGTCGGCAGGGGCTATGGTCTCCCAGCCATCCAGGGGAGCTGTCTCCACCCGGGGTTCGTTGGCATAAATGAGCACATGGCGGACTCCTTCACTCGAGCTGATCCCCTGTTCCACGGCCAGTTCCACGGCCGCCTCGACCTCGGTGGCCGTATATCGGCGATGCAGCATCAGCACCGATAGAAAATCCTTGATCCCCCGGGTCTCCCCCTGGGCCTGCTGAAATCGTTCCAGAAGACTCTCGTAACAGGCGGGCCACCTGGACCGCCACTGGCGAATGGGACGGGCGCTGTCAAAGGCCATGGGACGCTGCCGGAGCAGATCCAGGTAATGGTCCGGATCCAGCTGCCACTTATTGTTGCCAAATACCCGTTCATGTTCGGCAACCTTTTGGCTCCTCAGGTAAATGGATACTCTGTCCACGCCAAGCAGGATGCTGACCTGCTGCCCGACCAGGCTGGTCGGGACCGAATAGCGGTTCTTGTCGACAATCACGGTCCCAAACTTGTCCACCTTTCCGCTTGTGGATAACTGGTTGCTGTATACCTGGTCAGGCAGGGTAAGAAGCCGCTCCTTCTCCATGGCATGGAGCTCATTCACGGTGTGCTCCCGGCCTGATATGATATGTCCACCATAGGCCTGGCACCGTTTGAGGAGATTCCTGTTGAGTTCTTCCAGGCTGTCAACAACCGGGATGGGAACCAGGTAGTTGCGCCGGGAAAAACCCACCAGACCTTCGACGCCGCCCTTCTCATTGCCCGCGGCCGGATTGGTGAAGCGTGCCTCGAAGTTGTGGTAGCTCCGAAATTTGACAAACGACTCCTGCTCGATGCGGTTACGCCCCTGCAGGACCTTGCGTACAGCCGTGGTCAGGTTGTCATAGATCAGGACAGGGAAAATACCCCTGAAAAACTGAAAACCATGCTGGTGGGCATCGAAAAAAGCCTGCTGACGTTCACATGGATAGGCGCGGACAAAGTGTTTGCCCGAGTACCTGGACCGCATGCAGAACAGCTTGATCGTCTGCCTCTTCCCGCCAAGCACCACCGTGGCCGTGCCCCAGTCAACTTCAGCCTCCAGCCCGGCTTCAGGATCACAGGGGATAAAGGCCCCGGGGACGTTCAGCCCCAGCCGGGCTTTTGCAATCCTCACATAGCGACGGACTGTCGACTCACCTCCGCTATAGCCATATTCCTCGACAAGACGGTGGTAAATCCGACGGGAGGTATGTCGCTGCTTCTTCGGAACAGCCCTGTCACCTTCCAGCCAACCGTCTATCACCTCAAGATACCTCCCTAATACAGGATACGGCTGATTCTTCCGTTCACTGTAGCCCCAAGGTTCTCCCCGAAGCGCTTTCTTCACTGTATTGCGGGAATGTCCGGTCATCCTCGACAACTCACTGATGTTCTTGCCATACACTCGATGGGCCGTCCGTATGAACTCGTACTGATCCATGCTGAGCAACTCCTCTCCTCCCTGGTTATGGTTTTTCCTCCTACCATAACACACGGAAATTCTGCGCTCAGGGTGGTCAATTTTCCGTTAGCACAACACCTCTTTTCTGGTCAATTTTAGGTTAGCACAACCACTTTCAGGGTAGGGAAGGCTTCAAGTCTGATTTTTAGGTCCTTCCGGGTTTTCAGTGGGTAACGGGATACATTTCGAGGCCGCCAAAGTGAAAGAGGATAGCAATCCTCAGGCGGGCCTTGTTCCGAAAACCACAGGCTGTTTTCAGCAGGGTTGCGATCCGGGAGTTGATTCCCTCGGCGGCACCATTGGTAATGCGATGTTTAAAATAATTCATGATTCCATACAGATGGTTCTTCAGGGTATAGGCCGCTTTTCTCACAGGTTCAAGACGGCTGTGGGTTGCCCAGAAAAACCATCGCTTCCAGTGGTGCCAGGCCCAGTGGGAACATTTATAATCCCACAATTTTCGAATGTTCTCCTTGAGGGCCCAGGCTCGCGCTGTTTTCAGATCAGCATCCTTCAGACGGAAGAACCTGTTCCAGTACTTTTCAGGCAGGTTCTCCCTGGCATAGAGCCAGATATATCTGGTTCCGGTGAGCAGGCTGCTGCCTGCCCGAAGCAGGGCCTTGTGCTCCTGTCTTCGCACCTTGTCCACCGCATCACCAAGCTGTTTCATTACGTGAAAACGGTCAAAAACGATCTTGTCCCTCCCGTCCTCCGGCCACGTTTTCTCCACCGCCGAGATATAGGCACTGGACATGTCCATGGAGACAGCTTCAATGGTATCCCGCTGTTGTGGCGTCAGCTGCTGAAAATATGTTTCCAGGCTCCTGCTGCTCCGGCCAACGATAACCTCTTCCACCGTGCCGCGGCCAAGGTCACTGACCACGGTGACGTAGTTCCGCTGGCCCTTGCCGACCGACTTCTCGTCAACCCCGATAACAGGAATGGTCTTGCACCCCTTTCGTCTGAGTCCCCTGGTCACGGCGCGTTCCATGAGATGGTACGCCTCATCCCAGCTGACCCTCAGGATACGCCTGGCCGCCTGTATAGAGGTGTGCAGCAGGACATCGATAGCAAACCCTTCAAACAGCAGGGTGAACCTGGCATGTGGTTCGGCCCATGGCAGCCGTACACGGCGCACACCATGCCTGGAACACTTCATCCGTGGTGGTCTTGCATGAAGAAAGGTCTGAAACTGGCAGCTGTCCAGATGGCGCCACGTTCTTTCTTCGGCATGGTCATGCAGGTTTCCGGGCTTTCCACATTCCGGGCAGGGCCATTTCTCGCCCCGGGGATGGTCAACCCAGATATCTACCCTCTGGGACCCGGGATCAAGTTCAACACGGGCAACAGACCATGGCTTTTCCAGGCCTAACAGATGATAGTATAGGTCAATATCACGCATATCGCACCTCCAGAATTCATGGTTTGGAGACAAATGTAGCGTGATAGCCTGAAAATCGCCACCAGGAGCCAGGTGGGAACTAGTTTCATTCCCTCAACTACCCCTCACAATCAACCCGAAGGGGTAGTTGAGGGAATGAAACCAGGGGATTTACCCACTGAATTTCCGGAAGCACCGATTTTTAAGGTTTGCATAGCTTGCATGGCCTGTATCCTTCCGATATTGCTTTTTCCCGTTTCTTGAACGACGCGACACAATCTTTGCAGTTGTAGTATCTGCATGATTTTTTGTGGAATATTTTGCTCTTGATGTTTCCGTGATACATGCTGTCTGCAACAGCAGTATCATTCTTTTTTTTATGCCTCCATTCCCAGGGCGGCACAGGGGCGCTATCAGCCCACAATCCTAACTTTCCATCCTGTGCCTGTTTTTCGTGCCGCATCCAGTCGTCACAAAAAGATTCTCTGCAATATTTCCGGTAAACCCAGGCATACCCTTCCTTGACCAGTAGTTCGTTGACGTTCTGGCCGTTAATGTACACCAGCCCTACAGTCCTTCCGTACCTGTCCTTGTCTATCGGTTCAACATATACTGTTTTTTTCCGTACCAATGAATTGGTGAACTTTTTTGCCTTCTGGCCAAATGGTTGTCTTTTTTCTGGTGTGTCGATCCCGTAGAGCCGGACCTTAACTTTTTGACCATTCTTTACGACTGTGATGGTATCGCCATCTGCCACACCAATCACTTGTCCGTTCCATGCGAAGGACAATGAAAACCAGGAAAATATAATAATAAACGAAAGGATAATAGAATTTCTTCTCATTTTTTCTCCAATGTAAATATCTTCATTAAGAAATATTATTTGATATTAAAATTTTCAAGACCATTCGTATTGACTTGATGATATTTTTTTGTATACTATATATGCTATATATACCATATGAGTTATTAAGCAAATAACTTAAAGTTTCATGGAGGATTTTTATGGAAAAAACTCTTGTTGAAATTGCTGCTGGCATCGTAAAATCTCAGGCCATGGTCAATCCGATGAGTACTGAAGAGGTGGTAGATTCCCTGGGTAAGGTATTCAATACCCTTAAATCTCTCAGGGATGCAGAAGTTTCAGTAGACGAACCGAAGGAAGATAAGCCTGTAATGGACCCGAAGAAGTCCATCAAACGCAATGTTATTGTTTGTCTTGAGTGCGGGCAGGAATTTAAAATGATTTCTCCTAAACATCTGGAGTCTCATGGGCTCACAGCAAAGGAATACAGGAAAAAATATGGTTTTTCCGCTCGCCAGCCCCTGTGTGCGAAATCCCTTTCCGAGCGGCGTTCCAAATCAGGCAAGGAGCGCGGGTTGCCCGAAAATCTGCGTAAGGCCATTGAGGCGCGGAAACAGAAAGGAGCAAAGGGCTCTGGAACTGCCAGCGGCAAAGGTTGATAGTTATTGCCACCCCTGCTGGAGACCGTGCAGCGGGGGTGGCAGCAATGTCAGAATTTTTCGAGCAGCTTTGTGCTGGGCTTGAACTTGACCGCCTTTCGCTCCTTGATTTGAATAACCTCGCCGGTTTTTGGATTCCGGCCCTCCCGTGCTGGCCGGGTAACGACTGTAAAAATACCGAAATCGGCCAGGGAAACCCTGCTGTCACCGTCGACCAATGCGGTGGAGATAGTGTTCAGGATATTATTCACCATTCTTTTGGCGTCCGCCTTGCTCATGTTGTTTTCCTGAGCCACCTTGCTGATCAGGTCACCTTTGTTCATCAGCTTCTCTCCTTTTAATTTTTTTTTACCGTTAATCGGTTAATTTTCGACTGGTTCTGTCTTTTTGCTGTCTGCCGCTGCCGCTTCTCTGAGTGCCTTGAACTCCTTTAAATCCCGAGGCACGCGATACTTGAACCCGACTTTTCTGCTCAGGCGGGCCGTGAACCTCGAAAAAGCCAACGCGATCTCCTGGGCCTCTTCCATGAGCTTGGCACCTTCCTCATGGGTGATGCCGCCAGGTTCACCGAGCTTGCCCTTGAAGTTGGCATAAGCCTGGTCAAACTGGCGCATGATGTTGAACATGATAAAACCGAAAGGCGAATTGATTCTGATTACACGAGAACCCCGTTCTTTTGCCATAAATATTTTTCGTTCAACAATTTCGTTCCAATCCACTTTTCTCTCGTTCGTTGATTCAGAGTTCTTGGTGTTTTCCATGATTCCTCCACTTTTGCATTTTGATATGTTTTATTTTGCGGAAATGATCCGCTCATTACGTTTGCTTTTATACCGATTCCATATGTCCAGTGAATATACCATCCCGTATGGGACCACCGCTCCTACTACCATCAGTACAGCGCTCTCTGTGGCAACCGGAACTAAATATGGTTTGATTTTCAGGTATCCATAATACAGTGATTTTGGATTCAAGCCTAAGTTCTTTGAAATGTATTGAGATAGTTCCCACACTCTTTCTGGAGTGCTTATGCGATACAATACAAGATAAAATACATATATTAAGAACGCTTTTGTAATCAAAGACATTATTCGTCCGCCAAAAAGCGAATTGATAGATTTTCTGGTTATGTTGCCAACATAGTAACGGCTGACATAGCTACACAGCAGTGTATTAACGACCAGCACCATGTAAGGAAGAGATCCAAATAAAATTTTTGTAAACGTGTCAGGTTCTTTTAATATAAAAGGAAGCATGTAAAACGAAATAAACGGCATGAGCAATGCCAATGCTAAACCCTCATGGAAGCCGCTCTTGATCCCTATTTTAAAAAAATCGAGAGTGCGTTCTATTGTAAGAAATTCACATGGAATATCCTGACCTTCTTTTTCAATCACATAAAACTGCTGTATGTCAGAAATGGCATTCAGTAAATTTTTAGGGCGTTCAATGTGCCCCTGGTCAGTGGTGACGATTGTTGCATTGGTGTCGTTTCTGCTGTTTGAATCCTTCGACATTGATTCAACCTCTTACCGTTTTTTTGCGTATGCAGTTACTGACTGAAATTTTTTCAATCTATCTGGTTTGTCCTTTTCCATCTCGGCGATAGACCCGAATGCCTCTGCGTGAAACGGTGTGTAGTACCCTTTGAAAGATTTACCGTCCCTGGTCGTAACCATGAAATATCCGCCAAAATAGGCGTCCTTGATTAAGCCCCTGTCGATCACATTGTGTTCAACCCGTAGGTGATGAACGATAGTGAACAGGACTTTCCGCATGGTCGCATCTCCCTGGGCCATTGTAGCGATCTCCATGACCCCGGCCCGTTCAGCCATTTTTCTGGCAACTTCTTCCATGGCTTTGACCTGCACATAAACGTGTCCATCCGGCATGGAAAAGGCCATGAACCGCCGGCCAAGCATCTTGTTGATGTATGGTTTCAGCGCCTCCAGGAACGCCTGAGCATCAAACCAGGCTGAAATGTTTATCAGCTCCGGTGTGGCTGCCTCTTTCTTTGTCTCTGCTGCATCATCTCCGTAAATATCAGCCTGAGCCTGCCAGGCAGCCGAGCTGTCGTTTCCGGCCCGGGCCGGAACAGAGTTCGATTCTTCGTTTGCTTTTTTCGTGATCGGTGCGGCCTCCGACTTTTCAGGTTTCTGATCTTTACCCAACCGCTCAATCGCATCTTCCAACTCTTTCTGCCTGGCCCGCTGGTCAGCTTTCTTCAGTGTCTTGCCGAGGAGTCCTTCGGGCATTTTGTGATGCAGCTTGATAGCCCTGGTTATCTCCTCTTTCCTGCCAAGCTTTTTGAACTCCGGAATTTCGGCCAGCGGTCTGCCTGCGGCCAATGGATGCTCGCCCAGGCTGTACAGGTACCCGCGTACAGATTCCAGCTTGCCCAAGTCATGGCCAAGGGCCGCGATCATTGCGTCCGGGATAATGTGCTGGGCTTCAGCCTGGACCAACAGTTTGACTGTCTCTTCCGCGACGTTAAGGGTATGGTTCAGCAGTGTGATTTGTGAGAGCAGGTTGAAGGTGTTGGTATCCCATGATCCTTCCACGTCTCCGGCGGCATTGACCACGGATGGACAATCGCCTTCCTTGTCCAGCAGGAGCAATATCTTGCCACACACCTCTTTATGCAGCTCGGCGTTGCAAAACCATGACGCATTAATTTGCCTGTCATAAAACTCTGTGACCCGTTTGTGGCTGAATACCAGGGAACTGGCCTCCTGGTCTGCCAGTGCCTTTTCATCGCGCCATAGTGGAGCAAGGTTTGCGATATGGATTTCACAAGGGCCATTTTTGGTCCATACGGAGGACAATTCCCGCAACGTAATCTTTTTGATGACCGTTTGCCGTTGGCGACTCCCGAGAATGAGAACCAAAACGGCAATGAGGACCAAAAAAACAGCCACGCCAAGCAGCACGATGTGTAGCGGGACTTGGTACATCAGGTCACCTCCTCAACAATTTTGCCGTCTTTGACATCCGGAAAAACGACCCGGATAGTGGAGTCGGCAACATCGGCGGAGATCCCTTTGTAGATACCGGAATAGGTTGTCAGGAACAGCTCCCTCGGTGCCATATTCAGCACCTCGGTGTGCTTGACTCTGACTTCCTCGCTTTCCCTGATCGACAGGCCGCCGCCCAGGGAAATAATGGGGCTGAACCTGCGCTGTTCGCCCAGATGCTCCGATACATAGTTGGCTGTATGGGCGTCTGGAACCCGCATGAACAGCTTGGTGTTACAGTTGTCCAGAATTGTGTTGGCGTGATCCTCTCCGACCTCGGCGAATAACTGGCTGATGGACTGGCAGTACCCGTGTATGAAGACCCCGGCTCCTCCGGCCTTTGCAAACAGGTCCTCGATACCCCGATAGAGGACGGACTGAGCCTCGTCGATATGCAGCACTAGGGGAGGGTTCACGTTCTTGCCGCTGGAAAACCTGCGGCCCACGAAAGCCTGAAGCATGGAAATGATTACTTTTCCGGCGGTATATGCTGCCCGTTTGGTAAGCAGTGACCCGAGCTGCACCACCAGGATCACTCCCTTGCCTTCCTCGAGGCGTTTGATGAAACGGTTTTCGTCAGCCTTGCCGATGATCCGGCCAACATTGCCGGATGTCAGCTCCGTGAGCGCAACCCGGAGCGAGCTTGCCACCTTGGAGTAATAGTCCGGTGGAGTGGCAAGAATTTTTTGCATATCTTTTGCCAACTGCTCTGCCTCCGGATGATCGAGATAGTCAATTTTTTCCTTCAGGGTTTCCAAGGCAGCCCGACCGATATGATTTTTAACGTCATTGAGATTGAAAGATGGTGTTACGCCAGCCTGTTCTGCCAGCATAAGGAGGGCCTGAACCACAACCAGACTGACTTCGTAGGCGACACCGAAAAAATATGGTTCATTGCCGATGGCTACACCGGCGGTAATATGGGCAACCAGTTCCTCGGGCATGTAGTACGAGGACAATGGATCGAGAATGGCGCTGTATTGGGGAAAAATCGGGGTAATCAGGATCAGATCATTCAGTCTGTTTGTATCATCGGCGATTTGGGTAATTTTTGAAAAGAGATCAATATCCCCTTTTGGATCAATGGCCACCACCGAGTAACCTTTTCTGATATCCTGCTCGATGATGTTTTCCATGACCCGTGTTTTACCGACCCTGGTGGTGCCAAAACACCAGAAATGTCCCTTCCGGTAACTGTCCGGGTATCCCAGTGGAATAATTTTTTTCGGTTCGTCCAGATGGATGCCCGTTCCTATATGAGTCCAGGGCTCCTTTTGTTTTCTGCGAAAAAACATTAAAAAATCCTGACCAGCAAAATGATTGCAGGTAGCCCCCACAAAGCCACCGAAACGATAATTTCCCCTGGCCCGCCCGTCCGGTACAGCGAAAAGCTCTGTTTTTTTCCAAAAGGTTTCCCCAAGGGAATCCCTGCTGGAGTCGCCAGGTCCAAAACAAGATGAAGCAGTCCACCTGCAAGGAAACCGGCCACAAGCCAAAACCCCGGACCGTCCACAGGAGCAAAGAATAGGGCGGCCAGGGCCATGATCCACGGCCAAGGCCAATGCGTAATAGTCCTGTGCGGAACCAGCGATTGCCGGCCAAACCATTTGCTGAACCAGGCAACCTCCAGCCAATCCGGGGCCAGCGATCCAAGTAGACAGCCAACGGCAAACATGGAGGCTGAGAACAAGGATGACAGCATGAGAAAAGCGGTTGCTGCGATAGCCCCTGCGGATACTTTATGGCCAAATCGAGACATCTGTTTTTTTGCCGGAATTTGCCTTTTTTCTGTTTGCCAAGGAATTAACAACGCTGACCTGGATATGCTCGCCAAACTCCTGCTTCGCCGCCAGGATAGCTTTTCTGGGCAAGAACCTGTTGGACACCACAAAACTTTTGCGACCGACGTAGCGTTTTTCGCAACGAATTTTCACATCCACGCCAACCAGTTGGTCCTCCAGAAGATTTTTCACCAGATTTTTTGAAACCCGATCCACAACAACCTTGATACGCGGAGTCTTGTTCAGCAGGACAGGCTCAACTCTTCGAATGTTAAAAGCCCGCCTCTGGCCGACCCTTAAACGATCCCGTTCGTGCAATCCAATCCGGTTGCCAGGGCAGGTGGCAATAATCGGGTTTCCGTCTTCGATTTCGATTTCAACACGAAGGCTGCCGTCGGTATTCCGGCCAATGATCTCGCCCCACCGCATCTCCTTTTCGCATTTTTTGTATCGGGCCACCTCTTTCAGACACGCTGCCTTAGCCAGATTGGTGTTTAAAATCCGCTTGAGCGTGTTCCAGCCCCGCATGGTGGTCAGCTCTATCGGAATCTGCCTGATTATCCCGTCAGAGTTGTAATAGGCTTGGGCCATCAGGCTGTCTTCCCCGAAAAACACGACTACGTTTTTCCGGTGCCACCTGGACAGCATGGAGGAAAATGTTTTTTCTATCTCCCCCATGACTTCCCCCCTGGTAAGCCGGTATTTTTTTGTGAACTCGTTGATGATTTCGTCCATATTCTTTCTGCCGTAAAAACAGTCTCTCACCCTCTCTTACCGGGGGGCGGAACCTTTTTTCGGGAAAAAAATGATTTTTTTTCAAAAAAATTAAAGCGCCGGACAGCCCAGCGTTGTCTGGTAATTTTTTTCTTGCAATATCTGAAACAGTGTCTAAAAATATACTCATAATTCCATCTCGCTCTTTGTGAGATAATCCTCCATCCGGAGGAAATAGCTGGGCTGTCCGGCGCATAGTTTAATTGCGGTTGCGAACTTCCTGCGTTGCCATTGTGCTATAGGACTGACCCTTGGAACCCAGGCTCATAAGCCACCACATCTCTTGTGGAAGAACAGTTTAATCGCGGTTGCGAACTTCCCCTTTCACCAGGCAGATGTGGCAGTTAGTAGCAGGATTCTGTCTTGAATCCTTGCATCCTTAGTCTTTTTCCCTACCCAATCAAAATGTCTGGCATTTGACTTTTGCGCCGCTTTGCGCGCGTGCTGTTTCGTCCAGACATGAAAAATATCCTTAGTTAATCCACAACCCCATATCCACGGGAGTGAAACTTTGTCGCTCCCGATGGGGCATAGTGTTTCTCTCCCGTGTAATCACGAGGAGGAAATAACTATGTCCATCACGAAACAGGTCGAAGCGATCAACGCACAGCTCAGGTCTTTTGGCCGTGAGGCCGTGCAGGAAATCAAAATGGTCGGAAAAAACGGCCAGGTCATCGGCCAGGTCCGTTACGGCTATAAACCGCAATATGTTTTTGATGCGGTCAACGCCATTATCGGACCTGAAAACTGGAGGTATGAGGTTGTAAGCAAAGAGATATTTGACAACCAGGCGGTTGTCGATGTGAAACTCTTTGTCCGAGTCGATGGCGAATGGTTGTGTAAGGGCGTGCAGGCCGGACAGATGCAGATCGTCCGGGGGAACGTCGGTGATGCCATGAAAGGGGCAATTACCGATGGTATCCAGAAGTGCATGTCCCTCTTATCAATCGGCAGCGATGCCTACAAAGGACTGCTGAAAGAGGTTTACCTTGGCCGCAATGGCCAGCGGCAGCCTTCTCCTGACAAGCAACCTGCCAGGCAACCTACGCCGCCATCTCAGAATCGTTCTTCCGATATACAGCTCCCCAAGATTGATGGAATTTCCTACAGGAAGCTTCCCAATGGCACCATTTACGCCACAGGGAAAGCTGTATATTCGAAAAGAGAACTGCTCAAATCTGCTGGATTCCGTTGGGATAAAGCAGAAAAAGTTTGGGCTATTCCTGCTAATTGATAATCCATTCCCTTGCCGGGGATACATTTCCCCGGATAAGGGGGCATAATGTATCCTCGGTAAAAGAACTTGAGCTGCGTTCGGTAACGCCGCTCACCTTATCAACTATTAAGATGATAGCGTGAGCGGCGTTGCTGTTCACAGCTATCCTTAAATCTTTTACCAAGGAGGTGCATTATGCTGAACATGGATAATTTTAAATACGACTTCAACTGGCCTTTCCTGTATGACAACAAATGTTATGATATATTTACTTCTGTAGATCGTGATGATTTTCTGGAAGTTACAGTCATGCACCACGGGAAAGTGATAAGCACGCTTACCAAAAAGATTACGGACAAAAATGATTTTGTTCGTGAAGCATTCCAGATGGCCGAAGAGGCAATAGCAGTTCCTATTGCCCTGGCCGCTTAACTGATAGAACACAACACCCAATGAGGGAGTGATACCCATTCCCTCGGCGGGAATCCGTGTATCCTCCCTCGTTTGTAAAGGAGGATATATGGATGGATATAAGGAACACCTTGCTGACCAGCCTACGTAAGCTGGCACAGCAACACACTGAAGAAACTTTAGGAGATCGTAGTTCATATCTCGGCGCGTCCGACATCGGTTCCTGCCCGAGAAAGACAATCCTATCTAAAATATCGCCGGTCGATCACGACCTGGCGACTCTTCTCCATTTCCAACGAGGGCACTTGACGGAAGACATCGTTGCGGATGCTTTCACTGCCGCTGGTTATACCAACTTCAAGCGGCAGGTGGAAGTTGTCTATGACGGTGATGTTCCGATCAAGGCCCACCTTGATTTCGTATTCTTCTCCAAAGCCAAGAAAACCCTCTCGGTTTTAGAGGTAAAGAGCCCAGGAAAAACCCCGGACACTCCATATAGCTCCTGGGAGGAACAGCTTTACCTCCAAATGGGCTTGTTGGCCAAAAAATATCCCGATTACACCGTTGATAAGGGGGCTATTTTATGCCTGAACCTGGCCTATGGCGAGGTGGCATTTTTCAATGGCTATACCCCGGATGAAAATATCTTCAGCGGTCTGATGGATCGGGCCAGAAAGCTCTGGTCTGATTACCAGGGGATGAAGAGAGAGGAAGACATCGAGCTAGCTACGGAGCCAAGCCCTCTGTGTGGCTTCTGCAATTATATCTCCACCTGCCCCAGGTTCGAGGCCGAAGAGGTTCCTGAGCTGGCGGAACTGGTAGGGATTCTGGACGAATTGCAAGCCAGACAGAAGGAGCTTGCCAAAGAGATTGAATATCATAAGAAGGGCCTCCTCACCATCGTATCGAAGCGAGGCCCGATTAAAGCAGGGGGATGCTTCCTTCGGGAAGTCTCCCGAAACAGGAAGGTCTTCAATATGGACCGGCTGGAAGCTTTCCTAAGCGAAAATGGTTGTTCCCCTGATGAATTCAAGGTGAACAGGCCCTATTCGTTTTTGGAAATGAAGAAAGTCGTCTGATCGAAGACGTAACCCGAACCCACCAAAAAATGGGGGAGTGAATTTTTCCCCACGGTGGGGACGGGTTTGCGCCCCCTTGATTTTAAAGGAGAAAAAAATGAATAAAGCTATGTTGATCGGTCACCTCGGAAATGATCCTGAAATCCGCTATACCCAGGACGGAATTCCTGTCGCCATCTTCAGCCTTGCCACGACAACACGTTGGCGAGACAAGGATGGTAAAAAGCAGGAGAAAGCTGAATGGCACCGAATCGTGGCCTGGCGACGGTTGGCAGAAATCTGCGGTGAATATCTTGCTAAAGGCTCTCATGTTTACATTGGAGGAGCTATTCAGACCAGGAAATGGGAAGACAAGAGTGGCAATCCCCGTTATGTGACGGAAATTATTGCCACCGAGATGGAAATGCTCGGCAGCAGGCAGGAGAATACGGATTCCCCGCCCCAGAGCGATCCCATGGAGCCGCCTATGCCTAGTGTTGACGATATTCCCTTTTAATTTCAGGTTTAACTGATAGCCCAAGTCCTGCCCCTTGGCGGGGCTTGGGCTTTTTAGTTTGCCCGGCATGGCGGGCAAACCCAGCCTGTGTTAAGCAGGCGTCACCCTGACCAGGGGAAGACAATCCGAATCGTAAGGGCGTTGCTGGTAACGGCAGGGTCTGAAGGAAGCGATAGGAAGTGAGCGGCACATAGCGCAAGCGAACCTGATTCGGCGTATCAGGAGGGTAAGCGTCCTAAATAGCGCGAAGCCCGATACCTGGTCAGTCCTGATACGTGATTGAGGATGTGGTCGCTCACAGGGAGTTCGCCTTAACCGGGGAAGCCTTGCACTGTTTCCGCATTAAGCGGAAAAAGAGAAGCACAAGGAGAAATCCAAGGCGGATCGAAGCGGTGTGAGGTGGCAGATGATTCCGTAGTAGTGATGAAATTCCGGCCTGTGAAGCCTGGTAACAGTGTGGAGGATAAAACCGGGATGACCCAACGGCCTGGTTCGTTGGGGGCAGTTATGAGCCAAAAGCCATATCTGTTGCGAAGGGATGAAGTTTATTTGAAGGTTTTCCGGAATCTATGGACACCTGGCAGACTGAACACAAGCCGTCCGACGGGACGGGGCACGCTATCGGCGGTATGCCGTGACAGGTCCTCTGCCGATTTTGGCCGTTCATCGGAGTAGATGGGAGTGTTGATCGTATATTGCCCATGAGGATAGAAAGCGGTCGCGCCCATTGAAGAACCGAAGTCTCCACGTGGAAATAGAGGAAGGGAAACGCAGGACAGGAGCATGGTTGACGTCTGGTACAGCCTATATGATCGAATGCTGAGCCGGGAGAACCTGGTCAAGGCATTCTACAAGGTGAAATCCTCGAAAGGAGCTGCCGGTATAGACGGCCAGTCCATCGATGATTTTGCCGGATCACTTGCGACCAATATCGATCATCTCCTGACGGAACTGCAGGACAAGAGCTACCAGCCGCTGGCCGTGCGACGGGTGGAGATCCCGAAGCCGAACGGCGGGAAACGGCTACTCGGCATACCTGCAGTCCGTGACCGTGTGGTACAGCAGGCCCTGCTGGATATACTTCAACCAATATTTGACCGCGATTTCCATCCGTCGAGCTACGGCTACCGTCCTGGTCGGAGTTGTCACCAGGCAATCAGCAAAGCCACGATGTTCATCCGGACGTACGAGCGGAAATGGGTAGTGGACATGGATCTGTCGAAATGCTTCGACACGTTGAACCATGACCTGATCCTTGCCTCGTTCCGTCGCCGGGTCAGCGATGGAAGTATTCTTGGTCTGCTGGAGAAGTTTTTGAAAAGCGGTGTTCTGACAGGAGATGGTTGGCAGGCCAGCGAGGTCGGCAGTCCGCAGGGCGGAGTTATCAGCCCGTTGATTGCCAACGTATACCTTGATTCCTTCGATCAGTTTATGAAGAATCGTGGCCACCGCATCGTCCGCTATGCGGACGACATCCTGATCCTGTGCCAGTCAAAGAGCGCAGCCGAAAATGCACTGAACCAGGCCAGTCGTTATCTTGAAGAAGAACTGCTGTTGACCGTCAACCAGGAAAAGACCCATATAAGCCACAGCCTCAAAGGGATTAAATTTCTTGGAGTTTGTATCCACTCCGTGATGACCCGAATACAGCGAGGCAAGGTGAGGGCCTTCAAGGCAAAGGTCAAGGCGATGACCCGGCGTAACTCCCCGGTGAACCTTGAGAAGGTGATAGCCGACCTCAACCGGTTGCTGAGGGGTTTTGCCAACTACTTTCGGATAGCGAACTGCAAGGGTGAGTTTTCTCGGCTGATGAGGTGGATCAGAAGACGGCTGCGTGCTGTTCAGTTGAAGCTGTGGAAAAAGCCGTGCAGGCTACACCGCAGACTGAGACAGCTGGGCTATAGAGGAGAGTTCAAAAGTATCAAGATGAACTCCTGGGCCAATGCAGCAAGTCCACTGAGCCATTATGCCCTTCCCAACAGCTGCCTGCATGGGGAAATGGGGCTCTTTGACCTCGCATCTGTACAGACCGGAATTTCTGTTTCAGTATGAAGGAAAAATAAACAGGAGCCGTATACGAGGCCCGTACGTACGGTTCTGTGAGAGGGATGAGGCAAGCTTAATTACCTTGCCTCACCCTACTCGATATTGCAACATCCCCAAGGGGCGGGCCCCCTGGGGAGCCTTGCCCCTTGTGTCTTTGGGAGGTAAGGCATGTTGTATGTTCAGGATCAATGCGGAACCTATGTTCCTGCTCCCCAAGAGGTCGTCTTGGCCGAGGCCAAGCGCATTAGTAGTTACCGGCTGAGACGCGGGGCAGAGATTACCACTCCTGATATTGCCAAAGCTGTTATTCAGCAGAAACTTGGCAGTTATCAGTACGAGATGTTTGCTTGTTTGTTTCTGGATACCAAACACCGGGTGTTGGCTTTCACCGAGATGTTTCGAGGCTCGGTTAACCAAGCCACGGTGCATCCAAGAGAGGTGGTCAAGGAGGCGTTGCGGCTCAATGCCAGTGCCGTCATTCTGGCGCACAACCATCCCTCGGGTGATAGTACGCCCAGTCAAAGTGACATTGAACTCACCAGGAAGCTGAAAGAAATCCTCGGCGTCATTGATGTCCGGGTGCTCGATCATCTGGTGATTGGTGATGATGTTGCGGCATTCAGCGAATTAGGACTGTTACAGTAGAATTAACCCTTTCCAGGGGCAAGTCGGCCCCTGGGGGTAGTCTTGCCCCTGTTTTTTTGAGGAGGCAAGACATGCAGGAAAGACAACCCGCCGTAGTCAGTTTTTTCCGTCAACTGTCGGAAAAGACAGTCAATCACTCCACAACGTATTTCCAGAAGCTCACCGAACCAATAGGACTGCTCCGGGATCTTCGGGGCAAAGTTCTGATCGTCAAAAGGGAAAATACGGCAGATTATTTCTGCCGTGACCTGTATCCGAGCCAGACAGATTTGCGTTACGCAGCAGTCTGGTTTGAGACCCTGGCCACTTTTGACGACGCGGAATTCTTTGTTGGTGAGGTGTCGGCAGAAGGTGGAACTTTTCGGTCAATCGACCGGAATACGGCAAGGGAGGAGATGAATCACTGGCTACAGGAGGAGGAATGCGATGTATGTGCAGTGTGACAAAAAACAAATCCAGGAGCTGGTTCGGCGGGAACGGAAGTACAGGCGGTTGCTCGAAAAATGCCTGTATGCCCTCAATATGATACCGAACAGCCCTATTCCTGGATTGGAAAAAGACTCATATCAACTGGCCTCGGAAATTGAAAAGTTCCTGGACCGGCTTGACAGAAGTTAAACCGTATAAATGGGAGGTTTGCAATGAACGATGCCGCCATAGCAACTATTTGTTGCGCTGGATGTGGCGCAACAATAAAGGTGTATTGGAACGATATTGCTTCCGGCAGCTTGTGTCGAGTTTGTGCGGAACAACTCGAATCACAGGAGCTTTGGGAAGATAGCAAAAAGAGCAACGAAGATCGAGCGCTCCGAGCCAAAAAGCTGTTGGAGGAATATTCGCAACTCAAGGGCGAATCATTCGATCTTGAAAGCAGTGCAATAGATTTGATTACGGATCTTATGCACCTTGCCAATGTCGAGGAAGACATTGATTTTCAGGCAGTCCTTCGCATGGCCCGTAATCATTATGCGGTAGAGGTCGAATCCGTTACAACTGCAGAGTTAATCACGGTTCGGTAGGAGGTGGCTGCTATGCGATGGCAACAAAAACTGACCAAAAAGGAATTGCGGCACCTGCATGAGACTGGTGCAAGGACTCTGGCAGACGTCAGGGAAAATGTTTTGTACCAGTCAAAAATGTTTTTCCCCTGCTGGGAATGTGTCGAGATCGGGCGAAAGCTCGGGATCGAGGTAGAGTTGACCGCTTTTCATTCGAGGTCAGAAAGCGAATAAACCTGTCTGCTTAAACACCCTTCCACAAGGGGCAATTCACGCCCCGAAAGGGTGGGTTTTGCCCCTTTTTTTATTCAAAAGGAGGCAAGACCATGACAACTATTTCTTCTGTTTCCCTCAAACCATCCGAACTGAAGGCCCTTTTTTTAAAAACCGTTCCGGCACAGTTGCCGGTACTGGTCAAGGGTGCCCCAGGCGTTGGTAAATCCGATATTCTCACACAGGTTGCCAGGGAGCTGGAAACCGACCTGATTATCAAGCATCCGGTAGTCGATGATCCCATCGACTACAAGGGACTGGGGTTCAAGCTCGACGGCAAGAACGAGGCATCGTTCCTGCCCTTCGGTGACCTGAAAGCCCTCATAGATGCTGATAAGCCGACGATCTGTTTCCTTGACGATCTCGGCCAGGCTCCTCCAGCTGTCCAGGCAGCAGCAATGCAACTGCTCCTGGCCCGCAGGATCAATGGGCACAGGGTGAGCGATCATGTTTGCTTTGTGGCCGCAACAAACCGCAAGGCAGACAAGGCCGGAGTTTCCGGTATCCTCGAACCCGTCAAAAGCCGGTTTGCCACCATCGTGGAACTGGTTCCCGATGTGGACGACTGGATCAAATGGGCACTGGATAACGGAATGCCCAGCGAACTGATCGCCTTCATTCGCTGGCGGCCCAACCTGTTGTGGGATTTCAAGGCAACATCAGACATGACCAACTCTCCTTGTCCCCGGACAGTGGCGAATGTTGGGAAACTGATGCTGGCCGGAATCCCGCAGGAGCTGGAGTACCAGGTGATCGCCGGTGCAGCCGGGGAAGCATTTGCTGTGGAGCTTACCGGCTTCCTGCAAATTTTCCGTAAGCTGCCCCATCCGGACCGTGTTCTCATGGACCCGGATAGCGCCCTGGTACCGGATGACCCGGCAACGCTTTATGCGCTTTGCGGGGCATTGGCCCGGAGAGTTTCGGTTCAGACGGCTGATAATTTCTTTGCGTATGCTGACCGGTTGCCGGAAGAGTTTTCCGTTCTTCTGGTTCGGGATGCTATTCATCACGCTGATGAAATTCAGCATACCAGGAGATTTATCAAATGGTCGGCTGACCATTCGGATGTCCTTATTTAGGAGGATGAAATGATGATAAGAAATTACATCAAAGCTCATCCTCTTTACAAAGAGCTTCAAGCTCTGAAAAAATGGAACAGGATTGAACCAAATGAATGGAGATTCCATAGAATCGGGGAACTCCAAACCTGGTTAAGATCAACCCTGTTTCTGTACAGGTTTGATATAGGTTCTTTTTAACTATATACTTTTTATCTGATTTTTTTCATCCCACAGGGGAGGTGCTGTATTCCCCTGTGTGGGTGAGGTGCAGCATTTCCCCTTTTTTACTTCAGGAGGTATTTGAAATGACTGCACCTTTTATGAATATTGAGATCCGGAACAACTCTCTTACCGAGAAAGCCATGTTAGTCACGCTGTCCATCTCCCAATGGACAGCCAGGAAACTGGACAAGGAGGTTACTGAAACTGCCGCAGAACAGTACCATGCGGATACCAGGGCTGGTCGGTACAACAAGTTGCTCGTGCCCAAAAAGGCACTGGCGATGATTACTACCTGTGCCAACGCTGCCAGGAAGTTCCATTACGAGCAGACTTTGCCCTGGCATGACAACGGTGCCCGCATTCTTCCGGCTGAAAACTACCTGCACTATTCGCAGAATATGCAGGATTTGAAGCTGAAGTTTGAGAAAGCCGTTGCCGAGTTTCTTCAGAGGTATGATGAGTACCGTGAAGAGGCCAAGCTGCTCCTGGGCAATATGTTCCGCTATGCGGACTACCCGACATGGGAAAAACTTGAAGAGAAATTCAAGTTTTCTGTGTCAGTTTCTCCCCTTCCGTCTGGCCAGGATTTTCGTGTCGGTATTGCTGATGAGGAAATCCGGCGTATCCAGCAGGACCTGGAAGCCCGGCTGGTTGACGCACAGGTTGAGGCCATGAAGGACCTCTGGCAGCGCCTGTATAAGGCGGTCAGCCACATGGCTGACAAGCTAACAGATCTTGACGGGAGATTTAAAAACTCCCTGGTGGGCAATCTCTGTGACCTGGTGGATTTGTTGCCCCGGCTCAATCTCACGAACGATCCGGTCCTCGAACAGATGCGGCGTGACGTTGAGGAATCGCTGTGCATCTACGAACCGGAGGAGCTGCGGAAGAATCCCGTGGCCCGCAAAGAGGCCGCCGAGGCAGCAATTTTCATTACTGCCGCAATGGAAGGCTACATGGGAGGGTTTGTAAATGGCAGCAAAAATTAAAAAAGCTCTTACAAGCCTTGTCCTGAGCCAACCGTTCTTTGGCAGCCTGGCGCTGAGGCTGAAGCTGGTTGAGGACCCAAGCTGTGATACAGCTTGGGTGAACGGCAAAACTCTGGGGTACAACCCGGAGTTTATTGCCGGCCTCTCTTTTGACGAGGTGAAAGGCATACTGGCACATGAGGTTATGCACTGTGCCTTGGGCCATCATGCCCGTCGGCAACAGCGAAACAAGGACCGCTGGAACATCGCCTGTGATTACGCAGTCAATGCGCCGCTGCTTGAAGCTGGATTCGTCCTGCCGGATGGCGCATTGCATGATTCTTCCTGGGCTGGCTACAGCGCGGAAAGAATCTATAATTTGTTGCCACAGGATTCCGATGGCTCTGGCCAATCTGAACCACAACCGGATCAGCCCGACCAGCCTGGTCAATCTGGATCAGGCCCCGGCCAATCCAATGGCACGGACCCCGGAGGATGCGGTGAAGTACGCGATTGCCCAGGGAGCGATGGCCGGCCAGCTACTCCGTCAGAAATAGCCCAATCCGAGCGAGAATGGAAGACAGCTATGAACCAGGCATTGACCCAGGCGAAAGCCATGGGAAAGGTTCCTGGTGGAATGGAACGGCTGGTCAAGGAAATGCTGGAGCCGAAAGTCAACTGGGCAGACGTTCTTCGCAATTTCCTTGAGACGGCGGCCCGGAATGACTATTCCTGGCTCCGGCCCAACCGGAACTATCTGGCCCGCGGATTTTATACCCCTTCTCTCTATTCCAGGGAGCTGGGAGATGTCGTCGTGGCAGTGGACACTTCGGGTTCCATCAGCCAGGACGATCTGAATCAGTTCGGGTCCGAAATCAGTGCCATCCTTGAGGAATACAACACCACTGTGCATGTGATCTATTGCGATTACAATATTAACGCGGTGGAAAGTTTTTCCCAGGATGACCTGCCGTTGAAGCTCAAGCCATTTGGTGGGGGTGGAACTGATTTCAGGCCGCCTTTCCAATGGGTTGAGGACAATCAGGTTACACCGGTTTGCCTGGTGTATCTGACTGATCTTTACTGTGACCGCTATCCTCCTGAGCCGGATTATCCTGTGCTATGGGTATATCCGCAGCACAATCACTGGAAAATACCGGAGTGGGGGGAAGCGATTTCGATGTAATTCTATCAGGTTACCTTTCAAGCCATATCTGCCTTTCAAGGGGGGCGGATATGGCTTTTTTTGTTGTATACTGTAAAGACTCAGGTTACAATAAGGCATGATTATAAGCTTCCGACACAAAGGACTGGAAAAGTTTTACAAAACAGGAAGTAAAGCCGGTATTCAGGCCAAACACGCCGCGAAGTTGAGAAGGATACTTGGTTTGCTGGATGTGGCAACAAAAGTTGAAGATGTCAACCTGCCCGGATACAGGTTGCATCCCTTGACTGGCAAACAAAAAGGTTTTTTTTCGATATGGGTTAATGGCAACTGGCGTGTCATTTTTCGTTTTGTTGGTGATGATGTAGAGTTGGTCGATTACCTTGATTACCACTAAGAGGCATGATATGAGTGCAATGTATAACCCTCCCCATCCTGGGGAGATCATTAAAGAAGATGTCTTGGAAGCCGAGGGCATCAGTGTGACCGAGGCTGCCCGGCAACTTGGCATTTCCCGCGTTACCCTGTCAAGGTTGTTGAATGGCAAAAGCGGTGTTTCCGTTGATATGGCCCTGCGTCTTGCTCAGTGGCTCGGTACAAGTCCCGAGGTCTGGCTGCGTATGCAGGACGCCTGCGACTTATGGCAGGCCCAAAAAAACAAACGTCCTCGAATAAAGCCCCTCAAAAGTCGAAAAGTACCCTGTTCTTCTTGACCCATCCCGGAATGGGGAGGGAAGAATTTTCCTGTAATTCTATCAGGTTGTGTTTTAAGCCATATCTGCCTTTCAAGGGGGCGGATATGGCTTTTTTATTTGCTCAACAGTTTGCAATATGATATGATATGATATCATAAGGAAA
The DNA here is from genome assembly GCF_025998535.1 of Desulfolithobacter dissulfuricans. NCBI lineage: Bacteria > Pseudomonadati > Thermodesulfobacteriota > Desulfobulbia > Desulfobulbales > Desulfobulbaceae > Desulfolithobacter > Desulfolithobacter dissulfuricans. Next base: position 1,854,494 of record NZ_AP024233.1, on the reverse strand, counting down.
GGGGCAAAGAAGTACGCAAGTTTGGAAGGATGGATCATGATTTTTCTTGAGCAAGCATATTTTGAATGCGTCATTCCCGAGAAAAACCGGAAAGCTTTTTACTATGTGGTCGCCGGGCGTGATCTATTCAGCTATGTATTGATCCGTAAGTGGGGACGGATTGGAAGCAGGGGACACCCCGGCATGAAAAAACGATATCTGAGCAAATCAGATATGTTCGGTGACTACAACCGGGTGGTTAAAAAACGACTCAAGCATGAGTACCGTCAGCGTGATGCAAAATTGTTTGCGTGAGGCCGAAAAACGATTTCCAGGAGGCTGGAAATCGTTTGCCGAGTTCCACCAGAGCAAAGGCCGGAATGGTTTACCGGACTGGCCGGACTGGTGTTATTGTCCAATGGCCGCCGCATACGCTGTCGTGTCCGGTAGGCGTAACAACAGGTCCTCAGTGGGTACAATTGGAGATGTAGCCCGCCTGTCCGCTCTTTCCGCATGGCGTATGACCAGGAGTGTGTACAGGTTCGATCCTGCACTATACGCCAGTCTGCTGGAGACACCTGTTTCGGGCAAATTGCCTGTCGAGGTTCTTTTTCAGTTGCCGGAATGGTGTGTTTATATCGAAACGCCTGGTTTTCTATGGAGCGGGGAGAAACTGGCCGGTTTTTTTGCTCACCTTGAGTACGATGTCAATATGCATCGTGCGGAACTGCGCCTGCTGCTTGACCTGGGTTCAGCCAGCTGGGACCACCTGATTGGCATCCCGTTGCATCTGCTGGAGAACAGCACCCTGGAGGATGCCGTGTCCTCGGCTATGCAGACAGCCCGGGAATATGCAGCGCAAAACAATTCAAATCTTCTTGAAGCGATACCGGAAGACGTGCCGCAACAGATAAATTCCAGCATCGAGCCGTTGATATCTTTGCTCCTGTACCTGTGCAGCACAAATGCTGAAATTTCAGGACAAGGTGTTCCTGGCAACCCTAAACCTGTTAAAACACGGAGAGGGATGAAAGTGTTCCCGGCCACGGCTCCCAGAATATGGGATGTGGGAGTGCGGATCGGCAGCGCTTTGCGGCGTGCAGAACAGGCAGGCGACAAATCAAATTCTGCCGGTACTGGATCAGGGGCCAAAAAACGTCCGCATGTGCGCCGTGCCCATTGGCATACCTATCTGGTTGGCAAAGGCCGGGTGAACCGGGTTTTAAAATGGATACCGCCAGTGCCTGTTGGGGTATCAGATGATAGGGATCTGCCCACAGTAATTAAACCGGTAAAGTGACCTCATTTTTTTTCTTTGCATTGATATTGTATAAATTTATATCATATGATATGCCATCGACCATGAAAAGGAGCGTCAAAAAATGAGCGTTGTATTGTTCGGAGGTGAAAAAGGCGGCACCGGCAAGACCACGCTGGCCACCAATATGGCAGCCATGTTGGCTCTCCAGGGAAAAGACGTATTGCTGCTGGATACAGACCGGCAGGGAACAGCCTCTTTCTGGGCTGCTGTCCGTGAGGAGACAGAGGTTGAACCCCGAATTTCCTGTGTACAGAAATTCGGCAAGGGTTTGGCGGCCCAGATCCGAGACCTGGCAGGACGATATGATGAAATCATTATAGATGCCGGTGGTCGGGATTCCATGGAGCTGCGCTATTCCCTTGGTGTCTGTGACCGGGTTTACATTCCTGTTCAACCGTTTCAGTTTGACATCTGGACAATCCAGCAAATGGATGAGCTTGTGGAAATGGCTCAGAGTTTCAATGAAAACCTGCAGGCTTTTATTGTCCTGAACCGGGTGTCCACCAATCCCGCTGTCCATGAGGATCAGGAAGCTCAAAATTTTTTTGAAGAAGAAGATTATCAGTACCTGTCCATGGCAGACTCGTTTCTCCGTGACCGTATCGCTTTTCGCAAATCGGCCCGGGGCGGTTTATCCGTTGTTGAGTGGAAACAGGATAAAAAGGCGGTTCAAGAAATAACTCAGTTATTTGAAGAGGTATATGGTGGCAAATAAAAAGAAGACCACGCTTCGTTCAGCTCCGGCAAAGAAAAAAAAGACGGATCTCGATGCCTTTGCTGCGGCTGCCGGTAAGCCCAGAAGTGAAACGGATACTGTTTATCCCTGGGAAGAGCCACAGGTGCGAGATGATGTAATGAAAAATTTGCCGATCAGGCTGCCGGAACCGCTTTATCTGAAACTCAAGTTCATTGCCGACAACTCTCCATACAGCATGAACTCGTTTATCATCGAGCGAATCATCCCTGAGATTGAAAAGGAAATCGCCGAACTGACTGGAGGAGGAAAGCGGCGTGGATGATGCCAGGCCAGGGGCGTGTTTCATGATTCTCGTTGGCTATCGAAGTGTAGCCAATTGCAAACTTCGAGCGGCTGTTCTATGTTGTCAGTAACACACCTGCCATGCCTCTGCCCTTGCGGCACGCACACTTTGGCGGGTTTTTTTGTGCCCGGAGGTTTGGCGCGACTTTTGCAAAATCGTATCGTCTTGCCGCCTGTCTGAAAAGGTACACCTTTTCGACAGTGGCTTCAGGCCGACTTTAGAGCTGTCCGAAAAGGTCCAAATTTAATTTTTGGACATTTTTCCAAAAAAGTTAAGACGTTTTTTGACATATTTTGGAGAGAATGATCGTGAACGGTCAAAATGTAGCTTATATCAGGGTGAGCAGTACCGACCAAGAGACAGCCCGGCAACTTGCCGGGATGACCTTCGACCGGGTGTTTGAGGAAAAGGCGTCCGGCAGCAGTGCTGACCGGCCCCAATTGCAAGAATGTATGTCTTACCTTCGCCAGGGAGATGTACTGCATGTTCACAGCATCGACCGTTTGGCCCGCAACTTGCTCGACCTGCAACGGATCATCGAGAAGCTTCTGGCTAAAGGTGTCGGTATTCGTTTTCACAAGGAGGGGCTGACCTTTACCGGAGACGACAACCCGTTTCAAAAACTTCAGCTTCAGATCATCGGAGCCGTGGCCGAGTTTGAGCGGGCAATCATCCGTGAAAGGCAGCGGGAGGGCATCCTTGCTGCGAAAAAGCGGGGCAAGCACCTGGGGCGTCCGCGCCGGCTCACCATCGACCAGATAAGAGAAATTCGACAGCGGAAGGATAGTGCTGCAGCCCTGGCCAGGGAATACGAAGTCAGTCGGCAGACCATTTACGACGCGCGCCGTGGTGTCGGGGCTTATGCTGGCATTGCAGAAGGGAGACTTGACATTCGGTGAGGGCCAGGGCAAGGAATGCGGGACAGGCGATGCATTCATGGCAGCTACGGACTCTTGACTGTCTGGGTACTCAGGACCTGTATTTATAGGAGGTAAGATCAACCTCCTTTCTGCGCATAACAGGAAAACATCTTGCTAGGTGACAACCGATCTTGACCTCAAAACGGGAATTGCTGGTAAAAACTGCGACAAAACGGGATTGTGCCCAGGAATTACTATTCTTCACTTTTAGGAGATTCAAGTGACATTCTTTAGAAGGAGAGGGCATTGGAGAACAAACAGCAATGGGACAACTTTTTGGGTTCGAAAACACGGCGTTAACAGAGATGATAGGGGGACTTTCACATGCTCATCAATAGATAAAACTACACATTCTTTTAATACCATTAAAGCTAAATTCTATGATTATAGTTATTCATCCTTTGTTAATCCAAATGCAACTTGTCCTGTATGTGGAAATTCAGTTTTTTATTATGAATCGCGGTACGGCGGTAAAGTATACTTTGACTCTTTAGGCCCTCCGTGGCCTAAGCACCTTTGCACCAATAATATTGATATTACAACAATTAAAAAAAATATATCACAATATAAATCTTGGATGCTATGTTCATGGCAACCGTTTCAAATAGAAATGATAGAAGAATTACAAAACAATTTTTCAAAAGTTACCGGTACGATATTAAGCAATGAGAAACAACAAGTTTTTTACTTGAAAAAAAATTATGGCACACCAAAAAAGCTATATGAAAATATATGTCATATTAAAATACTCCACAATCAAACTATTATTGTTTCGACATTTGAAATTAGCACTACTAAAAACAATGTTGTAGAAATTCTATTTAATGGAAACATATTGATTCCAACAGTTGAAAATTGCATCAAAGAGACAGGTAATAAAAAATACATAAATATATGGGTTAATCTGCAGCTATCAAAATTGAACAAAAACTTTAAAAGACTAAGCCACCTCGTGAAGTATAAAGGAGTACATGAGATGGTTGTTAAATATTTTAGTAATATATATTTAGGCATTCATGAGGAGTGGATGCAACAACTAATGAAGGAATATGACTTACCATATCCAAAACCCCCACCGATTGATTGGTTTGAAAAATTAAAGAAAGAACAAGAGTTATTAGAGGAAAAATGGAGAAGAGATTCACGGTGACGGAAAACGGCTACGGCAAGCGGACAGCGGTTTTCGAGTACAAGCTGCAGAACCCTGGTGGCAAAGGTGTTTTTGCCATCAAGACCAGTGAGCGGAACGGGAAAGTCGTTGGCGCGCTCCAGGTTGAGTATGGAGCGCACTCCTCTTCAAGCCAGGCATCGAAACCATCTTTCTCAAGAAGCTGGTTCAGGCGGGTATAAAAAGGGTGTCCGCTCTTGGGCGCCAGGTCGTTGGCCGCTATCCAGAGCGGTTTCTGTTTTGGCTTGTTGCGTTTACCTATGGTCATCGGAACTCCCTAGTTTGATAACGTTTTTTCGTATTGTAACCGATCAACCAATGGGTTCAATCACTTTGCAGGAAAAAAGGAGTTTTTCAACGGGCTGATAACCGCCAAAAGCCAAAAGCAGACCCGGCCCTATTCTAACCCAAAACGGTGCTGTCATTTCTCTTCCTGTATTGGTTTGCCACCGAGGGATTTATAAGAAAGCATCATTTTTCTCAGAAAATCTCTCTCTTTTGGGGTTACAGTATGGTCCTTAATATATAACCTACCGTAAAAACGTATAATTGCTTCTTTTGAACTTATTATATCTTCAATAAGTTTATATTCTTTTCCACTTACATATACATCACACCATTCCCATACAGCAGAGCTATTATCTCTTTTAAAATCATATAAATAGGGACCATATTTTTTACCATCAACTAAAACAGAAAACGATTTGACAAACAACCAGTCATCTCCATGATATGTTACTTTCATCCTGAGAAAAGGTGGGGATTTTTCTCTTTTACCAATATATATTCTTATATTTGAAATTAATGACAAGAAAAAATGTCCCTTATTTTCATACCAAATTATTTTTTCAAATTTATCTATTGACTTTACTGTGTATCTTTCATGCGCTGGCTTTATTACTTGATTTTCTACCTTTGATTCAGATACCCATTTTTTTGCCAACCAACCTTCGTTCCCAGATTTTGCTTTTACTCTTACCCAACTATTGCTATATCCTTGAACGATAACAGTACTATTAGGAGATAAATTCTCAACCTCATCACTGTCAAAAGTAGGTTGAGAAAACAATGAAACATTGAATTTTGTGTAAACTTTTTGAGAAGCACCGTAAGAAATGGTCGAGACAAGAAATAAAAAAAAACTAACTATAGCTATCTTCTTCATATTTATCCCTCTGTTTATTTATCATAATTCTTTTGTCATTTACCTCGATCCGTGACAAAAGTGCTGTAAAATATCGCTGTTTTGCTATTAACATATTGAAAATTCAGTAAAAATATTGCAATATTCGCCTGCCAAGTGAATTTTTATGACAGGTGGATATTGCAATGTTTTGTCTGACTTTCACCATGTTAATGGTAAAATCATGCTGTCTTTTCAGCGCATTTATCACGTACTGAGGAGGATGCCAGTAAAGCTTTTATTATCTCAAAAACTTTGGTGTAAATTTCTGGATCTTTGCTTGCGCGAGATCCAGCTACGTTTAAGATCTCAACTTGATTTTTCTTGATCCAACTTGAAAGTATTGAAACTGCCTCCTTGTTATCAACCTGACTTAGATTAATGTGCAACCAGGGTTTGCCCCAGCTTTCGGCCAAATTGCCGGTTAACCTTGAACCGCCGGTAAGCTTACTATGGGTAAAGATTACTGTACCGCTTGAGTCTTTGATGTTTTGTTCGGTACGTTTCGGGTATCCTCCTCTGGTCATTTCCTGCATTTGATACTTATCTGATAATGGCCCGTTTTCTGTTTTTCTACCTTTAGGCAGCCAGCCGCCATAGGAAAAGTTACATTCAATGGCTGCGTCAATTGCGGCAATATCGGCTCCGGTTTGACCACCGGAGATAATTTTTTTTAACATTTTTGAACTCCATGTTTTTGCGTTTAAACTGTCTGTGCTGGAAAGGTGGCCAAGAGTTGAAAGGCATGGATACCAAAAACTAAAAAGAAACCCAGTAAAGATATTATGCTTGGTGGAGCGGGGAGGGAGATTGGCGAGAAATGGCAGCCCGCCAGGCTTATATAACATATGTGCCTGTTACCTTTTTCCGTGGCCCTGTTGCAGGCTGTCTGCTGCCACCTAAATCGTGAAACGATGTCTATGGATCACAACGTTATGATTTTTTCCAGTTTTTGATGGTGACATTTTTTCCGCTTTCCATCGTGTCCCAAAGTAAAACGGTCTCACCTACGCCACCTTTTTCGGCGGGTGGAATAATTTCAATGCTTCCTAGTTTGGTTGATTGCAACATGATTGTGATTTGAAGCACATAATCTAAATCATAGAACCCATCGTATTCATCTACTTTGACAGCATCCCCTGGTAATACATTGTTATATTCGTATCCATTACCTTCAGATACCGTTAAGTAATCATTATCAGCAGTTGTGAACCCACCGGTATTAGATATTATTAAGTTGATAATTTCACCAGAATTATTTACCAAAAAGAGTTCATTTCCATCGCGAGCCAGCCATAATAAAGGCTTTCTCTTTTCTGGCTTTCTTGGTGGAAGTGGTAATCCAAACCTGTCAACTCGTTTATCCATTGGAATCCAGGTAAATCCATTTGTGATTATCTTTTTTTTCATGCAATCCTTATTTTCTTATAAAGTTAAAAACCGTACATGACGAACCAGCGGCAGTTATTTTAATAATTAAAGTATTCTTTCTGCATGGCCTTTAATAATTTTTCTGTGATTTTGTATTCAATAGTATCTGGCAAAACACTGTCTATGCCACATTTTGGGCAAGTCGCTGTTTTACCAGGACCTCTTGGGCAATTTTCATCCTCATCTAGCCACATGGTAATTTCTGATGGCGGGAATATGCTCAGGCAGTGGAAGCAGCCGCATACTTTACTTTGTCGTATTTCCTTTTCATGCCATCCGCATTTCCAATGGACTTTCTTGAAGTTGATATTCATAGAAATTTTTAAAGCTTCGTGGATATGATGGTTAATTAGTCGATCTTGAAAAATCCCATTTTCAGACCGTCAAAAGCCTTGTCACCAAGGGCTGACTCCATGAATGGAGTCGACCCAACCTCTTCAACAGAGACACAAACAAAAAATAAGACAGTTCTTCCCTCAGTTTCCTGAGGAGGATACGGATATTCTGTCCAGCTCCGCAAAGCAGTGCGTTGATTTTATCTCCGAGTATTCCTTTCAGGTAGTTTCGATCCAGCTTGCCATCAGCCTTCATATGGCCAATGACCGGCTCGATAGCACTTCGTCGCTTGAGCTCCTTTTTCATCTGGGGAGTCATCCCGCGCTTTCTGCCGGAGATAAACACCTGGGTGGTGTTCACTCCGTGACCGCGGTAGCCACGATCAACATAACATCGCCTGACCACCTTGCCGGTAAGTTCCTGGACCTGCTCCAGAGCCTTGGCCAAGGTGTGGCCATCGTAGGGGTTGCCATGCTCGGCAAGCATGCCTACAACAAAGTTGTCACGGTTCGTGACCGCCACGCTGACCTTGACCCCGAATTCATACTTTCTATGGGCCTTGCCTTTGGCAATGCATTCAACCTCCGGGGCATGGAGACTGTAGAGCTTGTCCTTGTCTTTTCGTTCCTGAGAGAGCAACCGCTCTGCCATGGCCAGTTCCTCTTTGAAAACAGAACGAAGTTCTTCCCGTTGTTCCAGCTTTCTATTGATGTCACGGTAAACTCGGCCAAGGTAGGTTTTAAGTCGCTTGATCTCACGCCTGGCTCGTTTGATTTGCCGGGCATGCAGGTAGCGTCCAACCTTGAGCAGGGCTTTGGGGCCTAATCGGGCATAACTTTGGCGAAGGGGCAGGTCAAATTTCCTGGCAAGCTTGACCAGCCTTTCACGGCTACGATTGTACAATTTGGCATCTGTGGGATAGGTGACGGCTTTGCGCTGCACCGTCGTATCCACGGATACTCGTTCCAGGCTGGAATCCTTGATGCAGTTGCTTGCAAGACCTGCCTCTATTGTCGCCTTCAAAATGAGCCGAGCACCTTTTTCGCCTATCCGCTTGCGCCAGCGGCTCATGGACGAAGGATCTATGGGCAGATGGTGCTGGAAATAACTTTCGCCACAAAAAAACTGCCAGTAGGGATTTTCCACCCAGCGTCTGACCACCTCTTCATCGGAAAGACCAAAGGCATGACCCAGGTAGGTCAAACCTGCCAGCAATCGAATGGGGATGCCAGGCCTTCCTTTTTTCTCGGAATACAGTGTGCCAAACTCCTTCTCGAAAATTTCCCAGGGGAGCAGTTCCGCCAGCCGGTACAGCTCATGAGTTCGGTCGAGAATATTTTCCAGCCTGCTGCGAAAAAGATCTCCCTGGGGGGTTGAATTGCTCAGTCTTGGACGCATGGAAATCACCAGAAATTGAAGGGTAAAAGTGCAATAACCTGCAATTTATGGTGATATAATTTAGCAAAATTAATTCAAAATTTCAATAAGTTAAGGTTTTTTCAAGGCCGACTAATTATTGTTGCTCGTTGCTAACTATGAATTCCAGGTAATGAGAACTGCCTTGGGCGGAGCTGTCACGCAGGGTGTTGTGAGGGTTTTGGCAGAAAAACACTTGGTTATCCGATTATGCATTTTTTGAATTCATATACTCAATAAATGCTTCCTTCATTCTACCTACCTTTCCTTTATTACCTGCTTGAATATGATTGTAAAAATAACCACTTCCAATAAGCCAGAACAATTTGTCAACATTGTATACGCTTACATTTATATTTTTTGCAATTCTTGTAATTGCTTTTAATATTTGATAGTTGCTTGCTCCTTTTTCAACCAGGCCAATTGCCTCAAAAATTTCGATAATATGAACATCAGGCTTTCCGTAATTAATATAGCCAAGCTCTTTAAGAAAATCACAAGCCAAAGGAAAACCTATACCATAAATTTCTGCTTCCAATATCATTGGCAGGGCTGCTAGTGATTTCTTGTCTTTATAAAAATGGTCAACCCATTCCAGGAATTCTTTGGAGTCTGAAAACTGAGAAAAGAATGGCTCCTCGACGTTTTGAGTGGATTTGGTATATTTTGTGACCAAATCCACTCGAAACGTCGGAGGTGTCAGGATGAACAGTCGTGACGTTATCAGTCTTGGACTTGGCCTGGAAGCCCCCTGGGAAATCAAGGGACAGATTCTGGACACGGAGAAGGTTCCCCATGAACTGCGCCTTACCATCAAGGCCGACCGAGGGGCGAAGTATCCTTGCCCTGTCTGTGGAGCCATGTGCAAGGCTCATGATTTCAAGGTGAAGACATGGCGGCATCTGAATTTTTTCCAACATCACTGTTACATCACCGCCCCTGTCCCCAGGATTCGTTGTGAACACCATGGCGTGAAACAGATTACCGTTCCCTGGGCTCGCAAAGGCAGCAAGTTTACCCTGCTTTTCGAGCAGGCGGCCATGGTATTTGTCCGTGATATGCCGGTACTCACCGCCGCTCGGATTCTGGAGATGAAAGACAAGCGGTTGTGGCGGATCATCCGTCACTATGTCAACCAGGCCCTGGCCCGGATGGACTTGAGCGGCCTGAAAGCCTTCAGCCTGGATGAAACCAAATCCCGTCGCGGTCATCGTTACATCACCGTGTTCATCGACTTGGACCGCAAGGAAAAACCGGTAGTCTTTGCCACTCCCGGCAAGGGCAAAAAGACACTGAAGGCATTCAAGCGGTTTCTGGCCGACCACCAGGGAAAGGCGGAGAATGTGGTCGAGGTGGTCTCTGACATGTCCGGAGCCTTCATCTCCGGCATAAAGACCCACTTCGTCAACAGCAATATTACGGTGGACTGGTTCCATGTGGTCCAGCTGTTCAGCAAGGCAGTGGACGAGGTGCGCCGCAAGGAAGCAAAGGAAGTACGCATGCCCCGGGCTGCGAGATGGGCTACTCTCAAGGCAGCGGAAAGCGACCTCACGGAAAAGCAGCTTGATGCGCTGGCAGAGCTTGAGGCCATGGACCTGCACACAGCCGAAGCCTGGCGCATCAAAGAGCTACTGCGCTGGGTTCGCCGAGCAACGAATCTGCGGGCGGCCAGATGGCGGCTGACCTGGTTTTTGAATCTGGCCAATGAGCTTTGCGATGACAAAAAACTGTTGGCTCCGGTCAGAAAGGCGCTGCGCACAGTGGAAAAGTACCGGGAGGAGATTCTTGCCAGATGGATATCAGAACATAGCAATGGACGCATAGAGGCCCTCAACGGAATATTCCAGGCCGCCAAGGTGCGGGCTCGTGGATACCGAAACGATGAGACATTCATTACCATCATCTACCTTCTCGCTGCTCCGTTACAGAACCTGCTGAAATCCACATGAAATGACGAAGAGCCAAAAGAATTCAGCTCCAGATATTATAGTTTTGCAATACTTAGGCCAAATGCTTTTTGGGGTTCTTCTAATTTTGCCTTTTGGTTTTAATGTTTTTATGATGTTGTCAAGCAATTCTTCATCATTATCTGAATATTGCTCCAACACCTTGTTTGGGTCAAAACCAAATAGAACCTGCCTAAGATTGTCTACGCCACCTATCGAGCCACCAATTACGCCTGTTTTCATATTGGAATTTTGAGCCGATTCCAAGAGCCTGTGATAAATTTTATTTAATGATAGTGCGTCAGGTGTTGGCCTTGGAACCGACAAGTAAGATTCAATGACCTCTTCTGTAATTTCATCAGGTGTATTAGAAATCAGAAATTTTTTTGCTTCATCGTAAACCGCTTTATCCCTTCTCTTATGCTTCATAGTGTACCTTTATTAATGCAAATTAATATATTATCCTAATATATTGACTAATCTGTAACAACCGACAAAAAAACTGCCCCTATCCATTTGTTTTTTAATCTGGTGTCATTAACATGAGAGTAATACTTCGAAACGAGTTAATACCACGTGCCATAAGGAAAATTTTCCAGCGGTAAGCTTAATCTTCTGTCAACTTTAAGGATGGTACTTTTCCGGATTTTATCTCCGGAAATGAACAGCCATTCATTTAATCACAATTCAGGATTTTTTCATATAGGTAGAATTACCTATTTTGACGCTGATTATAAAAAAAATGGCTTCTCGACGTTTCGTGTGGATTTGGTATATTTTGACCAAATCCACACGAAACGTCGAGAAGCCCGATATTCTTGGTTGAGAGAAAAAGGAGATTATTCTGGCAGGGGGAAGGGAAAAGTGTCAATTACCAGGAAATTCCAGGGCAATGTCATACGGATCATCTGAATGATATAGAACTATGGTTTGGAGAAACATATAGGTATTCGGCTCCACATCAACAAATTCAAGTCCCAGTCCGTCGTCATCCACACGCACTACTCTTGCGGTAAGCGTCAAAACCAAGCTTGAACTGCGGGCATTCTCATACAATTCCAGCTCGCAGGTTTCTCCCACGTCGGCCTCGTACTGTCCCTCGATGAACACACCTCCAAGGCTCAGATTTTTAATCTGCGCGTATTCGTGCCACCTGCCTCCCAGATAAAGCCGAGCCAGCCGGTTGAAATTTACTCTGGAGAATCTGCGGCGTCCTCTGCCGGTTGTATTTTTGTCTGACATCTACCGGAACACCCACCTGTTTATTTCTTTCTTCTGTTCCTTTTTGCGGCGGAACGATTCGATCCATGCCTGACCGGCAGGGGAGCTTCAATCTCAACAGGGCCAGGGCCTGTTGAATCTGGCAATGCGCTGGGTGTTGCTAAACCGGTCGCAAACGAAATGCGGCTGGACCCTTAAGCGCCGGTCGTTCCTGAGGCCGACAAGCGAGCATCGCCCTTCAAACTGCAAAGACCCGGATTGGCTGTCGCGGACCTCAAAGTCCGGCACGAAGTAATCGCAAATATCGCATTGACGCACCCAGGTACCTGGGCGATAGTTCAATTGAATTTTCTTTTTCAAATGCTGCATGAACTACACCTCCTTGAAAACATAGACACAACTGTCAAAATTCCTCGTCATCTTGCTCTTTGTCCAAGATTATTTCCTGAAGCTGACTATATGTTCCTTGTTCCATTTCAAGAAAATTAAGCGCAAGGCCATTATCATCCTTGCGCACAACCTCGGCAGTAACCATCATGGTAATGATTATATTTTTATCTCTTGCGAATATTTCTATAGTACATATTTCACCGATTGTTATGTTAAATTCTCCCAAAACATATATACCACCAAGGATTAAATTTTTTGTAAGCACAAGTTTATAGCGTCCATCATCACAATAGATTACGGCAGTGCTGCATAGGTTAATCCTTGAGAATTTACGACGATCCTTGCAAGCAATAATGTGTTCGTTCATAAATTTGTGTTAATCAATATTTTAATATTGTGCGTTCGAAAGTCCTGTTCAGCAGCTTTCTGAAACCAATAGGCTGCCTTATCGTACTCGCCAGCTTCTGTATGCAAAATTCCAAGGTTATATTGTGCGCGAGGAAAACCTTGTTCAGCGTTTAAGAAGGCAATTTTGTCTGGGGTTCCTCGGACGGCAAGGCGTCCTGTCGGGATTCAGTAGCCTGTTGATCGTCCTGTGTTAGGATGTCAGCCATTAAATCGTCCATCTTGCTCGAAGAACTTTTGGACTTTTTTACAGGAGCCTGCTGCTCCTGGTTGGGTGTCTCTCCGGACATGGCCGACCCTTGAGATCCTTCTTCTCCTGAAGTCTTATCCTGGAGGCCTCCAGGCTCCGAAGACACATCCTGAGCTTGCCCATCATCTTGCGTGGCGACATTGGGCTGTTCAACCGGCTGGGGTTCCTGCGATTCTTCTACCGTCTGTTGAGGAGCTTGAGCCGGCTGGCTGTTTGGCATATCAACAGGAGAAGTATCCATCATGGGATTACCGGCGGGAGTAGTTACCGGCTCGGCAGGTTGTCCCGGCTCCTGAAAGCTCACCGTTGCCTGTGTATCTTCAACGGCCTGAACCTGGTGTTCAGCCGGTTCGGGTTCCGGGGTGCTTCCTGTAGGTTGTTCAGGTACGTGGGTAGCCAGTCCGCCTTCTTGCGGGATTACATTGGCCTGCTCGACCGGCTGAGCTTCCGGTATGATGCTTCCGTTGGCTCCATAATCTGCGCCTTGGCTGGAATCCGGTCCCTGGAGAGACGATACCGTGTCATTCGGCATGACTGGTGCTTCTTCAGGCATTGAAGGGGATTCCTGAACCTGGCTCGCCTGTTCTACGCCTTGCGGAGCTGCAAAGGGTTGGTCACCAGAATGAGGTTCCGGTATGGCCCCAACAGGCTGTTCGGTGCCCTGGTGCTGTCCTGTAAAATCCTGGCCGGGTTGTTCCATGCCCTGTTGGGTTACATAAGGCTGTTCAACTTGCTGAGGCTCCGTCGGGGTCCCGCCGGCCTGGACAACAGTTTGCTCTGGGGCAGGGGCTTCAGTGTTGAAGCCGGAGCCGGAACGAACAAACGACCGGGGCGCATCCGACTGTTCCGGAGCGCTGTATCCGTCTTCCAGGTTGAAATACCCGGACGAGACCGGGCCTGAAGTGGTTTCCGCTGTCTGGGATTCGCCCTGTGCCTGTCCCGCACCACGGGCAGCTATATAAGGCTGCTCGACCGGCTGGGGTCCTGGGGTGTTTTCGGCTCCTTGATCGGTAATCGGCCCCTGCTGTCCTGTTTCGTTGACCGCAAAAGACTGTCCAGCCGGTTGGCCTGTGGTCAGCGCATCGGCCTGACCAGAAATGTTTTGTTGGTCACCTTCAGTTGCAGGGGAAACGCCTGTGGCTTGTTCAGGGGGTTGTGGACTTGACAATCCGCTGGCGGCCACCTGGGGTCCGGGTGCTGCGTAAACCTGGGCCTGGCCTGTGGCAATCTGGCCGGTTTGCTCTAAACCCTGAGAAGAGACAAAGGATTGTCCTGTTGGTTTGGTTTCCTGCTGTGCTTCAGTGGGTTGGGCCTGATGACTGGCGGCCATGGTGTCGGCATTCGGAGCGGGACCTGTAGCGGAGGCACCTGCCGGCCAGGCAGGCTGTCCTGTTCTCTGGTAACTTGCCGTTGCCGGGGTGTTTTCCATGCTCTGGGTTGGCTGGCCAGTGCCTTGTGGGGCTATATAAGACTGTTCAGCCGGCTGGGGAGCTTCCGGCTGTGTTGCCACGGATTGTCCCTGAACGGAAGACTGTTCCTGGATGCTGTCTTGATGCTCCACATTATAGAAGCCGGTTGTAGCTATAACCTGTTGCTGGGTATCTCCTTGCGATAAAGATTCACCTGCAACTTGTTCTCCTCTGTTTCTGACCTGATCATCCATGACCTGGGCGGTGCCTGGTTCATGGGCAGGCATCATGACATTCGGTATGCCCGGCATACCTTCAGGTATCGAGGATGTTTCAGGAGCCTGTGCTGTTTGTTCCATACCTTGCTGCGGAACTGCATGAGACTGTTCAGCCGGTTGAATACCGGGTGCGGCCTCGTGTGCCAGGCGAAGCTCTGGCGAATCTGGTGGCTGCGATGCCACCCGCGGTAATTGCCTGTTCACCGCGAAATCGCCGACCCGGCGTGTAGGGGTAACCCGAATCGTCAAGCAGGGTCGGAAAAGGCCGTAAGGTCAGATAGAGTATAGGCCGTAACATCTGTGAACTCGATTCGGCCTCGTTACACATTTGGCGGCGGCGACCCTCCGAGGTCATGGGGAAGCCAGTCATTGACGCGATGAGACAACAGGAGCGTTGCGTTGGGCCGCCCGGGGTGTTTGGAGATGGCATGTACTCAAGGGAGCGCCAGGGAACCTGGGAGACCCGGCGGGACGGGCAGGGCAGCAGATAGCCCGAGTCCAAACGCTGGAGGGGAATGCATAACCCTCTGTGCGGTCCCGGCCGGGAGTCGGACCTGCCCATAGTAGTGTTGAAGCGGGGTAACTCCCGTGGAGCGAAGGGGCAGGACTTTGATCGTGTTTCTGACAATGGAGGAAGTCCCGCTTGGAGTACACATGTTTGTCTCCCACTACGGATAAACGGGCAGGGCAGGAGTTCGGCCTGAGCCCGAAGGTCTCCCTCTTGCGAAAGAAACTGGGCCACAAGGCCAAGCAGGAACCGGAGTTTCGATTCTATGCCCTGTACGACCGGGTGTATCGCCTAGATGTACTGCAAAGTGCCTGGAACCGGGTTTACGCCAATCGAGGCGCTGCCGGGGTGGATGGAGTAAGCCTTGCGTCCATCAAGGAGAGTTCGGAAGGTGTAGCAGGCCTGCTGCAAACAATACAGCAGGAATTGAAGGATAAGACCTACCGGCCCATGCCGGTAAAACGGGTCTATATCCCAAAGGCGAATGGAAAGATGCGTCCGCTGGGTATCCCGACCGTCAAGGATCGGGTTGTACAGATGGCGGTCCTGTTGATCCTGGAGCCGATTTTCGAGGCAGACTTTGAGGACTGCTCGTACGGATTCCGCCCGGGCCTTAAGGCCCATGATGCTCTCGCCGCGATTCGGCAGGCGCTCAAGGCGGGATTTACTGAAGTCCTGGATGCGGATCTGAGCAGCTACTTTGACACGATTGACCATGGCAAACTGATGCAATGCCTGGAGCGTCGAATAGCTGACCGATCCGTTTTGAAGCTGATCAGGATGTGGTTGAAAAGCGATATCGTTGAAGAGGATGGGCAGGGCGGTCGCAAGATCACTCGCTCCCGCAAGGGTACGCCACAGGGTGGAGTCATCTCGCCTCTGCTGGCCAACATCTTTCTCCATGAATTCGACCAACGCTTTCACAGCCCGGAAGGTCCCCGCAATTTTGCCAACGCAAGGCTGGTACGATATGCCGACGACTGGGTTATCATGGCTCGGTACATCGGACCTCGCATTCACGCCTTTGTTGACAAGACGCTGGGGGAACTCGACCTGATCCTGAATCGGAACAAGACAACCATAGTTAACTTGAAAGATCCCGGCAGTAGTTTTGATTTCCTTGGATTTACGTTCCGCTTTGATCGCAGTCTGTACGGAGCGGGTCGGTATTTGAACATTGTCCCTTCTGCCAAGAGCCTGAAACGGGCGCGGGAGAGGATACATGCTCTGACGATTCGCAGGATTCAAGAGCCGGTAGAAAAAGTAATTGATCAGGTCAATCGATTTCTGATTGGCTGGGGCAACTACTTTTCCTTCGGATACCCGAAGGTGTCGTTCAAGAAGATTGATTGGTACGTGCAGACCCGGTTCAGTCGCTTTATGAGGACACGGAGCCACCGGCACTGCCGGCACCTTGATGGACCGTCGTTGTACAAGGCGCTTATGTCCAAGGGGCTGGTCTATCTGCATAAAAGAGCCGTCAACTCCCTGTGAATGCCTTGAGGCGAGAGATCATCGGAGAGCCGGATGCGGTAAAACCGCACGTCCGGTTCGACGAGGGGGCGCTGTCCGCAATGAGACCTCCTCTGATATGTAGTAGCCGCGTGCGGCAGGGCATAGTCGTTGAAGATCATTGTTGACAGCGCTCTACTCTACATTGATCCCCTGGTATTCAGTGGCGGTTCCGGGGGTCGAGGATTGGCTCGTAACGGGCTGTCGGGTCGGGCCAGCCTCCATATTGTTTCCAGCGGTTCCAAGGTCAGCAGCCGATCCGTTGGCTCCCGTCATCATGTTCGTCATTGCCGGTGTGCCTTCAGGTGGGGTAGATGCAGTCTGTGCCTGTTCGGGCTTTTCTGTGCCCTGGGTAGCTACATGGGGTTGTGGTTGTCCAGCCGACCGTGATTCCGACGGTTGCCCTTGGGCTGAGGTTCCTGTTGTCGGAGTATTTTGCTGGGCACCATCAGTCATTGAAGATGCGCTCGTGGTTTGTTCCTGCCCGGCTCCGGTTCCCTTGGTATCGGAGCTGGCGGGTTGTCCTGAACCTACTGGCTCGGCAGCTTGTTCCGTCCCCCTCGAAGCGACAAAAGATTGGTCGCCCGGCTGTGGTTCCAAAGAAGCACCCTGGTTCGTTACCTGCTCGGAAGCTGCTGTACCTTGTTCAGCGTTTATCGAAGCAAGATAAGCCTGTTCCGCGGTCGGCTGTTCAGGTACGGCTTCTGTAGCTTGTTCTGAAGCCTGACCGGATCGCCCTGCACCTTGCGAAGCAACAGGTTGTTTTGTTGCCTGTGGAGTGATATGGGGCATGACTTGTTCCTGTCCGGCTCCGGTTCCGGTGTCTCCTGTGGCTCCATGAGCCGTAGGTTGCCCGGTTGCTTCGGGTGCGCGGTTTTCCATGTATTGCGTAACCCACTCAGGGAAACGCGGCAGAGATTGCTCCTGTTTGGGCTGTTCGGTGTTTTGGGACTGTTCGGCAATAGCTTGGCCGGACTGCTTTGTTCCCTGGGGAGCGATATAGGGTTGTTCGTTCGGCAGGGCTCCCTGCGGTCCTTCGGTAGGCTGTTCAGGAGCCTGAACCGGTTGGCTGTTTGGCATGGTATCAGCGTTGGACGCAGAAGCGGCGATGGTGGCTTTTACCTGGCTCTGATCCTCTTCGGGCGTGACTGGCCCTGAAGAAGATGTTGTCGCCGTAGCCAGTGGTGTGGCTCCGGCAGGAGATTGCGTATATTCAACCTTCCCGTCGCTTATAGATGCAATGTTCCGCGCATTGTCTGGTATTGAAGTTATATCTTGTTTTTGCTGGTGACTCTGTGTTTGCAAATTTTCTTGACGCAACGCTTCATCAAAGTCAAGTGGAACAGTCGTTGTTTTTACTACGTCTTTCGGAGAAAATGGTTTTGGAACATCACGTTTAATGCTTGTCATGTATTCGCTGGTAATATTCTGTATAGCAGAACTTAGTCCTTCTTTTGTCATATTTGGGATGCTTGTTTGTATCCGTCCTTCACCATTTTTTTCTTTTTCATTGAACGTTCTGACTTCATCAGCAGCTTTTATTGTTTTATCTCTGCTTGGTTCTTGAAGATTTCCTTTCGTCGGATCAGTAAAAGTGTTGTCGTTGATTGCTGCGGCCTTGTCCGCTGCAATGTCTGCAACCGGATTTACCTGGTCTTGCAATGCGACCTTTTCAGCTTCCAATTGTTGTTTCGTGCTGGATATGGTTTCATTGACCAATCCAGATGTATCACCCCACGCATCATATCCGCTTGCAAAACCTTTTATGTCCTTTCGGAGCTGTTCCACTCCTGATTCACCGCCCCTGGTGGCCAGGAAATTAAAATGGTCAACTGCACGGCGCATGTTTTCCGGTGAATCATCACCAAATCTGTTGATAGCGTAGTTCCTCACCCAAGCTGTCATCAGATTTGCTCCATAAGTAGCAGAATCTGTCTCTACGGTTTTAGCCTGCTCCAAATAGGACTGAGCATCAGATGCACCAATGTTTTTGGCAAGATTGCTGGCATAAGAAAGATTTTTGGAATCCTGCAATGTTTCACTGAGAGCTTCGGTACGAAGCCGCATTTGCTGTTGCTCAAACATTTGGGCTTCTTTTTCCGATACATTGAAACTCACTTTTTCACCGGATTCTCCTTGGGCTGTAATACTTGCTTTTCCTCCTGCGTCGAATTTAACCAGAAAATTCCATCCTCCTCCTGCTTTAAGATGACCTTCCAGTGCCTGTCTTACAGACTGATTTTTAATCATCGAGAACGCCGAGCCATCTTCTACGGCACGGCTCCATTTTTCCTGCTCAACATTCTTGAGTTGATCCTGGAAGGAACGAGCTTCAGTACTGGTCAGGCTGTCCTGTGAAAGTTGGTTGAGCAAGTTTGAGTAATTTTCGTTGCTCGCCAGGTTATGCGCGGCAGCCTGAACACGTTGCTTTTGTAACGATGTGGCAAAATTTATTGGATTCACCCCGTTGACCGACGCAGAAGTTGCAGTATAGTTGCCATTTTGGTCAACAGCGTACTCGATGCTACCGGCAGCACCTTTTTCCGTGGCCTTGCCGGAACCATCCGCACCGAGTGTTTCTGAGCGGACAAAGTTCCAGCTAACCGGAGTCTCACCGGCGATCATAGTTGTTTTTCCGTCAGGTCCCGTGGAGACTGTTACAGGTCCTCTCTCGGTTCCCATCGGAGTTCCCTTTCCGGCTGCAACGGCCCGTGCCTGATCTTTCATGCTCATGCCAGCGGGCAGTTTCCCCGCCTTTGCAGCGCCATCAACAGCAGCCATTTCCGCTTCAGCACGTCCTATCTGCTTGTGTATAGCCCATGCTTTGGCTGCTGCCTGATTATCGAAACGATGTTCCGGTATAGCGTCTGCCAGTGCAGCGGTGTTGACCTGTTTTTGCAGAGCATCTGTCATTCCTTCGCCGGTAAGGGCAGTATGCCCGGCCTGTGCTCCGGCACGTTGGGCTACTCCACTCAGATTGCCGGCAAGCATGGCCAGGGCATGTCCCCCGAACCTGATAAGCATCATGGAGAGAAAACTGGCCAGCATGATACCGGACGAACGGATTACGCCGAACATGGCCAGGATTTTGGTCGATGTTTCAGGGAACGCGAAGCTGGCATATACGCCCAGGTCGGCCTGCCGTATATCCTCGAAGGCATCTACGGCGAAATCCATGGCCGCACCATGAAGCACAGCGTCAGTGATCCCCCATGTGGTAAGGAAAACAAAAAATCCTGCCATGACAGACAGGGCTTTTCCTGCCAAGGGTGTGGGAATGAACAGAGTGAGAAACGGAATCAGGCCGATTGCCACGGATGTCATGACCGCCCGCATGATCGGAATCCAGGCATTCATGGTGATCCCCATGCCCATCCCGGAAGTGGTAATCCTGCGGTTTGCATCCAGAAGAGTGGATAACTGGTAGTCAGACTGAAAAAGGAACTGATAGAGAAGTTCGGAGAGTTTCCTTTGCTGGATAAATTTCTCGGGAGTAACCGACAATCCAACAGTCGCGTTCAAGGTGTTGGTGACCAGATTTTTGCATGTGTTCAGATCTGATGCCTGTGATGGATCAAACAGCGTTTGGCCGCACAGAGCCTTGATAGCATCGCTGTAAAAGTTGGGGTCAGTATAAATGGGTTTGATGTTGTTCCATGCGTCAGTACAGGTCATGGAAACGCCTTCCGGGTTGGCGGCGTCATAATAGACTGTGTATATCCAGGGATTGATAGCTTTCTCCAGTTCCGGGATAAAGTCTGTTGTGTTATTTCTGAGAGTATCCAGGGACAGCGTGGTGCCTGGCCTGGTTAATTCAAACATGACACAATCCCTGATGTACCGGGCCATACTTGCCTTGGCGTAATCGTTTTTCAGGTCCGTCCATCCCGCAGCCTTCAATGCGTTGAAACCAATACCTCCGGCATTTTCCTGATACTTTGCTCCTGGAATCCCGGCGGTATCTATAATTTCGACCAATCCCCTCTCGATGGTGTTTAGTGTACCTGCCGTAAATACAATGCTATTGGGTATATTGCCGATGGTTTCAAACCTGTTGAGTACGGGGTCATAAACTGTCAAGCTGCCCTTGGGTACAAAGAGCCCAAGGTATATGACTACTCCGATCAACACGGGGGCTGCCCATACAAGGGGGACAATCTTGACGCCGGTGGCCATCTTTACCGTCCAGGCTGATGCCGCCGCGACAATGCCCAGCACGACTACGGTAAAAAACAGGCCAAGGTAGGCCGAATCGGTAAAAATCAGGGCGATCTTGCGAAACGCCTGCGTCACCGGCCCGAAACCGCCATAAGTATAAAATTCCATATGCAGGGCCAGGGCGGGATCGGCCTGGATCAACAGCATCAGCAAGGTGGCCAACATTGTCGGAACCGGAAAAGAACTGATCCTAAGTCTGGGCATTCTTGTATCTCCTGAACTTTTTGTTGCCTGCCCCTGGCGGAGCGACGATCTTCTATATTCTCTTACCGGGGGCGGAACCTTTTTTCGGAAAAAAAGTGGAGGAAAGAAAACTTTTTTGAATTTTTTTCTTGATATCATATTGTACCATATCATATGATATATATAGGTAAGGTAGGATATTTGACATTGGGTTTGCCCCCATATATCATCGGTTATTAAAAGGTACATAAGGCACGAGGAGGGCAAGATGAAACACTATGTTCTTGACACCAACGTACTTCTGGACAATCCAGGCTCCATCAACTCTTTTCCCGATAACGTCGTGGTTCTGCCCATGCAGGTGATTGAGGAGCTGGACAGGTTCAAATCCAATGAGGACGATCTGGGCCGAAACGCCCGGCAGGTGATCCGGCTGCTGGATACTCTGAGATCCAAGGGAAGCCTTAATAAAGGGGTGGAACTTGATAACGGCGGCAAGCTGAAAATCTTTGTCGGCAGGGGGCGCAATCCCGGTCTCGACATGAGTTCGCCGGACAACCGCATCCTGTCCGTGGCCTATACCCTGCATGACAAAGGCAAGGAAACCGTCTTCGTCTCCGGAGACACGAACGTCCGGGTTAAGGCTGCTGCGATAGGATTGGAAGTTATGGATCGGCTTCCGGTTTATTCTGTGTCAAAAGAACCGGTCCAGCCCACGTCCACTTTAGAGTTTTGCTCTCAAGAGGACATCGGAGACAAGGTAGTTTGTGGGTCCTGCGGGGCTGAGATTGATATTGATGATGAAATATGTCGATTTTGTGGTGCTGAAGTTGAGGATGATTACTTAATGGTTAATGATAACAAGTGGTTGACTGGAAATCCAGATGAAAAATGGGGGAAATACCCTAATGTCGCCAAGTTGGTTGCTTTTAGCATTATTGTTGTTTTTTTTCTGTCAAGCTCTATTTTTGACGGAGGAGGTGTTATACTCTTTTTGATGTATCTTATTTTCGTTGCACTCCCTTTCTTGCATTTTACAGGTGTTAAACTTAACCATTACAAATCTGGTGATACGTCATACGATAATAATGATTCTATCGAGAGCGACAGTAGCTCGTCAGACAGCTTTACCAGCGATTCTGATAATATCATTCTTGGTGTTTATGATTGAAACGACGAGTATAGCTTGGGTTGCAATTTTGTGTTTTTTTCCAGATGAAGTCGGAATTTTTTTTATGGAGGCTCTATGAAAAAAAATATTGTTGCAGCAGTTGGAATGATCGGTTTACTGGTAACTGGATGCGTCTCCACACAGGGGCCGACCGCTGTCAAGGAAAGGACCATTGGAGTGGCTGTGGACGACAAGGGAACTGTCGAGCAGTTGAGTTGTTCGGACAGGTCTAACATCAAAATATCCATTGGAAATATCTCCTGCGACGCTGCGGCGTGTCGATCAAAAGGGGCGAGCCAGCAGAGTGGTCTTTTTGCCCTGCTACGGCTTGCAGGCACCCCCAGCTTTGAGGGGATCGGAGACGGACTTCAGGATATGTTTACTGGATCTATTCAAAACACAGGCTGTTTCAGGATATTTGACCGGAAAGCAATGGAGGCAGTTCAGAAGGAGTTGGCTCTGGCCGGAGGCCCTCAGCAGACCGCATCGCTGGAGGCAGCCGACTACCTTGTCATGGGATCGGTTACATCCATCAATTTTGAGAACAAAAGCGGTTCCCTGGGTGGTGGCTTCATCCCTGTTCTCGGGGCCATAAGCCAGACCAAGCAAAAAGCGACCCTAGGTATGGACGTGCGTTTAATCGAGGTCAAGACCGGCGAGGTGATCTTCAGCAAGACGTACACTGCCGAGTCCGGAAAGACCAGTTATGGGGTTGGAGCCGGAGTTGTTGCTGGAGGTGTTGGCTTCGGAGGGTTGAGCGGCCTTTCCGGTACAGCTATGGAAGAAGTCGCCCGTGATATCGTGGTTCGGGCCTCCTACGATATTGCCAGGCGTCTTGTACCCCCGGACAAAATCGTGGTCAGGCAAACTGTAGTTACTGACTAACGTCCTCCCCGCCCTGGAGGACGGGGCTTTCCGCGCAAAATGGTAAAGTTTATCTATCTTGCCCCGTACCCCTTCCTTCAGGTAGGGGATATAACGGGGCTTTTTTGTTGCTCAATATACTGTTTCAAAGATTTCCGGTCACCTGCCAAAATACAGGAAGTTGTGCAAATCGGGAGTTAAAGGTTGCAATTTGCACAAATGGGGCAGTGGGTGGTTATTGCGGGAGACGACCAAGTTATAACTCCTTCACCCTGTCGGCAATGTCTTTGCCGTATCTCCTGGTTATCTCGGCATATACTTTTGACTCGGCCTGCTGCATGTATCTCAACATATCCATGATTGTCGTCATCTCCTTTGCAGCGGTGGTATAGCTGTCACGGGCAGCATATTTCAGTTTGTTGATGCTTTCCATCATCCCGGACACCTGCTTGTCAAGATTATCGGCAAATATCGCAGCGGTGCAGTTTTCCGAATCCTGGCCGGCAGCAGCCACGGCTTTCTTGCCCATCATCTCTTTTGTCTTTTCCATGATCCTGTTTGCCCGGCTGTACAGATCACTGAAAATCTGCAAGGTGTAGGCTTTGGCGGTCAGTTCGCTCATGGAGGCAATGGTGGACGATTCCATCTCCGTGGACACAGCCACCTTGAGTACCGGCAGCGGCGCCAGGGGGCTGGATTCTATAAAAGCCAGATCGTTCGAAGCTGGTACGGATTTACTGCGAATACCGTTTGCCACTCTCTCCATAGTGCTCTGAACATAATCCACCAGGTCCCTGTTGGCGTCGGTAATCTGGTAACAGGTTCCAGCCTGATTTCGGGCCACTACATTGCCATCTATGAACGATTTCACGTCATCAGGGTCATTTTGGGGGCACGGTGAGATAAAATGCACGAGAAACGCTTTTTCCGGTCCCTCGATGCGTATGTCACCTATCAGCCCCCTGATAAGGTCAATATACTGTTCGTTAAGCCCCATCTTGACCACACCCAGGTTGTACAGCAGGGAACTGCCGCCAGGTGCAAGATCAGACAGGAAGATTTCCTTGATCTCTGCATTGCAGCCACTCACGGCACGTTCCACGTCAGCCTGTTGCGGAACATTCTGGTTGGCGCGATCTGTCTCGGTGATGGACTGATAGAGGTCCTCGATGCCCTGGGTCAGCTTGTTTTCCTTGAGAGCGGTGGACAAATTCTGGCTTATGGCATCCATTGACGCAAAACCGCCACTGCCATCATCCAGGATCGCTACCATGTTTTTGGCTGTCGCACATTCATCGAGCTGCATACTGTTGAGCTGGTTGACCAGGGCGTCTATGGCCTTGACCGTGGTGGCGCAGGGTTCACACATGGTCTTCAAGGCCAGATCAAAGGCCACCGCTCCGGCGTTTGCCAGTATGCGTTCAAATTTCTCGACAAGATACTCGAAGTCCATGAAGCTGAACCCCCCCATGAACATATCTATGCCGCCACAGCCACTTTTGATCCTGGGCATTTCCACTGTGATGGGATAGTCCGCATTGCTGCGCCAGCGGGCATTGAAGCTGCCTGCCGAATAGTAGCCGCGTTTTTGCCCGGAAAAGTAATCCGGGGAAGTGGTCGTGCTCTGGGAAAGCCAGTCATCCACCCAGCCACCGGCCAGACCGGAACCCGGCAGCAGCAGCGTTGCCGCCAAGGTCAGGGCAAAGGCTCGTTTCATGATTTTTTTCATATCGTTACCTCCTAATACTGCGAGAGAGACCCCGGCCTTCAGGCCGAGGAGGGATAGCGCAACCTGCCGCTCTTTCAAACTTACGCAATCCTGACCGGGGCTGATTTCCGGGTGAATGATATTTTTTTCCACCACGGTTTTTTTACCTCATCTATAAACCGGCACAATCCCTCCCTGTCCAGCTCAAAGGTTTCTTGCCGCCGCGCATCGAAAACCCTGGCTGTCAAGGCAAACCTGTCAAGCCGCCAGTCTGCGGCATCCTGCCGGTCGATGAGCTTTCTTGTCACAGTGAGATGAAACGGGAGTCTTAGCTTCTTGACCTCAAACATCAGTTCATCACAAACCTCCTTGAAGGCCCAGTCAATCCGGTAATCATCCAGGGTGATCCCGTGCAACGTAGTCATTCCCTGGGTAAAGAAAAAAAACCGGGCAATACAGGTGCGGTGGTTTCCTTCAGCACCGATGTACACGTCACCACCATCAATGGACTGGTAGTGCATATACGGCTCCTTGGTCCCGGTCTCCAGGTAATAGCCTGGATTGTCCTGAAACAGCGGCAGGTTGACCATCATACGCCGTCCGTTCATCAGGAGATCGAGCCAGGTTTTACCCGCATAGTCAGGGTGCCGCGTCCCCACTACCCGGAAGACGTTCACAGAAGCGCTGCCGTGCCGCTGCTCCTCGATGATATACGGTTCAAATTCCCGAAATTTTTCCTCTGGCCACTCCTTGAGGATGGTTTTGGCAAACGGCGGCGGAGTTTCCAGGTTGAAGTATTTCAGTCTTTCAGCTTGATCCACTGATCGTTCCTCTCGTTCAAAATTGCGGTGGGATCAAGTGCTCCACCTTTCTGGAAATCATATGTCGAATAGTTCTCCGGGGTAATGTCTCCCCGCAGAAGCCGTATGGCCCGGTAAAGCCTGCGTTCCAGGTCTGCAAGCGAAACCACGCCGGTGGTTACGGTCAGGTAATCCGGCCTGTCACGCCTGATAAGCATAAGGGTAGGGGTGATGCTGATGTTGAACCGGGCGGCGATTCCCGGATCAATAGTGGTGTCGATGGTTTTAATCTGCCATCCATATCGTTCCGTGAAATATGCCAGTATCTGGCGTTGTTCAGCACAGTAACCGCAATCCGGATTTGTGAAAAAGAGCAAGGCATGGTCATCCTTTGCATTCGTTATGACCGAAGCGATTTCCTGGCGCTGCTGACGTACCCTGGCCTTGACACCAGGCATGGCCGCCGGATACGCCTGGGCCACATCAAACTGCCCATGCTTCTGGACCACATACGCAGCCACATTTGCATAGGCCGCGGCCTTGCGCCTGGCAATATCCTGGATGGTCAGGTATTCGAGGACGTTTTCTTCGGTGGGATACTGCACCGCTTTTTTTTGCAGGGCCATCAGGAGCTCCTGGAAATCATCCGGGTGCATGTTCCACAGCTCCTCGGTAGTGTACGCCTGCAAGGAGGGAACCGGCCTGGCCGGCTTTTCCTCCGGCTTTTCCGGTTCCTCTTCCGGAGGCGGGTCTTCGTACCAGAACCAACCTCGTTTTGAGTCGTCGTAAAACTTTTTTTCTTCCGCTACAGCCGTCCCTGTCAGGGCCACCATGACCAGGCAGCCAAGCAGCAGGAACCGTTTACCAGATCGGCCAGAGCGGGTATGCCTTGTATTCCACATCGTCAGCATGGACAAATCCTGTATATCTGCTGTCGTAGCTCTGCACGTGCTCTCCGGTCATAAAAAAATTCCCTGGAGGAACAACCCCTTTGTACACAAATCTTGGCAGTGGATTACCCTTGCTGTCACGGGTAAGGGCTTTGCCAAGGAATCGGTCCCCACAAAAGTATTCGCCTCGGTGGACATCAAGCCATTCTCCCGGAGCACAGCCGACAATTTTAATCAGCCGCTTCCCATCCTGCTGAAACACGATGTAGTCACCATTTTTGATCCGGCTCGTGTCCGGTGCAGCCGATAGAAAGAAAATCCGGTGATGAAGCGACGGACTGGTTGAGACACTGATACGTCCCGGCAGCCAGGCCCCTATGAGCAGAGCTGGTACTACCACGGCGACAAGCCGTTTTTCCCTATTGCTTAACTGTATCGACAGTAACTTCCGGAGCATTGCGTAAAACCACCTCCTTCAGAATCACGGTATGGTTGGGGGGTACATTGAGCAGGGCCTGTTCCATTGCATCGAAACTGGCCCGCAGGCCCTCGTCATCAATTTCACCTGCCAGTAGTCGGTCCCGTTGGGTCTTGACATAACCCTTGAGATCCATGGCCACCACTTTCTGGGCGTAGCGGGTGTCATAGACCGCCACCGTTACTGTGGCGGTGACAACGGCAGTCAACAGGGAAATTCCGATAACCGCCGCATATCCGGGCCTGCTTCCTACCTTGTTTGTTTTTTTTGGTTTTTCTGTGCTCATAATTTACTAGCTCCCTTGCCATATCGTATCCTCTGGGATACAATTAGATATGGAATACACGTTGCGCAGCACAAAAGAATACGACAAGTGGTTTGCCAGGTTGAAGGACTCCCAAGCCAAAATCAGGATACTGGCCAGGCTCAGCCGAGTTGAAAACGGCAATTTTGGAGACTACAAGCCGCTTGGTCCCAATCTGTTTGAGCTGCGTTTCTTTTTTGGCCCAGGCTGGCGCATTTATTACACCATCAAGAACAATAGCGTTGTTTTGTTGTTGGTTGGTGGCGAAAAATCGAGCCAGGAAAAAAACATTGCCAAAGCTACAGAGCTTTTATCCGAACTGGAGGATTAACTTATGGCCCTTAAAACAAAACCTTTTGACATTGCCGAACATTTGAAGACTGCTGAGGATATTCGCCTTTTCTTGCAGGAGGTAGCTGCTACCGGAGACGAAGCCGACTTTATCCATGCCCTGAGTATTGCAGCAAGGGCGAAAGGGATGACCGAAATAGCCAAAAAAGCAGGGGTCACCAGAGCCAGTCTGTACAAATCTCTATCCGAAGATGGCAATCCAAGATTCACTACCATCAGCAAGATCACAAAAGCGCTTGGCTGCAAACTATCCATTGCTTGACATTCTTTTCCTCTCGGAAGGAATATCCTGATTCTGGCGCCGCAGTATATCCGGGCCTGCTTCGTTTCTTTTTGTCTCTTGTCTGTTTTTCTTCGCTCATAAAGCACCTTCTGATTTATTAACCATATCCTTCAATTCTTCCATGCTCCTTGGCTTGCCGATCAATAGACACGCCTTTTCAATCAATTTTCGCTGTTTTATCTTGTGGTGCTCGTCAAAAGCATAATCATCCAGCCATAATTCCAATGCAAGGGTGAGATCGTTGATTATTGATTCAAGCACATGGATTTGGTGGAGCTTTTGTTTTACTGTTTCTGCCTCACTAATCGAACCATCATGCTTTCCACCTTCAGCCATGACGAGCTTCCTCCTCATCAATGGTTTCCACTTCGCATGACTCTGACCAGGCTGTCCAGGGACTTTCTTTTTGCCTCACGGTTGATTCGCTCCAGAAGATAATCCAGCCCAGCATCTCCCTCGATGATGTATGCCCGGCCCGTTGCCGTGTCATTTCCAAGGCCACTCTCCGGTGAGAGGCCGAAAGCATAGATAACCGTCGGCACCCTGTTGACGGCATATTTCCGGAAAAGCATGGGATTTATCTGGATGTTGACACGATAGGCTTCACATTTCTTCTTCCCGAAATCACAGTCAGGATCTTTTTTAAGCAGGCTGGTGAGATACTCCAGGGTAGGCTTCGCCTTCTTCATGCCCCCGACAAACCCACGCATCACCATGATTACATTCGGGTCATGCGCCTTTTCGATCAGGTCCATGTAAGAGTGGAGCGTATCCATGGGGACAGAACTTGAAAAAAACAGGTACACCCTCTCTGTTGCCGAAAGTTGGCCATCCGGTTGTCCGGAATCCTGCTTCCGGTCCGGCTTGTCTCCACTGGCAGCCAGGTAATCCTTGAATACCTCCTGTTTTAGCCGTTCCTGCTCGCGTTGGAGCCGGGCCTGGTACTCTGGTGAACGAAACTGACGCACAACCCGCTCCGCAGCTTCCCGAGCTGCATCTGTCTGCGGGTTTTCAGGCAATGACAAGGTTTCGGCTTTTTCCTTAGCCTGCTTCAGGACACCTGAAATATCTTTCACGCCGATTCGTGAGCTATCACCGGCATGAACAGTTCCGGCCATGACAGCCATGGCAATCACAAAGCAGAGACGACGCATTACGGTAACCCTCCGGAAAGATCGTCTATCGGTATAGAGTCCATCATGGTGTAACTGAACGCACAGCAGGCACGTTTTCTGAAAAGCACCCAGAGAAATTCGTCTCCTGGTCCTTTTGGTCCCTTGAAGGAAGGGTTGAGATTGGACCCGTAGAAAAACTGGCTTTTGCCGACAGGGTAAGCGATCTGCCGGACAGTCGGACGAGCGGCGTGCATCTTGTAATGAGATTTTTGCCATATCGGTGTCGGTTGACAGCCGCAGAGATCAATACCCGTATCGCAAATGAGCATCTCTCGGGCCAGCTTGAATATCATGCGGGCGGCAATCGTTGCGTTGGCCTGGATCAGATTTTCATCACCGACATGCCCGGTCATGGGATATGCGGAATTGTTACCTATGCACCAGAAAAGCGGATCAAGGGGGCTATAGGTATTAACCGATGCTGAATCAGACATGCAGGCCATTTGTGCGTATTGATTTGCAAAAAGCAGGGCTTCTGGCTGGATGATGAAAGCCAGCTCATCGTCTTGCCAGAGGGGATCAAGCTCGGTGAGGTAGGCAATGTCAAATCCGCTTTGCTCAACGCACACGAAGTCAACCAGCAGTCCCAACATGCTCCAGACAGCAAAGATCATGTAATGTGCCTGGGCAAATGAAGACTGCTCGTTTGAGGCGTTGTTCATTTCCTGGTTCTTGCCGGACAGGAAACCTTCCGTACCGCCCATGCTTATGCCAAAACCCATGTTGGGGAAATAGTAAGGGGTGGCGACCGTCTCGATGAGCCGGGCCGGCTCCCAGAAGCTCATGGAGATACCGACTTTGATAAACATGGGGGGAGGGGCCGGGCAGATGCAGATGGGGAAATCCGCCGGATCATCGGTATCGTAGTTGCTCCCTCCAAACATACTTATCCCGCCTATCTTTATGGGAAAAATCTCCTGCCAGGCCACGTCCGTAATCGGGTTCATGAAATCCCCGCTCTTCATTTCAGCCCGGACAGGAGTGGCGACGAGAATGCCAGCGATTACAGCAGCAATCACTCTATTTGTCTTCACCTGTGCTCTCCTTTTGCGTCTCTTTGTCTGGCACCAGGATTTCCTGCACCAGCATCTTGTTGCCCTGTTGCACGACAACAGACGGGACCGCAGCAAGTTTAAGCCTGTCGGCAATTTCCGCTGATAAGTAAAAGGCTGGCCGGCCCAGGTCCATAATCAGGTCGTAAAAATCTCCACCTGACAACAGGAGCCTGCACCGGAAATCATCGGCATAGGGAGAATCCTTGAACCATTCCACCTGCCGCCGGTCGGACCCGTCAATGACTACCAGGATGCTGGACAGGTTGACGTAATCCAGGGGGTTGAAGGAATATCCTTTGGGATAGAGTATCCCTCCCTGCCCATCCGGTATGTTGCGGTTCAGGGTGTAGGTCAGGTCCACCAGAAACTTCTTGTTTTCAGTCGCGGCAGGAAGGCGTTGCAGGTCTTTTGGCTGGTATTTCTTTATCAGAGCTGTCATCTTCTTCTTGTCCCACAGCTATTCCCGGTGAAGGGCATTCTGAGCCATGGTAGGCGCAGATTTATGTTCACCCAAGGGGGACGGTAAAGCTATTTCGCTTTGATCACGCCATCATGCGCCAAGTTGTTAACCAAAAAAGGGATATATCCTGACAATTAAGCATAGTTGCACCCTTACCTTGCCGCTCCTGTTTGCGGCAGGTCGTGCTCTTTGATATAGCCCACCGATTGACGGCGGGTCAGGTCATCACATCGTCAGGTTCGATCACCTCGACGACGTACCCCTTGATGCCAAAAGCAATGCTCCGGTAGAGTGTTTCCATCGAGTCTACAGGAAGTTCCCTGAATCGACTACGGACATTCTCCCAGAGCTGACGTTTGCTTCTGGACTCTTCCCAGGCCTTGCGGAAAAGCCAGCATCCCAGCTGCTGAGCCTGGTCAACCAGAAACGCCAGCACCATCAGAGTGGTGAATACCATTGAAAGATGTTGTGCCCCCAGGCCATAGTTGTGTCCCAGATGATACCCTTGGTTCTTCAAGGTATTGAACGTCTCATTTTCGATACGCCACCGGGCCCGGCCCGCCCGCATGATCTCATAGGCGTTCTCCCTGGTGATCTCCAGGTCGGTCACCCAGGCAAACCGCAGTTCATTGCCCTTGTCGTCAGCTTGCCAGTACTCGAGCAGGTTGACCTTCAGATCCTGGTTGGACTTGTTCAGGGACAGGCCATTGACGTAGCGGAAGACATGATATTTCTTTGGATCCCTGGGATCATCCATGTTGAATTCCGTCACTTTACCCGTCTCGACAGAGGCATCGAACTGCTCGAACAGAAACTGATGGTCACCTGGTTTGACACCAAGAATGAAACGCAGGTTCAAGGCCTTGAGCTCCCGTATATGCGGTGCATTGCTGCTCAGAGCGTCTTCAGTGACGATGACTGGAAGATGAGGGTGTTCGCGACGGAACTCTCGCCAGAAACGCTGGGCAGCAGCCCGCTCACAGTCCTGCTTGCTGGTGCCGTCCTGGTTGCTGATCATTTCGGGACAGAAGGGAATGACTTCCCGTTTGTCAGGATGGACAATGGCTGCTCCATACATCTGCTGGTAGTAGGCATGTTTACCGTTTTCCTGTTTCTTTCTGAGGCAGAAATCATTGCCGACTTTTGTCGAATAGTAGAAACCGGTACCGTCACCGCTGATCAGGTAGTGTCCATCCAGACAGGTCATGGCTTCGAGGTCTTTGCCGCGCTGGAGGATGCGGAATACCGCGGTAAAACCTGATCTGAATTCACGCGGCGAAAGAGGATCGAGGATTTCCCGCATCTGGGTGTCGGAGGCGATGTTTTCGATACCGAATACGGCACGCAGATTTTCGGCCTCGTTGAGACGTCGATTTTCAAAAGCCAGCAACGAGGGATCCTTGAGGGAGAACATGGCGTATGCTGACATGAGAGCATCATCGAGGGAGATGCTCGTTTTGCTGACTTGGCGGTGATCAGGGATCGCCTGAAAACATCGGCGCAATACTCGGATAAAGTTATCAGCATTGCAATGCTTTCGCACCGTTTTGGTCTGATCCGTGATGAGGCTGACAATACGTTCCACGTTGTAGAGTTTGATTTGGTCCATGGCGTTCTCCTATGCAACTAATTGAAATCACATAGAAAAACGCGAACCGCCCTTTCAAGGCCTTGTCAAGAAAAAAATAACCGGGATCTTGTTTTTTATCGTCGTTATTCCAGTAGGTTATGATGACACCGTCGATATTTGCATGTTGGGTCCGATCCTCTGGATTGGATAAAAAGTTTACGAAAAATGTCGTAAGATTTCACGCTATACCTACGTTTCAGGCTTGTCCGGGAATTGCTGCTTGTCCCAAACCTTTTCCCAATTGACACGGGCCGCCGCCTCTTTGATTTCAGTCAGCGCGTCCGGTTCCACAATCGGGAATGTCCGGCCAGCCGTGCCAAGATGTTTATACGCCTGCGCCGGTGCGACAGCAGCCAGAACAATGGCCATGGCACTGACACCATATCGAACCGTCTTTACGGAAAACATATTTTTTGGAAACGTCTTGAAGGTTGGAGGTGTGCCCGCTTCTATATTCTCTTACCGGGGGGCGGAACCTTTTTTCGGAAAAAAAGTGATTTTTTCAAAAAAAATGGAGCGGCGGGCTGGCCGGCGTTGTCTGACCGGTGTGGGGGGTGATTCTGGATTTTCAAGAGGTCGAACTTGAAACAGGATTGGTTGACCACTGCCTGGCAAGCTGGTGGGCCAGGTGGTAGAGGGCTGACAGTTCCTTCACGGAATTAAGGGTTCGCGGCACCAGGCCACTGTTGTGAACCACCGGTCGGTTGCCCTGCACCTGAACCACGAAAGTTCAAAATTAAGCGTAGCGCAATTTTTGAGATGCGGCGCAAGGTACAGGTCTTGCTATTTATCCGGAAAAAGCCCCGGCATCAGCCGCGGAGCAAGTCGCGGCGGGAAACCAAGAGAAAGCGGTGCTCGCTGACTGGTGGACGTCAGTATGTCCTGTTTGCTCAAGGCGGAAACCACTCTGCGTGCCTGGCGCTCACCCACTCCCAGCAGGGCCGGGACCTCACCGCGAGGCAGTTGTCCTCGGTAGAGGAGAGCTTCCAGGATTCGTTCCGATTTAGGCAGCAGGGTGCCCATGGCCACCTCTTCGGACGCCCAGGCGAGCAGACGGTGGCGCAGTCGATCCGGCTGCATCAGCGTTTCCATGAAATCGATCTGATCCAGGCAGGTCTGAAGGAAAAATATGGTAAACTGTGCCAGGGCTTCTTCACTCAGGTTCCCTCGACCATC
Source organism: Desulfolithobacter dissulfuricans (assembly GCF_025998535.1). NCBI lineage: Bacteria > Pseudomonadati > Thermodesulfobacteriota > Desulfobulbia > Desulfobulbales > Desulfobulbaceae > Desulfolithobacter > Desulfolithobacter dissulfuricans. Next base: position 1,821,035 of record NZ_AP024233.1, on the reverse strand, counting down.
CAGGGAATTCCTCCGGGGCAGGTCACAATTGGCCAGTAGGGCCTTGTATTTTTTTACGTTCCGGGCAAGCCCCCTGGCAATGGACCATACGCCACCAGTGTTGAGAGTCTCTAAAAAGATCGCGTGAGACATCAAACGTGTCACCCTGCCATTGCCGTCGATAAAGGGGTGAACCCACAACAATCGGTGATGCGCCGCCGCTGCCATGGCAATGGTCCGCGATTTGCCCAGATTGGAATAGACCTGCTCGAACCGTTGGAGAAACCTTGGCAGGGCGCCTGGGCTGACAGGAACATGACGACCGACCTTGACATCCCGATCCCTGAGAGCGCCGGGTTTGATATGGACTCGTTCTCCACTGTCGGGATCTTCGCTCCACAGTAATTCATCCGGCAGAAGTTCTGCAAAACGGCGGTGGATTTCCCTGATTCCATCAATGGTGAATATTCTTCCTTTTAAGCCGCCATGGTCGATCCAGGCCTGAACCTCGATATGCGCCCTGGCTTCGAGCTGCAGGTTTCTTTTTTCTTTATCTGAGCTGTAATCCTTTTGCAGGGCTCGCTCTATGTCGACCGGATGCGTATCATGCCCTTCGATCAGGTTGCTGTAATAACAGTTCATGGCCCTGACCAGGTCGGCCAGGGAACGGGTCATACCATCGGGCATGCTGCGTCGAAAACCGGCTGCTCTGGCGGCAAGCTCCACGGTGAGATCATTGATTTTACCCGAAAAACGAGACTCCGGCGGGATTAGCAGAGGTTCCATCAGGGAAACCGCTTCGTGACGATTCGCGACCGGTTTAACGTCCGTTTCTATGTCCGGTTTATCAGGATTCATAATTCCATGATAACATAGAGTTGAATAAACATGAAGAGTAAAGGCAGCGGGGATGATGTCCGGTACAGGGGCCGGATTTTTCGCCGTCACCGATTACAACCGCCCTGCGGGCTGTGCGCTATCCTTCCGCTCTTTCAAACTTACGCAATCCTGACCGGAGCTGTCCGATCCTGATCGCTGTTGAATTCCTGCTTCACCGAGCCAGTTTCACGCGACAACCGGGAGGGGCTACCGCGCCAGCGCTGATCTCTCCACAGGCGTCAATTCCGGCAGAGCTTGCCGTACTGCGTATCGCTCCAGGTTGACCGCCGCGTTCAGGTCGCGGTCGATCTCGAGGCCGCAGCGTGCTGGGTGACACACCGGCTATTTTCGCGGTTTCAGAGATGGGTATTAGCTTGCTCATAACAAGCATGATAGATCAAAATCGAGCAGGATTCAGGAAACAGTTGCTAACCCCTCCCTGGAGGAAGGGGTCTGTCGCGCAGAACGATCAATAAACTATGTTGTTGTAATAATTCTCTATTGACTCCTCAATATCCTGTTGCATCTGGGTCATGTCGGTAGCCGGAACCATTTCGTCAAACATCTCCGACAGGTCGATTTGGGAAAAATCGAGCATCTGAAATTCTTCAGGGGTGAAACCTGCACAGTTAGGCGCTTCAGGTGTCCCCCAGCCTCCTGAACGTCCAAATTGTTGCAACTGTGACCGTCCCTGTTCGTGGATAATCCTCGCCATCTTAGAATTGAATACGCAATACATTTTGGCCCGTTGAATGCAGCCGATTATCGGAATATCTATTTTGCAATAATCTCCGATGTAATGTGTTACTCCGGCAGCCACGGCCTGGGCGGTTTCAATACTTTCTTCTGGACATGCTTCTTCCAGAAACAGAAATGAGTCAACTTCTGTATCACAACAGTCGAAAAAGATGGTATCCCATCCAGGTTTCAGGCACTCACCACCATGACCATTGAATATAATATACATTCCTTCACATTCACCAGTTTCAGGGTCAATTTCACCATCATTATGGTAACTTGATGTATCAGCGTTATTTTCTTGTATGTTTTCAGGGATATTTATGTCAACACATGGATAACTTGAGCATCTGTTAACTCCTGAACCATCTATATCAGCACAGGTATAATCTCCTTCTGGACAGGTATAATTACCCTCATAGCATTTGTTTTCATCTTGATCATAAGTCCCAGATGAACAGAATACAGCAGCCTCGCACATTGCAACAGGGAGGCCGTTCCAGGAGTATCCTCTTGGACACAAATGATCAGCCTCGGAAACACACTTATCCAACACATCAGAAAAAGAACTTCCTCTGGGACAGGATACGGGCAAGACACATTTGAACTCTGAAAAATTCCAGGTGTAAACAGAACCACAGTTACGGGTTATTGAAGCCCGACATTCATTTGATGCAGTATTATAAGATCCATTATTACAAATTGGAGGTGAATAACATAAATCACGAGCCGCATCAAAAGTGGTTCCGGCAGGACACTCTCTGGTAACTTGTATTTCGCACCTATCGGTTCTGGTATTCAAAACTCCAGAACCTGCACATCGTGCATTCATCGCACATTGATCACTGGCTGAGTCATAAGACATCCCGGAGGGACATTCACGGGAATAATTCGCCCAGCATACATCAGCGCTATAATCCATTGTTGTTCCGGATGGGCATGTTGGGCTGGCATACTCAGTGCCGCTTACAACGCAATTTGTGCCGTTTAACACTCCACCATCTGGGCATGAATAAGTTGGTGTGTAACTTGCCCAGCAAACATCCCTTGACGTATCCAAACTTGCTCCCGAAGGACAGGTTGGGTTTATACTTACAGTAGTGGTTGTTGTGCAGGTAGCACCACTTATTGTTCCTCCATTTGGACACGAAAAAAATGGACTCCCATTTAAAAGCCATGTGTTTCGATATGATACAGTGACACAATAGCTTATTGATTCATATTGCATTTCAGTCCCACCGCCACAAGTTGTATATACCGAAGCGCAAGACCTTCCTGTTGATGTCAAGACCGGGCCATAAGTTGAAGATATTTTTCGCCCATATCTATCAAAAGTATCGCACACAGCTTTCACCGATGCGCCACTTACAATATACCCACATTTAATTCTTTTTATAAGCCTACATCCATTGTCACTGCATACTTCACAATTTTTTGAGGTTTTATAATATGTTCCGTTAGCAATTGCTTGAGAAGCAGGGTAAGTAGTGGTGTCTGTTCCGACGCATCTATTTGTCCAAGAATTATAAGTACCAGAAGAACAAGTCGGGGCAGCTTCACAGCGATCTCTGGCTGAATTGTAAGTGGTTCCAGCCGGGCAATTCGGTGTCATGGTGGCTGGATAGGTACTGGTTGTTGAAACGACGCATTGATTTCTTGAAGCGTCATAAGTACCTTCAGAGCAAACAGGAGCAGCTTCACAGCGATTTCTGGCTGAATTGTAAGTGGTTCTAGTCGGACATCCTATTGTATAAGGTTCCAGGCACTTATTATATCGGGCACTGTATGTTCCGTTTGAGCATATTGGACTGGCTATACATAGTTCACCGCTTAATCTGTAGCCTGTTGGACAAACCAACGTGACAGATACTTCGCAACGATCACGAGTGGCCACAAACGTCCCGATTCCGCAATCTACGGGTTTTCTGCATACATCCCGGGCCGCATCGTAAGTGTATCCAGAAGGGCATTCATTTCTGACCAGTTTTTCACACTGATCTGCAACAGGATTAAATGTTCCGCCATCTGGGCAGTCAACATCTTTGACACATTTGTCGATACTTGAATCATAGGTGAAGCCAGGCAAACAAGTAATGCTGACAGGTTCTGCCTGGCACATATCCCGGTCCGGATTGAGAGTTCCTCCCCTTGGGCAACTCGGTGCTGAAAATGTACCTGTACATTCAACAGCATCATGGGGACACACTTCATTGACGCATTCTATTATTTCTCCTTCCGCATCAAAATATCCGTCCCCATTTAAATCTTTACCACATACAAAATTGGTTGTCGGTTCTGTGGTAAGACTACCACCTACTGCCACAGCCGCCAGGCTTGTGGTTGTAGGAAACGTTAAAACAAAAAAGATCAATACGATTAGAAACATTACCTTTCTACCCCGTCGGAACAAATCATATCGTTGGCTGCCCCCTCAAGCACGGACATGACCGAAGCGGCCTCGGCAAATTCATCTATGCAACTGCAAGGTGTAAGGATTTCCTCTCCCGGTTCCGTGGGGCAAGTGGTTTGGTCGATACAAGTTTTGTAAAGAAATTCCCAGCTATCGTTTGATATTTGGTAATCCGTGGTCGTCCCAGCCAGGCTGACCTCGGTATCTTCCACCAGCCTCCTGGTTTTGCAGACGAATTGACATTCATCCACCTGGAGCACATCCGGTAAGTTGATAGTCCCGGAATCTGCTATCCATTCCCCGGTGTCCAGGTCTCTCCGCATGTCATCATAGGTGATCGAGGGGTTGTAATCGTTATCAAGCGTTGAGCTTGTGATGGTGTGAACCCTCTGAGCTGTATCATCAAAGTTGAAATTTTCGTCAGATTGGCACAGATAGGTACGCTCTTTTGACCACCAGTCACGGGTAACGGTGTTTATGCAGGAATTTTCACCAACGGTTCTGTTGCTTGGAAGTGGTATCAGGTTGGTAGGGTTGTAGTTTCTGTATGTTATAACACCATCAACAATTTCTTCTTTAAGCCTGCAATCGGTGTTATTTTCATAAGATAAACAGTTATTTGCAATTACTTCGTTGTTTGCACACTCAATAGTGACACAAGCGCCACTTTCATAGTTGCTTCCAGGAGGGCATAAATTTGTCCATCCAGTATCTGTGCTTAACCCGTCAAATCTCCATTGCCCATTTTCAACTTGAAAACATATAGTTCCGCTAACTCTATGATATATGCCGGTGGAGTAACTGTATGATCTGCATGATGATGCACTTCCTGATGAAAGAGAAATCCAAGGTCCATCAGGATAAGCCCTTACCATACCTGAACTTACCTGATAACCGTAAAGAAACGAATGCCTCTCTGTTGTACCTGCACTATTATCTCCCCCTTCACCGCCGATATGATACTCATAATAATGTGTATATGTATATGTTCCGTCTGTAATCGTTGGAGCGCCAGATGATCTTACAATTTCATCTATCGTGTAAACTCTATTTATTCTGCAAGTATAAGCTCGTGAATCTCCACCTCTTTGTGCCATGTTGTCTGAAATCAGAGAATAATAGCTATCCGGATTGGCTGATTGAGTCATAACCAGAGTTTCGGCGTCACTGGTCAACATGGCAGGATTATTGAGATACCTGGTCTGAGGATTTGAGCCGGTACCGGCGGTAGAGCTGGAGGAAGTGGTGTCTTGGCCGTAATAGGCAATGCTTGGCCCGTCAGCCTCTACCTGGGTGATGACATAGCCACTTTTTTTCTGCTGAATAGCGCCGGCGGCCCCGCCACCCAGGTCCTGCAAAAGAAGGCTGACATTGTTCCAGGCCAGGTGTGATCCGCAGGATGAATTGATACAGTAACACCCACCCAGCTCTGAAACCACGGATGGGGCAACGGAAACCTTTCCGTTATCATCCGCTGTCCATTTAAAGTAGTCGCAGTTGTCCCACGTACCCGGATCGCAGGAAATGATGCCATTGGCGCAGACACCGGATACCGGAACAGGAACCCTGTATGAATAATCATTTGTGTTATCGAAATTCAGGTCCTGCATGACCTGCACGGTGGTCAGGTCCCCGGTCGGCCCCGGCTGTATGAGCATGGTCATGAAGGCCGTCGAGGAGGGTTGAACAAGCTGTACGGTGCCTTGGCTGGAACCGTCGATGGAGGACATCTGGCCGCCGCCGGTCAGTGGAACCGTAGCGTTTTGGCGGATTCCCTCGCTCGATCCAAACTCGTTCATCACCGCATTGGCCGAGTTCTGAGCCGTTGCGGTTGCATTGCCGGCCCAGCCAGCTTCAGGGCAGGTTGATATGGTCAGTGTCAGGGCTGCTGTCGCCGCTATTATCGCGCAATTTATCTCGCCGTAACATTTCACGAATCGCTTCATCATAGGTTTTCCCGTCTTTCACCATGCTCTCGATTTGTGCAATCTCGCTCGCCTTTGATGTATAGATGTAATAAGCGTAACGATTTACAGTAAGGCGAAGTACGCCAGTTCCAAACGGAGTATCAAAAAACAGCTCGGAATAGCTTGGCGGGTTGCTTTTCACGCTCTTCAGCAGGTTCATGGTGAAATCATCATAGTCAATGAGACCCTTCTTCTTTGCGGCGTCGAAATCCGGTGATTCCAGGAAGATTTTAAAAGCGGAATTACCCCTGATAACATCTCCCACTTCCCCGAAGGCTTCGAGATCGAGAATTGACTGGGTGATAACCATGAAGCTGCCCTGGTACTTCCGGGCCCGGCGGTAACCCTCGCTTATCACCGATGCCATCATGGCCGCCCGGCCAAGGAACTGCCAGGCTTCATCGAATATAATGAGCCGTGGCCGGGAACGGTCCGACAGGTAGAGGTCCTGGGTGACTGCGTTGATGACAAGCAGAGTGACAACCCGGTACAGGTCGGGCTGCACCTTGAGGTTTTCCAGCTCCAGCACGACAAACTCGTCATTGCGAATGTCAAAGGTGCTCGGTCCTGTAAAAAAACGGCCATGGGCACCCTGGCTGGTAAACTCCCGGATATTGAAAGCCAGTTTCCTGGCCACTTCCACCAGCTCCTTGTTATCCGCCAGGTCGGACAGCTCGGTGTCCGGTACGTCAGGGAATCGCAGGAGAAACTCGTACACGGTGTCAGCGTCGGCCTGGCTCTGTTTCTGCTTCCAGGCCCAGCGCACGGCATTGCGGATCAGGTTCATTTCGGTATCGTCCGGCTTGGCGTCATCCGAGTTGGAATAGGCCATCTGGGCGAAAACCGCTGCTACGCTTTTCAGCTCTTCGTTCGGGTCAACGATATGGGTAAACGGGTTGAGGCAAATGGGAATATCCGGGTGAAAATCCAGGTAACGGGCACCGAGCATATTTGCCATTTTCTTGTACGAACCGCCAATGTCGATTATCCGCACCAGCGCTCCGCTGGCGTAATAGTTGAAAGCGATGAAGTTTACCTGGAACGACTTGCCGGTGCCGGATGAAGCACAGCAGAAGATATTCTGGTTGACCGCGCCTGTATCGAAAAAGTCCAGGCTTGCCAGTTGACCCTTTCTGCCCAGGAAAAGAAGTTTTGGTGCCCCGGCCCCGTTGAAGTCGCCCTGTATCGGCAGAACAGGGGTGACGGACGTTACAGGGGCTATGAAATCCCGATTGATATTCTGAAGATTTTTGCCTGCGGTATAAAGGCCGAAGGGAAGTGTCGCCAGGAAAAGAATTTTCAGGATAACCTGATCCTGCTGCATTACATAGCCGTTGTTTTCCCAAATCCTTCGTACACGCGCACATGAATCCTTGGCCAGGTCGGGGTCTTCGGCATAGGTCCACATTATCGGCATGATTTTCACGAACTGAACTCCCCGTTCCAGCTCATCGGTGGCGGTCAGATATTCCTGCTGTTTTCGCCTGAGCGACGGGGAGAGCGATCCAACGGCCTCCTGGTTCAGGACGAGGTTACATTTGGCATGGAGCTTGGCGTTCAGTGGTTCGAAAATTATATTGAACGCATAGATGAAACCTGTCTTGATCTGGTCAGCATCCGAAGTCACGCCCCATATTCCACCGAACAGTGTGTTGGTCTGGAGCGGATCAACTTCCCTGGGAAACACCTTGGGCGTGGTACAGCAGAAATAATTATCCCCGATTCTCAGGTACTCGCCCTCATCCCGGATCACAGTGTCACTGGTGATAACCTGTTTCCGGATAGGCATATTCGGGCCATAGGCATTGAAATTGGAGTCCGGGTAGTCTTTCGGATAATGGTTGATAAGCCGGCGGCACCATTCAAGCAGCTCGCCGGGTTCCATGTGTCTTGGATAGAGCCTGGCCGCATGAAGTGTCTCCGTTATCTGCCGCTGGATGTCTTTGAGAAGAGCACCCCTGGCCTCCCGGCTTTTCCGGGGCAGTTTGACGGCAACAAACAGACGGAAATTGCGTACCGGGATATTACCACACGCCTCAAGTCCCTTCTTACCCTTCCAGAAGAAGTCCATAATTGCTTCGGTATTGGCGGTAATCAGGGGATGTTTCCTGACTCTGTTCTGTTTGTATTGGTCCAGGATAGGATCAATATGCGGGTCGGCGTGGAGGATGAGCTGAATTACTGAATCCATTGGCAACCCGGCCCGAAACAGCCCCTCCATGGTCTTGATGGTCTTGGTCCCGGCAAAGGTGATCGGGCTGCATTCCCATAGCAGCCCTACGGTATCGTCCTGGTTCAGGTAGGATTTCGTGTCCGGATCATAGGAAACGTAATTCAGGTAGTTGGAAAACGACTGCCTCCTGGTCATTTCATCCAGGTCAGCGAAACGCATTCCCCCGTATTTACCAAAAACGATATTGCGTACCAGCTCTATAAACATCGTTATATCAATCCGTTATCAACTGATTTGATCAGGCAGTGAACCACATCGAAATCGTACAGTTCTCCAGCGCCGTTCCATACGATCCGCAGCGATTCCCTCTCTGACAAGGCATTGCGATAGGGCCTGTCCGAAGTGAGGGCGTCGAACACATCCACAACAGCAATGATTCGTCCGAATTTGGATATCTGGCCGTTCGCCAGGCCAAACGGGTATCCGGTACCGTTCAGGCGTTCGTGATGATGTATTGCCCCGAGAATGACGTGGTTTGACAGGCTGTTTAAAGGTTCAAGTATCTTGCGGGTCAACACCGGGTGTTTCTTGACGACATTGAACTCTTCACGGGAGAGCTTGTCCGGCTTGGCCAGGATTATGTCAGGTATGCCGATCTTGCCAAGATCGTGCATGAAAGCGGCCACCTCCAGCTTATCGAGCTGCTGGCTGTCAAGTCCGAGACAATGACCAACGACTTTTGCTTTGGTCGCCACCGCCTGGGAGTGCCCGATTGTGTACTTGTCTTTGGCATCAACAACTTCTGCCAGGACATTTATTACTTCCCTGAGCTGACTATTCATGGCGATCAGTCAGTACCCAGCGTGCCTCTTCCACGGTTACATAAACGTAACGGGACATGAACAGTTCATTGCCATCCCCCTTGTAGGGAAGCAGGAGCACTCGAAGCACCTTGGGCGGCTCCAGGATCGGTTTGCGTGGTTTTTTCAGAAGTTTCGCCAGAGTTTCGTACCGGCTGGCCTGTACTTCCCGTTCTGGATCAATTTTGGCGTCCGATTTATCAACCAGAACCATATCGTTGATCTTGACAGCTTCTTCATAAGCTGTCGGGGTATCGAGGCACCGCCCGTCACTGGCCGGGGCCTTGCAGTTGAAGTCCTCGTGGTACGGATTCAGCGCTGCACCGCACCCGGTAAGCGTGACCGAGGCCAGAATCGCCAATCCATACTTGCAGAGATGTTTACAGTTCATCATTCTTAAACTCTTTAATTTCAAGCTCTTTGCCCTCTGAAATAATGACGGTGATTTTCTTGGAGGCTCCAACCTCGATCACTGGGGTCGCCTGTTTCGCCATGTCGAGATACAGGTCACTCAGAGTATTGGCCCCCTCGGACAACCCGCCGCCAATGGATGCGTTGACAAGCTGATCCGTATCAACCACGGATGTCACCCCGAGAGCCGAAACAGCCTGGGTTTGGGTACCTGACTGCAACGCTCTCCCTGCTCCGTCAAACAGGCCGGCAACCACAGCCCTGGCCGTGGCCGCGCCCATCTTGGAGACCACCCTGCCGGAAAGTCCAACTTTGCTGTCCGAATCAGTGACAAATCCCTTGATGGTGGTGTCGATGACCGCATTGCCCTCGTTGCTGATACAGGACAGGGACACCAGCCTTACGTCGGCCCGTTCCTTGTTCAGGCGTCCGACCGCCTCGGCAATAACAAAGCAGCCGCGCAGATTGGCCTTGATGTCGTTTGGCAGAACTGCGGGAGTCTGAATCCTGAGAAGGATCGGTTCGGGGTTGTTCTTGCCGTTACCGGCTGTAGAAGCGTCGAAACCTGTCAGCAGCCTCGCCTCCATAAAGGAAGGAGGCAGATAGACTGTCCGTTTCTTTTTTTTTTGATTGTCCGTCCCGGCCACCTGGACGTCGGCAGCAGCTTCCTGGTTCGTCAGCACACCGATGGCCCCGATGACCTGCACTTCTTCCGGGGGCGGGGGCGGGGGAGTGGTATTGCCGGGCGGCATGGGAAACCTGCTTCCGGGCAGCGGCAGAGGCTCCAGTTTGTCGGAACCGTTCATGTTCACCACCTGGTCGGCGGTTGGTACTTCCGGAAGCCTGGTTTCCTCGGCAGTTTCAGCAGGGGGAGTTGTAGTGGCTTGCCAATTCTCCCGCTCCTTTCTGAGCTGTTCCACCTCCTTTTTCAGGGCGTCCATTTCCCGCCGCTGCTCCCGGAGCATGGTTTTCTGGATCAAATCCGGCTCCAGGGAAATTTCCCGGGTCTTTTTCACCACAGAAGCCGATGACGCTGCATCGTCCCCGGAGCGGGACGCCTTGTAGCCGACAACCGTCACGCCCAGGAATACAGCCCCGATCATCGACCAGACCACCACCTTCTTGTGACCAGGGGAAAGGCTGTCAAATCTGTCCTTGATGCTCACTGCTTTTTCTCCTTTTGCTCTACAACGAACACCCTGGTTGTCTCACCGGGTTTGATGTTGTGCCGTTCAATCGCAACCGCCAGCAGGGTTTCACTGATGTTCGGGGTCAGAAACATTTTTTCATCCAGAGTCAGCCGCTTTTCTGCAAGAGGTTTAACTTGAAACTCCTTGAGCCTCAGCCCAACCCCTTCAACATTCACGACCCTGTACAGCGTGGTTGAGAAATCAGAGGACAGATCAATTTTCACGTCCGCCGGTACCATCTGATACCCGGACGGGTATTCTCCTGAGTAAGCCTCACGGATCAGTTGCAATGCCCGTTTCTCAAGAGGTAGATTTTGAAAATGGGTAATGTTTTTTTTCAGCTTGTCGCCAATGCCCGGTGCCAGGCGAACGGTGACAGCCGGAATTTCCTTGGGGGTGGCGATCAACGTATATACGACGTTGTTGCACACCACAAACAGCTCGCTGGGAGTGGTGCTGTAGATAAGCTCTTCACCTTTCTTGGTGATTTTGAATTTCACAAAGGCATTGTTGCCGGAAAAATGTCCGTCCAGCCCTTTTTCCTGAGAAAAAATCAGGTCATTCATGGTGCCGGGACAAACGATCCTGTTTATATCCGTGCTGGACAGCTCAACCGCTGTCGTTATTTCCGGCGGAACAGTGACGCTGCCCTTGAAAGGCGTGTTGGCAACACTTATGGCTGGCATGGCCATGGAAGCGATTATTGCTCCGATCAGGCCGTATCTGGGCTTGTTCACGGCGTTCCTCCTTTTTCCAGAAACGACAGGAGATAGAACCTGCCGTCCTCGATCCGGTACCGGAGAACATACGCTCTGGGACCGGACTCGATGATCTGGTTGTTGGCAAACTGCTTGTAGTTGCCGATCACCTCCAGTTCGCCATCATTCAGGACGATTTTCTGAGGATAGAAAACGGAGCTGACCAGCGCTTCCTCCACCCTGCTTGCCAGGGCGTACCAGGTTGACGATGCCTTGGGGTATTCCTCCGGCGCATAATAGGCCAGCAGCTCGTCGAACTGTGCCCTGGCAGTCGCCGGTGAATAGGTGGCCCCCAGGTTGATAATCTTGCGGGTGATGTCCTTGATGTACGTCTCGGACGGCAAGCCTTCGACAAACTCGATTGTGCCGGTCATTTTGGGTGGGATGAGGATTACCCGCTGGTACTTGACCGCTCGGGAAACCATGAACGAGTTGACGGCAACGGCTGCCGCAAGAACAAGCACCGTGAACTTCAAAACCCTGTTCTCGACAAACAGGTTGCTGGTTTTTTGCAGAAAAATATTTGTTTTCACTCGTTAAAATCTTTGTCAAAATATTCCGGGTAGTGTTTCATTTTGTTCAACCCGATCATGTAGAGCAGATGAAACAGGTATCCCCGTGGCTTTGTCTTCTTGCTTCGGCTGTACAGGTAGGGACCGGCGAAGAACAGTATCCAGGCCAGTCCCCCGTAAATCATAGCCAGCACGAAGAACAGCACGATAATTGACAGCTCATCGCTCTCGAACCAGAGAACCTGGATCGGGTTGGACAAATACTGCGGAAATGCTCTTCGTGTACCCTCAGACATTAGTTGTCCTTAACTGATGATGGCTCCCAGGGTAGATACAACGCTGTCGGCCTTCAGCAGGAAGGCTCCGCCGAGAACGGTGGCCGCTGCCGGCAACAGCATCTGCCGGATCGCCATGACGCCTGCGGCAACCATCGCACCGACTCCGCCGACAAAACCGATGGGGCCTTTGAGGATCTGGTTGACCCCCACGTCGTAGATGTCATAGGCAAAGGTGCCGGACGCCGGGCGGTGAAGGCCAGGGCGTTTCCGGCTGCCAGCAGGCAGGCGGCGGTGCAGACAGCCAGTGCCGTGGCCATCTTTGCCTGACGGCATTTTTCCGCTGCGGGGGTTGCAAGGTTTTTGATCTGATTGTTCCGGTTACTCATTTTTACCTCCTTGAATTTGATTGGGAGATTATTGAAGCAGCGACTCGATCTTCTGAATGTTTGCTCCGGAGACAGAGACGCCGTTGATCCAGTATCTCGGTGTACCGTTGACGCCGAGTTGAATTGCTATCCGCTTGTGTTCCTCCAGCAGGTCACGGGCTGCCTTGGTCGGTGCCGGAACAGGCTTGCCGTCCAACTCGCCCTGCATGACTCTTTCGTATGCTTCCACCTGGTCGTCAGCCCCGAGGATGTACATGGCTTTAGGCTCTGCATCGGGGTGCATGGCCAGTGGAAAGAAAAAGACATAGCGGGTCACATCGCTGCGGTTGGCGAAGAACTTGCTGCCCTTGCGACAGAAAGGACAATCTGGATCGGTGATCTCGATGACCTTGTGCTTGCCGTTGCCAATCTTGACCGCTTTGTCCAGGGGCAGGTTCTCAATCATCTTGGCTGTCTGCCGGTCCCTGCTTTTTGCGGTAAGATTCTGGCCCTTCTTGTCCCATATTTCCCCGAAAATGAGATGGCCCGTTTCCGGGGCGAAATAGATGATATTGTTCTTCGATACCACCTCGTAAAGACCGGAGACCGGAGCGGGATTGATTTCCTGGAACTGATAGTTCGGAAAGGTCTCCCTGAGCGTAGCCGCAACATCGCTGGTTGCCAGGTCAGCCGCTTCATCATCTCCACAACTGCCAGCATAAGTGGTTGTTGCTGCGGCAAGCAGTGCCACTGAGATCGCAATACGTTTCAGCATCAGTTCTTCTCCTGTACTTTGATTTCAACCCGGCGGTTCAGGTATCGCCTGGCCGGGTCCTGTGTTACGGGATTTTCCGAGCCTTTTCCCTGGACCATGGCTATGGCATAGCCGTGCTTCTTGAGGAAATCGGCTACAACCGCCGCCCGGCGCAGGGACAGGTTCCGGTTAAATTCGGCTGGGCCGAGATCGCATGTGTGGCCAACGATTACCAGTCCTGTGTCATGTGTAATGCCGCATTTCTTCAGGCCGGAGAGGATTGCATCCTCCTGGCCTGCCTGAAGAGTGGCGTCGTTGATCTTGAACCGGACAACCGGTAATCGGCATTTCATGGCTTTTGCTTTCCGGGCATGGGTGGGAAGCACGTTTATCCGCACGGCAACAGGCTTTTTGCTCGTGACTGTCCGGGCAGGAGTTTTCGATTCCTGAGTGGTTTCCGGAAACAGGCCGATCACAAAAGTCTCTCGGGTGACATCCTGTGTCACCTCCATCCGGAATGTATGTTTTTCCTGCCTGACTTCAAATGTCTGTGCCCCGGTCAAGGTTGGCATCAGCAAAGCTCCCACCAGGATTGTTGTCCTGATTATCCGCATCTTTTTTTCCAGTTGCGGGAGGGGTGACGTACACGGCGCTTTACGTCACCCCTCCCTGGTTGACGGAGGGAAAAATCGCGCCGTTCATGAAAGGGGAGTTTTAAAAAGGAGGAGTCCCTTCACCCTCTCTTATCCGGGGGCGGAACCTTTTTTTTGAATTTTTTTTCAAACAGGGAAATTTTTTTTCGAGACAGCCTTGGCAGGCATGCCACTACGTGGCGCAACCTTGCGGTTCACACGAGGGAAGGTTTTGGGAATTTTGGCCTGCTGAAAATTACCGACCATAAGAAACTTTGTTTCTTTTTCTTTGTTTGTTGCAAATTACCGATGTTTTTGCCTGTCAAGAATGATGATTTTGAGAGCCTGTCACTGTTCCTCGTTTCTTTTTTTTTCGAGTGAAATAAATTTTTTCCCTGATCTGATAGAGGCGCCTGACCTGAATTTTATTCAGGGAGAAACCATAGGTTTCCTCGATTTCAGCTATTAATTGTTTCATGGCGAGCTTCTGTCCGTTTTCGAGGTTCATGTAGCGGCCATAGGCATAGCGCTCCCATTTGGTTTCCAACCCGGCGGTGTCGATCAGCCGCTGCCTCCGAGGTTTGGAAAGCCGGCCCAGTTGCGCCCGCAGAACCTCGTGGCGGCCCCATAGTTGCTCCAGCATCTCCAGGCCGGCAATGTTTTTCTCGGTGAGGGGATCGTCGATGATTCTCTTATCCCGCATCCATAGCAAGAGTTTGCGGGGAATCACTGACTGCTGTGCGAACTGGTCGATATTGATCTGCAATGTTCTTATTTCTCCTGATTCGTTTAATTCCACTGTTGATCAATTTGCGGGCAGAGCGGTTCTGGATACCGAATTTCCTGGCAACTGCCGTAGCGTTGATCGGTTCAGGTTGCTCCAGTATCCAGCGGAATACCTGGCGTTGCCGGTCGGTCATTATTTGCAGTGCCGCTTCAATGATGGCTTTGTCGACTTCGTAGAAATCGGTGTCTGGACTTATTACCGGAATCTTGTCCAGGTCAAAGGTGGTCGTGACACGCCCACCTGCGGCCAATTTGATACAGCGTGTCCGGAACATGGTCCTGAAATATGCGCCATATCTGCTGGCAGGAACGTTTTTTCTGGCAAGAGTGTTGAGGACCTGATAGGCGACAATGACAGCCTCCTGGATGATGTCTTCCTGATCAGACGCCATAAATTTGAGATACCGGGCAGCCATGGCCTTTACCATGTACCGGTTGGCTTCCACCCAAGCCCAGGCTGCCCGCCATTGCTCCTCCTTTGATAGCCCTGTCGAGTGATCCATAAACCTCCCTCCTGTCTCTCCCTCCATGCTGTCCACAAGGGGTCATTTTTCGCCCCTGTTTGTTTTTTGAGCCTCCACTTATACCTTCGTATGGATTTTTCATTAACTGGCGTAGAAAAGGTCCGTTTTGAATTTCTTGACACTAATCTTGAATTTCCCTGGCCCAGAGAACGACAGACCTGGACAAGGCCCTCCATGCCTGGTCCCTGGTCTTGAACGACTGGCTGACGTACCACCTGGCCTTCCGCCAGAAGAACTTGCCATCCTCGGCCTGCTCCAACCGTGGCTGACTGGGATCTTCGTTCTCCCTGACACCCTTCAGCAGCCTGATGGCCACGGGAAGGTACTCATGGTAGTCGTGTTTTATCGCCTCGATCTCCTGAGAGGTGTAGTTGCCATACCCTTCCGGATTCGCACCGCACCGTTTTCCGTCATACCAAGCCTCGATAAGTGCCTGTGCCACCGCTATGGCCCTGGGGGTGGTGCCGTCGAGCGAAATCTTGTCGTCAAGAGATGAGAGTCTTGAATGGCAGGACCGCCAGGCTATTTCATGCAACTCCAGAGAACGCCTCCAGTCGGTCAGCGGTTCCCATTGCTCGGGAGGAACGGTTCCGGTCATGACGAAGGCGTCCTTCAGCATCCGTTCCCGCATAGCCTCGCAGTATTCGTCTGCCAGTTCCCTGGCCCGGCAATCTATTTCAGCAAAGATGTCAACCTTGACCTTCTCCGGGGTCCATGAAGGACAGCCGGCAACCAAATCGGTCCAGTGTTTCCAGAGGGCGTCGTCACAGCCGTCCTGATAGGCAAGGACCTTTTTACGGAGTTTTTTCCTGATCCGGCTGGCGTCGATAGTGGCCAGAAAGCCATTGAGCTTTCTGAGAGGAAGGCAGAGATGCCTCTGAAGTTGACCCTTAGAAGGGGTTGTCACGATAACGGCTCTCCACCTCTCCCTGTTGCGGTTGATCCGTTGCCGCTGACCTTCCCAGTCCAGCCCCATGGCTTCCACCACGGGCCGTATGGGGACGTAAGGTTCGTTACCGAAGCTGATCAGGAAGAGGGTGTCTTCCTGGAAGCGCACTGGAATGAGTTCTTCCATGGTCCCTCCCTTGCCCGAGCCTTTGGCCCCCTCGCGCGCGTTTTATTTTTAAAAAACTTTTAAAAAACTTTTACGGTCGGGGCCTGTGTAGTAGATCAATTTGTTTTTATGTGATTTTTGCGATGTCAAAAATGTCAACTGTGCACCTGAAATGCCACGCCATACGCACCTGTTATGCCACGCCTTGTGCACCTGAAATGCCACGGGGTGCACTTGATATGCCACGCCCTTGCACCTGTTATGCCACGCCTTTGCACTTGATATGCCACGCTCTTGCACCTGAAATGCCACGCCCTCACGACCGCTATGCCACGCCCTAAGTTTTTTTAGGTCGTTAGTTTTAACGGGTTGATGTAGCGTTATTTTCGCCTTTACACCTGATATGCCACGCCCTAAGCCTGATGTGTCTCAACCCCACCGGGGTGGATCTGGAAGTGGATGCCAGTATGCAACTGCAGCCAGGATTTTTTCCCTGTTGATGTCCGCGTAAAACCAAACGCCTTTCCGGTTTCTGTATCCCAGGTCCACTATCTGACCTTCCGGGCTGTGCAGAGCAACCAGGACATCCACATAGGGCAGAGGCAACCTATCGTTTACCGCTATCCAACAGCCCTGGTCCCGTTTGCGCTGTTCAGCCATGCTGTTGATTGCTCTCCGGGAGTCTCTTGGGCAGTTGCACATGAACCTTATCCTCCCTGTCTATCTCCCAAGACCTGATGGCACCAGACTCAACGAGCTGCTCAAGAGCTTTTCTGAGCTTAATGCGAAAGTTGCTGAATCTACGTTCTTCGGAGCCACACAGCCTTTGGATGGTCGACACTTTGCAGGGGTAGGGCGCCTGTTGGCTGGCGTAGAATCCGTGCAGCCACCGGGCAAGATCGGTCCGAAGACATAGCCGTTGCTGCCAGTCCAGAGCGCTCCAGCCAGCATCGAACAGTGCCGCTAATTTGGGATTGATTTTCAAGTAATAGGTCTGGGTAGCACCTCTGAAATAAAATTCATCAATAAGTGATCCTCCGTACCTATCAGGAGCGGCAACTTGGTTACGTGAGCGTATTTCAATCTCGACTAATGAGGTCGTTAATCGACGAATCGAATTGAGCAGCCATTCCTGACCTGATTTTCCTGGCTTCCTTCCTATCGCTTTAAGAAAACTGCGGACAGTGAACTGAACCAATCCATCAGGCCGTTGATTTTTCTGCTTGGCAGATAAGTGAACAGCCTGTAGGAAGACATCCATGTCTCCCTGGTCAAATTGTTGACCCGAAAATTTAACCGTTGCGCCTGTGAATGATGCTATCAGCTCGTTGTTCATTGTTCTGCGATGTCCTCTTTTTACGATCCCAAACAATGCTGATTGCAGGCATATGTTTGGTGAAACATGATTGGTTGATGAGCATGGCGGCAAGTTCACTGGTTCAGTGGACGGAAGTGAGTCCGGCAGCGGTTTGGGGCCGTCATTAACAGGTTCCAGGGTAGCCTCTACCTTTTCCTTTTGGACAGGGTGGTTGGCTAATGGTGTTGTCTCCCATTTCCCGTGGCTGGAAGGTCCGGCCAATCGAAAAGACTTGCTGGATTCTTGGTCGATGGGCGACAGGATGAAGGGATTCTGATTTTCTTTGATCCGGTAACTGCCGGTCTCGTATATCGTGGGCAGCACCTCCAATGTTACCCACTTGCGAAACGATTTGGCCTTGGGCTCGTTACTACGGAAAATCAAGGCGTGAAGCCCGGACTCGTTGACGAGCCAGGTCATGCCTTGGCGGCCTAAATTTTTTTTAACCCGTTCATCATCATCCAGTACCTGTACAATCACGGACGGGCTCCGTAACCCAAGCACCTCGCAGACTTCCTTCGCCACCCACCAGAGTCGGCCCTGTTTGTCCAGGATGACTCTTATCCGTTTGCCGTCGTATTCGAACGACGTTACTTCCCGTGTCTTCTCAGCCGGTTTGCTCACTGCATCCCCCAGGTAACAAGGCCAAGAACAGCCGTACCTAAATAGACCGTGAACAGAGCAACCTCCGGCCCTGACCGCCGCTGGAGGTTGACGGTTATCCAGCCGATATTGGCCAGAATCCAGATCACAAAGCAGGTTCCATCGCCCAAGGCATTAAGAAACGCTCCTGTTACGCCCATGGCCGTCAGGACCCACCGGAAGAGGGGAACTGTGGTCTGGAGCCGCTGTTTCATCATGCTGCGCGATAGACCCCGGCCTTTGAGGCCGGGGCTGTTGACTTGCCTTCCGGGACGGTCTTGAAGAGGGGACGGCCTATCCTGGTCTTCCTGGTGCTCTGGGCAGCGAGACGGCACCGGACAGAGCAGTATTTGGCCCTGTTGCCACTGGAAAAAAATGGTTCCCGGCAGATGACACAGATTCTTACCTTCTCCATTTCGCACCTTGCGCTTATACTTTCAGCCGAACAGCTTTAATTGACGTTCCCGGTACAGGGCTTCGAGGGCCTTCCTGGCTGCGGCTTTCACCGGCGGGTTGATGGGAGTGTGCTTTCTCCTGGTCCTGTCCCGGATCACCCGTTCCGCATATAACCGGGCGGCGTTCAGGGCTTCGTCGAATGTCGGGTACGGTTTGTCTCTTTTCGGAGCCGGGAGAAAACCGAACCCGAAACTGTCAACTTCCGTCCGTCCGACCTTAACGTTGACCCCGAAGTACCACTGCCCGTGAAACTCGCATAATGTGGCGACCACCAGGAACCGCTTTCCTCGGGCCAATACGATCTTGCGGCCACCGGTCAGCACGCCATGTTCGTTGAGATGAGCCACGGTCGCCTCTTTTATGGTCTGGTTATGCGAACCTTGCGGCGCGGACGACCGATACGTTTGCGGCTGATCTGTTTTGAAAAAAACCATTCGGACAGATCGCTTTCGAAAATCTGCACCTCCTTTCCGGGCTTGTATGCCTCCAGTTCACCGTTTTTTATTGCCCGGTCGATGGTGCGAAGACTTACACCGCAAATTTTTGCAGCCTCCTCTCTGGTGTATTTCCGGTCTGTTATCTTTCTGTGCGCCATCTGCTTTTCCTTGGCTTCCTGGTTTTAATGTGTTGCAGATACCGAATCTCCGTTGTACCAGTATCCACTAACCCTCCTCTAAGAGATTAAATATGCGTATATGTGTCTCTATGGGCAGAGAGATGCAGCGGCTCGTCGGGAGGCGCTGTTTTGTGCGGCGGACAGGCTGACGTCTGTTATGGGACTCTTCCGGGGGGGCTTTTCGGCTTGCGACGCTGCTTGGTATGTTCTCCCTCTTGTTCTTGTTCTATATATCGCAGCAAATCACCGAGGTGCAGACGCACCGACTTACCAAACCTTATCACCCGGACGGGCGGCATCGGTTTGCGCCCGATAACTGCTGCACGCCACCAGGAAGCCGACATCCCGGTGATTCGCGCCGCTTCGTCCACCGTAATTAGCATCTGGTCAGCATTGCCCTGTCCAGAATTGATCTGCTTGCTTAGGTTCGTGTTCTTCGGCTTAGGAAAAGCCTTTTCGAGTGCCGCCCTCAACTCTTCGCGCGTGCCCCAAACCCAGAGCACGCGTGAAACACCGGAGTGCTCTTCAAGGGTGACAGCGAGGCGGGGAGATGGTGTTTTTCTTCTGGCAAGAATGTCGCTTAAATGTTGAGGGGTGATTCCTGAAAACTTTGCAATATGTTTAAGCGTTCCTCTTTTCATGGCTTAATACTATGCAAAAAGCACAAGTTTGTCAAATATGAAATTAAGCTTAGTTTAGAGTTGCTTAAATTAAGCCGATTGCTTAAAAGTCAGTTATGAACTCATCAGATGAATGTTTTGTGGCAGCTCTGCGAAATAGGCTGGAAGCCAAGGGCCGAGGTGCGAAAAGTAAGTTGGCTGTCCGTGTGGGTATCTCTCCTAACCACTTAAGCGATATTCTCGGGAAAAGAAAAAGTGCAGGCCAAAACCTGAAAGAACGCATATCCGATGCCCTTGGTTGCACATACGAGGAGATGCTGGCCCTTGGCCGGTTCATCCTCGCCGGACGTTCTGATGATGAGATAGAGCAGAGGCTTGCCACTCTGCGCGAGCAGCTGGCAAAAGCGGACTCCAATCTTCCTTCAGGGCAGGATTTCCGGACCAGCGTTCCGCTGATATCATGGACGCGGGCCGGGGAGTGGGCCGGAAGAACGGACCCTTCTCATTCGGATGATGATGAAGAGTGGGTGCCGACGTTGAGTCGTGTCAGTCCCGATGCTTTTGCCCTCCGTGTGGAAGGGGACTTGATGGAGCCGGAGTTTCGGGAAGGGGATATTATCGTTGTGGACCCGGCCAGGGAGCCGGTCTCCGGCAGCTTTGTGGTTGCCAGGGTGGATAATGGGCCGGACGGCAACGGAGAAACCACGCTGAAGCAGTTTGTGAAAGATGGTGGCTGTATTTACCTGAAGCCACTGAACTACCGTTATCCGATCATGGACATGACCGGCAGGGAGTTCCGGATCGTCGGCGTGGTGGTGGAGAAAAGGAAAGAATACGTGTGAGCTTGCGCGCGCCTGAAGGGGCCTTTTTCGTGTTTGTGAGGAAGAGCCGGATGAGGAAGCGAAATGACTGAAACCAGGAATAAGTTGCAACGGGCCGAGGTCTTACGAATTCTTGGTATGCACAGGGATGAGCTGGCTAAACGATATGGTGTGACCAAGCTGGGAATTTTTGGATCTGTGGCCAGGGATGAGGCCACAGGGGTCAGTGATGTGGACGTGGTGGTGGAGACACTGGTTCCGGATCTCCTGCGTATGGTGAATCTGAAAGAAGATCTTGAAAAGATACTGCATTGCAAGGTGGACCTGGTTCGTTATCGCCCACGCATGAATCCCTATCTGAAGAAGCGGTTAGATAAAGAGGCCCGCTATGTATGACAAGGACTTGCTTCTGGAGAAACTCAGCCAGATAGCAGGGTCTGTGGGGTCCACCTCAAAATTCCATTCTCATCTGCCGATAATAGGTGATAGTGTGCCTTTTTACTAAAGATATTGTCAGATTTTCAAAGACCATGCTGGCATGAAAGCCTAGTGGCTTGAATCAGTCATTTGCAAACCGGTTGAACCTCGAAAAAATGGCCTCAGTGGCGTTTATGAGCCACTAGATCTCGGGCCAACTCTGATTCAGGGTGAGATTATGGATCAAGATCGTGTGCAATTGTTGAGGCGGCTGGAATCTATAAATGAGCCTGTCGCGCTGCCAACAGCTCAAACAATGGATATGGGACTCGAATATATTGCCGCTTCGTCGAAAGGTGGAAATACTACATTAGGACGATACGGTGCTTGGCCAGCATACGGCCCGTTTACTATGCATGCTGAGGATTTGCAAATTTTGAAAGATGCAGCAAGGCAAGTGATTTCTGAAGCATCACTTGAGAGAATGGAAATCGGTTACATTTGGGCTGAAGCGAAAGAAATGTTTTCCTATATAGGCATGAAAGAATCCGAGATACAAGCCTTCCAGAATGCATTCATTAAAGCAATACTAGACGCGGAATGTGCTCCTGGAGAGAAATTATACGTTTATTTTCATAAATACGAGTCCGACTTGCCTTTATTTTTTAAGACGCGCAATTCACTCATCGACTACTTCATGTCGCTTGAGAATTTAGTACCTTGGGACAAAATGTCGACAGACGATCTTGGAATGTGGTGTGAAACCATTGACGAAGTTCCCAGCAATTCCCGTTTTGTTCTCCTGACCGGCAGCAGGCCGCGAGAATGTTTTGGTTCAGTGTGAATTGGAGAATTCCTCAAATTGAGTTAACTTACTCAGTAGGATAGGAGGAATTCAAGATGAAACGGAAACGCAAAACCTACTCAGCTGCCGAGAAGGTAGCTATTCTCAAGCGCCATCTCATTGACATGGTGGCGGTATCTGACCTGTGCGACGAGTATTCGCTCCATCCTACAGTGTTTTACCGTTGGCAGAAGGAAATTTTCGAATAGGGTTCGGCGGTTTTTGACAAGAGCGAGGCTCGGCGGAAAAAATCGGAACGCAAACGAATTGACGCACTGGAGGCCAAGCTGCAGGTTAAAAACGAAGTACTGTTCGAGTTCATGGAGGAACACGTTCGATTTAAAAAAATACTTGGGGTTCCCTGAAAGCCTCGTGAGTTCCCCATGATACCCGTGACAGGATCATTGACTTTGTTCGGTATTGGTCACAACGTACTGATATTATTGTAACACGATTCATCCAATGGTTGGGGGTCAGTCCCAGCAAGTACTACAACTGGCAGAACCGCTACGGCAAGGCCAGTGAGCATAATGGCCTAGTTCCCCGTGATTTCTGGCTTGAGGGTTGGGAGAAGCAGACCATTATCAAGTTCAGCCTTGAGCACCCGTTGGAAGGTTATCGTCGCCTGACCTTCATGATGCTGGATCAGGATATTGTTGCTGTCAGCCCCAGCAGTGTGTACCGTGTGCTGAAAAAGGAGGGTTTTCTGCGGCGTTGGAATAGCAAGCCTTCCAGGAAGGGGGAAAGGATTTGTCCAGCCCCTGAAAGCGCATGAGCACTGGCATATCGACGTTGCCTATGTAAATATTTGCAGAACGTTTTACTATCTTTGTACCATTTTGGATGGTTACAGCCGTTATATTGTCCACAGGGAGTTGCGCGAGGCAATGACCGAACAGGATGTGGAGATCATCCTCCAGCGTGCGAGGGAGAAATTTCCACAGGCAATGCCACGAATTATCTCAGACAATGGTCCTCAGTTTATCGTCAGAGATTTTAAGGAGTACATTCGTGCAGCCGGAATGACTCATGTCAGGACATCGCCCTTTTACCCGCAGAGCAACGGCAAACTGGAGCGTTACCACAAGACAATCAAAACAGAATGTATCCGTCCCAAAGTGGCACTCTTCCTTGCTGAGGCTAGGGCCCGGATTGCCGATTATATAGCGTACACTATAACGATGAACGGCTGCACAGTGCCATCGGCCTATATAGCCCCCCAAGGATAAGCTGGAGGGACGGGAGACACAGATTGTCAAAGAACGAGACCGTAAACTTGAGGCGGCCAGAGCCGCCAGGGCACTGAAAAGGCGTCAAAAGGCAGCTGCTCAGTGCTCCCAACAGCGGATAGCTGGCCGAAACCGGGCCGACAAGGCTAAGCCCCCTTCGGGGCGCTACGCAGCCTTGTCACCCCGGCCCCGGCTAGCTGAACCTGAACATGATGACGCAAAGGAACGATCTTGTCATCCTTGCCCCTGGCAGTATTCAGGCACTGGAGCTCAAACCCACTAATTTTGGAAGGAGGATTCTCCAATTCCAACTGAACTAAAACAATGGTGAGCTTAGGATGGAAAGGCAGAGAATTTTGTGGAAAAATCACAAAAAAAAATTAGAGGGTACTCACTATTTGAGAAACCAGATAAGTTATAATCTGATAAAAGGATAGTTAAAAACAGAGGACTCAATGCAATTTAAACCAAATCAGGTGGCCTTTGGCCGTCATGAATCCTTTGCGTTACGTTTCGGCTGGCTCACCAAAGGTTTCCAGGAATTTGAGCATAATAAAGGTATTTTTTCAGCAGATGACGCTGTTGTTCGTTTAGGTGTTGGAAAAAACATGGTCAACTCCATTCGTCATTGGCTTCGGGCTGCCCAGCTTATTGTAATTGGTCCTGACAAGAAAGAGACAACACCTCTTGGAGAGTTTCTTTTTTCTGAAAAAGCTGGAAAGGATCCCTATTTAGAAGACGAGGCCACAATTTGGCTACTCCATTGGTTGCTTGCAACAAACCCTGAGCACGCTACGTCTTGGTATTGGTTTTTTAATCTTTTTCATAAGCCAGAGTTTACCAGCCAAGAGGTAGCTAATGCCTTAGTGGATTTTGCTAAAGAGAACATCAAGGCTAAGTTTTCGGTGCTCTCGGTTAAAAACGATTGTGCTGTTCTCTTGCGAACCTACGTACAGTCAAAGAGCAATATGAAAACGCCGGTTGAAGAGGCCCTTGATTCGCCGCTTTCACTTCTGCGATTAATTACCTACTCACCTGCAACCAAGAGTTATCAATCCCGTCTTGAACGCCGTGATAGCCTGCCTCTTGGCGTCCTTGGTTTTGCCATAGCTGATCTTTTTCAAAAACGTAGCATATCAGAAATACCCATCGAAGATTTAATGTATGGTGGTAATGGTAATATTGCCCCTGGTATTCTTTTTCGCCTGACCGAAAATGCGCTCCTTGCTAAGGTTGAGCAGCTCATCAATTATCTCCCCGGCATTTTTAAGCTTGATGAAACCGCAGGCATCCATCAACTTTATCGCCTTCAAGAAGTTGAGCCAATCAGATATCTCGAGAAACATTATAATGCCCTGCAACAACATGATAAAGCCGCATGAGTGTCCAAAAATATATTGAAATCGATACTGTCTATACCCGTTCTATAAACCTGGAACGAGATATTGATTCGTCGGCAATTACAAAGGCTTATATCCCTACGAGCCGGGCGTTGATCACTCTGCAACGTATTGCCAGAACGTTGAATGAAGAGGATATGCCTCGGTCATGGGCTTTAATTGGCCCTTATGGTTCAGGCAAATCTTCTTTTGCCGTTTATCTTGCGCATCTCTTTGGCAATCCTGCCAACGCACATACAATTTCTGCATTAAAAATTTGTTGCGATGCAGATGAGGATGTAAGTGTTGATATATACCGACATACTTCAAGCTCTAAGGGTTATTTGTCCGTACTCCTTACCGGTACTCCAGAGCCTCTCGGTCATCGTTTTGTGGAAAGTCTTCGAGACGCAGCTATTAGATTTTGGCAAAGTTTACCTGGTCGTCCGCCGGTAATTATTGACAAATTAACAGATGCTGCCTCCCAAAAAGATATTACCACCCACGAGATATTGACCCTTGTTGAAGAAGTCAGGGATGCCGTGGAAGCCAAAAAGGGCAAAGGCTTGCTGATCATCTTTGATGAGCTCGGTAAGTTTCTCGAATATGAGGCTCGCCATTATGGGGCGAATGATATCTATCTGCTCCAAGCCTTAGCAGAGACAGCTGCAATTGGTCGCAAGGCCAATATCTATGTCTTTACTCTCATGCATCAAGGATTTGAACAATATGCCCGTGGTTTTGGCGAGGGCCTTCGAAATGAGTGGAGCAAGATTCAAGGGCGTTTTGAGAATATTCCATTCCTGGAATCCACGGAGCAAACTCTCCGTATTATCAGCAGGGCCTTTGTTAATAAGCTGCCAACAAGTGACCAGAAGACAGTTGCTGAAAAATGCAAAAAAATGGCGTCGGTGTTGGCTAAAGAAAGGGCTTTGCCTGGTAGCGTTGATCAGGAAACCGCGGCTCATCTTTTCAGTCAGTGCTATCCGCTACACCCTGTAACTGTTTTGATCCTTCCTATTCTGTGCCAGAAGATGGCCCAGAATGAACGCACCCTTTTTAGTTATTTAGGCAGTAAGGAACAGCATGGGCTACGCGACAGCCTCACCCGTCTACAGAAAGTTGGCGATTGGGTCATGCCTTGGGAAATTTTTGATTACTTCATCCTAAATCAGCCTGCTGTCCTTACTGATCCTACAACCCATAGGCGCTGGGCAGAGGTGGTCACTGCCATTGAGCGTCTTGGAGATGCTCCGTCCATGCATTTCAAGCTGCTCAAGACCATAGGTCTGCTAAATATTATTGGTGCCCAGGGGGATTCAAGGCATCAAAAAATATTGTCAGCCTCTGCACAACTAGCAAGAAAGCGGCAACCATGGCTGCCAATGCCCTTATTGAACGCTGTGTCCTCCAGTTTCGGAAGTTCAGCAATGAGTACCGGGTATGGCAGGGCAGCGATTTTGACCTAGATGCAGCAGTGCAGGACGAACTTGGCCAGCTAGGCAGATTTGATCTGCCGGCGGCAATCAACAGTCGTAAGCCGCTGCTGCCCATTGTTGCTAGGCGCCATACTATCAAGACAGGAGCCTTGCGCTATTTTATCCCTGTTTTTGTTGATCTTACGAATTATCAGAAAGAGCCAAAGCAGGCAGGCCAGCAGCGTATTATCTTCTGCCTAGTGGAATCTGTTGACGATCTAGAAATGGCCCGACAAGAAGTAGTGCCTTATTTCGAAAGATTGGATCTAGTCGCACTCTGTCCTAATGGCACCCAACTTCGTGAGGCGGTTGCAGAGGTGCTAGCCTTACATCGGGTTGAGCAGAATTGTCCCGACCTTCAGGCAGATCCTGTTGCTCAGCGTGAGTTCAAAGATAGGCTGGCGGCGGCACGGCGCCTTGAAGATGAATTACTCCATAGCCTTGTGGAATATCCAGAAAATGCTCAGTGGTTTTGGCATGCTGAAGAAATTACTATTGCCAATAAACGAGATTTTCAACAAGAACTCTCTTCAATCTTAGATAAAATTTACGATCAGTCGCCGCGGATTTATAATGAGCTTATCAATAGAGATAAACCATCAGCTCAAGCCTCAGCAGCTCGCAACAAATTGGTTATGGCCATGGTCCACCATGCTGACAAACCGGATCTTGGCATTAAAAAATTCCCTGCAGAAAAAGGTATCTATCGGGCCTTTCTGCATGCTACAGGCCTGCATCAGGAGGTAAGCGAGGGAAAGTGGCAACTCGTGCCTCCGGCAGAAGATAATCCGTATAATTTTTTTCCTGTCTGGCAGAAAATAGATGCTTTCTTGGAAA
This sequence comes from Desulfolithobacter dissulfuricans, assembly GCF_025998535.1. NCBI lineage: Bacteria > Pseudomonadati > Thermodesulfobacteriota > Desulfobulbia > Desulfobulbales > Desulfobulbaceae > Desulfolithobacter > Desulfolithobacter dissulfuricans. The sequence continues at coordinate 1,794,069 of NZ_AP024233.1, read as the reverse complement.
GCACCAAAGACACACCTCGCTCCTTTGCTGAACTCAATGAGGTTTTGCAGGCACCGCCTTATGGTGTTAAAGCTGGGGTTTTGCCCCTGTTTTATCTCAGTGTCTTTCTTTGCAATCAAGAAGAGCTAGCCCTATATGAGAACAAGGTCTATACGCCATACATCAGTGACCAGCATATTGAACGCTTCATGAAGCGGCCGGATTATTTTACGGTCCAACGCATTAGGATGCACGGCATTCGCGCTTCACTCTTTCAGCAATATATCAAGGTACTTTATGGAGAAAATGCAGCGCAAAAGGTCTCACTTCTTGCTATTGCCAAGCCACTTGCTCAGTTTATGGCAAAATTGCCTGAGTATACAAAACAGACCAACCGTCTTTCAGATGCGAGCCGGAAGACAAGAAAAGCCTTTGAGTTAGCCAAATCACCCATGGATCTTCTTTTTGTTAGACTGCCAATGGCTTGCGGATATTCAGCCATTGATCCTGACGAGTCAGACGGCAAAAAAATAGAAGGTTTTGCTGCAGCGTTAGTCGAGGTTATTAGGGAACTCCGCGATGCATACGGCAAGATGATCGCCGACTTCCAGGATATCATGGCCCAAGCTCTCTTCCCAGATATAAAGAAGGGCATGGAGTTAAAGACCCTGCGGCAGAAGGCCTGCGCTCGCTATGAGGATTTGAGCCAATACACGGTAGATGTAAAAGGTTTACGGCCTTTTATCGAGCATTTGGCAGACGATAAGGGTAGTGATGAGCTTTGGTTTAGCAGGCTACTGCTCTTTCTCGGGGCCGCGCTTCAGATAAGTGGCGTGATGTTGACCGCGATGGGGCTGTAAAAAAGCTTGAAGAACTCTCTCGCCGCCTCATTGATCTTCGTGTGTTGCAGGATCAGTATATGAAAGCAAATGCCAGGTTTAGTGATGGCTTTGAAGTGATTCGCCTACGTTCCATGCGGCATGGCAAAACAGAGCATGAAGAAATTGTTTGGATTGATGATTCCACTAAGAAATACATTCAGAATAACAAAATTAAGTTTCAGCGTCTTTTAGAAAGCTTAGACAACGAAACGTCTCGTCTAGCCTTACTTGCAGACCTTGTTGATGAATTTCTAGATAAGAAAATAGAGTCAAAGAAAAAGGATTTCAAGTCAGACATTGAGGCAATCAATGAGTAAAGAAAAAACAGTCCGGCATGTCTGCGGTATCTCTGGCGGAAAGGATAGTGCTGCCTTAGCTATCTATCTCAAGCAGCAGGGTCGAGTACCCGAGATGGAGTATTATTTCTCGGATACTGGCTGTGAACTTCCCGAGACCTACGATTTTATAGACCGACTTGAGGCATATCTTGGCAAAAAGATAGATCGTATAGGCAGTGAGGCTCCTTTCGAGCACCATCTTTTCATGGTAGGAGGTATGCTACCTTCTCCTAAGCAGCGCTGGTGTACAGTCAAAATGAAGCTTGAGCCCTTTGAGAAGTTCGTAGGTACTGATGAAGTTATGAGTTATGTAGCTATTAGGGCCGATGAACATAGGGAAGGATATATTTCCACCAAGCCAAATATCCACCCCGTCTTTCCCTTCATTCATGATGAGATTACTCGTAAGGATGTATTCCGGATTCTCGATGAAACGATAGGCGTACCAGAATATTATAAGTGGAGGAGTCGATCCGGATGCTATTTCTGTTTTTTTCAGCGTCAGGAAGAGTGGCTTGGTCTCTATGATAACCATCCTGATTTGTTTAACAAGGCAATGGAACTGGAAAAATTTAATCCTAATACAGGAGAAGGATATTCTTGGATTGAAGGAATGAGCCTTAGTCAGCTTTTAGAGCGTAGGAAAGAAATTGTTGACCTAGCCACCAAACGAAGAAAAGATGAGGATGGTAGAAGCTGGCAGGAGATCTTATTAGAAGAAGGGGAACCTGACGATCAAGGATGTTTGGTTTGTAGTTTGTGAGCTAGTTCCCGTAAACAGCCCGTTGAAAATATTTAATTTCGCAACGTGGATCACCCGGCATCAGAAGATTTTGGCGAAACCGGCACTCGCAGCCAGAACAACTCAAGGAAGCGGAAAAGAACCGTTGTTAGCCTGAAAATGGCCGCCGAGAGATCGAAAAGTGCAAAAACAAGCCGCGCCAGGACATCGGCCATCCCTTTCGGGGTACCGTTGCCGAAAAGAGCATGCATTATCAGACCGAGATTGTACGCGGCGGCGTGGATCAGATACCGCTTCTTGGTCATGTTCTCCAAACCGCGGACAGTCATCCGGCCAAGACGTTTGCACTCCTTGCCACGGGTGCGGCGACGATTCTTGTGAAACTCACGGCAGGCAACCTGGTATCCATGCCAGCGCCGCCTCTGTTTGCTCTCTCGATCAGGAATTTAGGTGGTAAGGTGTTGGCTGGTATTGATGTGCCCCGGTCTTCAGGTCGACCGCATATTCGGATTTATAGGCCAGAAGGGTCGTACCGTCCTTCATCCTGGTGATGCGGGCATCTGGGTCGGTCTCCGACTGCCAGTCCCGGTTGGAAAGTGTTTTATTGGGCCTCTTCTTGTCGAAACGTACAACGGCAGCAGAGCCTGTGGGGTCCTCGCCGGCCTCGCGCATCAGCTCCTTGACGTATTCCCTGTAGGAAGCATCGCTGTCTTTGCGGCGCAGAGACGCATTGGCTTCGATGGTTGATGAATCCACTCCTGCGGCATACACTTCGACAAGGCCATGCCGGTGCACCAGGCCAAGGATGCGCTGAAAGACCGGTAAAGATCCAGAGGCAACCGTTTCCGCCAGACCGTGAAGCTGGAATGATCAGGAGTCTTTTCGTGCAGCTGACAGCCGAGAAACTCTTTCAGCGACATCCGGTCGGCGCAATGCCAGGCAATGGACCGCTCAGACTGGAACCCTTCAGAGGTAACCGACAAAGAGCATCCGGAAATAAACACCGGGAGGAATGGAAGGGTCTCCACCCTTGGCAACATATGGGGCGCACTCCTCCTCAAGCCATGTATCGAAACCATCTTTCTCGAGAAGCTGGTTCAGGCGGGTATAAAAAAGGTGTCCGCTCCTGGGCGCTAGGTTATGGCCGCTATCCAGTGCGGTTTCTGTTTAGGCTTGTTTCGTTTGCCTATGGCCATCGGAACTCCTTTGTATGACAACGTTTTTCGGCATTTTAACCGATCAACCGATGGGTTCAATCACTTTGCGAGAAAACGAGAGTTTTTCAACGGGCTGGTAACGTATCGTTATGAATCGATTTAACTGGACTGAAATTCATGAAATCCCTAATGGGCCAGGAATATACGCATGGTACTATGCTCCAGAGATAACGAATTTTGATCTGGAACAAACTATCAAGCTGGTTAGAAAGAAGAAAGAAGACGGGTATGATATAGATGCAAAAAAAGAAATAGAAGAATTTCTTGAAAAATTCATTTTTAATTATTTTGTTGAGGAGCCATATCTGGTTTCAATTAAAGGTCCTCTTAAACCGGAGTTCAGCGGAAAGATAAATCATAAGCAAAGACTTTCTGAAGCACTTATTTTAAGAATAGTTGAAAACCCTATTCGACTAAAAACAATAAAAGATATTATTGAGAAATCCGCCCCTGATTTTGCAAGTCCAATTTATATTGGTATGTCTGAGAATATCAGGCAGAGAGTTACAAAACATAAACGTTTGATTGAAAAATATTTTTCAGAGAATAATCTTGTTGGCCTGAAACAGATAACTGGTGTTGGTACAAAAGACGTACGGGATCATAATTTTGCTTGGCAGATAAAAAAAAGGGCTATTCCTCCATCAAGGCTTTTTGTAACAATCAAGCAGATAGCTGGGGAAGATCGCCCATATATCGATATAGAAAATATTTTAAATAGAATTCAATATCCTTTGTTGGGGAGAAATTAAATGGAAGATGTTCTTGAACTTCAAGAGGAGTCAGCGCTTGATTTGACCTTATCTGGCACAACTGGCAGCTTTCAAGTTGGCTCGGGCCTTGATGATCAACATTCTATTGAGGTTAAGTACTTGCTAACACACGTTGGCTTAGATTTTTCAACTGGTTCTGCAGAAGCTCTTCTCGATCATCTTGCGCCTGTTCGTGAAATTTTTACATTTGAGTCGTTGGGATTTGATGAAATTATGCAGCGTGACATAGATGATGCTCGCGTATCATCAGAGCTTATCCCTTATCTTCTTGATGAAAAATCAAGAGATTTGATAAAGTTATTTCCTCCTATTGTTGTTGTCGTGTTACCTGCAGAAGAAAATGAGAATAAGCCTGCAGACAAATATCCTTTTGTCGATGAATTTCAGGTTGAAGGTAAAAATGGAAAACCAGGTAGATATATTTTGAGATCAGGTAATGTTGGCCAGGAGGTTTTTGAGTTTGAGCAACCTATTTTAAGTGGAAAATTATTGAAGCACGATAAAGTGAGGCTTAGGTTAAATACAAAGAAAACAAGGCTAGTAATTGTCGATGGTCAACATAGGGCAATGGCATTATTAGCGTTATATAGGAATTTGAAAGAAAGATGGTCAGATGAAAAGCGCGCCCCTTTTAAAGAGTACTATTCAGAATGGACGCAAAAATACATACAGAAATTTTCATTAAAAGAGATAAATCTTCCTGTGATGTTATGCACATTCCCAACACTTGATGAAAGATATTCAGGAGAGTTTGATCTTAAGAAGGCCGCAAGATCTATTTTTTTAACATTAAATAAGACAGCTAGGAAAGTATCTAATTCGAGAAATATTTTACTGGATGATAAAGATTTAATAGCCTATTTTTTAAGAGCTACACTTTCTGAAATAAAAAATAAGGACGATCGTTCCAGATTTTCTTTAAGGATTTTCAATGTTGAGCTTGATCAGTTCAGGGATAAAGTAAAAATCCAGAGTCCTATAGCTCTTACTGGGGTTAATCATATTTATTATATTATTGAGCACCTAATGCTAAATGATGGATATGTTAGCGGGATCGCGCCGCGTACGGGAAAGTTTTCTAATAGGAAAGATCTTAATTCCTATGTTTGCATGGAGCGTCTTGATGGAAGAAATTTATTAGGAGCTGATGTTGCAAACATAACAACAAGGGATAATTTTTCTCAGTCGACAGCTGAAACCCTGCAGAAAAGTTTCATGCATCGTTATGGAAATTTTATCATTGCCTGCTATGAGCAATTTAGACCATTTTTGGTACATAGCAGTGCAGTTCTAGACCTTGAAACAAAACTTGAAGTCCATGAGGATCGGACCCTGAAGCCGATCCTTTTTGAAGGACAGGGCATGAGCAGAGTTTTTTATGAACATCGTAAAAATTTGAAGACGAAGTTGAAGAATAGGGAGTTTTCTACCGATGTTCCAAAAATAGAAGCTATTGCAAAAAGACTAGATGCTACGGCCGAAAGAATTCAAAAAAGTCTTGAGAGTTTCCAGCGAGAAAGGGCTAGTTTATTTTTTAAAAATGTAACAGATAAAAGAAAGCTGAAAAAAGGCGATGACCTTTTAGAGCAAATTGTTTTCTGGCTAAACGATCTCTATGAAAATGTGCTGACTACCGTAGCCTTTCAGAGTGCTCTTATCTGTGCATTTTTTACTGAACTTGATAAAACAAATACAAAATTAGATAAAATTTCTCAAAACGCTTTAGATACTGATAGCACTTTTGATGAATATATCGGCCAGATTAACGACTTTTTCACGCCAAAAACTTCGAGTCAATTTCGAAAATTAGTTAGTGTTTTTACTGGTGATTTTCAAGGAGAAATTGCTGATTGGAAAATTGTTAAGACACCAAGTACCTTTCGAAATGTTGTTTATCGTGGAGAGATGCAGCCGGATCAGTGGCCAAAATATAAATATCTTATCTTAGAAATATGGAATCCAACAAATAGTATATTGAATAAAAATATCTCACAAGAACGATACAAGTGTCAAAGGCAGATCTTTTCGAGTTTATATAACAGCATTAAGGCGGATCACTGTTTGAAGAACTCAAAGCTTGAAGAAAATCTGACAAAGGATGAGTTGCATTCAATTTTTGACCTAACATATAACAATTATAGGGCGCTATTAAAAAATATTGGAAGCTCCATACTGCCAAAAAAGGAAATGAAAGAAGCCGTCTCTGCTATACCTGCTACCGCAGACGACACTGTGGAGGATGATCAGTTGTGGATGTCTGTACCTTCTGAATAACCTGCAGCAGTTCCCGATTTGGCCCCTGCTCAACCAGCGAACAGGACCATTTGAGAACTTTTGGCTCCTCGACGTTTTGAGTGGATTTGGTATATTTTGTGACCAAATCCACTCGAAACGTCGGAGGTGTCAGGATGAACAGTCGTGACGTTATCAGTCTTGGACTTGGCCTGGAAGCCCCCTGGGAAATCAAGGGACAGATTCTGGACACGGAGAAGGTTCCCCATGAACTGCGCCTTACCATCAAGGCCGACCGAGGGGCGAAGTATCCTTGCCCTGTCTGTGGAGCCATGTGCAAGGCTCATGATTTCAAGGTGAAGACATGGCGGCATCTGAATTTTTTCCAACATCACTGTTACATCACCGCCCCTGTCCCCAGGATTCGTTGTGAACACCATGGCGTGAAACAGATTACCGTTCCCTGGGCTCGCAAAGGCAGCAAGTTTACCCTGCTTTTCGAGCAGGCGGCCATGGTATTTGTCCGTGATATGCCGGTACTCACCGCCGCTCGGATTCTGGAGATGAAAGACAAGCGGTTGTGGCGGATCATCCGTCACTATGTCAACCAGGCCCTGGCCCGGATGGACTTGAGCGGCCTGAAAGCCTTCAGCCTGGATGAAACCAAATCCCGTCGCGGTCATCGTTACATCACCGTGTTCATCGACTTGGACCGCAAGGAAAAACCGGTAGTCTTTGCCACTCCCGGCAAGGGCAAAAAGACACTGAAGGCATTCAAGCGGTTTCTGGCCGACCACCAGGGAAAGGCGGAGAATGTGGTCGAGGTGGTCTCTGACATGTCCGGAGCCTTCATCTCCGGCATAAAGACCCACTTCGTCAACAGCAATATTACGGTGGACTGGTTCCATGTGGTCCAGCTGTTCAGCAAGGCAGTGGACGAGGTGCGCCGCAAGGAAGCAAAGGAAGTACGCATGCCCCGGGCTGCGAGATGGGCTACTCTCAAGGCAGCGGAAAGCGACCTCACGGAAAAGCAGCTTGATGCGCTGGCAGAGCTTGAGGCCATGGACCTGCACACAGCCGAAGCCTGGCGCATCAAAGAGCTACTGCGCTGGGTTCGCCGAGCAACGAATCTGCGGGCGGCCAGATGGCGGCTGACCTGGTTTTTGAATCTGGCCAATGAGCTTTGCGATGACAAAAAACTGTTGGCTCCGGTCAGAAAGGCGCTGCGCACAGTGGAAAAGTACCGGGAGGAGATTCTTGCCAGATGGATATCAGAACATAGCAATGGACGCATAGAGGCCCTCAACGGAATATTCCAGGCCGCCAAGGTGCGGGCTCGTGGATACCGAAACGATGAGACATTCATTACCATCATCTACCTTCTCGCTGCTCCGTTACAGAACCTGCTGAAATCCACATGAAATGACGAAGAGCCGAACTTTTAACCCTGTTGTCTACGTTTCCTGTCGATTTTCGGCATGAAACGACAGGGAAGGCGCTTTTCCCGGAGAAAAAACCGAATTTTTGACGTACTTCTCCAGTCATCCTTCCGGATGTTGTCCGCAAGGATACGTTCTTTTACAACCTGATTTTTTCGAGCCACGCCTCACTTCCATTGGAACTCCAGTTTCGGCTTGCGGACGCCGTTGACGATACAGTGGAGAATCAGCTCCCTTGACGGGGCAAGATAGTCGTTGAAGTAGCCGCGAATTCGTTCCCAGAGGTACCGTCTCGTTTCTATATTTTGGCCGGCCGCCTGGAACAGCGGACAACACATCTGCTGAACCTGATCTATCAGGAAGGCCAGTAGCATCAGATGGGCAAAAACAGCGCTCAAGTGCTTCTTGCCGAGTCCATAGTTGTGCTCCAGGTGGTAGCCCTGGTTTTTCAAAGTATTGAATGTTTCATTCTCGATCCGCCACTGGGCACGGCCGGCACGCATGATGTCAAACAGGAGTTTAACCGATAAAAACCGACACTCCAGCATAAACTTGTAAAAACAAAAAGTTACTCTCCGGCCCTTTGTAAGACCCCACCGTCAATGTAATACCCGAACGCCTTCAGAATGGCTGCCTGTTTCACGCTCGGTTCCTCAAGCAGTCGCTCCGGTTTTCTCCTCCCCTTGTTCCACACCAGACAGGAGTGAAGCCTGTGCATGGTATCCATGATGGTTGCTGAGCTCATCTCTAATCCGGCACGACGTGCCATCAGCTCAATCCTGCGGAGATAGGTCAACGCAACAATGCAGGTAAAAATATGGCACCGAATCTTGCTGTCGGTCCAGTGCCGTAACGGCATCAGGCTGACCAGGCCAGTATCCTTACTCTGCCGAAAATTACTTTCCACGCCGTACCGGTCAAGACTGGCTCGAACTATCTCGTCGGTTGTCCAGGATGTGTTGTCGGTGATAAGAATATTCTTGCCGAACCGGTCAATATAACGGCTTATCCGGTAATGATTCTTGCGACAGGACATGCGCAACCGTCCATTGTCAAAATACAGCTCCATCTTGTACAGGTTGTCCGGCAGATGAAGACCTGCACAAAGCTCAACATACCGCCGCCAAACCCGGTCTCTGTTACGCCAGTTCCGTTCCCCGCCATTGACCTTGGCCCGCATCAGGGCAAGCTCTTCCCCAAGCCGCAGGAGCTTTTTCTCAAAACCGTAACGCTGCCTGGTGGCGGTCCTGGGATTATAGGTGACCACCACTGTCCTGTCCTGGCCCCAATACGCACCGCTTGTCCGCCACGCTACCAGCTGGTCATCCTCGCGACCTTGTTCACGCAACACCCGGTTTTTGTCCGTATCAACCGGCTGAAACTTGTTGAGATCAACGTGAATCAGGTCTTCGGCATAATAGGTGGAATAGGTGGTGATGAAATGCACATGGGGATTGGCATCAATCAAGGCAAAATTCTCTTCACTGTTCATGCCCTTGTCAATAACCAGGGTCATGTCGCTCTCCCGCCCGGAGAGCGTATTCATGACCGAAAACAGCTCCTCCATAACCCGCAGAAACAGTTTTGAGTCATGGCGATTTCCCTCGTATTCGCGATAGTACAGGGGCAACTTGCTTTTCCTGGACACCAGCAGGGCAACGCCAACCTGGCGCAACCAGTTTCTGCCTTCCTTGTTCTTGCCGCGCCGGGCAAGATCGGAAGGAGTATCACTCGCCATGAACGTGTAGTAGTTCGTCGTATCGAACAGGAAACAGTCAGATGTGCCAGGTTCCAGCTCCGCAATACGTTGAAAAAATCGGCTGGCGATCTCCCGCAGCTGATTCGCATCGACCCGGTCCCATTTCTTCCAAAATCTCTGCGAGGTAAGGGCGTTTATGTCCACTGGCCGGATATGCTGAACAGCGGTTGATGAATACCATTCGGGCAGCGCCCTTTTGGAGCGAGGGTCAACCATCCTGTTCAGGACGCCATACAAAAAATATTCACCTACACTGGGGCCTTTCTCCCGCGCGGACCTTGGGACAACGGAATCGACGATACCGGCAATATCGACCTCGCTGTCCATCAGGTTGGCCAGCCAGAGCGCGCCAAACTCCTGGATCTGGATTCTATCCGGACCTGACAGCTCGCCCGCGGCCATTTTCATGATCCGCTCGGGTGAGCCCAGGTAGACCTGGTTGATCACCCTGGGCTTGCCGTTAACCCTGGCGGTTTCCCTGATGTAGTAGTAGGGTCGCCCCTTTTTAATTTTCTTATGTATATGCGCCATACGGATATTATACGAGTAGGGGCCTACGTGATCAAGAAAAAATATTTATCAGATGGTTTTTTCGAAAAAATTATTGGCTGGAAACGTAAAACGGAAGGGGCCTACGGGTTGGCCGTAGCTATCATGTTGATATTAAATGGTATTTTTGCTGATCCGGGGGTTAGCGGTTAAACTCCTGTCAAAGGCGTTTTCCCCGCTGATCGGGATGTCCGTCACCCAGTGTTAATGACACTCCATATAGAGCCACTTCATGATCACCTTAATCGGGCCACCCGATGATCGCCGTAATGGAGCCACCTGATGATCACGCTAATTTCTGTTAGGTAACCCCCGGCAAAGCCGGGGGGTTACCTAACAGAAATTAGATGTGGAGCTGAGTTTTTATTTTCATCGAGGAGATAGTTGGGGGGAAGGAGGTTCGGGACAACGGTGGGACTCAGAACACATTCCAGAGTTAATCAATATGGTTCCTTATAATAAAAGGTGTGTATTTCTTACCGATGGTGAACCTGGAGGTATTGATAAAGAATGTTTCGAATTATGTAGTGAATTAAGTATCCCATTTTTAGAAAGGAGACGAAAATATTATTTTGGATTCTTGGTAAACCATATGGCCTAACGAATAAGGTTAGATTGTGCGTAGCGAAGCCAGCCACGTGTGACCGGCATGTTAACGAGCTAGCTGGTGAAAGTCCAGCCATCACCCTGAAAGGAGGGAATATAATCAAGCGGGACGTTACAATTAGGTATAAATTTGATATAAGAATGTCTCGACGGTCTCGGAAATGGAGTTTTTCAGGTCTGGCCTCCAGTTCGTGCCTTGTCCACTCGGAGATACGAAAAAGCAATAACAAAAGCCTGCTGGCCATACAAGGAAGGTATTCTATGAACTGTTTTTTCGACAAACTATGAAAACTTTTTTCCGTCTATTTTTGCGTACAAGTGCGGTAACTTCCCTTATACATAGAAATTTTACAGCGTTCGGGACGCTGGGGTCGGAGGTTCGAATCCTCTCTTCCCGACCATTTACGACACATCACCTTGAGGCCACAACGATTTGTGGCCTCAAAGGTTTTAATTGTTGAGTTTTTCTGCTGGTAAACTTTGGTAAGGCTTACCAAAAGGGACGAAGCCCGCGCAATAAATGCGCGGGCTTTTTTTAGTTTGCCCGGCATGGCGGGCAAACCCAGCCTGTGTTAAGCAGGCGTCACCCTGACCAGGGGGAAGACAATCCGAATCGTAAGGGCGTTGCTGGTAACGGCAGGGTCTGAAGGAAGCGATAGGAAGTGAGCGGCACATAGCGCAAGCGAACCTGATTCGGCGTATCAGGAGGGTAAGCGTCCTAAATAGCGCGAAGCCCGATACCTGGTCAGTCCTGATACGTGATTGAGGATGTGGTCGCTCACAGGGAGTTCGCCTTAACCGGGGAAGCCTTGCACTGTTTCCGCATTAAGCGGAAAAAGAGAAGCACAAGGAGAAATCCAAGGCGGATCGAAGCGGTGTGAGGTGGCAGATGATTCCGTAGTAGTGATGAAATTCCGGCCTGTGAAGCCTGGTAACAGTGTGGAGGATAAAACCGGGATGACCCAACGGCCTGGTTCGTTGGGGGCAGTTATGAGCCAAAAGCCATATCTGTTGCGAAGGGATGAAGTTTATTTGAAGGTTTTCCGGAATCTATGGACACCTGGCAGACTGAACACAAGCCGTCCGACGGGACGGGGCACGCTATCGGCGGTATGCCGTGACAGGTCCTCTGCCGATTTTGGCCGTTCATCGGAGTAGATGGGAGTGTTGATCGTATATTGCCCATGAGGATAGAAAGCGGTCGCGCCCATTGAAGAACCGAAGTCTCCACGTGGAAATAGAGGAAGGGAAACGCAGGACAGGAGCATGGTTGACGTCTGGTACAGCCTATATGATCGAATGCTGAGCCGGGAGAACCTGGTCAAGGCATTCTACAAGGTGAAATCCTCGAAAGGAGCTGCCGGTATAGACGGCCAGTCCATCGATGATTTTGCCGGATCACTTGCGACCAATATCGATCATCTCCTGACGGAACTGCAGGACAAGAGCTACCAGCCGCTGGCCGTGCGACGGGTGGAGATCCCGAAGCCGAACGGCGGGAAACGGCTACTCGGCATACCTGCAGTCCGTGACCGTGTGGTACAGCAGGCCCTGCTGGATATACTTCAACCAATATTTGACCGCGATTTCCATCCGTCGAGCTACGGCTACCGTCCTGGTCGGAGTTGTCACCAGGCAATCAGCAAAGCCACGATGTTCATCCGGACGTACGAGCGGAAATGGGTAGTGGACATGGATCTGTCGAAATGCTTCGACACGTTGAACCATGACCTGATCCTTGCCTCGTTCCGTCGCCGGGTCAGCGATGGAAGTATTCTTGGTCTGCTGGAGAAGTTTTTGAAAAGCGGTGTTCTGACAGGAGATGGTTGGCAGGCCAGCGAGGTCGGCAGTCCGCAGGGCGGAGTTATCAGCCCGTTGATTGCCAACGTATACCTTGATTCCTTCGATCAGTTTATGAAGAATCGTGGCCACCGCATCGTCCGCTATGCGGACGACATCCTGATCCTGTGCCAGTCAAAGAGCGCAGCCGAAAATGCACTGAACCAGGCCAGTCGTTATCTTGAAGAAGAACTGCTGTTGACCGTCAACCAGGAAAAGACCCATATAAGCCACAGCCTCAAAGGGATTAAATTTCTTGGAGTTTGTATCCACTCCGTGATGACCCGAATACAGCGAGGCAAGGTGAGGGCCTTCAAGGCAAAGGTCAAGGCGATGACCCGGCGTAACTCCCCGGTGAACCTTGAGAAGGTGATAGCCGACCTCAACCGGTTGCTGAGGGGTTTTGCCAACTACTTTCGGATAGCGAACTGCAAGGGTGAGTTTTCTCGGCTGATGAGGTGGATCAGAAGACGGCTGCGTGCTGTTCAGTTGAAGCTGTGGAAAAAGCCGTGCAGGCTACACCGCAGACTGAGACAGCTGGGCTATAGAGGAGAGTTCAAAAGTATCAAGATGAACTCCTGGGCCAATGCAGCAAGTCCACTGAGCCATTATGCCCTTCCCAACAGCTGCCTGCATGGGGAAATGGGGCTCTTTGACCTCGCATCTGTACAGACCGGAATTTCTGTTTCAGTATGAAGGAAAAATAAACAGGAGCCGTATACGAGGCCCGTACGTACGGTTCTGTGAGAGGGATGAGGCAAGCTTAATTACCTTGCCTCACCCTACTCGATTTTCTCTGTCCCAGGACCATTTCAGAAAAGACGAAGAGCACCATTCACGAAAGGACAAAAAAGCGGTGAGTGCCCATGGGTCGTTCTGCTGAGCCCGATACCGGAGATCTGAAAGCCGGTCATTTCCGATCCTACCTCTTTCTTCTGCGTCAAAATCCCGGCTTCCGGCGGTTCTGGCTGGCCGGGGTGATCAGCCAGATCGGTGACTGGTTCAACTACATCGGTATCTTTGTTCTCCTCAACCAGCTCACCGGTTCCGGCTCTGCGGTCAGCTGGTTTCTGATCGCCAAGTTTCTGCCAACCACCCTGCTCGGGCCCGTGGCCGGTGTGGTGGCCGACCGGTTCAGCCGCCGCTTTATCCTTATCAGCTGCGATCTGGCCCGGGCTGCGGTGGTCCCTGTCTATCTTCTGGTCCGGGGTGCGGATCAGGTGTGGATTATCTATCTCCTGGCCTTTGTACAGGAATCCATCTGGACCTTTGCCAGTCCGGCCCGACAGGCCACGGTGCCCAACCTCTGCCGCCAGGAAGAACTGGCTGTGGCCAACGGTCTTTCCGGGGCTTCCTGGTCCATCATGCTGGCCCTGGGTGCCGGGCTGGGCGGTTTTGTTTCAGCCCTGTTTGGCTGGAAGACGGCCATCATCGTCGACGCACTTACCTTCCTGGTTTCCGCGGCTCTGCTCTCCACAGTGACCATCCGTCAGGAAAAGAAGAAAAAGGTGGGACCGCTCTCCCTGGGCCGGCTTCTCGGCCTGGAGGACCTGGTTGAGGGGATCGGCTACGTGGTCAGCCACCGCCGGGTGGCGGCCCTGCTGCTTGTCAAGTCGGGATGGGCCCTGTCCGGTGGGATCCTGGTCATGTTGACCGTGTTTGGCGAACAGGTCTTTGTCCAGAACGGGCAGGGTGCCGGCTCCGGAGTTCTCTACTCCATGCGCGGCCTCGGGGCGGCGGTGGGGCCGATCCTTGCCTGGCGCCTCTTTGGCGAGGGAGACCAGAACATGCGCCGGGCAATCGGGGCGGCCTTTTTCATCTCGTCCCTGGCCTACTTGTCTTTTTCCCGGGCACCGGTGTTGTGGATCGGTGCCCTGTGTGTCTTCTTTGGCCATGTGGGTGGCTCGATCCAGTGGGTCTTTTCCACCACTCTCCTGCACCGGGTTGTGCCGGACCGTTTCCGGGGCGGGTCTTTGCCGCCGAGATGGGCCTCCTCACCCTGGTCCTCAGTGGTTCGACCTGGATCACCGGCAAGGGGCTTGACTGGGGTTACGATCCCAGGACCATTGTCGCGGTTCTGGCCATGCTCTTTCTCCTGCCCGGCACTCTCTGGTTTCTCTATCTCCGTCTGCTGGATGACGGATAATTCCTACTGTTTCTGGTAATAGTTATCGTTTTTAGTGTGGGCATGTGGTAGTCTGTGGTGCATTAAAACACAACGGGGTCCGCCAATTCCGCGGATCATCTTGTTTTTTGTTTTTCCACAGGAGGTTATCATGTACAGGATATCCCTGCTTCTCTTATCCGTTCTTCCCCTTGCCCTTTCCATGTCCCAGGTTCAGGCCGGCGCCGGCCGGGAACTGGCCACCTTTGCCGGTGGCTGTTTCTGGTGCATGGAGCCGCCTTTTGAATCCCTGGACGGGGTTGTCAGTGTCCGGGCCGGCTATACCGGCGGGCGGACTGAAAATCCCACCTATGAAGAGGTCTCCTCCGGCACCACCGGTCATTACGAAGCGGTGCAGGTTGTCTATGATCCGACGAAGATAACCTATGAGGAACTACTGGCAGTGTTCTGGCGGCAGATCAATCCTACCGACGACGGCGGGCAGTTCAATGACCGTGGCACCCAGTACGTCACCGCCATATTTTATCATAACGATAACCAGAGAATTCTGGCCGAAAAATCCAGACAGGAGCTGGAGGACTCGGGTCTTTTCGAGAAACCGGTTGTCACCGCCATCCTGCCTGCCGGCCCCTTTTATGAGGCCGAAGAGTATCACCAGGATTACTACCGCAAGCATGCCCTGCGCTATTCCATGTATAAATCCGGCTCCGGTCGGGCCGGTTTTCTCGAGAAAACATGGGCTGGAAAAGATACAATGGCTGAAAAGAAACCATGGCGCAGAATGTCTGAGGCCGAGCTGAAAAAGATCCTGACTCCATTGCAGTACAAGGTGGTCCGAAAAAACGGTACCGAACCGCCGTTTCGGAACGCATACTGGGACAACAAACGCGAGGGGATCTATGTCGATGTGGTCAGCGGCGAGGTCCTGTTCGGCTCACCGGATAAGTTCGATTCCGGTACCGGCTGGCCCTCCTTTACCAGGCCGCTGGTCAGGGAGAATATCGTCGAGCGGCCGGACCGCGGTCTGTTCACCATCCGGACCGAGGTGCGCAGCAAGATGGCAGATTCCCACCTCGGCCACGTCTTTGACGATGGCCCCCCGCCCACCGGGCTGCGCTACTGCATCAACTCGGCCGCCCTGCGTTTCATTCCCCGGGAGGAAATGGAAGCGGCCGGTTACGGGGAATGGTTGAAGATTTTCCGGAAAAAGTAGACCTTAAGTCCTGCAGTCGTCAGCGGCGATCCAGCTCCCCCAGGCGCGGTGTCTGGCCCATGGATCTGGTGAGAAAATCGATGGAATGGGCTATGGCCCGGATGGTGAGTGGTTCGCAGAGATGGGGAGGATCGTCGGCCCGGAATCCACCGGGCCTCAGGTCGGAGCAGCGCAGGCTGGAAAATATTTTTTCAAAGCTGGCGGCAAACCGATGACAGATCGGTTCGATATCGCTGTCGGCCAGGCCCAGCTTCCGGCCCAGGATGCCGGTGAAGAGGAGCCCTCCTTCCACCAGGCCGCACTGGGCCCCGTAGCGGCCGGCCCCGTGCATGCCGATGGCCGCGGCCAGCACCTGGTCCACCAGCTCCACCCCGAAGGCCTCGGCCAGGATCAGCAGGCTCGTGGGCGTACAGTTGAGGTCCCTGTTCCAGTAACAGCGGGCCACCCGGGGAGTAACCCATCTTTCCAGGTCCTGGATCGGCGGAAGTGCCATCGGGCTCAGGCAGATTTTCGCCGCAGATCCTGCTCCGCTTGCGCGCTGTCATAGCGGCTGAGTACGCCGTAGAGCATATCGGGCAGGTCGTTTTTCTGTCGCGAACTGCGCTTGATCTGCTTGAGCACCTTTTCCAGGGTCAACCGTTCGCCGATGAAGATGTGGCGCAGGATGAGCGATATCAGCCGGGTAATGGTGGTCAGGTTGGAGATACGGGACTGCAGTTCATGGTCCCGGTCAAAGGCGGTGGAGGCGAACACCTCCACCGGACGGCCATCGAGCTCGCTGATGGAGAGGTACCACTTGTTGCGGTCCCGGTCGATGGTCCGGTATCGCTTGCCATCCAGCACATCGGGCAGGTCCGGATCCTCGGTATGGACAGCCTGGGCCGGGCGCGGGAGGATGGGTTCGTCCCGGAGCTCCTGCCAGGCCCGGCGGACAATGTCAGGATGATTCTTCACATTGCTGATGATGGTGCGGCAGGTGGAACACACCGCCATGCCATGGCTCTGGCTGGTTTTTTTTCTGGCCCCGCACAGCTCGCAGGTGCTGGTTTTCTGTTCCTGTTCCACGTCACTCCCTCCATGATGGTTGTCTTTTTTTCCTCTCCAGAGTACAACGTGGGCCGAAAAAGAACAACAGGAGAAAAGAGAAGGAAACCAAGAGCATGAGACGACGTTTCAACAGGCGCCTGGACATGGAGACCCGTTTTGAAAGGGCCCGGCGCCGCAATATGGTCGATGCCCGGCCGGGAATACATGAATGCATCGTCATTCTGGACGGCCTGAAACCGGACTTCAATATCGGCAAGATTTTTCGCACCGCTGACGCCTTCTCCGTCCGTGAGATCCACCTGGTGGGTGTGGGAATTTTTGATCCGGAACCGGCCAAGGGCTCGGTGCGCTGGGTGCAGTACGTCTTCCATGACGACTTTGCCTCCTGCCATGATCAGATCCGCCGCCAGGGGTACACATTCTTTGCCCTCGAGCCCGGCGGCACGGAAGTGCTGGGCAAGGGTGGTCTGCCGGAAAAATCCGCCTTTATTCTCGGACACGAGGAGTTCGGCCTGAGTTTCAACCCCGACGACTACCCGGATATCCACCCTCTTACCATTCCCCAGTGGGGTCATGTGCAGAGCCTCAACGTCTCGGTGGCCGCCTCCATTGTCCTTTATGAATATATCCGCCAGCATGGCCGGCCCCTGTCCGAGGGGTTGGTTCAGCATCCGGGCGGCGACACCCGCAGAGGAGGAAAGAATGGCTGACAAGACCACCGGGGCCCGCGGCCTTTTTCTGCTTTTTACCGGCAACGGCAAAGGCAAAACCACCGCGGCCCTCGGCCTGGCCATGCGGGCCCTGGGACACGGGCAGCGGGTGGCCATGATTCAGTTCATCAAGGGTTCCTGGAAATATGGCGAGCTCGAGGCGGCCAGGCGTTTTGAGGATCTGCTTGATTTCCATGTCATGGGGCGGGGCTTCACCTGGAAATCCGACGACCTGGACAAGGATATCGCCCTGGCCAGAGAGGCCTGGGCATTCGCCTGTCAGACCCTGGCAGCCGGCCGCCACCAGCTGGTCATCCTCGACGAACTGACCTACCTGATAACCTATGATATGCTCGGCGAAGACGAGGTGATCCGTGCTCTGGCCGCCAGGCCTAAGTCCATGCATGTGGTGGTGACCGGCCGCGGGGCCACCGATGGGCTCATCGAGGCTGCCGACTTGGTCACGGAGATGCGTGAGATCAAGCATCCCTACCGCCAGGGGATCAAGGCTCAGAAGGGTATCGAATTCTGAGCCCTTGTCGCCGGAATCCGTAGTCCCGGGATGCCGGGGCAGAGCGTCTTGCCGGCCTGACCATCCCCTGGCACCCCTCGCCGGGCCCTGATTGGCCCCAGCCCCCCTTTTTTCTTGCAACTTCGCATCAGCTTGGTATTCTTTTCTGTTTATCAGTCACACTGGACGTGTGGTGCGACCGTTTTCTTGAAAGGACTGCAATCTCAAATCAATCGGAACATACAAATGGACTACCGGGACACGTTAAACCTGCCCAAGACCAGGTTCAAGATGAAGGCCAACCTGACGCAGAAGGAGCCCATGTATCTGAAGCGTTGGGAAAAGGAGAATCTCTATCACAAGCTGCAGCAGGCCGCGGCCGATAAACCGCTCTACATCCTGCACGACGGTCCTCCCTATGCCAACGGCCATATCCATCTGGGCACGGCCTTTAACAAGGTCCTCAAGGATATCATCCTCAAGTCCCGGCGGATGTCCGGTTTCAACTGCCCCTACGTGCCGGGCTGGGACTGCCACGGGCTGCCCATCGAGCATAACGTGGACAAGGAGCTCGGGGACAAGAAAGAGAAAATATCCACCCTGGCCAAACGGGGTGCCTGCCGCAAATATGCGGAAAAATGGATCAAGACCCAGAAGGCCGAGTTCAAGCGGCTCGGGGTGCTCGGCGACTGGGACGAACCCTACCTGACTATGAACTTCGCCTACGAGGCCTCCATTGCCCGGGAGTTCAACAGGTTTCTCCTTTCCGGCTCGGTGGTGCGTTCGCGCAAACCCGTGTACTGGTGCGCCACCTGCCGCACTGCCCTGGCCGAGGCCGAGGTGGAGTACTACGATCACACGTCGCCATCGATCTACGTGAAGTTCCCACTCAAGGACGATCTGAGTGACCTGGTGCCTGAACTGGCGGATAAAAATGTCTCTGTCCTGATCTGGACCACCACCCCCTGGACCCTGCCCGCCAACCTGGCCGTGGCCTTCCATCCCGATTTCGTCTATGCGGCGGTGGAAGTGGGCGACGAGGTCTGGATCCTGGCCAGGGACCTGGTGGAGCCCTGTTTCAAGGAGTTCGGGCTCGAGTACCGGGTCCTGGCCACCTTCGAGGCCGCTGGGCTCGAAGGACGCAAGTGCCGTCATCCCTTCCTGGACCGCGATTCGCTCCTGGTCCTGGCCGATTACGTGACCGCCGATTCGGGTACGGGCTGCGTGCACACCGCTCCAGGCCACGGGGCCGACGACTACCTCACCGGCCTGCGCTACGGCCTGGAACCGCTTTCTCCGGTGGACGAAGAGGGCCACCTGACCAGCGAGGCCGGTCCCTATGCCGGTGGGAAGATTCCCGAGGTCAACCGCGATATCAACGAGGATCTGCGCCGTGACGGCTCCCTGGTCAGGGAAAGCCATATCGAGCACAGTTATCCCCATTGCTGGCGCTGCAAGGAGCCGGTCATGTACCGGGCCACGGACCAGTGGTTCATCTCCATGGAAAAGAATGATCTGCGTAAAAAGGCGCTCCAGGCCATCGGCGAGGTGACCTGGACGCCGGCTTGGGGGCAGCAGCGGATTTACGGCATGGTCGAGGCAAGGCCGGACTGGTGTCTGTCCCGCCAGCGTTCCTGGGGCGTGCCGCTCACCGTGCTTTTGTGTGAGGAGTGCGGCGAGGTTCTCCGCAGTCCCGAAGTGTGCGAGCGGATCGAATCCCTGTTTGAAAAGGAAGGCGCCGATGCCTGGTTCCGTTACGAGGCCGCGGACTTTGTTCCCGATGGCGTGCGCTGTGAGTGCGGTTCTGCCAGGTTCCGCAAGGAGAGCGATATCCTCGATGTCTGGTTTGATTCCGGGGTGAGTCACGCCGCAGTCCTGGAACCGCGCCAGGAACTGCGTTCCCCGGCCGATCTCTATCTCGAGGGCAGCGACCAGCACCGTGGCTGGTTCCAGTCTTCGCTGCTCACCTCGGTGGGTACCCGCAACCGGGCACCGTACCGTGGGGTCCTGACCCATGGCTACGTGGTGGACGGCCAGGGCAAGAAGATGTCCAAGTCCGTG
Source organism: Desulfolithobacter dissulfuricans (assembly GCF_025998535.1). Taxonomy (NCBI): domain Bacteria; kingdom Pseudomonadati; phylum Thermodesulfobacteriota; class Desulfobulbia; order Desulfobulbales; family Desulfobulbaceae; genus Desulfolithobacter; species Desulfolithobacter dissulfuricans. The sequence goes on along the minus strand of NZ_AP024233.1, from coordinate 1,774,048 downwards.
GGCAACGTGGTCGCGCCCCAGGAGGTGATCGACAAATACGGGGCCGAGATTCTCCGGCTCTGGGTTTCCAGCGAGGATTACCGGGATGATGTCAAGGTCTCGGACGAGATACTCAAGCATGTTTCGGATGCCTACCGCAAGATGCGCAACACCATCCGTTTTCTCCTCTCGAACCTCAGTGATTTTCAGGTGGACAGGGACGCGGTCGGGCCCGAGACTCTGACCGAGATCGATCGCTGGGCCCTGGCCCGGTTTGCCCAGCTGGTCCGCCGGGTCCGGAAGGCCTATGATGATTTCGAGTTCCATGCCGTCTACCATAACCTGCACAATTTCTGCGGTACCGTGGTTTCCAGCCTCTACATGGACGTTCTCAAGGATCGTCTCTACTGTTCTCTGCCCGACGATCCCGCTCGCCGGGCGGCCCAGACCGTTATTTACCGCATCCTGGACGGTCTGTTGCGTCTCATGGCGCCGGTGCTCAGTTTTACGGCGGCCGAGGCCTGGGAACACTTCAAGGGGCTGGATCAAAACGCTCCCGTCGAAGAGTCGATCTTTTTCGAAGAATTTCCCCAGGTGGACGATATCGAGATCGATCCGGAACTGGATGAACGCTGGGAGCGGCTGCTGGCCATCCGTAAAGAGATTACCCGGGTACTGGAGAGCGCCCGGCGCGACAAGGTCATTGGCCTGCCCCTGGATGCCGAGGTCCTGTTGGATGTGGAAGGGGAGACCGCTGATTTTCTTGCCGGCCGGGAACCGTTGCTGCAGGAGCTTTGCATTGTCTCCAGCCTGAAGCTTGTGGATGATACGGCGGCAGCTGCAGACGTGGAGCCGGTGGTCGCCGAAACCGTGCCCGGGCTACGCATCGCTGTTCATCCGGCGCCTGGTCGGAAATGCGAACGGTGCTGGACTATATCCGAGACCGTGGGCGAGGATCCGGACCATCCCACCCTCTGTGGCCGCTGCGCCGGAGTGGTTCGACAGCTGGGGATGTGATTCTTGCGCCTTTTCGGGATAATGGCCCTTGTCCTGGTCCTGGACCAGGCGGTCAAGTCATGGATTGTCCACCATTTTTCCCTCTATGAGTCCGTGGTGGTGATCCCCGGGCTGTTCAACCTGACCTTCCTGACCAATACCGGCGCCGCCTTTGGCATGCTGGCCGGGCAGCCGAGCCGGGAGCGCCAGCTGTTCTTTGTCGGTGTGGCCCTGGTCGCCCTGGCGGCCATCGTGGTCATGCACCGCCGGCTGGCCGACCAGAGCCGCTGGTTCACCGTTGCGCTCGGTCTGATCGGTGGCGGCGCGCTCGGCAACCTGGTCGACCGGGTTCGCTACGGCGCTGTGGTCGACTTTCTCGATTTTTATTTCAGGGGGCATCACTGGCCTGCCTTCAACGTGGCGGATTCAGCCATCACCGTGGGGGTCGGTCTGTTCCTGGTGACCAGTTTTGTGGTGGAGAAAAACAGAAAGAAATTTCCCGGGTGAATTCCCGTCCGACCGTGGCCTGCCTGCGGCCCGACCGGGAACTCCCAATCTGATATGTTGAGAAACCAATGAAAAAAACAGCCGTTATTTTTCCCGGCCAGGGATCACAGTATCTGGGCATGGGGCAGGAATTCATGGAAAGCGACCCCGAGGTCCGCAGACTCATGGAACTGGGCGAAGAGGTGAGCGGGTTTCCGCTGCGCCGACTGTGCAGTGAGGGGCCCTTGGAGGACCTGACCAGGGTTGTGCACCTGCAGCCGGCCCTGACCGTTATAAACCTCATCTGTTATCAGCAGTTCAAAAAGGCCCTGCCGGAGCTGCGGCCAGCCTGGGTTGCCGGCCACTCCCTGGGTGAGTATTCCGCCCTGGTGGCTGCCGACGTGGTCAGTGAGCGGGATGGTCTTCGTCTGGTCACCCGCCGTGGTGAGTTCATGGAGCGGGAAGGGGCAGCCAACCCGGGTGGCATGAGGGCCGTGCTGGGGTTGACCATCGACGAGATTGACGGTCTGCTGGCAGAGTACGAGGGCCCTGGTACCGTGGTGGTGGCCAATCACAATTCGGAAAAACAGGTGGTGATTTCCGGTGACAGTGATGGGCTCGACGGCCTGAGCGTTCTGTGCCAGCAAAAGGGCGGCAAGGTGATCCCTCTCAAGGTCTCGGTGGCCAACCACTCGCCGCTGGTGGCCGGGGCGGTGGCCGATTTCGCCGATTTCATGGACTCCGTCCTGTTCAATGCCCCCTCCCTGCCCATGGTCTTCAACGTGACCGCGGCGCCGGAGAACGATCCTGATACCATCCGCTCGGTCATGGCCCGGCAGATTGCCTCCCGGGTTCGCTGGATGGAATCGGTCCAGCGCATGGTCGAGGACGGGGTCGAGGTTTTCGTCGAGCTGGGGCCCAAAAACGTGCTCACCGGGCTGATGAAGAAGATTCTGCCCCGGAAATCGGGTATCGTCTGCCTCCAGGCCGATACCCCGGAAAAGCTGGAGCAGGTGGTCCAGGCGGTGGCCGGATAACCATTGGCCGGCAGTCACCATCTACCTGCCGGTTTTTCCGGCAAGGTACGCTTCTTTCTTGACAGGATGGCCGGGCTGGGGTAATAATTTTTGATTTTGCCTGCCTCTTGCAGGCCGTGTGTTTTTTCACTTTGCCTTTTCGGATGCCATGTTTGAAAACCTTACAGATCGTTTAGACTCCGTATTCAAGAAGCTTCGCGGCCACGGCAAGCTGACAGAGGAGAATATTCAGGATGCCATGCGTGAAGTCCGTGTGGCGCTCCTCGAAGCCGATGTCAACTACAAGGTCGTCAAGGAGTTTATTGCTGCGGTTACGGAAAAAGCGGTGGGCCGGGAAGTTCTTTCCAGCCTTTCCCCCGGGCAGCAGGTAATAAAGGTTGTTCACGACGAGCTGGTGGAGCTGCTTGGCAGCCACGAGGAGCCCCTTCGCCTGGATGGCAGGCAGCCGGTGTCCATCATGCTGGCCGGCCTTCAGGGTTCGGGTAAGACCACCACGGCCGGCAAGCTTGCCAGGATGCTGCGTGAAAAGGGACGTAAGCCGTTTCTGGTGCCTGCGGATGTCTACCGGCCGGCCGCAATCCAGCAGCTCCATGTTCTGGGCGAGCAGGTCGGGGTGCCGGTGTTTGATTCCACCACCGAGGATCGACCGGTGGATATCGCCAAGCGGGCCGTGGCCGAGGCAGAGGACAAGGGGTACGATACGGTCATCATCGATACCGCCGGCCGACTCCATGTGGACGAAGCCCTGATGACCGAACTCAAGGATATCTCCCGGGCGGTCCCGCTCACCGAAATTCTGTTCGTGGCCGATGCCATGACCGGTCAGGATGCGGTGACCGTGGCGGACAAGTTCAACTCGGATTTGGAGATCACCGGTGTCGTCCTGACCAAGATCGAGGGTGATGCCCGCGGTGGCGCGGCCCTGTCGGTCAAGAAGGTGACCGGCAAGCCTATCAAGTTCGTCGGTGTGGGCGAGTCCCTGGATGCCCTGGAGGTGTTCCATCCGGACCGGGCTGCTTCCCGTATTCTCGGCATGGGTGATGTGTTGTCACTCATCGAGAAGGCGGAAAAGGTCGTTGATCAGAAAAAGGCCAGGAAGCTGGCCCGTAAACTCCAGAAAAACACCTTTACCCTGGAGGACTTTCTCGATCAGATCCAGCAGATCAAGAAGATGGGCAATCTGGAACAGCTCATGGACATGATCCCGGGGATCAACAAGCTCAAGCAGCTCAAGGACGCTCCCAAGCCCGATGAGCGAGAACTGATAAAGACCGAGGCCATCATCCGTTCCATGACCAAGAAGGAACGGGCCAATCACAAGATTATCAACGCCAGCCGGCGCCAGCGCATCGCCAAGGGATCCGGCACCACGGTCGCTGAGGTGAACCGGGTGCTGAAGAGCTATACCATGATGCTCAAGATGATGAAAAAATTCCGCGGTAAACCGGTGGTGCGTGGCGGCAAGCGCCGCAAGCTGCCCAAGGGCCTGATCCGCTGATCTGCCCGGCTGCACCACGGCGACGTTTCCTGGGGGCGCCGACCACAAGACACAGCAACTACCAGCACAATTCGTCCAGGGCCCAGGGTCCGGGGATAGAAAAATAAAGTATCCGTATACAGGAGGATAAACCACACATGGCTGTACGTATTCGTTTAACAAGAATGGGCCGTAAGAAAAAACCGTTTTACCGTATCGTTGTGGCCAGCAATGAGGCCAAGCGTGATGGTAAGTTTCTGGATATCGTCGGCACCTATGATCCCATGCAGGATCCCGCAGTGGTCAACATCGATGCGGAAAAACTCCAGGATTGGCTCGGAAAGGGGGCAAAGCCCACCGTGACCGTGCAGAGTCTCCTGAAGAAGGTTGGTGCCGGTCAGACTGAGACTGCCTGATGAAGGAACTCATTGGCTTTATTGCCGGCAGACTGGTCGATCAGCCGGATGCGGTCGATGTGACGGAAAGGGAAGAGGGCGACACCGTGACCATCGAATTGCGGGTGGCCAAGGAAGACCTCGGCAAGGTGATCGGCAAGCAGGGCCGCACCGCCCGGGCCATGCGTTCGGTGCTGGCCGCGGCGGCCAGCAGGGTGGACAGGCGGTCACGTCTGGAAATTTTAGAGTAGCAGGCTGGTTCTTCTTTTTCTGTGGACGAATATGTTCTTCTAGGCAAGGTGACCAAACCCCATGGTATCCGGGGCGAGATCAAGGTCTATCCCTATTCCGGTGATCCAGCCGGGCTGGGCGTGTATGAGCAGATCTGGCTGGCCGGCGATACCGGGGAAAAAACCTACCACCGGATTGTCCGCAGCCGGGTGCAGGGCCGGTTTGCCTTGCTCACACTCAGTGACTGCACCAGTCGCGATCAGGCCGAGAGCCTGGCCGGACAGGAACTCTGGGTACGGCGCAGTGAAATGCCGGAAGTGGACGAAGATGAATTTTACCTGCAGGATCTTGAGGGACTCCGGGTCGTGGAGTATGTCGAAGGCAGACGAGACGGTCGGGTGATTGGAAGGATCACAGGAATACTTGAAACCGGAGCCCACGATATCCTGGTGGTCCGGGACGGAACCAGGGAATACCTGATTCCGGTACAGAGCGGATTTATTGTCAGCATAGGTGACGACGAGGTGGAGGTTGATCTGCCCCCGGGTCTGCTTGATATCAACTCCTAGGCCCGATGCTGTTTGATATTCTGACAATTTTTCCCGAGCTCCTGGCCTCACCCCTGAGGGAAGGTATTCTGCGTCGGGCGGTTCAGGCCGGGCACATAGATGTCAGGCTGCACAATATCCGCGATTATGCCCTGGACCGGCACAAGATGACCGACGATCGCCCCTTTGGCGGCGGTGAGGGCATGGTCATGAAACCTGAACCCCTGGCGGCCTGTATCCGGGACGTGCAGTCCAGCGGTCCGCCGGCCAGGGTTATCCTCCTGTCGCCCGGCGGCACAACATACACCCAGCAGGAGGCAAGGCGTCTGGCCGGTTATCCCCGGCTGATGCTGATCTGCGGCCGTTATGAGGGGGTGGACGAACGGATTCGGCAGGCTTTTGTCGACGAGGAGCTTTCCATCGGTGACTATATCCTCACCGGTGGCGAACTGGCGGCCATGGTGGTGGTGGATTCGGTGACCCGCTTGCTGCCCGGGGTTCTCGGCTGCGAGGATTCGGCCCGCAACGACACCTTCAGTCGCAGCCTGATCAAGCATCCCCAGTACACCCGGCCGAGAGAGTTTGAAGGCATGGAGGTCCCCGAGGTTCTTCTCAGCGGCGACCACCGGGCCATAGCCGATTACAGGTTCCTGGAATCGGTGAAAGAGACCCTGAAACGGCGGCCCGAACTGCTGGCCGATGTCCGGTTCACCCGGGAAGAAGAGAAACTGCTGCGCCGGGCCGGACTGGATCGGCAGATCCGGCGAACGGTTCAAAGCGGGACAGACCATGCTTGATGTGGCCCTGATCCACCACCCGGTGGTGAATCGGAGCGGAGAGGTTATCGGCTCGGCTATCACCAACCTGGACCTGCACGATATCGCCAGGGCCGGGGCTACCTTCGGCATTGGCCGGTATTGGGTGGTCTCGCCCTTTGCCGAGCAGCGCCGGCTGGCCCGGGAGATCGTCGACCACTGGACCAGGGGATACGGCAGCACCGTGAATCCGGACCGGCAACACGCCCTGGAGCTGATCCGAATCTGTCATGATCTGGATCAGGTGCTGGAAGAGGCCACGGCCGAACAGGGGGAAAAACCCCTGCTGCTGGCCACCTGCGCCCGTCCACAGGCCAATACCCTGGGTTATGAGTCCGCTCGGCAGAGGCTGGCCAGGGGAGAATCGATGCTGCTTCTCTTCGGAACGGCCTGGGGCCTGGCCCCGGAGATTCTGCAGCGGGTGGATGCGACCCTGCCGCCCATCATGGGGCCGGGGGAGTACAACCATCTGTCCGTGCGTTCAGCGGTCTCCATTATTCTGGACCGGCTGCTGGGCACCTGAAAAGACCAGGACAGGCCCGGCCTGTCGAGATACATTGAAACAGGTAACAACCTCAAGTCAGGAATAAGTAAAAAAAGTAAAAAGAACTTCAAACTCCGGCAAGACCGGCTTTGGATGGTGTGGAGGCATCCTTCGGGAAATCATCATTAAGAATAGGAATCCCGTAAAACAAGACATCATGAATATCATCGATAAAATTGACATGGAGCAGATGCGGTTCGATCATCCGGATTTTCGTCCCGGTGACACCGTGAAGGTGCATATCCGCATCGTTGAGGGAAACAAGGAACGTGTGCAGATTTTCCAGGGCGTTGTGATCAAGCGCAAACGGGGGAAAATGGATGCCACCTTCACCGTACGCAAGATCTCCCACGGTGTCGGGGTGGAAAAGACCTTTGCCCTGCATTCACCCCGGATCGAGAAGATCGAGGTGGTCGCGCTTGGCCGGGTCCGCCGTTCGCGTCTCTACTACCTGCGCGAGCGCCGTGGGAAGGCCGCCCGTATCCGGGAGCGTGGTACCAGATAAGACGTGGTTCTTCCACGCAAGGTGCGGGGGGCACATTGTCCAGGGTTATGAATTCCTCGGCCCGTGCCCCCGGTTCCCGGTTCCGCTGTGATATGCAGTCGGTCTTTGAGTCGCTGGCAACTGCCAGGATCCCTGACGATACCTATGCCTTCGAACGGGTTCTGCATGACCAGGGATTTGCGACCATTGCCGGCGTCGACGAGGCGGGCCGCGGCCCGCTGGCCGGCCCGGTGGTGGCCGGTTGCGTGGTTCTGCCCCCGGACTGCTGCTACCAGCGGTTTGTTGATTCCAAAAAACTCAATTCCAGCCAGCGCGAGGAACTTTTCTCCTACGTGCACGAATGCGGGGCCCGGATCGGCGTCGGGGTGGTCAGCGCCCGGGAGATCGATGCCATAAACATTCTCCAGGGTTCCCTGCTTGCCATGAAGCGGGCCGTCCTCGATTGCATGGACGGCGAAACACGCCTCCCTATCGATTTTCTTCTGGTGGACGGCAAGTTCACCATTCCCATGCAGCTCCCCAGCAAGCTCTTGTCAAGGGAGAATCCAAAAGCTCGTCCATCGCCGCAGCCTCCATTATCGCCAAGGTCACCCGGGACCGGATCATGGCCGGCTATCACGAGACCTATCCTGTATATAATTTTCTCAAGAATAAAGGATATCCCACCCGGGACCACCGGAGGGCCATTGCCGAGCATGGTCCCTGTCCCATCCACCGGAGGTCGTTCAAGGGCGTACGGGAATTCTCGGATCCGGATCAGCAGCGGCCGACCCCTTGTCAGCGCGATTTGTGGTGAGGGGACAATGACCGGTCCAGACAGGCGCCAAAACCTGCCCACCGGCAGACAGGGCGAGTCGCTGGCCGCAGCGTATCTCGAGAAAAATGGCTATACTATTATCTGCCGCAATTATCGCCGTCGGTTTGGAGAAATAGACATCATTGCCCGCCACAGGGGCTTCACTGTCTTTATCGAGGTCAAGACCAGGCGCTCGGGACGGTTCGGAGGGCCCCTGGTGGCGGTGGATCGGCGCAAGCAGCAACAGATATACCGGGTGGCCGAGGAATACCTGGCCTCCCACGGGCTGCAGGAAACCCCGGCCCGCTTTGACGTGGTTTCGGTGGCCCTGGCCCGGGACGGCAGGGTGACCATTGACGTGATTGAAAACGCTTTTGAGGGCGGCACGGGATGATGGAAACGAAAAAACCGCAGTGTGTCGAAGACAGACGGTGTGTCGAAGACAGACGACCTCTGGCCATTACCATGGGCTGCCCGGTGGGCATAGGGCCGGAGATTATCCTGAAGCTCTACACTCACCTGGGGCGGGATTGCGGTACGCCTCCGGTGGTGGCCGGTGATCCGGGCATCCTTGAAGCCACGGCCCTGCTTCTTGGCCTGGAGCCGGAAATTGTTCGCTGGCGTCCCGGGGCAGCTATCGAACCTGACACGGTTCCGGTCTGGCCCCTTTCCGCCCTTGATCCCACAGCCCTGCAGTGGGGGCATCCGAACCGGGAGACCGGCCGTGCCATGGGGCTGTATATCCAGGAGACTGTGCGGGCGATCCAGGAGGGTGAATTCTCCGGCCTGGTCACCTGTCCCATTTCCAAGAGCGCGCTGCAACTGGGCGGCTATCCCTACCCCGGCCACACCGAGATGCTTGCCGATCTCACCGGCGCGGACCGGTTTTTGATGATGATGGCCGGATCACGGCTCAAGGTCGTTCTGGTGACCATCCACGAGCCGCTGGCCAGGGTGGCCGAACTGATCACCCGGGAGCGGGTTGAGCGCTGTATCAGGCTGACCGCTGCTGCCCTGGAACGAGATTTTGGCGTCCGCCGGCCCCGGATCGCGGTGGCCGGTCTCAATCCCCATGCCGGGGAAGATGGTATGTTCGGCCGGGAGGAGGAAACAGTGCTTGGTCCGGTGATCGAGGCGCTGAACCGGACCGGCCCGAGCCTGATTTCCGGCCCCTGGCCGCCGGACACCGTGTTCTACCGGGGGGCCCGGGGGGCGTGGGACGCGGTGGTGGCCATGTACCATGACCAGGGTCTTATTCCCTTCAAGTTGCTCCATTTCCATGATGGTGTTAACGTGACCCTGGGGCTTCCTATTGTCCGGACCTCGGTGGACCACGGTACGGCCTATGACATCGCCGGCCGGGGTGTGGCCGATCCCTCAAGTCTGGAGGCGGCCTGGAAGATGGCGGCAGAGATTGTCCGCAACCGGGCAGAGCACGAAACCAACCCGATGGAACCATCATGAAACAGGGCCTCCTCATAGCTCTCGAGGGCATCGACGGCACCGGCAAGTCGACCCAGATCAAGCTCCTTGCCGACTACCTGCGACAAAAGGGGTGCGAGGTGGTGGTGACCCGCGAACCTACCGACGGCCCCTGGGGCCGGCGGATCCGGGAACTGTACAAGGACCGCTCCTCCTGCACTCCCGAGGAGGAGCTGGAGATGTTCATAAACGATCGACGGGACCATGTACGCGAGGTGATCGAACCGGCCCTGGCCAGTGGCAAGATCGTCCTCACCGATCGCTACTATTTTTCCACAGCCGCCTACCAGGGAGCAGCGGGTATGGATGTGGACCACATCTTTGCCTGCAACCGTTTCGCGCCCCAACCGGACCTGGTGATCCTGCTGAGCATGGATCCCGGGACAAGTATCCGTCGCATCGCCGAGATTCGCGGTGAGAAACCAAATGATTTCGAACAGGTGGACCAGTTGCGCCAGGTGGCTGCAATCTTTGATTCGTTCAACCATCCCTGCATCTGTCGGGTCCCTGCCGAGGGTTCTGTCAGCCTGGTCCAGGAACGGATACGAAAACACGTAGACACCCTTCTCCGGGAGAGAAACTATCCATGCGGGCAATGAGACTGTGGGCCATACTGTGCTGCTGTGTTCTGGCCGCCGGGCTACTGGGCGGCTGCGGGCAGACGGGCCGTCGGACCGGTGGCATGGAGCTGGCGGACATGGTCGAGGAGCCTGATTTCGGCTGCAGTTACTTCTATTTTCTCTGGGGGCGCCATGCCGAGTTGGATCTGAAGTTTGCCGAGGCCCTGGAGGCCTATGAAAAGGGCCTTATCTGCGACCCCGAGGCCGTGTACATCGAACGCAAAATCCCCATTCTCCTCCTCCGCATGGGACGCAACCAGGAGGCGGTTTCCCGACTGGAGGATTTCCTCAGCCGCCATCCCCGCGATACCGACAGCAGGATGCTGTTGGCCAGAGTCCTGATACGCCTTGGTCGCCTGGATGAGGCGGTCGAGCAGTATCGCACCATCCACGCCCAGGATCCCCGGGAAACCGATTCCCTGCTCCTGCTGGCCCGTCTCTTTTTCGGTCAGGAAAAGATGGAGAAAACCCGGGCCATCCTGGACGAGGTCCTGCAGATTGATCCCGGATCCTACCCGGCCCGGATTCTGCTCGCCCGGATCAATGTCCAGGAAAAGAAGTTTGACCAGGCCATCAGGGAGTACAGAAAGGCCCTGGAGCTGAACTGGTCCGTGGATCTGGCCCTGGAGATGAGCGAGGTCTTCCTGAGGCAGAAGCGCTACGACGAGGCCGTGGAACTCTACCGGAAGATCCTTGGCGATGATCCGGAAAACGAACGGGTTCGTATAGCCCTGGTCCACACCTACCTTCTTCAGAACCGTGAACAGGAGGCTCTCCGGGAGCTGAATCGGCTCAAGACCGTATCCTCCAATCCCACCCGGGTGGATCTTACCATTGCCCGGCTCTTTGCCCGGCAGAAAAAATTTGACCGGGCTGCCACCATCCTCCAGCAGGTACTGGAAAAAAACGATCTGTCCGAAGGCCGTTTTCTCCTCGCCCTGATCTATTTTCAGGAAAAGAAATACCAGGAGGCCCTGACCCAGCTCAGACACATCGACCGGCAGGCCCCGGAATATGAGGATGCGGTCTTTCTCCAGGTCCGCATCTACCGGGCCCTGAAGCAGGTGGAACAGGCCATCGAAATTCTCGAGGAGGCTGTCCAGGAAGAGACTGGCCGCAGCAGCGAGATGTTTGTCCTCCTGGCCGCTCTCTACCAGATGCAGAACCGGGAAGATAAGGGGCGGGACGTCTTCAGTCGGGCCCTGGAGGCCTTTCCCGATGACGAGAACCTGCTCTATGAGTATGGTCTCTTCCTCGAGCACAGCGGTGAGCATGACAAGGCGCTCTCGGTGATGCAACAGGTGATCCGGGTCCAGCCCCGCCATGCCGGTGCTCTCAACTACGTGGGATACACCTGGGCCGATCAGAAGGTCCATCTGGACAAGGCCCTTGAGTATATCGAAAAGGCGGTGCAGCTGGAACCGGAAAACGGCTATATCCTCGACAGCCTCGGCTGGGTCTACTACCGGCTTGGTCGGCTGGACGAGGCCCGCAAGGCCCTGGAAGAGGCTGTGAAGCTATCGCCGGACGATCCGGCCATTCTGGATCATCTGGGCGATGTCTATCTGGAGCTTGATATGGTGCAGGAGGCGGTGGAGGTCTACCGCCGGTCCCTGGATCTTTTTGAAGACCGGCAAGATATCAAACGGGTCCGGAAAAAGCTGCAGATGCTCAAAGAGCAGGGCAGGGAATGAACTCCCGATGGCATCGCGCCGTCCGGTTGAGTGTCTGGTGGGAGCGCCTGGCCTCCGGCACGTTCCCGGAACGGTTGCCGGAAGAGGATCACGGCCGTGGTGAGATGATGAGATGGTCTCGCGGTCCCATACTGTTTTACCTGGCGCTGTTGGTTCCGCTGCTTCTTGTCCTGGGTGGATGCGGGACCAGGGGGCCGGTAACGGTGGCGCTCGACCGGGTGGAAAGACCGGTGGCCGAGGAAATATGGCACCGTTTCATCGATCGTTCCTGTAGTCTGGCCGTGGACGCTGATCTGCGGGTCGGCTGGAAGGCCTGGGGGCAGGAGGGAACGGTCCGGGCAACCCTGCTCCTGCAGGTACCTTCCTTTCTCCGACTGGCCCTGGTCGATCCTCTCGACCGGCCGGTGGTGCTTATCACCGGTGATGGCACCAGTTTCACTCTGGTCGATAACCGGACAGGAGAGGCGTACACCGGACCGGTGGAGGCCGGTTTCTGGAAGAAATATGTGCCGGAGGTTCTGGCAGACCAGGAGCTCTTTTTTCTTCTGGCCGGGCGGTTGGAGGCGGGTCGGTGCAAGGTGCAGAAAATCGCCCGGGATCGGGAGGGCAGGGGCTACTGGTACACCCTGCGCTGTGCGGACAACCTCCGCCACCAGGTGCTGCTGAGCGACTCCGGCATGATGGCGTGCCACCGGATCCTGGCAGGCGACGAACTGGAGCTTGAAGTAACATACGAGGGGACGCTCGGCGACTTTCCCTGCCCCTGGCCACGGACCCTGGAGATAGAAGGAGAAAGGGTTTCCGGCAAGATCGTGCTCGAGTTTGAGCGGATCTACTCCACCGAGCCGGTGTCGCCGGAGCGGTTCCAGCTCAGGCTGCCATCCCATGTCACCCTTACCAGGGTCAGGTAGTGCCTGTCCATAAATGGCCTTTTCGCCCGATTTCTGCGTCGCTACGAAAAATAAAAACGCTCACATATGCTTAATATGCTGCGCTTTTTATTTTTCTATGCTCCTTGAACTCGAACGAAAATTCTCATTTATGGACATACACCAGGTAGAAACGGCTCAGCGGCGCTGGAGCGGCTTTTCTATCTCGGCGGTGGAAGGGGCGTTGTCCAGGGTGTTGACGATGAGGACAAAGAGGTTGTCTTCCTTGAAAAAGACCTGCTGGAGATCGTAGTTGTTTCCCTGCTTCAGGTCGAGCACCACCCGGATTCTGTCCTCGTGTCGACCGGTCCTGATACTCTTCACATAACGCCCGTTTGCCTTGATCAACCGCTGTACGGACTTGTCCAGGCGGGTATCCTTGAAGTCGCATACCACCCGTGGCAGCCCTTCGGCAATACCAAAAACCCTGGGGGGGTAGAATCCGTTGAGTTTAAAAAGGATCATCTCGCCCCGGCTGCGGGAAGTATCAAATTCCACCCCGGTCAGGGTGGGCATGACCGCAGCATTTGGCGGGTGGAATATTTTTGTTCCTTCCTTTGTCTTTGTCTCTTTCACCTTCCGGGCCGGGTCGCGTGGTATGGCTGCAGCCGCGGATTCTGGTTTCGGGACCAGGTCCGGGGGACGGGTGGTCGTTTTTTGTGTTGTTTGGTCAGCAGGCGGGGTATGGTCCACCGCTGTGGTAGTGCTCTCTTCGGTGAATACCTGGAGGATAAGCTGGTGTTTTTCCGGCAGGAACTGCTGGTCGAAATCAAGGTGCTGGCCCGGGCGCAGGTCCAGGACAACCCTGGTTTTCAGCTGCGGCTTGTTGTGGATCCCGATCCGGATGCGTTCTATGTAGCGGCCACTGGTCTGGATCTGGTGGGCCAGCGACGTAGCGGGCCGGGTGGCGGGAAAATCGAAAACCACCCGCGGTTTTTTCCCTTTGATGGCAAAAACCCTGGGTATCGTGCTCCTGTCCAGACTGAAGATGACCTGTTCCGCATCGGCAGCGGATTTTTCAAACCGGATATCTTCAAGCACCGCCGAATCGGTGGCCGCAAACAGCACGGCGGGCAGCAGCACTGCCACAAGCAGGGTGATGACCGTGCAGGGATAATTTTTCATGTACATTGCGATGAATTGGCACCGGTGGGGAGGATGAGTGGTAACTCCATGACTTCGCTATAGTATCAGGATTACATCGTCAACCATTGCAATGTCAACTCATTTTCGGTAAAAGAGCCCCTGGCCCGGAGAGGGCAGGGGCGGAAGACAACGGGTCTTGGGACCTGCATCGGCTGGCTGGGTCCGGCACCCCTCATTCATACAACGACCGCCAGGCAGGAATCCTGCCCGGCGGATTATGGACGATTCATGCAACAACTTCATCATATCCTCTCCCTGGTACGTAAGCCGGGGCGCTATATCGGCGGAGAACACAACGCTGTCCGCCCAAGCTGGGATGGGGCGGATTTTCGTTTCTGCCTGGTTTTTCCCGACCTGTATGAAATCGGCATGTCCCATCAGGGCCTGCAGATTCTCTACCACGTCATCAACCACCACCAGGGATTCCTGGCCGACCGCTGTTATGCTCCGGACGTGGACATGGAAGAGCAGCTCCGGACCCATGGGGTGGACCTTTTTTCCGTCGAATGCCGCCGGCCGCTGAGCGAATTCGACGTCCTTGGCATCACGCTGCCTTATGAACTGTGCTACACCAACATCCTGACCATCCTGGACCTGGCTGGTCTTCCCCTGCGTAGCGCGGACCGGGACGAACGGTATCCCCTAGTGCTTGGTGGCGGCTCCTGTTCCATGAATCCCGAACCGGTGGCCGAGTTCTTCGATGCCATTGTCCTTGGCGATGGCGAAGAGATCATCCTGGAAATCGGTACCGCCCTGCGCCAGGCCCGGGAACGCTCCGCCCCACGACAGGAACAGCTCGAAGCCCTGGCCGAGATTCCCGGAGTCTATGTCCCCTCTTTTTTCAAGCCCCGGTACCAGGGCCAAACGCTTTGTGGTATCGAGCCGCTGCGTTCCGGTTATGAGCGGGTACGGCGGCGGGTGCTGCCGCGGTTGACCGGGCCCGAGGAGCAGGGCCGACCGCTGGTCCCGCTGGTCAAGCCCATCCATGACCGGCTCGGGGTGGAGATCGCCCGCGGCTGTACCCGGGGCTGTCGTTTCTGTCAGGCCGGCATCATCTACCGTCCGGCGCGGGAGCGGACCATGGACGAGGTCCTGGCCATTGCCGAGCAGGGTATCGAGGCCTCGGGTTTTGACGAGCTGGCCCTTTTGTCCCTGTCCACCGGCGATTACTCCTGTCTGCCCCAGCTCATGACGCGGCTCATGGACCGGTTTGCCAACAGCTATGTTTCGGTGTCCATGCCCTCCATGCGGGTGGGTACCCTGACACCGGAGATCATGGACCAGATACGCCGGGTCCGCAAGACCGGGTTCACCGTCGCTCCCGAAGCGGGTACTGACCGGCTGCGGGAGGTAATCAACAAGGGGATCACTGAAAAGGATCTCCTGGCCACCTGCCGCGACGCCTTCAGTCTGGGCTGGAACCTGATCAAGTTCTACTTCATGATCGGGTTGCCCGGAGAGACCGTGGAGGACGTGGAGGCCATTGTCGAGCTGGCCAAACGGGCTCGGCAGGAAGCGGGCAAGGCCAGCCGCCGGGTCCAGATCAATGTCTCGGTGGCCACCTTTGTGCCCAAGCCGCACACCCCGTTCCAGTGGCACCACCAGATCAGCCTGGACGAATCAAGGGAAAAGATCAATCTGCTCAAGCGGCTCCTGCCCCGCAAGGGATTCAAACTTAAATGGCATGACCCGCACCAGTCGGTGATGGAGGGGGTTTTCTCCCGTGGTGACCGCCGGCTCTCCAGGCTCATCGAAACCGCCTGGCGCCGGGGAACCCGACTGGACGGCTGGTCCGAGCATTACAGCCTGGATGAGTGGCGGGCCGCTGCGGCCGAGATCGGGCTCGATCTGGAATGGTATCTGCTCAGGCGGGAGATGGACGAAATTCTGCCCTGGGATCACCTGGACTCCGGCGTCGAGCGATCATTTCTCGAGCAGGAGTGGCACCGGGCCCTGGCCCGGGAATATACCCCGGACTGCCGTAACCACGGCTGCCAGAAATGCGGCCTGTGCGACTTCAAGACCATTTATCCGGTGGTCCATGGCCGCAAAAAAGAAGAGGAACGGTCGGATGGTCCCCGGGAGAAAGAGGACGCGGCCCGGGTGGTGGGCCGGGGCAGCCGCCGCAAACGGAAGAGCAGTGGCGACGAGCGGATTTTCACCTACCGGGTCCATTACGAGCGAGGCGGTGACAGCCGCTACCTGGGCCATCTGGAGATCCTCCAGCTGGTCTTCCGGGTTCTGAAACGGGCCCGGTTGCCGGTGCTCTTCTCCCAGGGATACAACCCGTCACCCCGGGTCTCCTTCAGTCCGGCCCTGCCGGTGGGTGTGGAGAGCCTGGTGGAATATTTCGACATGGATCTCGGCGAGCCACTCGCCGACCTGGCCTCGGTCCGAGAGCAGCTCAACCGGGAGCTGCCCCATTTCATTCGCGTGCACCGGGTGGAGCCGGTGGCGAAAAAGAAAAAACAGACCGACTTGCGGGTCACCTACGAAGTCCGTCCGGCCTCGCCACTCTCCCCCGAAACAACTAAGCGGCTGGAGGACTTTCTGGCCCGGGATACCTTTCCGGTGGAGCGGCTGCGCAAGGGCAGGAAAAAAACTTTCGATCTGCGGCCCCTGGTCCTCGGCCTGGAGGTGCAGGATGACATGCTCATGCTCGAGATGCTCAATCCCCACGGCCGGGCCGGAGCCGGGCCGCGGGAAATCCTGGAGAAGGTCCTTGGTTTTTCCGCCAGGGAGGCGCTCCTCGCCGATATTCGCAAGGTCGGGGCCACGGCCATGACGGAGAGGACTTGACGGTTTCGGGGAACCGTTTATGGTGGTACAGGAAAAAAGTACGTCGAGCATGAAACCGTGAGCCGGGCGCAGCGGATGTGCCTGTTTCGAGGTTCGATTGCCGGACATGTACGGAAAGAAGGAAAAGCCCCTGTGGCCAGGGGCAGACCATGAGGCAGTGAACCTGACAAGGAGCGATCATGAAAAAAATCATTCTGCGTGAAGACGAGATGCCCACCCGCTGGTATAACGTGGTGCCCGATATTCCCGGTGGCCTCCAGCCGCCCCTGGACCCCGAGACCAAGGAGCCCATGGGCCCGGAAAAACTATCCGCCGTCTTTCCCATGGCCCTGCTCGAGCAGGAGATGAGCAGCGAGCCGTGGATCGATATCCCCGAGGAAGTGCTGGAGGTCTACAAGATCTGGCGTCCCTCCCCCCTGGTCCGGGCCCGGAAGCTGGAAGAGGCCCTGGGCACCAGGGCGAAGATCTTTTTCAAGAACGAGGGGGTCTCGCCGGTGGGCAGCCACAAGCCCAACTCGGCCGTGGCCCAGGCCTATTATAATAAGCGTGAAGGGGTAAAGCGGCTCGCCACCGAGACCGGTGCCGGCCAGTGGGGATCCGCCTTATCGCTGGCCACCTCCAAGTTCGGTCTGGAGTGCAAGGTGTACATGGTGCGGGTTTCTTTTGATCAGAAACCGTACAGAAAATCCATCATGCAGACCTTTGGCGCCGATATCGTGGCCAGTCCGAGTCAGGATACCAATACCGGCCGGGCCATCCTTGAAAAGGATCCTGATACGCCGGGCTCTCTGGGGATTGCCATTTCCGAGGCCCTGGAGGATGCAGCCATCCATGACGACACCAATTACGCACTCGGGTCTGTATTGAACCATGTGGTGCTGCACCAGTCCATTATTGGCCTGGAAGCCAAAAAACAGATGGAAATTGCGGGCGAGTATCCGGACGTGATCGTCGGTTGCTGTGGCGGTGGCTCCAACTTTGCCGGGCTGCTGGCCCCCTTTGTCCCGGATTACCTGGAAGGGAAGAAAATTCGTTTCGTGGGCTATGAGCCAGCCTCCTGTCCGTCCATGACCGCTGGCAAGCTTGCCTATGATTCCGGTGACGTGGCCATGATGACCCCGCTTCTCTACATGTACACTCTGGGCCATGATTTCATGCCCCCGGGTATCCATGCCGGTGGCCTGCGCTACCATGGTATGGCGCCCATCGTCTCGGCCCTTATCCGGGATAATATCGTCGAGCCAAAAAGCGTCCATCAGCTCGAATGCTTCGAGGCCGGGGTCCTGTTCGCCAAGACTGAAGGTATCATTCCTGCACCCGAGACCACCCACGCCATCCGCGGTGCTATTATCGAAGCCATGAAAGATCCCGACGAGCCCAAGACCATTCTTTTTAACTTTTCAGGCCATGGTCTCATCGATATGGCAGCCTATGACAGTTATTTTGCCGGTGAACTCCATGATTACTCCTATCCAAAGGAGCAGATCGAGAAGTCCCTAGCCAGGCTGCCGAACGTGTCGAAGACAGACGAAATCGACTGAGCAGGAGACCTGTTCTGTTGCGGCCGTCAGCCGGACCACGGATCCTGGTTTTTTTGCTGGCCCTTATCGCTCTTAGTGTATCCTGGCAGGCTGCGTTTGCAGCCTGCCATTTTTTTTCAGATCTGATCCGTAACGGCGGATATGGCGTGGCAGACCACAGGGGACGGATTGTCAGTTCCTGCCGGCCTGACACCCCGTTTATCCCCGCCTCTGTCATCAAGATCCCCACTGCCCTGGCAGCCCTGCACATTCTTGGCAGAGAATACCGTTTCCGGACGGAATTTTTTCAGGACACCCAAAACAATCTCTACATAAAGGGCTATGGCGACCCTTTGCTGACTTCGGAGGAGGTTGCCCTGATTCTGACTCGCCTTGGCGAGCACAATGTGCGGGAGATAAATAGTATCTTTATTGATGATTCCGCCTTTGCCCTGTCCAGGCAGACACCGGGCCTCGGCAAGAGCGCCAATCCCTATGATGCGCCGGTTGGTGCTGTATTTGTTAATTTCAATACCGTTGACATCATTGTAGATGGGGATGGAAAGGTACGTTCCGGTGAGGAGCAGACGCCGACCCTGCCGATCATGCGCTCCCTGGCCCTCGGGCAGGAGCACCGTCTGTCTTCGACACAGACGTCTGTCGTTCCGACACACTACCGGGTCAATATCTGTCAAAACGGCTGCGAGCCCCGGGAGCAGATGGCCCGGCTGACGGCCGAGCTGTTCCGCGGCCTGCAGCAGCAGTCTGGTATCCCCGGAACGGGCCGCTGGGCAAGAAAACGAGTACCTCCGGATGCCAGGCTTGTTTATACACACCAAAATTCCAGAGATCTTGGCGGGGTGATTGCTTCGATGCTCAAATTTTCCAGTAATGTCATTGCCAATGCAGTGTACCTGAGCTGCGGCGCCAACCGTTTTGGTTATCCGGCCACCTGGGAAAAGGCACATCGTGCTGTGACCGAGGCCCTGCAGGCAGAGCTCGGAGCTGATACCGCGGCGGCGATCATCCAGAAGGAAGGTTCCGGCCTGTCCCGTGACAACCGGGTTACCGCCAGGGCTATGCTTCGGGTCCTGCACGCCTTTGCTCCATACAAAGACCTGCTCGACTCCCGCAGGGGGATATTCCTGAAGTCCGGAACCCTGGAGGGCGTATACAACTACGCAGGATACCTGGAGGATGGCCGTCCCTTTGTCATTTTGCTCAACCAGCAGGACAACACCAGAAAAACGGTACTGGCACGTCTACGCCAAAGCCAGTGTAATTGACAGTAATAAGCATAGTTGATTACCACTGAAACAGCAGCCGCTTGTCAGCGAGTTGAACCGGGCCGGATTCACCACCCTGGCCATGGATTTGCGCGGCCACGGCGAAAGCCGCCAGGCAGAAGACGGCAGCGATGATGGGGCGCGGGTGCTGGACCGTGATCCGAAACTTTTTAATGCCATGTATCTCGATGTTGCTGCGGCAGTGGACTGGCTTAGAGAACACCGCCATATCAGCGGCAATCGTCTGGCCCTTGTCGGTGCCAGTGTGGGCTGCAGTGTGGCGATGCATGCCGTGGCATCGGGGGCTGTTATCCCGGCTGCGGTGGTGCTCATGACGCCTGGGACCAATTATCTCGGGGTACCTACCATGCAACATATAAAGTCCTGGCCGGACAGGTCTCTTCTCATCCTGAGCAGTATCGAAGAACAGGATCGTGACGCGGTTCAGATACACAGGGCGTTAAAAAATCGTGGTGCCGAACTGGTTGTGCTCAAGCAGGACGGGATTCACGGCACCAGGATGTTTGGCCGTGTGGAAGGGATTGAAAACCGCATTGCCTTGTGGCTTCTCAATGTGATGCAGGCAGGTAAGTAATTTTTTTAAGAAAAAGGGGCCATGATAGTTTACAGCCGCAACAGGAAACCATCACGCAGGTGCGGTTTTTCCATCACATCCAGTCGTTTTGTCGCCTGGCTTCTGTCCTTGCTTATTTTCACGCCAAACGCCAGCCTGGCATCCGATGCGTCTGTCATAGGCCTGCTGTGGGCCAGTCCGGAAGTCCTGGCCGTGGTGTTTTTCGATTTGCTGATTCTGGTCCTTATCATTGGCCTTGTTCTGTACAATCAACGTCTCAGGAACAAGATCAATCAGCACCGCCGGGAAAACCAGGAGTTGGAAAACAAGTTTCAGGCTGTTTTTCAACAGCTCCGCCACCCCGCAGCTCTGCTCGATTCCGACGGCACTGTTCTTTATGTGAACGAGGCGGCTCTTGTTCTGGCCGGTTGCCAGGAAGGGGAGATACGAGGGAAACTTTTCTGGGAAGCCCCGTGGTGGAGTCGTTGCCCAAGTCAGCATGAACGGGTCAGGGGTGCGGTACGGCTGGCTCGCCGTGGCCGGGAGGTACGCTTTGAGGCCTACGTGCATGATGAGAACGGTGAGCCCCAGTATATAGATTTTTCCATGCGCCCTGTAAAAGACCAGGGAGGGAAAACCCGTTATCTCCTGCCGGAAGGCCATGATATCACCGAGTACCGTTATAACCAGAGACTGTACCAGTATTTGTTCCATAATACCCCGGAAGGTGTCTTCTTACTGAAAAACGGGGTGATAGATGACTGCAACCAGAAGGCGGCAGAGATTTTTGCCTGCAGCAGGGAAGATCTGCTCGGAGCAAGGCCCGTGGATCTGGCTCCGGAAAAACAGCCTGAAGGGGAGACATCCCGGGAACAGCTCATCGAGTTGGAGAAAAGGTGCCATGAGCAGGGGACACAACATGTTGAATGGGTCTGTCGTCGCCTGGATGGCAAGCTGATAGATGTGTGCATGACCGTTATATCCATTGACCGGGAACGGTCGTATCTACAGGTCATACTCCAGGACCTGACCCGTCAGCGCAGGACCGAGCAGGAACTGTATATGGCCAAATATGCGTTGGATTCCAGTGGGATCCCCGTCGTCTGGTATCAGCCGGGCAAGACAGCGGGCGAGACAAGAATCGTTTATGTCAACGATGCCGCCTGTCAAAATCTCGGATATTCCCGGGAAGAGTTGCTGCAGATGAGCGCCGCAGATATCGGGCATGATTCCCTGGAAGAGAAATATGCACAGCTTGTTGAGAGATTGAAGAAAAACGTTTTTTCCTCCTATGAGACAGAAGTTCGTCACAGAGACGGTTCATTGAGACCCATAGAGGTGAGCACCAGCTATTTCCAGTACAGAGGCCAGGAATACCTCTTTATCATGGCCAAAGAGATCAGCGCCCGCAAGAAGATGGAGGAGGAACTGCGCCAGGCCCATAAACTGGAAGCCATCGGCACACTGGCTGGCGGTATCGCCCATGATTTTAACAACATTCTATCGGTTATTTTTGGCTATATCGAGATGGCACGGCTGAAAGTCGGGGAAAACAGTGACGTCGGGCAGGACCTGGTTCAGGTGCACGTGGCAGCGGAACGGGCCAGGAAACTTGTCCAGCAGATACTCGCCTTCAGCAGACGAAGCAAGGAAGAACGCAAACCCCTCGAGGCGCAACTGGTGATCAAGGAGGCGCTGAAGCTGCTCCGCTCCTCGATTCCGTCAAATATTACCATCGAACAGGATATCCAGAGCAAGGCAACCATCCTGGCAGACACTACCCAGCTTCAGCAGATCATCATGAATCTCTGTACCAATGCCTATCATGCCATGCGCCGACATGGAGGAACGCTGGGCGTTGCCCTGCACGAGGTCGATATCTCCGCGGACAGCGAAATCAGGCTTCCGGACACGGCGCCAGGTCCCTATCTGCTGCTGGAAGTCAGTGACACCGGTGAAGGTATGGATGAAGAGACCCGAGCTCATATCTTTGAACCCTATTTTACCACCAAGGAGGCGGGAGAGGGCACCGGACTTGGTCTGGCAGTGGTACACGGAATTGTGCAGAGTTATGGAGGGCAGATCGTGGTACACTCCAGCCCGGACCAGGGCAGTTTATTTCAGGTTTATCTGCCGCGTATCGTAAACTCTGATACGTCGGATGCTGAGATAAAAGAGGTGCCGAAGATTGCAGGCGGGAAGGAACATATTCTCTTTGTGGATGATGAAAAGGAAATTGTCGAACTGTGTGAGGAAATGCTCAGCCGTTACGGATACAGGGTCACCTCATTCTGTCAGCCTGCAGCACTCCTTGATTTTCTGAATAAATGTCAGAGCGTCGATCTGGTTATAACCGATATGACCATGCCCGGATTGACCGGTGATCGGCTGGCAGCACGCATTTTTGAAAAATATCCCGACCTGCCGGTTATTCTCTGTACCGGTTACAGTGAAACCATGAGCCGGGACAAGGCTCTGTCCCTGGGCATCAGTGAATACATGCAGAAACCCCTGGTCATGCATGAACTCCTTCGAACGGTACGCAGAGTGCTAGATCAGCAAAAGGCCTGAACCTCTTTCCGCACAACCTTTACCGAACACACATGGAGGATGGCAGATCTGGTTCGGCGTCTACGCGTCCTCCCAGAGGCGGGACGGGACTTTCACATGAATTATTTTTCCCTTGCCTTTGCAACAAAGGCCCGGATCTGCTCAGGACTGAGGAAGATGCCGCTGAGGGTTTGTTCGCCTGCCCGCAGGGTTGGGATCATCCGCACCCCGTCTTTCCAGGCTCGGCCAGGATGAGTCACGATATCGATCCGGTTGATTGTAAGCCCCGGCATTTCCTTTTCCAGTTTTTTCAGCTCCCGGCTGACCAGCATGCAGCGCGGTCAGAGGCTTGATTTGTAAAAGGTTATTTCTCTGTTCGTATCTTTCATGTGCCCTGCTCCCCTGTCTGAATTGCCAGTTGTATCTACTATTATAACGCACTGAATTTAAAATAAAAACTAAATTTGCTTTCCCCTGCGGATTGTCGTTGACTTGCGCCGGTAAACCCGCTACACCATGCATATTACTTTTTCCTTCAGGACAGGTCATGACGACGGTTCCACAGATAGCACTTATCAGGGATCCCCGCTTCCTCGAACACGATACCGGGGGCGGCGACCATCCGGAAACCCCTGAACGACTGCTGGCCATCGAGCAGCAGCTCTGCAACGGACCACTGGCCCCCCATCTTGTTTTTCATTCATCCCGTATGCCGCAGCGGGAAGACCTGCTCTCCTTTCATTCCGAAGCCTGGCTTTTCCGTTTCGAAGAGGCCGTTCTTGCCGGCCGCACCTATATCGACCATCCCGACAACCAGGTGGGTTATGAGACCTACCAGGTGGCCCAGCTTTCCGCCGGGAGCGGTATGGTGGCAGTCGACCTGGTGGAAGGGGGCTTTTCCGGGCCGGTCTTCTCCTGTACCCGGCCGCCGGGACACCATGCCGAACCGGGGATGCCGCTTGGTTTCTGTTTTCTGAACAACTGCGTCCTGGCGGTGCGTTACTGGCAAAAGGAGTATGGCCGACGCCGGATCTGTGTGCTTGATTTTGACGCCCACCACGGCAACGGCATCCAGACCGCCTTTGACAAGGACGTGGACACCCTCTACATATCCATCCATGAACATCCCAGTTTCAGCTATCCGGGGACCGGCTACCAGGAAGAGCAGGGGACCGGCCCGGCCCGGGGGACGGTGCTCAATATCCCCCTGGCACCGGGCGCCGGCGATGCCAGGGTTATCGAGGTCCTGGATGGACCGGTGCAAGACGCCCTGGAGCGGTTCCAGCCCCAGTGCCTGGTGGTGGCCGCCGGCTTTGACGCCCACCGGCTCGATGACATGTCGGGCCTGGCCTGGTCCACGGACCTGTACCGGATTATCGGTTTCCGGCTGGGCGACTGGGCAGCGCGTTTTTGCCGCGGGCGGATGATTTCCATCCTCGAGGGTGGCTATCATCCAGACTCTCTGGCCGCCAGTGTGGAGGCCTACCTGGCAGGTCAGCTATCAGCAGTAACCGGGTCGGAAGGCAATAGTCATCCCGGCCGGGAGAAAAGTGGAGAAAAACAAAGATGTTTGTAACCTACCATATGACCCCGGATCCGATGACCGTCGGACCGGATGTCTGCATTCCCGAAGCCAGAGAGATCCTTCTAAAGCATGGGTTTCGGCACCTGCCGGTTGTGGATGACGGGAACCGGTTGCAGGGTATGGTCACGGATCGGGACCTGCGCCTGGCCTATCCGTCGTCGGTGCTTGACGAAGATGAGCGGCAGCTGGTCCTGGACCGGGTCAAGAGAACGCCGGTTCATGCCATCATGACCAGAGAATTCGTCACCCTCTCCACCGGTTCGACCCTGGATGATGCCCTGCTCCTGTTCCAGAGTCACAAGGTGGGGGCCCTGCCGGTTCTGGATCAGGAGGGGCGGCTGATTGGTATCCTTTCCCTCAACGATCTGGTCTCGGCCTACAGTTCGCTCTTTGGCCTGAGGGAAAGGGGGTCCTGCCTGGTGGCGGCCACCGACAGCGGGGAGCCGGGAGCTTTGGGCCGCTTGATCCTGACCCTCGAGGAACACGATATCCATGTGACCCGGGTGATCCGCTCCGACCATCGGGAGAACGAACCGGACATGCTCTATTTCCGGATCAGTACCTGTAATATACCCGCAGTGCACCGGCTCATCGAACAGGCCGGTTTTACGGTGCACCTGCCGGGCGAGAGGAGGATGGGTTCATGACACTTGAAAAACTCTTTGCCCCCGGTTCCGTGGCGGTCATCGGTGCCTCCAGGACACCGGGCAAGGTGGGCTATGATATCCTGAAGAACCTGGTGGAATCCGGCTTCGGGGGTCCCATTGTCCCGGTCAATCCGGCCGGCGGGGAAATTCTCGGCCAGAAGGTCTACAAACGTCTGGCCGATTATGACCAGACCGTTGACCTGGTGGTGATCGTCCTGCCCAGTCAGCTGGTTCTGGAGGCGGCCCGGGAGGCGGTAGCCAAGGGGGCCGGCGGAGTGGTGGTTATCAGCGCCGGGTTCAAGGAGGTAGGTGACGAAGGGCGTAAGCGGGAAAAAGAACTGGCCGACATCGTCCGCCGGGGCGGGGCCCGGATGCTTGGCCCCAACTGCCTGGGACTGATCAATACCGCCACTCATCTCAACGCATCTTTTGCCGGCCGCATGCCCGAGCCGGGCTCCATCGCGGTTTTCTCCCAGTCCGGCGCCCTGTGCACCGCCATGCTCGACATGGCTGCCCAGCGGCACCTCGGGTTGTCCAAGCTGGTATCCATCGGCAACAAGGCCGACATCACCGAGGTGGACCTGCTCCGGGCCCTGGCCGATGACGAGGACACATCGGTCATTGTCGGCTACCTGGAGGATATCAGTTCCGGCGACCATTTTGTCAAGGCAGCGGAACGGGCCTGTCTCAAGAAACCGGTGATCCTGCTCAAGTCCGGAACCACGGCCGCCGGCCGCAAGGCCGCAGCCAGCCATACCGGTGTCCTGGCCGGGGCGGAAACAGCCTACGGGGCCGCCTTCAAGCGTTCGGGTGTCTGCCGGGCCGATACCTTCGATGCGCTTTTCGACTACGCCACCGCGCTGGACATGCAGCCCCTGCCCCGGGGCAAGCGGGTGCTCATCATCACCAATGCCGGTGGCCCCGGGACCATGGCCGCCGATGCCGTGGAGAAGATCGGCCTTGAGGTGGCGGTCCTGGATCGAAACACCACCACGGCCCTGCGGGCCCGGCTGCCGGCCAGTGCCTCGGTGGGCAACCCGGTGGACGTACTGGGCGATGCCGATCCGGATCGGTACGTGGCCGCCCTGGAAGCAGCCCAGGAAGATGAGTCCGTGGATGCCATCCTGGTTCTCCTGACCCCGCAGGCGATGACCAAGCCGGTGGAGACCGCCCGGGCCATTGCCGCCTCCCTGGATGGCTCCAAGCCGGTGCTGGCGTCGTTCATGGGCGGCAAGGACGTGCTGCCTGGTCGCCAGGAACTGGCCGCGGCCGGGCTGCCGGATTATGAATCGCCGGAACGGGCAGTGTCGGCGCTCAAGGCCATGTACGATTACAATGTCTGGCGCCGGCGGCCGCCGCGCCAGGTGACCCGCTATCCGGTCAACCGGCGGCGGGTGGAACGGATCATCTCCCGCCGTCAGCGCACCGGCCAGCTTCAGCTCAGCGAGGTGAAGAGCAAGGATATCCTCAAGGCGTACGGTTTTCACATCATGGATGGCAGCCTGGCCGGCAGCGTGAACGAGGCCATCGAGATTGCCCGGTTCATTGGTTTTCCGGTGGCCATGAAGATCGTTTCGCCCAACATCATCCACAAGACCGATCTCGGTGGAGTCCGCCTCGGGCTGTCCAGTGCCCAGGAGGTGGAGGACGCCTATGACCTTATGATGCTGCGGATCAGCAAGCAGGTGCCCGATGCGGTGATCGAGGGTGTATACGTGGAGAAGATGGCCGATCCGGGCCTGGAGGTGATCATCGGCATGACCAGGGATCCCCAGTTCGGTCCCATGCTGATGTTTGGCCTGGGCGGTATCTTTGTCGAGGTAATGAAGGACGTGACCTTCCATCTGGCACCCATTACCCGGGAGGAGGCGGTGCAGATGCTCAAATCAACCCGTTCCTACGAGATGCTCAAGGGCAAGCGGGGCCGCAAGGAGGTGGATATCGATGCCATTGCCGGCTCCCTGCAGCGGATCAGCCAGCTGACGACGGATTTTCCCCAGATTATCGAGCTGGATATCAATCCCCTGATCGTCGGCGAAATCGGGACCGTGCCCACGGCAGCAGATGCCAGGATGACCCTGGCGCCAGCGAAAAATATTCCGTCACCGAGGTAGGAGGAACCCATGGAATATAACAGTGACTGGAAAGAGCGCTACGGTGACATGATCGCCACCCCGGCCAAGGCGCTCTCCCATCTGCGCCCCGGACAGCGGGTGTTCATCGGTACCGGCTGCGGCGAGCCGGTGGAACTGGTCCGGGCCATGACCGATCGGGCCGGCGAACTGTCCGATGTGGAGATCGTCCAGCTTATCACCAAGGGTGATGCGCCCTATGCCGAAAAGCACCTGGCCGAGTGTTTCACCATCAACTCCTTCTACATCGGTTCCAATGTCCGCGGCGTGATCCAGGAAGGGGTGGGGGCCTACACACCCATTCTTCTCTCCGACATTCCCGATCTCTTTCACAGTGGGCGGCTGCCGCTGGACGTGGCCCTCATCCAGGTGACCCCGCCCGATGCCCGGGGCAAGATGAGCCTGGGTATTTCGGTGGATATCGTCCGCGCCGCGGTGGAGAACGCCTCCCTGGTCATTGCCCAGGTCAATCCCAACATGCCCTGGACCCATGGCAGCTCGCAGGTGGATGTCTATGATCTCGATATCCTGGTTCCGGTGGAGTCACCGCTCATCGAGCGGGAACATCATCCCACCCACGAGATCAGCGACAAAATAGCCAGGTACGCGGCTGCCCTCATCCCCAACGGCGCCACCCTGGAGCTGGGTCTTGGCCGGGTGCCGGGCATCGGCCGGCTGCCCCATGCGGTGCTCGATCATCTCTACGACAAGAAGGACCTGGGGGTCCACACCGAGATGATCACCGACTCCATCATCGACCTGGTGGAGTGCGGGGTGGTTACCGGCCGCCGCAAGACCATCGACCGGGGCAAGATCACCACCTCGTTCTGCATGGGTACCAGGCGGCTCTATGATTTTGTCAACGACAACCCCGGTGTCTGTTTCCGTCCCACCGAATATGTCAACAACTCCGAGGTGATAGCCGGGCAGAAACGGATGGTGGCGGTCAACATGGCCCTGGAAATCGATCTCACCGGCCAGGTCTGTTCCGATTCCGTCGGCGGCCGGTTCTATTCCGGGATCGGCGGCCAGGTGGATTTCAACCGGGGCGCGGCCCGCTCGGAAGGGGGCAAGTCGATCCTGACCCTGCCTTCTGTCAACGAGGACGGCAGCCGCTCACGCATCGTCACCCGGCTCCAGCCCGGCTCCGGAGTGGTCATAACCCGGGGTACGGTCCAGTACGTGGTCACCGAGTACGGGGTGGCCTTTCTCCACGGCAAGTCCATCCAGGAACGGGTCATTGCCCTGATCTCCATCGCCCATCCCGATTTCCGCGAACAGCTCTTCCGGGAAGCCATCGAGACCCGGCTGATCCATCCGGAGATGGAGGAATTCGGTGACCGTCTCTTCATTCCCGGCGAAGACTACATGCGCACCACCATGCTGCTCGACGACGGGAACCTGGTCACTTTCCGCTCCATCCGGCCCACCGACGAGCCGCACATGCGCGAACTGATGTACAACCTGTCCCAGGAGACCGTCTACTACCGGTTCATGAGCCGGCAGAAACGGTTCACCCACCGGCAGCTGCACGATTTTGTCTATATCGACCATCGCAAGGATGTGGCCATCGTCGGCACCTTGCCCGAGGCCCATGGAGAGGCGATCATCGCGGTGGGACGCTACTATCTCAACGAGCGGACCAACAAGGCCGAGGTCGCCTTCGTGATCCAGGACCAGTGGCAGGGCAAGGGGATCGGCACCTTCCTCTTCCGGCACCTGATCACCATTGCCAAGCGTAACGGCATCGCCGGGTTCACGGCCGAGGTCCTGCGGGACAACTACCGGATGCAGGCCATCTTCAACCACTCGGGCTACAAGGTCAAGAGCCGGCTGGAGGAGGGGGTCTACAGCTTCGAGATCGAATTTTAGTCGGCGCTCGCCCCGGAGCTGCAGGAACTTGTCCCGGAGAGGATCTCCGGCAGCTCCAGGACAAAGGCCCTGATCTCATCGCGCACCCTCCGGTAGCAGGCAAGGACCTCTTCTTCGCTCTTTGCCGTGGCGGCCAGCCTGGGAGGATCGTCAAAACCCCGGTGGATGACCCGGGTCCTGCCGGGAAAGAGCGGGCACGACTCGTGGGCATGGCCGCAGACCGTGATCACGTAGTCAAAGTCCTGCTCCGGCAGCTCTTCGATGAGGGTCGAGCTCTGGGTCGAGATATCCACCCCGGCCTCGGCCATGACCTGGACCGCTTTGGGGTTGAGGCCATGGCGCTCGATGCCGGCGGACCAGGCCTCGATGGTGTCGGAATTCAGCTCCCGGGCCCAGCCTTCGGCCATCTGACTGCGACAGGAGTTGCCGGTACAGAGAAAGAGAATTTTCAGTTTGCGATTCATTGGCTTCTGGTTTTTCAGGGTTGTCGATGGAGATGAGAGATGGTCGTCGCTGTCTGCAGGCGGTACGGAAACAGTTTCTTCCTGAACCGGTGGGCCACGCTGACCAGGCTGATCAGGACCGGTACTTCCACCAGGGGGCCGATCACGGCGGCAAAGGCCTGTCC
Organism: Desulfolithobacter dissulfuricans; assembly: GCF_025998535.1. NCBI lineage: Bacteria > Pseudomonadati > Thermodesulfobacteriota > Desulfobulbia > Desulfobulbales > Desulfobulbaceae > Desulfolithobacter > Desulfolithobacter dissulfuricans. The sequence continues at coordinate 1,744,775 of NZ_AP024233.1, read as the reverse complement.
CGATTCGAGGCCAAACACACTGATGGCCACGGCAATGGCCAGCTCAAAGTTGTTGGAGGCGGCGGTGAACGACAGGGCCGTGGCCTGTTCATAGGTGGCCCCTGCCTTCATGGACATGAAAAACGAAACCAGAAACATGACCAGGAAATAGATGGTCAGCGGGATGGCCACCCGGATAACATCCAGCGGTAACTGTACCATGTTTTCACCCTTGAGGGAAAACATGACCATGATGGTGAAGAGGAGAAAAACCAGGGTCAGAGGACTTATTCTCGGCAGCAATCTTTCCTCGTACCTGAACTTTCTGACTTGTGACAAAAACAGAATAATATGCCGAAATCATTAAAATAAACGTGAAAAGCCCTTTGCTTTTTGATATATTGGAGTTTCCAAAATCCTCAATAAAATCAAAAAGAAAGGGCCGAAATGAAGAGTATACCAAATTCGCAGAAACAGCAAGAAGCAATACGTCTGCACCACAGAATCGATTCGTTCTTTGATAACTTTGCCATCGGCACTCTGCTCAATAGGGCAGGCATCCGCAAGATACGCGGTGCTTCGCCGCTGGTGCTGCTCAAGGCCATTTTCGTGTTGCCGTTTGAAAACAACAACTTTTTCCGCAGTATCGTTGCCGGCAACAACCACGGTTTCAAGAAGGACGCGGCATACCAGCTGCTGAAAAATCCGCGCTACAACTGGCGGAAACTGCTTCTGCTCCTGGCGGCCAAGCTGGTGAACTTCTGCGATCTGCTTACCGATTGTGACAGGAAGAAGGTGCTCATAATTGACGACAGCACCTATGACAGGTCGCATTCGAAATTTGTTGAACTCCTGGCCAGAGTCCATGATCACACCGAAAATCGATTTCTGAACGGCTTCAAGATGCTCAGCCTGGGGTGGAGCGACGGCGCCACGTTTTTGCCCTTGGATTTTTCTATGCTGTCGTCGGCAAACAGCCAAAACAGGTTGCAGGGGATCACCAAAAAGCTGGACAAGAGAAGCATCGGCTACAAGCGGCGTCAGGAGGCCATGACCAAGGCGACGGAACTTCTGGTGCCCATGATAAAAAGGGTGCTGGCGGCCGGAATTGATGCGTCCCATATCCTCATGGACAGTTGGTTTGCTTTTCCGTCGGTCATTCAGGCGTTGAGTCGGCATCGACCGGTGATCTGCATGCTCAAAGATATGCCGACGATCCTTTACCGGCATTGCCACACGGAAATTCGTCTCGGGGAACTTTACAAGCGGATCAAGAAACGCCGGGGCAAAGCAAAAATTCTGGCAAGCGTAATCGTCGAGACCAGGGATGGGCTGCCGGTGAAAATTGTGTTTGTGCGGCACCGGCAGAAACGGGGCTGGTTGGCCATCCTGTCCACCGATCTGGAGTTGTCCGCTGAAGAGATTGTGCGGATTTACGGGAAGCGGTGGGATATAGAGGTCTTCTTCAAGATGGCGAAACACTATCTCAACCTGGAGCGGGAGATGCAACTGCGTGATTATGATGGGCTTATCGGCCACACGACCATTGTCATGCTTCGCTATCTGTTTCTGGCTTTTGAGCAACGGTTGCACGACGACCCCAGAACCCTTGGCAGTTTGTTTTACGCCTGCTCCGATGAACTGCAGGACCTCTCTGTCTTGGAGGCGCTCCAGCGAATATTGAGCCTGGCGCTTGATAAAATACGGAAAATCGGCGTGTTACCAGAAAATATTATATCAAACATCCTTGATGCAGTAATGTCAGTGGCTATTGATATGCTGAAACCACCGGCGCCTTCAACATCTTAAAACAATGAAGAAACAACTAGTTGTTGCAACTCAGAAAGTTCAGCTCGTACCATTGTTCCCCCCTTATTTTCACACCTGTAAGCCGGGTCAGAAAACCGGCCAGGAAGGGGATCCCCAGGTAGATCAGCACGGAACGGGCGATCTCCGCCATGGAGACGTTCACCACCGTCCCCTCGATACCGAGCCGTTCCGGCAGCACGGTAATAAAAATATAGGCATTGAGCGAGAAAAAGAGAATCTGGAAGATTGAGTTGAAGGCCACCAGGCCGGCGCAGTATTCCCGGTCCCCGTCGGCCAGGTCGTTCCAGAAGATCACCATGGCAATGCAGCGGGCCAGGCCGATGAGGATCAGTCCGACCATGTATTCATGGTGACCCTGGAGAAGGGTCACGGCGAGGAAAAACATCAGGACCGGTCCCACCACCCAGTTCTGGACCAGGGAAAGGAGCAGGATTCTGGTGTGGCGGAAAACCAGATGCAGCTTGTCGTAGCGGACCTTGGCCAGGGGCGGGTACATCATCAGGATCAGGCCGATGGCGATGGGGATATTGGTGGTGCCGACCTGCAGCCTGTTTATCTGGTCCCTGACCAGCGGAAACAGGTAGCCGCCCAGGACCCCGGCAAATATGGCCAGAAATATCCACAGGGTGAGGAAGCGGTCCAGGAAGGAAAGTTTTTTCTGATTACCATCAATCTTCAGCATTGAAACCGGTGTCGACCTCGTGTGCCAGGCGAAGCTCTGGCGAACCTGGTGGCTGCGATGCCACCCGCGGTAATTGCCTGTTCACCGCGAAATCGCCGACCCGGCGTGTAGGGGTAACCCGAATCGTCAAGCAGGGTCGGAAAAGGCCGTAAGGTCAGATAGAGTATAGGCCGTAACATCTGTGAACTCGATTCGGCCTCGTTACACATTTGGCGGCGGCGACCCTCCGAGGTCATGGGGAAGCCAGTCATTGACGCGATGAGACAACAGGAGCGTTGCGTTGGGCCGCCCGGGGTGTTTGGAGATGGCATGTACTCAAGGGAGCGCCAGGGAACCTGGGAGACCCGGCGGGACGGGCAGGGCAGCAGATAGCCCGAGTCCAAACGCTGGAGGGGAATGCATAACCCTCTGTGCGGTTCCGGCCGGGAGTCGGACCTGCTCATAGTAGTTTTGAAGCGGGGTAACTCCCGTGGAGCGAAGGGGCAGGACTTTGATCGTGTTTCTGACAATGGAGGAAGTCCCGCTTGGAGTACACATGTTTGTCTCCCACTACGGATAAACGGGCAGGGCAGGAGTTCGGCCTGAGCCCGAAAGTCTCCCTCTTGCGAAAGAAACTGGGCCACAAGGCCAAGCAGGAACCGGAGTTCCGATTCTATGCCCTGTACGACCGGGTGTATCGCCTGGATGTACTGCAAAGTGCCTGGAACCGGGTTTACGCCAATCGAGGCGCTGCCGGGGTGGATGGAGTAAGCCTTGCGTCCATCAAGGAGAGTTCGGAAGGTGTAGCAGGCCTGCTGCAAACAATACAGCAGGAATTGAAGGGTAAGACCTACCGGCCCATGCCGGTAAAACGGGTCTATATCCCAAAGGCGAATGGAAAGATGCGTCCGCTGGGTATCCCGACCGTCAAGGATCGGGTTGTACAGATGGCGGTCCTGTTGATCCTGGAGCCGATTTTCGAGGCAGACTTTGAGGACTGCTCGTACGGATTCCGCCCGGGCCTTAAGGCCCATGATGCTCTCGCCGCGATTCGGCAGGCGCTCAAGGCGGGATTTACCGAAGTTCTGGATGCGGATCTGAGCAGCTACTTTGACACGATTGACCATGGCAAACTGATGCAATGCCTGGAGCGTCGAATAGCTGACCGATCCGTTTTGAAGCTGATCAGGATGTGGTTGAAAAGCGATATCGTTGAAGAGGATGGGCAGGGCGGTCGCAAGATCACTCGCTCCCGCAAGGGTACGCCACAGGGTGGAGTCATCTCGCCTCTGCTGGCCAACATCTTTCTCCATGAATTCGACCAACGCTTTCACAGCTCGGAAGGTCCCCGCAATTTTGCCAACGCAAGGCTGGTACGATATGCCGACGACTGGGTTATCATGGCTCGGTACATCGGACCTCGCATTCACGCCTTTGTTGACAAGACGCTGGGGGAACTCGACCTGATCCTGAATCGGAACAAGACAACCATAGTTAACTTGAAAGATCCCGGCAGTAGTTTTGATTTCCTTGGATTTACGTTCCGCTTTGATCGCAGTCTGTACGGAGCGGGCCGGTACCTGAACATTGTCCCTTCTGCCAAGAGCTTGAAACGGGCGCGAGAAAGGATACATGCTCTGACGATTCGCAGGATTCAAAAGCCGGTAGAAGAAGTAATTGACCACGTCAATCGATTTCTGATTGGCTGGGGCAACTACTTTTCCTTCGGATACCCGAAGGTATCGTTCAAGACGCTTGACTGGTACGTGCAGACCCGGTTCAGTCGCTTTATGAGGACACGGAGTCACCGGCACTGCCGGCACCTTGCTGGAGCGTCGTTGTACAGGGCGCTCATGTCTAAGGGGCTGGTCTATCTGCATAAAAGAGCCGTCAACTCCCTGTGAATGCCTTGAGGCGAGAGATCATCGGAGAGCCGGATGCGGTAAAACCGCACGTCCGGTTCGACGAGGGGGCGCTGTCCGCAATGAGACCTCCTCTGATATGTAGTAGCCGCGTGCGGCAGGGCATAGTCGTTGAAGATCATTGTTGACAGCGCTCTACTCTACACCCGTTTCACGGGACGCCATAAACCCGTCCCTGGGGGCTTGACTGTGGCCATCCAGGCCACAGACACCCGTGAAACAAGAGAGGCCGACACCTTCAGGCATCGGTGGCTGAATTTCAGTGGTAATCACAAAGTTTTTTGTTTTTGCCGGAATGGATCATGGTCAGCCTCCTCTTAATCTTTTTATCCGTATAGGCGGATGTGTCGACCCGGAATAAGTTGCCAAATTTCTCCGGAAACGGTGTCAGCCTGAAGGACGGGTGGCAGGGAAAGCAATCAGCGGCAATTGCCGTGGTCTTTCTGTTGCAGATGGGACTCGAGGTTTTCCAGGTCCTGCCGGGCCGTGTCCAGGTTCGGCAGCGACTGGATGAGAAATTCGGCCAGTCCCTCCTGGAAGGGGGTGGTTCCCCGGGCCAGCCGGTAATACATCCACACCCCCTGACGGCGTCCTTCGACCCACCCGGCGTGGCGCAGGTAGGCCAGGTGCCGGGAGATGGTGGATTGCGGCAGGTCCAGAACCTCCATCAGGTCACAGACACAGAGTTCACCTCGGGTCAGCAGGACCAGGATGCGGAGTCGTATCTCCTCGGACAGGGCCTTGAACAGGGCGGCGGTATCTTTCATGGTCGCTATATATCCGCCTTGGCGGATGTTGTCAACGGTGGTGGCTGGACAGGGGTACTAAAAGAAAAAAGAAGTGATGGCAATCCGGTCCCGGGGACTTGCGGGATTTTTCGGGGAAATGATCGTTCTGTGACCGGATCGGCGGCGGCCGCGGTGCCGGCAGGATCACCTGGCCCAGCGCACGCCGTTCAGGTAGGATTTGAGCTCATAAGGATCGATGTTCACTCCCTCGATTCGGTCGCTCAGGCCGATGATGTGCTCGTACCAGGAGATCGGGATAACGGGCAGCTCCCGCTGGAGGACGGTCAGGATATCCACACGTAAGGCCTCGGCCCGTTCCTGGTCAAAGGTCTCCAGGTACCTCTCCAGCAGCTCGTTGAGTTCGTCCGACTGCCAGTGGAAGGCGCCCCAGTTGCCGGGATCGGGACCAAAATCGTTGTAGATGGTGCCGATGGCATCGGGGATCAGGGCGAAGTTGCGGGCAATCAGGGCGGCCTGCAGGGTATTGTCGGCCCGGTGGGCTGGGATATCCGAACCCTTGCCCACGACAACGTGCATCTCTATGCCGACTTTGCGCAACTGCTGCTGCAGCGAGGCGGCGATGACGGGCAGCATGGGTCGGGTGGAGTAGGTCCGCAGTTCAAATTCAAACCGCTGGCCATTTTTTTCCAGGATGTCATCCTCCCCGGGCTGCCAACCGTCCTCCTCAAGCATTTTTCGGGCTTGCAGCAGGTTGTACTCCAGGGGTATCAGCTCCGGGGTGTGCCACATGGCCGCGGCATAGGGCAGCAGCTGGGTGGCCATGGAATTCGGGTTGCGCAACATGTCAGCGGCGATACCACGACGGTCAATGGCCAGGCTCAGGGCCTGACGGCTGCGGACTGTGGAGAAAAAGGGCAGGGCACAATTCAATACCAGCAGCCTGGTGCGGGGGATGGTCAAGGCCACCACCCGGACGCCCTCGGCGGCCTGCAGTTCTTCCATGTCGGCCGGCGAGAGGGTAAAGGCCATGTCCGCTTCGCCGTTTAGAATCATGTTGGCCCGGGTTTTGGCCTCGGGAATCCCCAGGTGACGGACGTATTGCACCTGCGGTTTTTCGCCCCAGTAGGAGGGATTGGCCTTGAAATCGAACCGGATGTCACCCTGCTGCCCGGTGAGGATGTACGGTCCGGTGCCGTATATATGCTTGAGGCGTCCCTGTTCATCGAACGAGCCCTCGGAGACAATGGCAGCGGAGTAATGGGCCAGATAGGCGGGCAGGGGAGCAAAGGGCTGGGTTGTGGTGATGCGCAGGGTCCGGGGTGAGATGGGGGTTATTTCGGCTATCTTTGCCTTGGCCAGGACTCCCCGGTTTTTCAGGGCGATATTGAGGCTTTTGCTCACCGCCCCGGCGGTCAGGGGGGTCTGGTCGTGGAAAGTGATATCTGGCCTGAGGGTGAAGGTCCAGGTCAGCCGGTCCGGACTCACCGTCCACGACCTGGCAAGCAGGCCGACAATCTTGCCGCGGTTGTCGGTGGTGGTCAGGGTCTCGACGCAGCCCATCCTGGCAAAGAGAAAGCCGGACTTATGGAGGTTCATCCCCTTCAGGCGCCAGGGAGAGACAACGGTCAGTACCTTCTCCTCTTCTTTTTCCACCGCCACAACGGTGGTGGAAAAAAAGAGCGCGAGCATCAGAAGAGTGATACCCGGAAGTATAAACCGTTTCATCTGTTCCTCCAGTAGGGTTTGGATTCCCTGGTGGAAATCATCCGTTAGCCCTGTTGACATCCATGGCTGCGGATCGCGATCAGTGGGGGAGGCGAGCCCGGGCAGGAATACTGAGCGCCCAATTTTAACCTCTAACATTTCTAATAACAGGTGGGCGTGGAGCTGTCAAAGCTTGGTAACACAAAGTAGTTTTTTGTGTTATCGATCAATCTGTGGGCAGGTATGAAATATGCAAGTGACTGGCGATGGCTGCCCTGCAGAGCAGATTCGGAGAGGAGCAGGTAGCGGTCCCTTTATGTGCGGATTTTTCTCGGGGCCAGACGGTGGTTTTTATTTTGGTCAGAAAATTCTGTTTCCGGGCCAGGTTCAGGCTTTCCTGAGGATCTTCCGGAAAAAACGTTTCAGCCGCCAGCGGTTGAGATAGGTCCAGGGCGTCCTGGCACCCTGGACCCGGCCGGCAAGGGTCTGTTCCGGTTCAAAGAGCAGGTCGAGGATATGAGCAGTGGGCGTGAGCGGATTGAGAAATCCTGTGCAGCCGGCACAATAGGTCAACATGACCATACCCTCGGCTTCCCGGCTGCGGCGCTCTCCCCATTTGCTGGCAAATTCCGGACAGACACAGCCGGCCGAGCCCCTTCGCCGCAGCAGAGGGTTCTTTTGCCATGATGGGCCATTTCCCGGACCTGGAGTGATTTTTTTCCGGCCAGTCGGCGGATGACCTGGTGGATATCTGTTCGGAGCCTGGTGCCGCAGGGGTCATGGATGGTGATCTCGGCGGCAATGTCCGGGGTCTTGGGAAGTGCGGTCATATCGAGATATTCGTACACCGAGGTCACCTGTAGTCCCTGACCATACTCGGAAAAGATTCGGTGGCAGTTGGGACAGGCCACCAGGACGTTTTTGACGCCCCGTTCCAGGAGTGAACCTGTCAGTTTCCGAAACATGGTCTGGAAATACCGCTCCCTGCCGAGATCATGGGATGGTTTGCTGCAACAGTCCAGGACCATGCCCAGGCGCGGGATGGTCTGCCGGAGGTGATCAAAGAGCTGTCGGACCCGGGTGGGCCGGGTGCCGGGCAGGGCACAGCCGGGGAAAAACACCGTGTCACAGCCCCGGGGCAGACCATGGAAGGTTAAGAGTGGCGAACTCCCGGCCCGCTCATAAAACAGGATTCCCCGGTGGCGGGAAAAATCCGCCAGTCCGCGGGCAACCGCTTCCCGGCGGATGGCCAGGAAGAGGGCCGCCGGATCAAGTCCTATTTTCGTCGGGCAGACCGCGGTGCACAATCCGCAGAGACTGCAACCAAAGGCGGTACCAAATGTCCGCTGGTCAAAAGAGGCGGCAATGGTCCCAGGGGAGCCGTGTTCCTGGAGAAAAGCGCATTCCCTGACGCAAAGACCGCAATGGACGCAGCTGGCGGAATGGTCATGGAGCAGCTGCTGCAGGGCAGGGTGCACAGAGCCGGGGTCTGCGGACTTTTTTTTCTTTTTCTTTCGGGTCATCATCTTGTCGGACCGCCTCCGGGGCACCGGAAAGCTGGGGCCGGAGTCGTGGTACGGGTTCTTCCCCGCCGGCAGGATCCGGAAACCCGGGTCCGGACTCCGGCAATCGGCCTGCAAGGCTACCTGTTTTGGCCTTTTTTGACAAGGGATGATGGTTGTCACCGTTGCGGCCCAGCGACAATCCGAGTATTGTGACAAGGTTGCCTGGAGATCGGGCAACGGGCGTATCTGTCTTTTTCTTTTCTTCACTTTTTTTGATTTGCATCTGGACGTATGAACAGACCCTTTGAGCTTGTCTCGGAATTCATCCCTGCCGGGGACCAGCCGCGGGCCATTGATCTGCTCAGCCGGGGGATCGAAGAGGGAGTCCGGGACCAGGTGCTCCTGGGTGTGACCGGTTCGGGCAAGACCTTCACCATGGCCCAGGTGGTGGCCCGGGTTCAGCGGCCCACCCTGGTCATTGCCCCCAACAAGACTCTGGCGGCCCAGCTCTTTTCCGAGTTCCGCGAGCTTTTTCCCCATAACGCGGTGGAATATTTTGTCAGTTATTACGACTATTATCAGCCCGAGGCCTACATTCCCCAGTCCGACACCTACATTGAAAAGGATTCATCCATAAACGATGCCATCGATAAGATGCGCCACTCGGCCACCCGCTCGCTGCTGACCCGGCGTGACGTGCTGATCGTGGCCTCGGTATCGTGCATCTACGGCCTTGGTTCCCCCGATGAGTATCGGGACATGCACCTGTTCCTGCGCCGGGACGAGGACTATCCCATGGAGGAGGTCCAGCGGCGGCTGGCCTTCATGCTCTATGAACGCAATGAGATCTCGTTTCATCGGGGCACTTTCCGGGTGCGCGGTGATGTGATCGAGATCTTTCCGGTTCACGAGGAGGACGTGGCCGTCCGGGTGGAGTTTTTCGGTGACACCGTGGAGACCATCTCCCTCATCGATCCCCTGCGCGGGGTGGTGCTCCAGGATATGGATGAACTTACCGTGTTCCCGGGGAGCCATTTTGTCACCAGCCAGGAGCGGCTGCGCATCGCCATGCATACCATCCGCGAGGAATTGCGGCTGCGCCTGGACGAACTGCAGGCCGCGGGCCGGCTGGTGGAGGCCCAGCGGCTCGAGCAGCGGACCATGTTTGATCTGGAAATGATCCAGGAACTGGGCTACTGTAACGGGATCGAAAACTACAGCCGTCATCTCACCGGCAAGGAGCCCGGGGCACCGCCCCCAACCTGCTCGACTACTTTCCCGACGACTACATCATGTTCATCGATGAGTCGCACATTGCCGTGCCGCAGATCAACGGCATGTACAACGGTGACCGATCCCGCAAGAAGACCCTGGTCGAATACGGTTTCCGCCTGCCTTCGGCCCTGGATAACCGGCCGCTGCGGTTCGACGAATTCGAGGAGCGCGTCAACCAGGTGATCTATGTCTCGGCCACGCCGGGAGACTACGAGATGCAGCGGGCCGACGGCCGGGTGGTGGAGCAGCTGATCCGGCCCACCGGCCTGCTCGATCCGCGGATCGAGGTTCGACCAGCCTCCACCCAGGTGGATGACCTGCTGGAAGAGATTCGCCGACGGGAGGAGCGGGGCGAGGCCGTGCTGGTAACCACCCTGACCAAGCGGATGGCCGAAGACCTGACCGAATACTATGAAAATGTCGGGGTCCGGGTCCGCTATCTCCACTCGGACATCGATACCCTGGAACGGGTGGAGTTGATCCGCGAGATGCGCCGCGGCGCCTTCAACGTCCTGATCGGCATCAACCTGCTGCGCGAGGGGCTCGATATCCCCGAGGTATCCCTGGTGGCTATCCTCGACGCCGACAAGGAGGGTTTTCTCCGCTCCGAGCGTTCCCTGGTCCAGACCTGCGGCCGGGCAGCCCGCAACGCGGGCGGCATGGTCATCCTCTATGCCGATCGGGTGACCCGGTCCATGCAGTACACCATCGACGAGACCAACCGCCGTCGGGCTATACAGGATGCCTACAACCGGGAACACGGGATCGAGCCCCGGACCATCATCTCGGCGGTCAAGGACTCCATGACCGAACATCTCAAGGCTTCGGGCTGGGAAGGACAGAGCGCGGACCGTGATCCCGGTCTCCTGGAGGCCGCGGAACCCGAGCTGGACTACCGGGATCTTGGCGATCTCCGTTCCCGGATCCGCGAGCTGGAGAAAAAGATGCACGAGGCAGCGGCGGAACTGGAATTCGAGGAGGCTGCCATGTACCGGGACCAGGTCAAGAAGCTCAAACAGCTGGAGCTCGAACTTGGCTGATACCCTCTACAACCTCTCCCTTGGTGTTCTGCCCCGGCTCTACCTGGGTCTGAGCCGTCTCTGGTTTGGCAGCTGCCGGGAACGGATCTACGGGTTCGAGGGCGTGACCCCGTGGCTTGACAGGGGGCCGGTGGTCGTCTGCTGCTGGCATTATTCGGTTCTCTACACACTGCACCACCTGCGGCGCTACCCGGCCGCGGTCATGGTCAGCGCCAGCCGCGACGGCGAGTACGTGGCCCGGATCACCGAGCGCATGGGCCACTTTCCGGTCCGCGGTTCCCGCAACCGGGGCGGCCCTGGTGCCCTCAAGGGCATGCTCAAGGCCATGAAAGAGGGCTATAACGGCGGTATCATCGGCGATGGCTCCCAGGGACCCCCCGGGTCCTGCAGCCCGGTGTCATCCTGATCTCCAGCCGGACCGGGGTTCCCATTGTCCCGGTCGCCTGGTCGGCCAGCCGCCACCTGGCCTTCGGGAGCTGGGACCGGCTCTCGGTGCCCATGCCTCTGTCCCGGGTCCATGTGGTCTACGGCGAGCCCTACCTGGTCCCGCCGGGCCTGGACAGCCAGGGGCTGGAGGAACAGCGGCTCCTGGTGGAGGACCTGATGAACCGGGTTTATCATCAGGCCTGGGGATGGTTGGCAAAGAAAGCCATTTTTTCACCTGAGCCGGGCCGGTGACCGGAAAGCAAGGGAAAGAGAACGGTGTACTTTGTACTTCAGGGCAGCAGGGCTGTTGCCGTACCAGGAATAAACGAGGACAAGATGGCTGACAACATCATACTTATTGGCTTCATGGGGGTGGGCAAGGGGCGAACGGCCAGGGAACTGGCCCGCCGGACCGGTTTTGTCACCGTGGACACCGATGATCTGATCGAGACCATGGTCAAGAAGAAGATCCGCAGGATCTTTGCCGAAGAGGGTGAGGCCCGTTTCCGCGAGCTGGAAAAACAGGTCGCCCGATGGCTGGAGCATCATGTGCAGCAGACCATCGTCTCCACCGGCGGCGGTTTTTTCATGGTCGGCAACCTGCAGCGCCTGGGCCGGGTGTTCTACCTCCATTCCTCGGTGGAAGGCATCCTGGACGCCATCAGCATGCACCCCAAAGCCAAGAAGAAGATAAAGAAACGTCCCCTGCTTCAGGACCTGGACCGGGCCCGGGAACTCTATTGCCAGCGGCTGCCGCTCTATCGGCGGGCCGCGGATCGGGAGATCAACGTGGAGGGCAGAACCATTGATGAGGTGGCGGCCGAGATCGCCAGCTGCCTGTGATGAAAGACCGGGAAAACCATGTCATGCGTGAATCTGTAAAAATAATCACCAGTGGCACCGATCCGGACCGCGATGCCTGGCTGACCAACTTTTATACCGAAAACCACATGGCCTATGAGGCCTTCCCGGACATGGTCGCCTCGCCGGAACAGCTCAACTTCATCGTCCACATGGACGGGGAGCAGTACTACTACCCCTGTTCGGACGAACTGTTCACCGCCATCATCGAGAAACGGGCCGACACCCTCCTGACCCCGGCCTTTATCCGTATCTGGAGCCGGCTGGAAAAGCTGGTCCGGGAGGTGATCATCGACCCCTACCGGCGGCAATACCTCCTGAGCCTGCTCACCATCAAGTACCAGCACGATACCTCTTCCATGGTCCTGCTGCCCTCCAGGCTCGAGAAACGGTTGCTGGGCATCTTCACCAACATCTCGGACATCAGCCGGCCGCTGGCCGCCCGCCGGGAACTGGAAAACAAGCGGGTGGCCCGATTCCTGGCCTCGCGGGATTTTCTCGACGCCTTCAACGGCCGCGAGGGCCTCAGGATCAACGAGGAGACGACCCTGGATGATATCGATCTCCAGGTACATCTCCTTCGGCTCCAGCGACTGCTGCTGCTCTCCACGGTCAAGGAGATCTGGGAAGAGGAACAGCCGCCGGACATGAACGAGCTGCGCCGGATCATGAACACCCCCATCGAGACCGAGGGCTGGCAGTGGTTCTGCGAACGGCTCGCCCAGGTGCTCTCCGGCCAGCACAAACCCTACCTGCTCTGGTTGGGCGGACGGGCCGGGGAGATCGTCTTTGACCTGGCCATCATCCGCATCCTCATGAAACTGGGGATCAAGGTGATCCTGGCGGTCAAACAGGCCTTTTACTACGAGCACATCTCCTTTGCCGACGTCCTGGAAGACCCGGTCCTGGAAAAGGCCATGTCCGGGGCCGAGGTGATCGGCGATTCCCGGATCTCCAAGAAGGAGCTGCTTGGCAAGCTGGACAAGGACAACCGGCTGCTGGTGATCTCCGACGGCACCGGCGAGCAGTTCAACCCGCTGCTGACCTCGGTCACCTTTGCCCGGGCCTTCAAGGAGTCGGACCTGGTGATCAGCCGCTGCCCGGAGAGTCGGGAATGCATCAACAACCACTTTCAGTTCACCCGGGACCTGGTCTCCATCCTCCGCGAGGACACCGGAAAACTGGCCATCCATCTGAAGCCGCACCATCCGGCGGTGATCCGTTTTTCAGAAGCCGACCTGCGGGCCAAGGCCCAGCACCTGATCTACATGGCCCGCAAGGAGAAGGAAAAGGGCAAGAAGATCATGTTCTACTCGGCCATCGTCGGCTCCATCCCCGGCCAGCTCGAAACCGCTAAGAAGATCCTCAACGTCTTTGTCGAGCACCTGCGCTCCACCCTCACCGACGTGGTGATCATCAATCCCGGTGAGCATTTCGAAGAGGGTATGGATGCCGACGATATCATGTACATGTGGGAGATTTTCCAGCGCTCAGGGGTGATCGATATATGGCGTTTTCAGACTTATTCCGACATCGAGAAGGCCTTTGAGCTCATGGGTGAAAAGGTGCCGCCGGAATGGACCGGCAAGGACGCCACCTATTCCACCGGTTGCACCAAGGAGATGCAGATAGCCCTGGAGATGCAGCAGAAATATCCCGAGATGCAGCTCATCGGGCCGCCATGGGAAAAATTCAAGCGCCGCCAGGAATACGGGATCGGCAAACTCTATGACCGTGTTCTCACCGACACCAAGTAGTTGCAAATGTTCCACAATGTATGCTATGTACCGGCAGGTCGGCATACAGGGAGACGGTTGACATGGCTGTCCAGTTGCGACTTATCCGCCATGGCCGGACCGTGGCCCCTGATGGGGTCTTTGTCGGCAGCAGGGATGTGGCCCTGGAACCCGGGGCAAGGGACCGCCTGCAGCGGCTCCGGCCCCTGCTCGAGCCACACTGCGGACCGGTTTACGTCAGCCCCATGCGCCGCACCCGGGAGACCCTGGAGGCGGTGGACCCTGGCTGGGCACCGCAGCAGATCCGCATGGACCCTCGGATCCGGGAGATCGATTTCGGTCGCTGGGAGATGAGTTCCTTTGCTGAAATTTCCCGCCGGGACCCGGACCTGCTGGACGGCTGGGCCGAGTACGGGGATTTTGTCTTTCCCGAAGGCGAGGCCGTGGCTGATTTCACCGCCCGGGTAGGGGGTTTTCTGGCCGCGGTCCAGCAGGGACCAGAGAGGGAAGTGGTGGCCATTACCCACGGCGGAGTGATCCGGACCATGATCTGCCTGGCCCTGGGGCTTCCGGTGCGCCATTATCTTCTCTTTGATGTCCAGCCCGGGACCATGACCGAACTGAAACTCTATTCCCGGGGTGGCATTCTTACAGGACTCAATCTCTGATCATGGGTCACGTTATCCTGATAACCGGCGGGTGCCGCTCCGGAAAATCCGCCTTTGCCCAGCAGCTGGCCGAAGAGACCGGCGACCAGCTCCTCTTTCTCGCCACCAGTCCGCCCCTGGACCGGGAGATGCAGGAACGGATCAGGCTCCATCGGGAAGAGCGGGCCCATCGGGGCTGGCAGACAGTGGAGGAACAACAGTGTCCGGCCCGGATCATCAGGGAGAGTCCGCCCGGGGCCACGATCCTGCTTGATTGTTTGACGCTGTGGATTAATAATATGCTCTATCTTGCTGAAAAAGAGGGCAAACTGCTTGACGAAAAAACCGTTCGCGGTAAAGCGGAAGAGCTGCTTTTGACCTGCCGTGAGCGGCCGGGAACGGTGATCATGGTGACCAACGAGGTGGGCCTTGGCATTGTCCCGGAAAACCGGCTGGCCAGGCGCTACCGGGACCTGGTCGGGCGCTGCAACCAGTGTATCGGCCGGGAGGCGGACGAGGTGTACCTGGTCAGCTGCGGCGTCCCTCTCAAGCTGAAAGGCTGACACCCCTTCGTCCCTGCGCGGCCTGGTGGTGTTCAGGTGATGGCCTCCTCTCATTCCTCGTGACATCCGCTTCCATGAGAAGGCTTGTCAAGAAAAGTTCGACGTGGCGAACCATTTTTTTTATAAATCCCTGTAACGTCAGGCTTCCATTCGCATTCATATAAAGAGCTCAGCCATAAGCTCGATGCATCGTACAATCCGTCGTGGAAGCTGCAACCTCCGCGGCGGTCTTTGAATATGTCACTGGCTGATGACGGACCGAGCGGTGTCACGCAGTCTTCCGGACGGGACGTTTTTTTGAGGGAGATATTAAAAACTCTCAACTGCCTTTGGAAACAGAAGGAAAAACATCCTTTTTTCCCTTTGTTCACTCTCTGGTTCAACCGGGTTTTCTACGCAGCCTTTGCCAGGGGGCGAGATTGCGGTTTGTAAAAAGGGTCATATATCTCACCGTGCTGCCAGAGGCGATGCATGAGTACCGCCAGTTTTCTGGCTACGGCAACCACGGCACGACGCTTTGCGTTTTTACCTCCCCTGGCTGCCAGGCGAAGACCAAATCTTCGTAAATTGCAATCCTCTCCAAAAGGTCCCAGGATGTACTGGGCCGAACCGACCAGTAACCTCCGCAGATAGGGGTTGCCCGCTTTGGTTATCCGAAGCTGCCTGTCGGTTTCTCCTGACTGGTCGCGGCGGGGAGTCAGGCCAAGAAAACATCCAACCTGTCTACTTTTGCCAAATCGTGCCGGGTCTTCCACGATTAATAGAAAGGCCAGGGCCGTCAGAGGACCAACTCCTTTTATGGCCCGCAATAATTCGGTCTCCGGGTATCGCTCCGCACTGATACGCTCTATTTCCCTGTCAAATTCTTTGATCTGGGACGTAATCTGGCCGATAATTGTCAATACAGGCTCCAGAGCGCCACGTAAGTCTTCAGGAAGATGTTCATCTGCCTGCCGGTGAAAACTGTCTGCGCTGCATCCCGGCAGGCGATATCCCAGCGCCTTGACACTGCCACGAACATGGTTGATCAGGCTGGAGCGGTTCCTCACCAGGACATCCCTGGCCTGCAATATCTCCAGATCAATCTGGGCCTGTTCGCCCCTGTGGTTGACCGGATAGAGCAGATCAGGATCCATCCGGGCTATGCGGGCCAGCATTTCAGCGTCTCTGGTATCTGATTTATCGTTGCTGTCCCAGATGGCGCGTAATTTACGAGGGTTGCCAACCAAAACATGGCAGCCCAGCCTGGATAACAGCCTGCTGATCCAGGCCGAATGGGTACCGGCTTCAAGGGCAACAGTTGCCCCTTTATGGGGTGAGAAAAACTCACTCAACGCCTCTCTGGTATTAGTAACCGTATCTCGACGCACGATTCGGCCTGCATGATCAACAATACAGATAACATGATTTTTATCGCCAAGGTCCATTCCGATTGTTACATTGTGCATGGCTGGTTCTCCCAGGTTGTGCAGCATTCGACTGCGGTTATTCTTGAGCGTGTTTATAACACAGCTCGCGGGGAATCAGCCTTCTCATTTTACCTCGGCGGTGTCACACAAAGGAAGCGGCAGTCCATAGAAACGCAGAACCCCATGCTCTCGCTCCGCGGGGACGACGCCCGGCCGGTTTCTGGCACTGCCGGTTTCGGCGGCCCGCAACCAATAGCGTCCCGTGCAGGCTGAATTGTAAATGGCAACCAGGATAACAAGTTGATATAATATTAAATAATAAAAAATAAAAACAACACAGGAACATGCGACCAAAATCATTTCAGCCCAGGCAGGAGCAGGTAAACTTTCTTGAGGCAACGTTTCGCAAGATCTTTCCCCAGGACACCGAGTACCGGGAGAAGGCCCGGGCCCGGCTGGAACAGTTGACCATGCCCCACTGGGCTCTGGGCGATCTCATGGACCTGGCCGTGGACCTGGCCGGCATTACCCGCTCGCTTAAGCCACCGGTCAAGCGCAAGCGGGTGGTGGTCATGGCCGGGGACCACGGGGTCACCGCCGAGGGTGTCTCCAGGTATCCTTCCGAGGTCACGGCCCAGATGGTCTACAACTTCGTCAACGGCGGGGCCGGGATCAACGCCCTGGCCCGGCAGGCCGGAGCCGAGGTCACAGTGGTGGATATGGGCACGGCCGCCGATCTCGACGACCTGGTCAAAGCGGGCAAGATCATCGCCCGCAAGATCGGTAACGGAACCCAGAACATGGCCCATGGCCCGGCCATGACCAGGACCCACGCGGTCATGGCGGTGGAGGCCGGGATCGAGGTGGCCAACCAACTGGCCCCGGAGACCGATGTCTTCGGTACCGGCGACATGGGGATCGGCAACACCACGCCGTCCACGGCCATTGTCGCGGCCATGACCGGCGCGCCTGTGGCCGAGGTCACCGGCCGTGGCACCGGCCTGGATG
Organism: Desulfolithobacter dissulfuricans; assembly: GCF_025998535.1. NCBI lineage: Bacteria > Pseudomonadati > Thermodesulfobacteriota > Desulfobulbia > Desulfobulbales > Desulfobulbaceae > Desulfolithobacter > Desulfolithobacter dissulfuricans. The sequence goes on along the minus strand of NZ_AP024233.1, from coordinate 1,727,460 downwards.
ACGACCAACTCCAGCAGAAGATTCAGGTGGTGGAACGGGCCCTGAAGATCAACCGCCCGGATCCGTCGGACGGTATCGACGTGCTCTCCAAGGTGGGCGGGTTCGAGATCGGCGGCATTGCCGGGCTCATCATCGGCGCCGCCGCCCACCGAAAGCCGGTGCTGGTGGATGGGTTCATCTCCACCGCCGGCGCGCTCATCGCCTATGCCCTGGAACCCTTTGTCCGCGACTTCATCATCTGCGCTCACCGCAGCGTGGAGCAGGGCCACCGGGCCATGCACGAACGGCTCGGGCTCAGGCCCCTGATGGACCTGAACATGCGGCTGGGCGAGGGCACCGGCGCCGCCCTGGCCATGAACCTGGTCGAGGCGGCCGTGGCCGTGCTCACCGAAGTGGCTACCTTTGAAGAGGCCGGCGTCACCGGCACCCCGGTCGAGTGATCTCGCGCTCGCCCCTCAGTCCCGGCCATTTGGCGGCGGCCTTCCGTTTTCTCACCATCCTGCCTCTGCCCGGCAGGCTCGGGACCACGGAAGAGGAGCTGGCCGGCTCCGTGGGCTCGTTCCCACTCATCGGATTGCTGCTGGGGTTGATCTGCGCTGCCGGGGCCTGGGTCCTGTGGCTGGTTCTGCCGTCCCTGCCGGCGGCAGTCTGTCTGACCCTGCTGCTGCTGGCCCTGTCGGGCGGGCTGCACCTGGACGGACTGGCCGACACCGCGGATGGATTTTTCAGTGCCCGGCCGGACAGGACGCAGATCCTTGCCATCATGCGCGATTCCCGGATCGGCGCCATGGGGGTGATCGCCCTGATCATTCTTCTGCTTCTCAAAACATCGGCCCTGGCCACCCTGGATCGATCCACAGTCGTGGTCACGGCCCTGCTCCTGCCCCTGGCCGGCCGCAGTGCCATTGTCCTGATGATGGGGCTTCTGCCCTATGCCCGGCCCGAGGGTGGGCTGGGGGGGCTGTTCTACACCAGGCGTTCCCGGCTTGCCGCCCTGGGGAGCCTTGCCTTTGCCGGTCTGGTCACCGTGTGGCTGGCCGGAACCTGCGGCCTGGGCGTGCTCGTCTTCACCATGGGCACCATCTGTCTCTTTGCCCGGTTCTGTCGTAAGAAGATCGGCGGCGCCACCGGTGACACCCTGGGGGCGGCCTGCGAACTGGCCGAGACCTTCATGGCCCTTGGCTTTGCCGCGGTGGCAGGAGGTGCGGGATGAGCAGCGGACACGGGGGCAACCTCACCCGGCTGGCCAGCGAGTATGGCTGTGATCCAGGTGAGATCCTTGATTTCAGCGCCAACCTCAATCCCCTGGGACCGCCGCCCGGTCTACGGGACATCATCTCCCGCCACGTCAGTGACCTGGTCCATTATCCGGATCCCGACTCCAGCATTTTCCTTGCCCGGGCCGCCCGGACCTGGAACCTGGATCCGGCCATGCTGGTGGCCGGCAACGGCACCTCGGAGCTGCTGTTCACTGCGGTCCGTACTCTGCCGGTCCGCCGCGGGGTCATCCCGGTGCCCTCGTACATCGATTATGAGACCGCCTGCCGGGCCAGCGGTCTCCCGGTGGAGCGATTGGTCCTGGGGCCGGACAACGGCTTCACCCTGGACCTGGACGTACTGGCAGGAATGCTTGCGCCCGGGGACCTTGTCCTGCTCGGTCAGCCCGCCAACCCCACCGGCGTGGTGAGCGATCCCCGGGCCCTGCTGGAGTGTATCCTCTTCCATCCCGATGTTTTTTTTCTAGTGGACGAGGCCTTTGGCGGTTTTGTCCCCGGCTTCCGCTCCCTGGCCGGGGCGGCCGACAACCTGGTCACTCTCCATTCCCTGACCAAGATATTCGCCATTCCCGGTCTGAGGCTGGGCTTTCTGGCTGCAGATCCCGCCCTGGCTGAGCGTATCCGCAACCAGCTGGCCCCCTGGAGCGTCAACACCCTGGCCCAGGCCTGCGGGGCCGCCTTTCTCGACCACAGTGACTACCTGGCCAGGACGGTGGAAACCACCCGGACCCTGCGGGAGAAGCTCGGGGAAGAGCTTGGACGGTTGCCGGGTCTCACCGTTTACCCGGGTCAGGCCAACTACCTGCTGGTCAGGTCACAAACCCTGGGACGGACGAGCTGGCCCACCGGCTGATGGCCGATCACCGGATCGCCATCCGGACCTGCGGGGGCTATCCGGGCCTTGACCAGAGCTATTTTCGGGTCGCAGTGCGGCCGCAGGAGGACAACCGCGCCCTGGTCTCGGCCCTGGAGCAGGTTCTGGCCCAGGCCCGGACCACCGACCCTGACCGGAGAAACAAAAACAACAGCAGGAACAGCCGCAGGCCGGCCAGGGTCCGCTCCATCATGTTTGTCGGCACAGGCTCGGACGTGGGTAAGTCCGTGCTCGTGGCCGCGCTCTGCCGCGTCCTGCTCCAGGAGGGGATACGGGTGGCGCCGTTCAAGGCCCAGAACATGTCGCTCAACTCCTATGTTACCCGCGACGGGGGCGAGATGGGGAGGGCCCAGGTGGTCCAGGCCCAGGCCTGCCGCCTGGATCCGGACGTGCGGATGAATCCGGTGCTGCTCAAGCCCTCCTCGGACGTGGGTTCCCAGGTCATCGTCCACGGCCGGCCGGTGGGCAACATGCGGGTGGCCGAGTATGTGCGCTACAAGGAGAGAGCCTGGCAGGAGGTGTGCCGGGCCTACGACGAGCTGGCGGCGGACTTCGATGTCCTGGTCCTGGAAGGAGCGGGCAGTCCCGGCGAGGTCAATCTGAAGTCGCATGACATCGTCAACATGCGCATGGCCCGCTATGCCGAAAGCCCGGTACTGCTGGCCGGTGACATCGACCGGGGCGGGGTCTATGCCTCCTTTGTCGGCCACATGGAGGTCATGGAAGAGTGGGAACGGCAGCTTGTGGCCGGGTTTCTGGTCAACCGCTTCCGGGGCGATAGCTCGCTCCTGGCCGCGGCCCACGACTATCTCCTGAAGCGGACCGGCAAGCCGGTGCTGGGTGTCCTGCCCTACATCCGTGACCTGGGCCTGCCCCAGGAGGATTCGGTCTCCTTCAAGGCCGGTCTCTTTGACAAACCAAAGCCGGACCAGGAGCACGTGACCCTGGCCCTCATCGATCTGCCCCATATCTCCAATTTCACCGACGTGGAGCCGCTGCTGGCCGAGCCGGATGTGGACCTGCGCATCATTCGCAGGGCCGAAGACCTGGGGTATCCGGACGCGGTGATTCTGCCCGGCTCCAAGAACGTGATCAACGACATTACCTACCTCGAAGAGTCTGGCCTGGCCGCCCGGTTGCGGAAACTGGCCGCCCGGAACTGCGAGATCGTCGGTATCTGCGGCGGATTTCAGATGCTTGGCCGGGAGATCGGCGATCCCCTGGGATTGGAAGGAGAGCCAGGATCGGTCTGCCAGGGGCTTGGCCTGCTCGACATGCGAACCGAGCTGGCCCCGGAAAAAACCCTGACCCGCCGCCAGGGTACCCACGCGCCCTCCGGAACCCCGGTCCACGGCTATGAAATCCACCACGGGGTGACCCGGGGCAGGGGAGAGCCGATCCTGGTCTTTGACGATGACACCACCTGCGGCCTGGCCGCTGACCGGGTCTGGGGCTCCTACCTGCACGGCATCTTTGACAGCGACCCGTTCCGGCGCTGGTTTATCGACCGACTGCGCCGAGAAAAAGGCCTGGAACCCCTGCAGGGACCCGGGGCGACCTATGACCTGGAACCGGCTCTGGACCGGCTGGCTGAGGTGTTCCGCGCCCACGTGGACCTGGACGAGATTTTCCGTCTCCTGGATCTATGACCTTTTGTGTTGCCATCTACCTGGCCTTCCTCCTCGATCTCCTGTTCGGCGATCCCCGCTGGTTCCCCCATCCTGTTCAGCTCATGGGCCGGTTTGCCCTGTTCCTGGAAAGGACCTTCCGGCGCCTGTTCCGGGATCCGGGCCTGGCCGGAACTGTCACCGCCCTGACCCTGCTAGCCACCGTTCTGCTGACCACGGCCGGACTCCTTGGCCTGGCGGCGATTTTTTCCCAGGCCGCCCTTTTCGTCCTGGCGGTCTTTCTCCTCTATACCACCCTGGCGGTGCGCGACCTGCTCCACCATGCCCGGGAGGTGTACAGGGCGCTCAAGGACAACGAAGGGAATCTGGACCAGGCACGGAAAAAGGTGGCCATGATCGTCGGCCGCGACACCACCACCCTGGATGGGCCGGGCATTGTCCGGGCCTGCGTGGAAAGCGTATCGGAAAACATGGCCGACGGGGTGATCGCCCCGCTTTTCTGGAGCAGTCTGGTCGCCCTGGCAGCGGTCGTTACCGGCTACCCCCAGTACAGCCCGGCTGCCGGCGCGGTGGGCGGCATGCTCTACAAGGCCGTAAATACCATGGATTCCATGTTTGGTTACAAGAACGAGCAGTATCTTCATTTCGGCCGCTTCGCCGCCCGCCTCGACGACCTGGCCAACCTGCTGCCGGCCCGCCTCACAGCCCTGCTGATCATCGCCGCAGCCTGGCCGGGCGGAGGAAACGCAGCCCGTGCCTTTACCACCTGGCGAAGAGACCACCACAACCACACCAGCCCCAACGCCGGCCATCCCGAAGCGGCCATGGCCGGGGCGCTTTCCATCCAGCTCGGCGGTCCGTCGGTCTATTTCGGCCAGACAGTGGAAAAACCAACCCTCGGCGAGCCGCTGCAGACTCCCACTCCCCAACATATCCGCCAGGCCAACCGGATCGTCTTTCTCGGCTCGCTGCTGGCCGTGCTCCTCAGCGGACTTCTGTTCCTCCTACTTGACATCTCCTGACCCGCTTCCTCTGTAATCCTGCACTGTACGACTGTCTGTATCAGGCTGTTGAAAAATTATATGCCCGTTGATAAACGTTTTCATCTATTCCTGATATCCTCTCCTGTGCAATAGAAGTCCCCTGATCCAGGCACTCCGCTTCCGCAATCGAACCACCTTTGACATTTTTTTGTGCTTTCAAAAAAATGCATTATCTGGTTTACCAGTAGAATGTGCAAGTTACAGATGAAGAAATTCTAAGAGAAAACAGACAACTAATTGTTCCAGAAAATTTTTTTAAACCCGGTCTGGATGAAAAAACAGAGACCGGATCATGGTGCCAGGAACGCGTTTCATGTCGTTTCGCGATACAATAACCAAAACGCATCATTCTTTTTCAATGTGCCAGGATATTTCCACACAACGCTGTTTCAGGACCAGACCATCTCCTGTTGGCGGCGCATGAGGACCGTGGGTAATCCAGTGTCTTGTTTCTTTATATTACGAATATAGGCGTGTTAGACAGAATCTGCCTATCACCATATTGGCCCATTCTGTCTAGTTAACTGTTAGCTACTAAGAATAAATACAGCAATTCCCGTTATGCCCGGAACGCATAAATAATGCGGCTTCCGGGAGAGCGGTTTCGTAAACTTCTGTGTCGTAGCATGGTGTAATCACAACATAATTTTTTCTCAAGAACTTGATTTTTTACTTGACATGGCTGAAAAGATCGGCGGCATTTTTCTTTGTAATATCAATTCGTTACAAGGAGATATGCCATGTCGACACTCAGCAGATTCATTCGCAACTACCGTAACAGCGGAAAAACATTTCGTCGGATAAAAATGCGCTGTCACCTCAATGCCGATACCTTGTATTCCCGCATACGCGAGGATTTTAACCGAGTGGTGGATCATCGGGCCGCCAACAGTTCAATATCTTTGCCCGATGTACTGATGTCCGGTTTTGCCATGTTTTGCCTGAAAGATCCATCGCTGCTTGCTTTTGATGAACGGCGCCGGGAAGAGCCCGACAGCCTGCAGGGAGTATTCGGTGTCAGCCGCATCCCCAGCGACAGCCAGATGCGCACTGTTCTGGATGAGGTTTCCGTCAGGGATCTGCGTCGTCCGTTCAAAAGTATTTTTGCCCAGCTTCAGCGTGGCAAGGTACTGGAGAAGATGACCTGGCTGGGCGGATATTATCTTCTTGCCCTGGACGGCACCGGTATTTACACCTCTGAAAAGATGGGCTCCGACTATTGCCTGAGCAAGAGGAAGCGCAACGGCAAGGTCGAATATTACCAACAGATGTTTGCCGGGGCCTTTGTCCATCCGGACCGTTCGGAAGTGATTCCCACCTGCCCGGAGATGATCGTCAAGCAGGACGGCAGCAGCAAGAACGACTGTGAACGAAATGCGGCCAAGCGTTACCTGACTGATTTCCGGCGCGAGCATCCCCATCTCAAGACCATTGTCATTGAAGATGCCCTGGCGTCCAACGCGCCGCATATCCAGGAGTTGCAGAAACATGACCTGCGCTACATCCTCGGGGCCAAGCCCAAGGATCATGAGAATCTGTACCAATCGGTCGACGAGGCGGCTGACAGGGGCGAAATCACCGAGTTGCACATAGCGGATTCCAACAAGACCAATGTGCACCATTGCTTTCGTTTTCTCAACAATGTTCCCCTCAACAAGTCCAGCAAGGATTCTCTGACGGTCAACTTCCTGGAATACTGGGAGACGGACAGTGAAGGTAACGTAAAGAACCGGTTCGGCTGGGTGACGGACATCCCGATCAGCGGGGAAAACGCCTTTGACATCATGCGTGCCGGCCGTGCCCGGTGGCGGATCGAGAATGAGACGTTCAATACCTTGAAAAACCAGGGCTACAACCTGGAGCACAACTATGGACTCGGCAAGAAGCACCTGAGCGCTGTTTTTGCCCATCTGATGCTGCTGGCCTTCTTGGTGGATCAGGTTCAGCAGATGTGTTGTCCGCTGTTCCAGGCGGCCCAGGCAAAATATAGAACGAGACGGTACCTCTGGGAACGAGTTCGCAGCTGCTTTAATGAGAATTTCGTCCCGTCAATGGAGCTGATACTCCACTGTATCGTCAACGGCGTCCGCAAGCCGAAACTGGAGTTCCAATGGGAGTGAGTCGCCGATCGAAAAAATCAGGTTGTCAAAGAACGTATTCTTGCGGACAACATCCGGAAGGATGACTGGAGAAGTACGTCAAAAATTCGGTTTTTTCTCCGGGAAAACCGCCTTCCCTGTCGTTTCATGCCGAAAATCGACAGGAAACTTGGACAACAGGGTCAAAATTTCTCAAATCGTCCTGTTCGCTGGTTGAGCAGGGGGCAAATCGGGAACTGCTGTCTTATCAAGATATATCAAGGGAGATTGAAAAAGAGCTTCCTGAATTATCTTCATTAAAAGATATTCTTCCCAAAACACGGGGTGAACTTTATGCCTTTATTGTAATAGTGATATCCATTATTGCATTGTTGGTTGGTCAAGATTCGTCAAGTGAACCACGAAAAATAGAAGTTAATAATGTTATAAACAATATTTACCAGATTTTACCGCCAACAGCAGAGAGTGAGAAACCTGATCAAACACCAAATAAAAGTAAAAAAGTTGGTCGAAACGAGTCCTGCCCATGTGGTAGCGGAAAGAAGTATAAGAAATGCTGTTTAAACAAAAAATAATGGCTAACACCTAGAGGCCCCCGGTTGCCAAGCGACAAAAGTAGGTAGGGGCGAAATTTCCTTCACTCTTCAGTCGGATACCGGCTGACTGATCTTTGAAAAGGTCTAGCTTGGGTTTCCTATTCGGTGGCAGATCCTGCACCAAACACCTGTTGAGGGTCAACCGCCCGGGTAACGGAAACACAGAAAATAGGGGACAGACCACGTTTTTTAGGTTCATTCGGCAAATGAGTACCTGGACTGATGTAGATGGTAAAGCCGGAGTTGAAAATATTCCATGTCTCTGAAGCCATAGTCCTGTCGCTTGAGTGTTTTGATTTTATTGACCAGCCATTCCACTTGAGCGTTGGTGATTGGATGGTCAAAACACAAAACGGGGACAGACCACAATTCTAGTGATAATAGTAGTGACAATAGGGGTCAGACTCCGTTTATACATTGGTGCATTGGTGACATACGCAACGATCGAAAAAGTATCCGGGCGAGAAGATAAATACCAATCAGAAAGGAGATACACAATGGGAGACAAAGGTGGCAAAAAGGACAAGGACAAGAGCAAAAAACAGAAGATAAAGAAACAGGAACAAAAGGCAAAGAGGAAGCAGGATAAGCAACAGAAAAGAACCCCGTAGCAAAAGTAGGGATCAAACACGCCACGGCCACAATTTTCAGACAATAATCCAAGGTGGTATAATCTGCCCGCTTTGGCCTGCAGGGACGCACTGGTATCCCGAATGACAATAGGGGACAGACCACGTTTTTTATGCTGGGAATGAATCATGCCAAGAAGAGCCCGTATCGTGGTACCTGGTGTGCCGCTTCATGTTATTCAGCGGGGGAACAACAGGCAGGTTTGTTTCTTTTCCGAGACTGGCTGTCTATTTTACCAGGAGTGGTTGGAAGAATATGCCGCAGATGCGGGTTGCCAGATCCATGCGTATGTCCTGATGACAAACCATGTTCACCTGTTGCTGACTCCGGATGAACGTGGCAGTGCCGGTTTACTCATGAGGCGAGCATCCCGGCGAATACCGCTGGTCAAGTTACTTGGTCAACGGGCAGGGGCAAGGCACCGATCTTGTAGTCACGCATTCGCTTTATCGGCAACCTGGTCGGTCAGATGGGGAAAGACAGGATGCGTATCGGGAGTTGTTTCGGCATGAACTCGAGGACGGGGTAGTTGATGAGATACGGAAAACCACTAACGGCAATTTCGCCCTCGGCAACAGCCATTTTCAGGAGCAGATTAGTGCAATGCTAGGTCGACAGGCGACGCCTTGACGAGCAGGGCGGCCACGGAAGAGTCCGGCGAAGGGATCTGTCTGATAGATTATGGTTTGTTCACAAGTTATAGGCACCACCGTGTGTTGCCGGGATTTTTATCGATACGTTTGCTTTTTATGGAGGTGTCGCCCGTGATCTCTGGATCGGTTTCAATAACGCGGCCAGTGAAGGTGATTTTGTCTGGGCCAGTGGCGAACCGGTAACGTTCACGAATTGGGGTCTCGATGAACCCAATGACGGAGCGCCGTTATCGCCGCCAGTGTCCGAAGATTTCGCCTTCATGCTGGCGCAGGATTTTTCGTATCTCAATGCCGGCGAATGGAACGACGCTCCGGACATTGTGGCAGGCATATACGGTGTTGTCGAGGTCCCCGCTCCTGTGCCCGAGCCTGGGACAATGTTGCTGTTCGGGAGTGGTCTCTTTGGCCTGGTCGGGTATAACTGCAGGTCGAGAAAGCAGGCCGCATGACTGGTTGAGTTCGTATCCTGCCGAAGAGCTGGCAATCGCTTGCCTTAGCTCCGTTTCGGCGGCGGAGCAGGTCTGTGTCAGGGGCCGGTCGTACGGGAAGGTGACACATTGTGGGATCTTTTTCCCTGGTAGCTTGACAACGGGCGCTGGCGATGGTACCAATTCCGGGTATAAAATACTCGGGAGATCCAGCGCCATGAAAAAAATCTGTGCCGTTGTCATTGCCGGTTTCCTCTCCGTCCTTCTGGCAGATTACAGCCATGCCGTTGACGAGGCGGTCGCCTCGATTCATTCTTCCCGGTCCCATGATGAACATCCTGCCCGGGAGCAGGAGTTGACCGAGAGGGAAAGGGCCTGGCTGGAAACCTTTTACAAGGGCAACATGCTGGCCGACGGCTGGGAGCGGGTCACCGAGGAGATTCTCAGCAAAACCCCCCGGGAGATGCAGGAAGAGCAGAAAAAGGTGCTCGAGATCCTGGGGGAAAAGATCGGCCGGGAATGGTGCCGTGACAACCAGGTGCGGAGGATCGACACCAGGATGCTCAGGCAGTGGGGTGAAAAACTCAAGCAGGCGGCCGAGGAAGATCCCCGCAAGCTGGCCGAAACGATCCGGAAAATCGACCAGAAAGTCAACGAAATCCTCAATTAACCTTTTTTGTCCTTCTCCTCGGGCCCGATGGTTTCTTCCACCCGGCACCGCAGCCGACCCCGGTGGAGCAGGACCTCCAGCCGCTCGCCGATCCGCGTTTCTCCGCTGCTGGTGACCACCTGTCCCTGTTTTCCTTCTTTTCTGACAATGGCATACCCCCTGGCCAGGGTGGCAAGCGGACTGACCGCGTCCAGGACCCCGGCAAGATGGGCCAGGCGGGCCTGTTTGTCCTCCAGTATACTGAGCATGGCCTGGGATATCCGCCGGTGGAGTTCGTCCACGCGTCGGCCGGCCAGGTCGATCGTCGGGGCCGGGCTGCGGGACCTGAGCCTGGTCTCGAGCTGGTCCAGTTGCCGCTGTCTGGAGTTGAGCAGGACCTCCATGGCCCGGATCAGCCGCTCGGCAAGATGATCGACCTTGAGAAGCATGGTGGTCACGGGGTGGAGCCGGTCGCGGAGCTTTTCCCGCAGCAGGGCCAGTCGGTCACGGTAGCTGTCCAGCAGGCGGGTCATGGCCCGCGTCAGGGTGGCGCGTAGCCGGGCGAGCCGGGTCCTGATTTCGCTTATATCGGGCAGGAGTATTTCGGCCGCTGCGCTGGGAGTGGGGGCACGCAGGTCAGCGACAAGGTCGGAGATGGTGAAGTCGATCTCGTGGCCCACACCGCTGACCACCGGAATCTCCGAGGCGAAGATGGCCCGGGCCAGCTCTTCTTCGTTGAACGGCTGCAGGTCCTCGATGGAGCCGCCGCCCCGGCAGAGGACAATGCAGTCGGTGTCGAGGTGGCGGTTGATGTCACGGATGGCCTGGATCATTTCTTTGTGGGCCTGGTCACCCTGGACGGTCACCGGGTAGATGGCCAGGCGAACCAGGGGGAAACGGCTGCGGGCCACCCGGATAAAGTCGTGGACCGCTGCTCCGCTGGGCGAGGTGACCAGGGTGATGTGCGCCGGACAGGAGGGTACCTCCTTCTTGGCTTCACTGGCAAACAGCCCCTCGGCGGCCAGTTTGCGCTTCAGCTTTTCGAAGGCCAGCCGCAGGTCTCCGGCTCCCTGGAGCTCCATGGTGTCGATGATCAGCTGGTATTCGCCCCGGGGTTCGTAGACCGATATCCGGCCCCGGCAAACCACCTGCTGGCCCTCCTGCGGCAGCCTTTCCAGGTAGCGCTGCTGCATCTTGAAAAGCACCGCCCTGATGGAAGCCTGGTCGTCCTTGAGGGTGAAATAGAGATGACCGGAGCGGGGACGGCGCAGGTTGGAGATCTCCCCGGCCACGCTGACATGGGGAAAGCGGGTTTCCAGGAGGCCGCGGATGGAGCCGGTCAGCTCGGATACGGTGAAAATTCTCTGGCCGGTCATGTCTTGTTTTTTCCTCCCCCTGGATGCACTTTTCTCTTCCGGCGTAGCCCGGTAGCGGGTATAGTTATCGGTTTACATGACAAGTGCAATACCAATTTCGATTTACAGGCCAGGGCGCGGTTCCGGGCCAATATTCAAGGTACAGGCAGGATAGACATGGCAGATAAGAGCGCCTTTGACAGACAGCATGTTGAACAGACCGCCCTGGTGGAAACATCCGGACTGCTGGAGCAGTTGAATCTGCCACCGGGCGCCATCGCCTTTATCCGCAAAAACCAGCGGGCCATCTGGATCGCGGTGGCCGCGGTGGTTATCCTGGTGACCGGGGTGGCCCTGTACGGATCCTGGCGGGAGTACCGGCTGGAAAAAGCCGCCTCTGCCCTTGACGCCGCCCTGATGGCTGATACGGACAAACGGCTTGCGGCCCTGGAAGAGGTGGTCGACAAGTACGGCTCCACCCCTTCCGGCACCTGGGCCAGGATAGAGATCGCCCACCTGGTGACCGACCGGGGCGAGGTCGACCGGGCTATTGGTGAGCTGATGGCGGTGAACAGGAAGGTGCGCAACTCCAACCCGCTCAAGCCGCTCCTGCTCTACAATCTCGGGGCTCTGTATGAAAAACAGGGCCAGCTGGAACAGGCCCTGGCCAGTTATCAGCCGCTTGGCGATTTCAAGGGTTTTGAAGTGGAGTCGTACCGGGCTCTTGGCCGGATTTACGAACTGCAGGGCAACACCGCCGGGGCAAGGGAAATGTATGAGAAATTTCTTGAAGCCAGAAGTGGACAGGAAAGCGGCGTGAACGGTGATCCGGAGGCGGAGATCATCCAGTACCGTCTCGGCCGACTCAAGTGACAGCGGGGCCGGATTCTGCCGGCTTGCAGGAAAAATGAAGATTATACGCAGCGTCGATGAGATGACCCGTTGGGCCCGGGAATGCCGCGGCCGGAGGGAAAAACTGGCCCTGGTGCCCACCATGGGCTACTTCCATGAAGGCCATCTCTCGCTCATGCGGCTCGGGGGTGAGCGGGCCGACCGGTTGGTGGTCAGCCTCTTTGTCAACCCGACCCAGTTCGGCCCCGGCGAGGATCTGGACACCTATCCCCGCGATTTCGACAGGGACCGGCAACTGGCCGAAGGCGAAGGCGTGGACGTACTGTTCGCGCCCACCCCGGAGGAGATCTATCCGGACGGTTTCCAGACCCGGGTCGCGGTCTCCGGTCTCACTGACCATCTCTGCGGGGCCGACCGGCCGGGACATTTTGCCGGCGTCACCACTGTTGTCTGCAAGCTTTTCAATATTGTCCGGCCGCACTGCGCCGTGTTCGGCGAAAAGGATTTTCAGCAGCTGGCCGTTATCCGGCGCATGGTCCGGGATCTCAATATGGATGTGGAGATCATCGGGCATCCCATTGTCCGGGAGAGTGATGGTCTGGCCATGAGTTCGCGAAACGCCTACCTGGCCTCCGAAGACCGGGAATCGGCGCTGAGTCTGTCGCGGGCCATCGCCCGGGCCAGGCAGCTTGTGGCCGGAGGGCTCACCGATGCCGGCCTGCTGCAGGAAGAGATAACCACCTTTATTCTATCCCATCCGGTCACGACCATTGATTATGTTACACTGGTGGACTGCCGGACTCTTGAACCGGTTTCCCGGATCGACGACCATACCCTGCTGGCCCTGGCGGTCAGAATCCGCGACAGGGTCCGGTTGATCGACAACGGGATGCTGGTCGAATCATGAACTTTGAAGCACGGATATGCAACGAACACTGCTAAAGGCAAAAATACACCGGGCGACCATCACCGAGGCCGACCTTGAATACGAGGGAAGCCTGACCATTGACCGGGAGCTCATGGATGCCGCCGGCATCGTTCCTTTCGAACGGGTCAAGGTGTACAATATCAACAATGGCGAGCGGTTTGATACCTATGCCATCGAGGGTGCTCCCGGCAGCGGGGTGATAGGTCTCAACGGGGCTGCGGCCCGCAAGGGGCTGGTGGGTGATCTGATCATCATCGTCACCTATGTCCAGGTGGACGAGCAGGAGCTCGACGGGTTTCGGCCGGTCATCCTGCTCCTGGACGAGCAGAACAAGATTAAAGACAAGCTGGATAAGTAGGGGTCATCATGCCTGGTTTTGAAGTGTTTGGGGAAGAGGAGAAGCAGCAGGTCCTGGAAGTGTTTGAAACAGGGGTCCTGTTTCGCTACGAATTTGGCGAGCAGCGCCGGGGGGTCTACAAGGTCCGGGAGTTCGAAGAGGCCTTTGCCCGCTACACCGGTGCCAGTCATGCCCAGGCCGTAACCTCGGGAACCGCCGCCCTCAAGGTGGCTTTATCCGCCCTGGGCGTCGGAGCCGGGGATGAGGTCATCACCCAGGGTTTCACCTTTGTCGCCACCTGGGAGGCCATCTTCGATGCCGGCGCGGTGCCGGTGTTCACCGAGGTGGATGAAACCCTGAACATGGATCCGGCCGACCTGGAGAAGAAGATCACCGACAGGACCCGGGCTATCATTCCAGTGCACATGCTGGGTGCCCAGGCCAGGATCCGCGAGATCAAGGCCATTGCCGACAAACACGGGATCCCGGTGATCGAGGACACGGCCCAGGCCGCCGGAGCCCGGCTCGACGGCCAGCATCTGGGCACCTTTGGCGCCTGCGGCACCTTTTCCTTTGACTCGGTCAAGACCATGACCACCGGTGAGGGTGGAATGGTGATTACAAACGACGAAGAGCTGTGGCGCAACATGTCGGAATACCACGACCATGGCCACGACCACGTGGTGAATCCCGGCGGTCGCGGCGGCGAGGGGCGCCGTTTTATCGGCTTCAATTACCGGATGATGGAGCTCCAGGGCGCCATGGGGCTGGCGCAGCTGGCCAAGCTCGACGACATGGTGGCCAGTCAGAAGAAAACCAAGGCCCGGCTCAAGGAGGCAGCCTCCGCCATTCCCGGGGTCAGTTTCCGCACCATCCTCGACGAAGAGGGCGATTCGGCCACCTTTCTGGCCTTCATGCTGGAGAGTGCAGAGCAGGCCGCGGCCGTGAACCAGGTGCTGCGGGACAACGGAGCCGGGGCCATCGCCTTTGGCGAGAACACCTGGCATTTCTACCCCAAGTGGGAGCATCTCATGGCCGGTTCCACCCTCTGCCACAACGGCTGGCCCTTCAGCCTGGAGGGAAAACGGCGGGTGATCTATGATCCCGAGGCCCTGCCGAAGTCGGCGGAGCTGATGTCCCGGACCCTGGTCTACCAGATACCGGTGAAGATGAAAAACGAGCAGCTCGATACCATCACCGCTGCTCTGGCCAAGGCTGCCGCCTTGTAAACAGGCCTTGCCGGCTGCCGTCCGGCCGGGACAGAGCCGGGTTTTTCAACGCCCTCTGGTGAGGTAGATGTCGAACCGGGTAGAGCGGCCCTCCAGGCAGTAGGAGGGTTTCTGCCTGCCCAGGAAGGGTCCCCTGCGCGGCCGCTTGACCACGACCCGCTTTCCGGCCGCCTGGAGGGCGGCCTCCAGCAGGATCGCTTCCTCATGTTCCCGGTTCTGTGAATCGCCCAGCAGGAGCTGGAGGAGTTGCAGCTCCTTTTTGGCCTTGGCCGCCTTGTCTCGTCCTGGATACATGGGGTCCAGATAGATGACCGGGGTCTTCTCCCTCAGGTCCGGCCCCGGTACTTTCAGGTATTCCAGGACATCCTGGCCGTGCAGGGTGATCCGTTCCGCCGCGGCCTTGGTTTCCGGGCTGTCCGCCGCCCGGCGCAGGCCGTCTTCGAGGAGCAGGGCCAGCACCGGATGACGTTCGAACAGCTGCACCCGGCAGCCGGCTTGAGCCAGGACAAAGCTGTCCCGGCCCAGGCCGCCGGTTCCGTCCAGGACATCCGGCCGCTCGCCCTTCCTGGCGCCCACAGCCCGCAGCAGCATCTCCCGGCCACCTTTCTGCCTCCGGTATCCCGCCGCTCCCAGGACAAATTCCACCCGTACGGCCAGATCACCATGCGGCTGGCAATGAACCAGCTCCAGATGGTTCGCTCCAACCCGCACGACCAGGGAATCAGCAGGCGGATGGGCGAGGAGCGGGACGTCCAGTCGGGCGGCCAGTTCGGCAGCTCTTCGGGCAGGCCCGTCACCGCTCGTGATCACCCCGGCCAGAGGGTTTGGTCGGGTTTTGTTTTTCCAAGTCATACAGTCATGTTATATTGCTATTTCTTGTTGTGCAATATATCATGTTACAAGACCATCAGGAAGGGAGTGTCAATCATTACCAGCCGTCCGGCCAGAGAGGGTGGATGGCGTGCAGGCAGGACAGGAGATGAAAGAAGAACAGCCAGGAGTGGTGGCCATTATTCCGGCCCGCTACCAGTCCAATCGTTTCGAGGGGAAGCCGCTGGCGCTCATTGCCGGAAAACCGATGATTCAGCACGTGGTGGAACGGGCCTGGCAGGTGGAGATGCTCTCCCGGGTCGTGGTGGCCACCGATGACGAACGGATCGCCGCGAAGGTCAGGGATTTCGGCGGCGAGGTGGTGCTCACCCGCAGCGATCACGCTTCGGGTACCGACCGGCTGGCCGAGGCGGCCGAGCTGCTTGATATCCCGGAACAGGACGTGGTGGTGAATATTCAGGGCGATCAGCCCCTGTTTCCGGCCGAAGTGGTCCATCAGGTGGCGAGCCCCCTTCTCGAGGATCCGGCCCTGCCCATGGCCACCCTGATATACAAGATCATCCGTCCGGAAGAGATCTCCGATCCCAACCACGTGAAAACGGTTTTTGACTGCCACGGCAACGCGCTCTACTTTTCCCGTTCGCCGATCCCGTTTCAGCGCAACCCCGAAGAACCCCGGCAACCCACCTATTACAAGCACCTGGGCTTCTATGCCTACCGCAAGGGCTTTTTGCTGACTTTTGTCGGCCTGCCCGAGGGTGAATGGGAACGGTTCGAGAAACTCGAACAGCTCCGAGCCCTGGAATACGGCTATACCATTCGGGTGGTGCTCACCGAGCACGACTCCATCGAGGTCGATACCCCCGGGATGCCGAGCGGGTGGAAGCGCTGCTCCGCGGGGAAGGGGCGTAGGATGGAGCCGGAGGTGCCGATGCCCCGAACCTTCGCAGTCTGATTCTTTTCCAGCTACACCAGAATTTACGTTGACAACCTGACAACCCATATCCAACCATCGGCCATGCCGGTTCAGGAGGAAAACATGCAGAAAAAAATCACCATCATCGGCGCCGGAAATGTCGGTGCCACCGCGGCCCACTGGGCCCTGGCCCGCAAACTCGGCAACATCGTCCTTTTGGATGTCATGGAGGGCATTCCCCAGGGTAAGGCCCTGGATCTCTGGCAGTCCGGTCCCCTGGACGGCTTTGCCGGTTCCGTAACCGGCACCAATGATTACGCCGACACCGCGAACTCCGACGTGGTCATCATCACCGCCGGCCTGGCCCGCAAACCTGGCATGTCCCGTGACGACCTGCTGGCCAAGAACGTGGCCATTGTCAAGGCCTGCGCCGAGGAGGCGGTCAAACACTCGCCCGACTGCTTCATGATCGTGGTCACCAATCCCATCGACGCCATGGTCCATACCGCCTTCAAGGTCTCGGGCCTGCCCAAGCACCGGATCGTCGGTATGGCCGGGGTCCTGGATTCGGCCCGCTACCGGACCTTTCTTGCCGATGCCATCGGGGTAGCGCCCCAGGATGTCTCGGCCATGGTCATGGGTATCCATGGTGACAACATGCTGCCGCTGGTCCGGCTGGCCAACGTGGCCGGAGTGCCGATTACCGACCTGCTCTCCGAGGAGGAGATCGCCGCCATTGTCAAGCGGACCCAGATGGGCGGCATCGAGATCGTCAACCATCTCAAGACCGGCAGCGCCTTCTACACCCCTGGTCTGGCCGCCATCGAGATGGCCGAGGCCGTGCTCTGCGACAGTCGGCGGGTCATGCCCTGTGCCGCCTACCTGGAAGGGGAGTTCGGCATCTCCGGATATTTCCTCGGCGTACCGGTGGTCCTCGGGGCCAACGGGGTCGAGCGTATCATCGAATTTGAGCTCACCGAAGAAGAAAAGAACGCCCTCAAGGATTCCGTGGAAGCGGTTTCCCGGCAGATGGCCGCAACCGGACTGTAATCCCGGACTCCATGCCCAGAATCGAGCCGCATCATATCCTGAGCCAGGAACTGCAGGAGTTGACCACCCAGGCGGTTCCTGTGCTCGATTTCCTGCTGCACGATAATCTGGCGGAAAAAATCATCGACCTGTCCCTGTCCGGGGTCCCGGATTTCCTGGCCTCGGACCTGGGCCGCCGCCTGCGGCGCCTGGTGCAGACCTTCTCCTCGGTCAATACCGATGAGGTCAAGGTCGTGGTCTTTGGCGGCGGGACCGGGTTGTCCAATATCATCGGCGGTGATTCCCGGCGACCGGCCTGGCGTGACCGTCCTTTCACCGGTCTCAAGGAGGTCTTTCCGGACCTGCACTCCATTGTCTGTGTCACCGATGACGGCGGCTCCACCGGGGAACTGCTCAAGGATCTGCCGCTGGTGGCCCTGGGGGATATCCGCCATGTGCTGCTTTCCTCCATCCGACGCCAGTGCCTGCAGCAGCGCTACAACCTGGACCGGCTGCACGCCGAGGAGGTGGCCCGGGAACTGCACGCGATATTCAACTACCGGTTCATCTCCATGCCCGGTTCCGCAGCCCGGCTCCTCGAGGACACCGATGCCCGGCTCGATATCCTTCCGGACGAGCTCCGCGGACTGCTTACCATCCTCACCGAACAGCTCTTTACCGACCAGCGGCTCTACCCGTCTCTCAAGCGGCCCCAGTGCCTGGGTAACCTGCTGCTGGCCAGCTCGGTTTTTCTCCAGCTCGATCCCACCCTTTCCATCACGGATCTGGTGGCCGGCCACCGCATTGTCCGGACCGCCATGATCAAGGGGCTGGGGGAGCTGGCGGTGAACATGGGGGCCGGCAAGTACAGCGTCCTGCCCTGCACCACCACCAATGCCCGGCTCCAGGTCCAGTATGCCAACGGAGTGCGGGTGACCTCGGAGGACAAGTCCTCCCGCGCCCAGCGTGGCTATCCGGTGGACCGGGTCCTGGTCGAGTTCGCCCGGCAGCCCTTTCTGCCCACCGAGGTGCTGCAGCAGATCCGGGAGGCCGATATCATCATCTTTGCTCCCGGCAGCCTCTATACCTCCATCATCCCCATCATGCAGGTATCCGGCCTGCCCGAGGCCGTCCGTGACAATACCCGGGCCATGAAACTGCTGGTGGCCAACATCTGGGTCCAGAAGGGCGAGACCGATGTGGCCCGTGACGCGCCCCATCGCAAGTTTCATGTCTCGGACCTCATCCAGGCCTATCATCGCAATATCCCCGGTGGGGTGAATGGCCTTTTCTCCCATGTCCTGGCCCTGAATCTGCGCGATATTCCCGGCTCTGTCCTTCAGAGTTATGCCCTGGAGTCCAAGGAGCCCATCTACCTGGACCGGTTCCGGCTCCGGGAAATGGGGTTCGAGGTCATCGAGGCCTCCATTTTTTCCCGCGAGCTGCTCAACCAGCGCCGGGTGGTCCAGCATGACCCCGATGCCCTGGCCCGGGCTGTACAGACCCTGTGGGGACTCAAGATCAGTGGCTACCTGCCGGACCATGGCCGCCCCCTGACCCTGAACGGGCCCACGGGACTCAAGCCGGTGATCCGCAAGGACTACCAGGTTCCCTGTGAGCGGTATGAACAGGTGCGGGTGTTTCTCCAGTATCTCAGCACCGAACAGATATCCCAGAACTCCCGGTTCAACGAGGGCATGCCGGCCACCGAACGGCAGTGGCTCCTTGAGCGGATTTCCGAGATCATCTGGAACCATCCCGATATTCTCCTGGAGCACCTGGAGTACGTGCAGGGGATTTCCCTGGTGGATCGGGACTGCTGGCACCGGAGCCAGAAATGGGATAATGTGTTCTCGTTCTACGATCCCCGCGATCGCCGGATCAAGATCCGCTGCGACATGACCGAGAGCCTGGAGCGATTCGAGATGGCTTTTCTTCTCGCCCTTGGCCAGTCTCTGCTGGGCAATTACGCGGAGAAGAAAGAGATGGAGGATGTGCTGCTGGACGGGGAGAAGGTTGGGCGCATCTTTCGGCTCACGGTCCGCGAACAGCATCACCTGCAAAGCTTTTTCTCCTGTGACGAACTGGATACCTTCCTCCGTCTGGCCCGGATGCAGCCCTCTACCAGAAGATCCAGATGCTATTCCCGCCTGGTGAACAGCGACGAGGGATTTACTCCGCCGGGTCTGCTTTTTGGACTTTTTTATACCTGGTACCTGGACAACAGGTTCGCCACCCATATAGAATATAAAATGTCAATTATGCGGAATAAAATATCAAATTTGATTCCGGAGCAGATCCGTATCGTCGGGCGGAGGGAAGGTCTGATCCGTTTTTTCCGTGAAACCGTGTTTCGGCATCCCTGGGAATCTGCAACCGAGGACCGGCTGTAGGGGCCAGTGGAGCCGCCCCTGTCCGGCGAGTCCGGGCAATTGGACCGGCTGGCGGGCAGAGCAGAACCCCTTTCATTTCCCGGGCGGCGAGGCCGCAGGGGAACAGCAACGCATCGGTATCCCGGGGGAAAGGTCGCCGCCTGACCCCGCTTCAACCTTGGCGGTTAATGTTTTTTAAAACGAGAGCATTCATGTTTGGGAAGAAAAAGAAAAGTATACATCAGACATCGAACCCAGACATCACCGCTGCCCCGCAGCGAGCCAGCCGGGAACTGGAGCGGGAGACCGAAAGCCACCGCCAGACCCTCCGCGCTCTGCGCCAGACGGAACGGGAATGGCAGCGGACATTCGATGCCATCAAGGATCCTGTTATCATCCTGAGCCCGGACCTGAAGGTGAGGAAGGGCAATGCCGCGGCCAAAAAACTGCTCGGCGGCGGCAAACCCCTTGAAGGCAAATACTGTTACGAGCTCTTTGCCGGCAGTAAGGAAACCTGCCGCATCTGTCCGGTCCCGGAAAGCAGTACCAGTGGCGACATGCAGGAACAGGAAGTGGAGCACCGGTACCTGGGCCGGACCTTCCATGTCAACTGCGCCCCGATCGTCGAAGATGGGCAACTCCTCGGTTATGCCTACACCGCCAAGGATATCACTCTGCAGCGGACCCTGGAAAAGCAGCTGATCCAGGCCCAGAAGATGGAGGCCATCGCCACCCTTGCCGGTGGTATAGCCCACGATTTCAACAATATCCTCGGGGCTATTCTCGGTAACACTGATCTGTTGCTCTATCGTCTGCCGGGAAAGAACAACGACGGCGACCCCACGCTCACCCTGCCGGAGATAACCCAGCATCTGCAGGCCATCAAGAAGGCCGCCAACCGGGCCAAGGATCTGGTCAGCCAGATTCTGGCCTTTAGCCGCCAGTCTGCCTCCAGGCGCAAGAATGTCAGCATCGTCCCGGCCATCAAGGAGGCTATCAAGCTGCTGCGTTCCTCCCTGCCGGCCACCATCGAGATCAAGGCCGATATCGATCCCGATGTCTGCCGTATCCATGCCGATCTTACCCAGATCCATCAGGTGTTCATGAACCTGTGCACCAACGCTGCCCAGGCCATCGACCATGAAGAGGGTCGGCTGGAGATAACCCTGCGCAATGTGGATGCCGGCCCCGATGAGCTGCAACGCTACCCTGACCTGCGGCCGGACAGGTACCTGATGCTTCAGGTCAAGGATAACGGTCACGGGATCCCGGCCGACCTTCTTGAACGTATTTTTGACCCCTTTTTCACCACCAGGGAGGTGGGCGAGGGGACCGGCATGGGGTTGGCCGTGATCCACGGAATCGTCACCAGCCACGACGGCATCATCGATGTCCGCTCCCGGGAGGGCAAGGGTTCCGAGTTTACCGTATTTATCCCCTGCGCGGCGGAGGAGTCCGAGGCCCAGGACGATGTGGTTGTCGCCCTGCCACTGGGTAAGGAAACCATCCTCTTTGTCGACGACGAGGAGGAGATCGTTGCCATGCGTACGAGAATGCTTCAATATCTTGGCTACACCGTTCTGCCGGCCACTTCGCCTGAACGGGCCCTCGAGTACGTGCGGACCGAGGGGGAGCGCATCGACCTGGTGATCACCGATCAGACTATGCCGCGCATGACCGGGTTGCATCTTGCCCGGGAAATCCACAAGCTGCAGCCGGAGATGCCGATAATCCTCTGTTCCGGCTTCAGCGAGGCCGTGACCCCGGACGAGGCCCGCAACGCCGGCATCAGCACCTTTTTGATGAAACCGCTTGATATGCGTCTTCTTGCCCAGACCATCCGCAAAACAGTAAACAGTCGGAGAAAGGAATGAGGATCCTGGTTATAGATGATGATGAACATATGCGAGAATTGCTCAGCCACGTCATTAAATGGGCCGGCTACGAAGTGATGCTTGCGGAAAACGGGCGCATCGCCATGGAGATGCAGCGAGAAAATCCTGCCGATCTGGTGATTACGGACCTGATTATGCCCGAACAGGAGGGATTGGAAACCATCAGCAGTCTGAAAAAAGAATACAGCAGTGTGAAAATCATTGCCATTTCAGGAGGGGGCAGGATCGGGCCCGAAGCCTATCTGCCTGCAGCGTCCGAACTCGGTGCCGATCGGGTATTCTGCAAACCTTTTGATGTCCAGGAAATGGTCACTGCCGTGAGGGAACTTCTCGGTGATGAAAAAGCTCAAGGTTCTAGTAGTTGATAACAGTCCTGTTGTACTCAAAATTCTCAGCGTCATCCTTGAGCAGGAAGGCTGTGAGGTCTGTACGGCTGATAACGGTCTGCTGGCCCTTGATATGGTGCCGCAGTTCAAACCCGATATCATCTTCACCGACCTGGTCATGCCCAAGATCGACGGGGCCAAGCTCTGCCGCGTCATTCGCAGTACTCCCCGCTACAGACATATATTCCTGGTAGTCCTCTCGGGTATCGCCCTGGAAGACGGCATGAATGTCCAGGAACTGGAGGCGGATGTCTGTATCGCCAAGGGACCGGCCTCGATCATGCGTCAGTACATTCTCGACGCCCTGGCCCAATACCACCGGGGCGAGCGGCACGACCGCGACGTCAAGGGGCTGGACGGCCTGCATGCCCGGGAGGTGACCCGTGAACTGCTGATGGCCAAGCGCCATAACGAGATCATCCTTGATCGAATGAGCGAAGGGGTGGTGGAGCTCGATGGCAGCGGGCGGGTGCTCATGGCCAACCGGGCCATGCTGGAAATCCTTGGTCAGCCAGAAGCCAGGGTGTTGACCTGCCGGTTCCCCGAATATCTGTCCGCCGATGAAGGCAAGCGGATGGAGGACTGGCTGGAGGCCCTGGACAAAGATGATCTCCAGCCGCTTGTCTACGACGATGATACCCCTCTGCACCTCCTGGACCGCCAGGTGACGGTCAATCTCGTCCCCCTGGTCGAAGAGGACCAGATCTTCATCATCGGTATTTTCCGTGATATCACCGAGCGCAAGCTGGCCCAGGAGCGCCAGCAGCAGCTGGAGCGGGAACTTCAGCGGATCCAGAAACTGGATGCCATGTCCATGATGGCCAGCGGCATTGCCCATGACTTCAACAACCTGCTGGCCATAATCAACGGTAACGTGGAAATGGCCCTGCTCTGCTGCAAGGAAAGTCCCAAAATGGTGGAGCTCCTCAAGGAGGCGGACAAGGCCCTGCAGCATACCACCGCTCTCATCCGGCAGTTCACGACCTTTTCCGACAATTATCTGCCATCCCGGAGCCAGGTGGACATACGGGCCCTGCTGGCCGATGTGCTGGAGCGCACCGTCCAGGGCACCGATGTGCGGACCGTGTTTGAGGCTACTGATGATCTGGAGCCCGTGGATGTGGATTCGGCCCAGATCGTTCTGGTCTTTTCCAATATCCTCCAGAATGCCCTGGAAGCGGTGGGACATGACGGCGAGATCACCATCCGGATGGACAGTGTGGATGGTGGCCGGGAAGGGGAGAAAACCGGGCTTCTTTTCCGCCAGGGACCCTATACCCATGTGGCCATCACTGATAACGGCCCGGGAATCGACCCGGAGCTGCTCGACCGGGTCTTTGATCCCTATTTTTCCACCAAGCAGAAGGGGGTCCAGAAAGGCATGGGCCTGGGACTGACCATTGTCCATGCCATTGTCAAGAAACACGGCGGTTTTGTCCGTATCGAATCCGAGCCGGGCAGGGGATGCACCGTCCATCTCTACTTTCCGCTGGCCTCCGGCCAGAACCTGGTCCAGACCTGTTCGCCGGATGATAACACCATACGGGCCCTGATCATGGACGACGACGAGATGATGCGCATTGTCAGCTCCAAGATGTTTTCCCACCTGGGCTGCTCGGTCGAGTTGGCCGAGAACGGTGAACAGGCCGTCCGTCTCTACGAACAGGCCCTGGAGGAAAACAGTCCGTTCCACCTGGTGGTCCTTGACCTGCGCGTCGCCGGCGGAATGGGCGGTCGGGAAGCGGCCAGCCAGATCCGCAGCCTTGATCCGGACGCCAACATGATTGCCGCCAGCGGCGACTCCGCCGACCAGGTTATCCTCAATCCCGGGGCCTATCATTTCAAGGGAACCCTGGTCAAGCCCTATTCCATCGACATGGTGAAGGATATTCTCCAGCAGGTGGAAAGGGGCAGGGTTTGAGATCTCTGCAGGTATAAAAGGAGATGTCAGCACCCATGTATCTCGCACGCCGGTTCGTTGCCGGACAGATCCACTACACCATCCGCCAGAGCTGTGAGCTGGACGGGCGCCTGGTCCACCGGGATCTGGTGGAGCTCGGTCCGTCGCCCGGGGATTATATCGTCTATCCCGGGGGAACCTCCTACTACATCGATTCCGAGGTCATCGAGCGCCTCCGCCGGTGCGGCCTGGAGCCGGATCCCTTTGAAGTGGAGAAATTGTTCTTCATCTTTCTCGATCCCTATATCCGGGATCGTATCACCCCCTTCATGGACCGTCAGAGTCATCGGCGCTGGAAACCGATGAACGGCGAACTGCGGCGGCGGGCCGTGCAGGAGACCCATGAATTTGATCGGAGGAGGCAGCATTTTCTCCGCTTCGGCCAGACCGATCAGCGGGAACTCAACCGCTCCCCGGCCCTGTTTCGGGTCCTGCTGGACAAATCGCGTGATGAACTGGAGCAGTATTTCATAGAACAGGAACAGAGCCTGAAACCACACGAGTATAAGCGCTACGTGTTCACCATCTTCAACCTGCAGCGGTTTTTCAGGACCACGGTCTCCCGTAGCCATCCCGAAGCCCTGGATGAGGAGCAGCTTGATCGTTTCTTCCTCGATGAGGTTTGCCGCCTGGACAGGGAAGCGGATTTCTGGCTGGGCATTGAGCGTCACGCAAGGCTCGCCCCCTACCTGGTTCGCTACGTGGTCATGTATTTTGATTACGGTTTTCCCGGTCGTCACAGCTGGGACGATTTCTCCCGGCGGTTCATCGGCTCCGGCCATCGCCGGCCCGCCGGAGGCCGGGTATCCATGTCCGTGGGGGAAGCCAGCACTGTCTTCGGGATCAGCCGGAAGGAACTGGCGACCATGGACAGAAAGGCCCTGACCGCCCTGTACCGGAAAAAGGCCCATGAACTCCACCCGGACAAGGGGGGCGATCACGACCGGTTTATCGAGCTGACCAATGCCTACCGGGAGCTTCTCAAAGGGAGGAGATAGCCCGGGAAATCCCAGGGAATTCACTACTCGGTCTATCAGGCGACAACATCCCTTGCAAGGCAATACCCCACAGAAAAAGGACAGCGCATCCGAATCCTCCGAGACCACCACGACCGAGGCTCTGGGCCTGATCCTGCCGATTTTTCACCGGTACCGCCCCGGCTCCTGCTGGGCTTCATTGCCCTTCTCGGGGTGGATTTCCTCCAGTTGCTCATCCCCCGCCTGCTCGGTTCCGGTGTCGACCGGCTGGATGCCGGCACGGCCACCGGCCAGACCCTGCTCAAGACCGGCGGGCTCATCCTGCTCACCGGACTGGGGGTGGCCGGGCTGCGTTTTGTCTGGCGATATCAGATCATCGGATTTTCCCGCCGCCTGGAACGGATTCTCCGCGACAGGATATTTGAGCATGTCCTGGGACTGGACCGGGTTTTCTTCGAGCGCTGTTCCACCGGCGACATCATGGCCCACGCCACCAATGATACCGCTTCGGTACAGATGGCCTGCGGCATGGGGCTGGTGGCGGCCATCGATGCCCTGGTCATGGCCGTGGCCGTGATCGGCTTCATGCTCCACATCAACGTTTCTCTCACCTTCATGGCCCTTCTGCCCATGCCCTTTCTGGTACTCTTCACCCGGATACTGGCCACCAGGATGCACCGGCGATTCAACCGGGTCCAACAGCAGTTTGCCCTGCTCACCGAGTTTGCCCGCACCACCCTGGTCTCCATCCGGTTGATCAAGGTCTACACCCTGGAAAGGCTGCAGACCCGTCATTTTGACCGGCTCGGTCGGGGACTGGTCCGGGAGAGCCTGCGGGTGGCCACGATTCAGGGTCTTCTCTTTCCGGCCGCCACCCTGGTAGGCAACCTGGGCATGCTGCTGGTTCTTTATTTCGGCGGCAGGCTGGTCATCCTCTCGGTGATCTCTCTCGGCGAGTTCGTCGCCTTCATTTCCTATCTCTTCATGCTCATCTGGCCCATGATGGCGGTGGGCTGGGTGACAAACATCATGCAGCGGGGGGTGACCTCGCTGCGCCGAATCCAGACCCTGCTGCGGGCAAGGCCAATACTGACTGATCCTCCCCGGCCCGACGAGCGGCCGGTGCGGGAGCCGGTCTTTACCTTGCGCCGGCTGGATTTTTCCTATCCCGGTACCAGCCGACGGGTTCTGCGGGATATCGAGCTGGAGATCGGTCCCGGGCTTATCGGGATCACTGGACGCAGCGGCAGCGGCAAGTCCACTCTCTGCCGGCTGCTTGCCCGCATGTATCCGGTGGCCGATGGAACGCTTTTTTTCGATCACCGCGATGTCAACACCCTGACCCTTGATCTGGTGCGTCGCCATATCGCCTGGGTGGACCAGGAACCCACCTTGTTTGGAGATACCATCTACGAGAACATTCTCCTGGGCCGGCCCGGAGCCACCCGGGACGAGGTGGAAGAGGCGGCCCGGCAGGCGGCCATCCACGGGGAGATCCTCGAGCTGCCCCGGGGGTACCAGACCCCGGTCGGTGAGCGCGGAGTCAACCTCTCCGGCGGTCAGCGCCAGCGTCTTGCCCTGGCCAGAGCCCTGCTCAGCAACAGGCCGGTACTCATCATCGACGACGGGTTGTCGGCCATTGACGTGGATACCGAGGAGAAGATTCTCTCCTGGCTATGCCAGCCCCGGGCCGACCGGACCGTGGTGGTCGTCTCCCACCGGATAAAACTGCTGCGCAGTATGGACCGGATCGTGGTCCTGGAACAGGGCAGGGTGATCCACCAGGGATCCCACCGGGAACTGCTTGAGCGCAGCCGGCTCTACCGGATCATGTACGAGAAACAGCACAGCAGCGGGGAGCTCGGCGGGTAAATGCGAAACTTCGGTTATTTTGAAGGGGAGCAGGTAGGCAGCCTGACCGATGTCAGGCTCTGGCGGCGGATACTTGGCTACGTGCGCCATCATGCTCCTCGCCTTGGCCTGGCTCTGGTCCTGGCCCTGCTGGTGACGGCGGCAAGTCTGTGGCTGCCCAGGCTCATGCAGGCCGGTATAGACCGCTACATCACCGCCCAGACCCTGGACCCGGCCACCCGGATACAGGGTCTGGGACGGATCGCCGCGGTCTACGCGGCACTGGTGGTTTTTATCTTTGTTGCCGGTTTTCTGCAGACCGTGGTCCTTGAACGGGTTGGGCAGGCCATCATGCACGGTCTGCGGCAGCAGCTTTTTGCCCACATGCTCCGCCTGGACATGAACTTTTTCAACCACCAGCCGGCCGGCCGGCTGGTGACCAGGCTGACCAACGATATCCAGAACATGCACGAAATGTTCACTTCGGTGCTGGTGACCCTGGTGGGGGACCTGCTCAAGCTCGGCGGTATCGTCGGTCTGCTGTTCTGGATGAACGCCAGGCTGGCATCTCTGATGGCGCTGTTTCTTCCCCTGTCCCTGGTGATGACCATGGTCTTTTCCAGGCTTGCCAGGGAACGGTTCCGCGCCATCCGCACCCAGCTGGCCCGGCTGAACAGTTTCCTCCAGGAGGCCCTGTCCGGAGTGCACATTCTCCAGCTTTTCGGCGCCGGGCAGAGAAGCATGGAGAAGTACCACCGCCTCAACACGGGCTACCTCCACTGTACCCTGGCCCAGATCCGGCTCTTTGCCGTCTTCATGCCGCTTACCGAACTCATGGGCACGGTGGCCGTGGCCGCCATACTGTGGTACGGAGGGCATGAAATCCTCGAAACCCGGCTGACCTTCGGCGAGCTGGCCGCCTTTCTCTCTTACATGCGGCTCTTTTTCCAACCCATCCGCGAACTGTCCCAGAAATATTCCATTGTCCAGTCGGCTCTGGCCTCTGCCGAGCGGATCTTTGCCCTGCTCGACACCAGACCGACCATCGAGACGGTACCGGCCGCCCCCGGCGTGACCAGGCCGGTGCGGCCGCCCAGGATACGGGGACGGATTTTCTTTGAGCATGTGGCGTTTGGCTACCAGGAGGAGGAACTGGTGCTGAGGGATTTCAACCTGGAGGTCCGCGCCGGTGAGTCCATAGCCCTGGTGGGCTCCACCGGGGCCGGCAAGTCGACGATCCTCTCGCTGCTGGTCCGGCTCCACGATCCACTCCGCGGCCGGATCCTCCTGGATGGGGTCGACCTGCGAGTCTTTGACCTCCACTATCTCCGCCGGGTGATCGGGGTCATCCTCCAGGAGGTCTTCATTCTGCCCGACAGCCTGGAGGCCAATATCGTCCTGGATGACCCCCTGGATCGCGACCGGCTGGCCCGGGTGATCCGGCTGGCCGGGATGGAGGAGTTCGTGGCCGGGCTGCCCGATGGCCTGAAAACACGCATCGGCGAGACCGGCCGCACCCTGTCGGTCGGAGAAAAGCAGATGCTGGGATTTGCCCGGATCCATTACCGCAACCCGGCGGTGCTCATCTTTGACGAGGCCACGGCTTCGGTGGACACCCAGACGGAAAATTTGTTGGAACAGGCCATGGACAAGGCCTTTCAGGGCCGGACCTCCATTATCATTGCCCATCGTCTCTCCACCATCCGACGGGTGGACCGGGTGGTGGTCATGGACCGGGGGCAGATCGTGGAACAGGGCAGCCATGACGAACTTATGGCCCGCAGGGGCAGCTACTACCACCTGGTACAGCTGGATATGCAGCCTCTGGAAAAAGGGGCCTCCGGTTGAGCCGGTGCCTGGATCGCCGGGCTCGTCCTGTCTATGGCCTCTCGGAGGCGATAACGGCGCGGGCGATTTCCCGGGCCAGCTGGTGCAGGGCCTGGGAACCGGTCCGGGCATAGGTCTCGTAGCCTGGATCATCCAGGGGCAGGACGGTGCGGAAGGTGCGGCGGCGGAGCATCTGTCTGGCCTGGGTGTCACCCAGGCTCCAGATGGCCTCGCAGGTGAACTCTGCGCCCGGTTCACCGATAAAAGAGAGCAGGGTGATCTCTACCTGCAGGGCCGGGTCACCGAACCGGGGGCCGGGCCAGGGAGCCACCAGGCTGGAATCCAGAAGCCGGGACAGATCGGCGGCCAGAGTGTCCCTGACCACGGTATCCAGGGGTCCGGCCCAGAAATGGCGGCTGGAGCGGTTTATGCGACTGTCCCCGGTCCGGGTTACGATGCCGGGCCCGTCGATGTAGGGCGGCAGCTGTACCGGTCCCACCAGGAGCAGACCGGGCAGTTCCCGTGTCGATGCCAGCGGTTCCCGGGCCAGGGGCACCAGGGTGTACTGACTGACAGGAACACTTTGGGTGATGCAGCCGCCCTGTCCGAACAGGAGCAGGAGCCCGAGTACGGGCAGGAGAAGGGAACGAAAGGATTTCATCTTGTTTCCTCTCTGGGGGTGGCGATAAGACCGTTGGGGTGACGCTGCAGATAGTCGATGAACTGGCGCACAGAGGTCGAGGTACGGGAGATTTCGTCCACGGTCCGGATCAGGGTAAAGAAGAAGGGCGAATCCTCGGAGACCGTCTCCCGCAGGCTTTTAAGTGTTGTCTCCAGGCTGGCCATGGTCTTGTCGGCATTGTTCAGGCTCTTCTGCAGCTGTTTACTGAGCAGATCGGTGTTTCTGTTGGTATTTTGCACCAGGGTATCGGTATTGTTTGTCAGGGTGGCAAACCGGTCAAGGGTCTGGCGCAGCTCACTGCTGATCAGGGGCAGTTCCCGGTCCAGGTCCACCAGCAGGATGTCAAGATCCTTCAGGGTGGTGTTGAGAGTAGCCATGCCTTCGTGGAAGGCGCTGGAGGTCAGGATGGAGTTGATGTTGTCGAGGATGGAGACAGTTTTGTTGATGATCTCCTCCAGGTGGAGATTTTCCAGGGCCTGGGTCAGCCGTTCCAGTTCCGACGGTACCGTGGGGATCTCCATGAAGGGCCCTTCTGTTTTACGCAGCCTGGTGCCGGTGTCCGGGAAATAGGAGAGCTCGATGTAGAGCTTGCCGGTGACCAGGCTCTGCATCTTCAGCTTGGCCCGAAGTCCTCTTTCTATCTGGGCCTGGAAAAAGGAACCGGCATCCTTGAAACCGGCCTCCTCGAAATAGGATCTGCCGCTGGAATCCTTGACCGTGATGTCGACATAGACCGGGGTCAGGTATTCGCCGGTGTCCTTGTCGTAGACGATCTCGATCCCGGCCACCTGGCCCACCGGAACCCCTTTGTAGGTTACCGGCGCCCCGGTGTCCAGGCCGTTGAGAGAGCCGTTGAAAAAGAGGACAAAGCGGTTGGTCTGTTCGCGGAGCTTGATGTTGCCGATGATGAAGATTCCGGCGACAAGCAGGAACAGGGCCCCGACGACAAAGGTTCCGATCAGGGTCGGGCTTGCCTTTTTGCTCATATCAGCCGTACCTCTCTGTTTCCGGTGCCCCTGGTCAGGAAATCGATCACCGGTTGCTGGTCGCTCTCCCGGACCAGATCCCTGGGATTGCCGGTGGCCAGCATGGTGCGCGATCCGGCATCCAGGAACACGGAATTGGTGGCGATGGAGTAGATGGATGCCAGTTCGTGGGTGACCATGACAACGGTCGCTCCCAGGGAATCCCTGAGTTCAATGATCAGTTCATCGAGCCGCCGGGCGCTGACCGGGTCCAGACCGGCCGAGGGCTCGTCGAAAAAAAGAAATTCAGGATCCAGGGCAATGGCCCGGGCCAGGGCTGCCCGTTTGCGCATCCCGCCGGAAAGCTGGGCCGGGTAGAAGGACTCGAAGCCGGCCAGCCCTACCAGGGCCAGCTTGAAGGCCACCTGTTCGGCGATAGCCTTTTCCGACAGGTCCGTATAGAGTTGCAGGGGCAGAGCCACGTTCTCCTCCAGGGTCATGGAACTCCACAGGGCGCTGGACTGGTAGAGAATACCGGCCCGCCGCATTATCCGGGCCCGCTGCGCCTCGTCCACACCCCAGAAATCCGTCTCCCGGTACCAGATCCTGCCAGAAGCCGGCCGTTTGAGGCCGATGAGATGGCGCAGCAGGGTCGATTTTCCGCAACCCGATCCTCCCATGATGACAAAAATGTCCCCTTTTCGCACCTCAAAGCTGATGTTGCGCATCAAAATGAAACTGCCATAGGCCATGGTCAGGTTCTCGACCCGGAGCGGGCATTCGTCCTGGTTGCGCTGTTTTTTCTCTTGCGGGCCGCCTGTCATCAGAACACCGTCTTGATGAAATGGATAACAACATTCATGATCGCATCGGAGACCACAATGAGGACGATGGAGGTCACCACCGCCGAGGTGGTGGCGTCGCCGACCGCCGAGGCGCTGCGGCCGCACTGCATGCCGCGCAGGCAGCCGGCAAAGGAGACCAGGAAACCATAGACCGTGGCCTTGATCAAGCCCTCGACCAGATGGTCGAGCTGGAGCGCATTCTGGGTCTGCTGCAGGTAGCTGACCGGCGAGATGTCCAGCATGCCGATGCCGATACCGGCCCCGCCGATGATACCGAGCAGGTCGGCATAAAGACAGAGCAGCGGCATCATCAGGATAAGGGCTATCATCCTTGGCAGGACCAGGTAGGCGACGGGGGAGAGGCCCAGGGTCTGCAGGGCGTCGATTTCCTCGTTGACCTGCATGGTTCCGAGCTGGGCCGCGTAAGCGGCGCCGGTCCGGCCGGCCATGATCACGCCGGTCATCATGGCCCCCATTTCCAGCAGCATGGAGATACCGACCAGGTCGGCCACGTAGATCTGGGCCCCGAAAAGCTGGAGCTGGATGGCGCCGACAAAGCCGAGGATGACGCCGACCAGCAATGCGATCAGCGAGACAATGGGCAGGGCGTTGGCCCCGCATTCCTGGATGAAAAACCACAGGTCCTGGCGCCGGAATCCGCCCCGGCCGCGGAGAATCTGGTACAGGGCGGTCACCAGCTCACCGGTGAAGGCGGCCAGCTCACCTCCTTCCCGGTACAGGCGGATGACCTTGAGACCGGTCTTGTGCAGCAGGGGGAAACGGCTGGGCTGTTCCCGGGCCGGTTCCGTGCGCTCGACCGCGAAGGCCAGCTTGAGCAGGGTCTGGACCCCGTCGGGCAGGCCGGAGAAATCGATGGTGATGGTGTCGGCAGCCGGTTTGAGCAGAGTGAAAAGAAAGACCGGCAGGGCCGAGTCCCAGCCCCGGAGGCCGCGACAGTCGAAACGGATCTGCCTGGCACCCTTGAGGGTCGCGGTGGCGGCGTCCGGCGGGGGAAGGGGTTGGCTGGTTTTCCATTGGCCCTGGAAAATCAGCACCGTTTCGCCGTCAGGAGACCGTTTGCTGTGAAAGGTGGGCGGCTCCATGGAGCAGGTATCCGGTTGGATGAGATGCGGGTACCGGGACCATCGGACAGCCCCGGTACCAGGAAGGATCAGGCCAGGGCGTAGTACCTGAGCCAGACATAGATCATGGAGATAAACACGGTCAGGAACATGATCGGCACCCCGTAGGCGACGAATTTCATGAAACTGATCCGGTGCCCTGCTTTCTCGGCCATGCCGACCACAATCACGTTGGCCGAGGCGCCGATGGGCGAGCCGTTGCCGCCCAGGCAGGCGCCCAGAGCCAGGGACCACCAGATGGGCATGAGGTCGGGATGCTGGAGCAGGGCCTTGCCCGAGAGTTCGGGCCACATCTCCCGGGCCATATCGATGACCAGCGGGTTCATGGTGGCCACGTAGGGAATGTTGTCCACCACGGCCGAAGCGATGGCCGAGAACCACATGATCACCATGGAGGTGGCGAACAGGTTGCCCTGGGTCAGGGCCAGCATCTTCTGGGACATCAGACTGATGGCGCCGACCTTGACCATGGCGCCGACCATTATAAACAATCCGATGAAGAAGAAGATCACCGGCCACTCCACCTCGGCCAGAACATGGTGCGGTTCATGGGTGCCGGAGAGCAGCAGCAGGAGTCCGGCCCCGAACAGGGCGATGGTGGCGGGCTCGTAATGAAAGACCCCGTGGAGGACGAATCCGATCAGGACAATGCTCAGGACGACCAGGGACTTGGTCAGCATGACCGGGTCCTTGATGGCCTCCTTCTCGTCCATCATCATGATCCGCTCTTTGAGTTCATCACGGGTCTTGAGCCGTTTGCCGAAGACCAGCTTTATCAGTAGCACGAAGACGACCATCATGACGATGACCACCGGAGTCAGGTGGATGACGAAGTCCAGGAAGCTGAGCTTGGCCTTGGAGGCGATCATGATATTGGGCGGATCACCGATCAGGGTGGCGGTGCCGCCGATGTTGGAGGCCAGGGCCTCGACGAGCAGGTAGGGAATGGGGTCCACCTCCAGGGCGTCGGCGATGAGCAGGGTCACCGGGGCCAACAGGAGGACAGTGGTCACGTTGTCGAGCAGGGCCGAGAGCACGGCGGTGATGACGGCAAAGATGACCATGATCCGCAGCGGATCACCCTTGCCCACCTTGGCGCTCTTGATGGCGATGTACTCGAAAAAACCAGTGGGTCGCATCAGGTTGATGATGGTCATCATGCCGATCAGCAGGAAGATGACGTTCCAGTCCACCCCGAATTCTTCCAGATGAAATGCCTCGTGTTGCTCGAGCAGTTTCAGGACAAGGACCAGCGAGGCGCCGAACAGGGCGACGACGGTCTTGTGGATTTTTTCGGAAATAATGATGGCCAGGGCGACAAAAAAGATGCCGCATGCGAGCCAGAAAGAAGAATCCAGGACAAGAGTCTGTGCGGCCTGCACCGCTTCACCATGGGCCATCAGTTCTCCTCCTTGACCAGAATATCAGCAATCAGGTTGTAGACGTCGCGGATGTAAACCATGCCGATGATCTCCCCGTCCTCATCTTTGACCGGCAGACGCTGCAACCCTTTTCTGATCATTATGTCAACGCAGACCATGAGCGGGTCGTCGTCCGCAACAGAAACAACCTCTTTTGTCATGACATCTGCCACGGTCTTTTCCCTGGCCCTTCTCGTCATGTCCTCGAGCATATTATCCCAGGAAAAAACACTTAAATCCACAGACAGGTAGGGGGGGATCACAGCCCGCATGATGTCCTTGATCGACAGGATGCCGACCACATTGTCCTGTTTGTCCCGGACCAGCATGCCCTTGACCGCCAGTCCGTGGTGCCGCTTGCTGTTCCGCATCTGGAGCACAGCTTCCCGAAGTGGCATATCCGGGGCCAGATAGTCACTGATGGTGACCATTATATCTCTCGCCTTCACGTATCCTCCTATTTTTTCGTATGGTTATGGGGGGATCAGGAAAACACCCGGATGCGCGATGGCATCGGGGTGTTTTTCGGTTTGCCTGCGGTGGTGCCGGGGCGCGTTTGCTCCAGCGGGGGGTCAATAGCCCAGTGGTTTTCCAGGGGCCTTTACCTTTTTTCTCTCCGGCAGCAGGACCCCGGTTCCGGGCATGGCCGCCACCAGGTTGTCCGCCTGCGGGTTCCTGGCCGAATGTCTGATCAGAATATCCGCCGGCAGAACCGGTCGACCGTAGTACATCTCGTTCCATTCATGCCGGGGAGCGATGATCGCTCCTTCGACGCTGAGCCCGCCAAAGGCACCCTTGGAACGGCCGAAGGCGAGGATATCCACGGTCTGAACCTTGGCTGAGGCACCCACAGGGCCGGCGGCGATGGAAATGTCGCCGCCCAGCTTGAATTCCGTGGACAGGAAAGCCTCCATGCCGGAGTTGGTCATGATCATCAGGATGATTTCCGATGCATCCGCCCCCATCTGCAGACCGAAAGAGATGGAGCCTATGGTATAGAAGGCGGGATAGCTCCATTCCCCGGTCTGGGGGTCCCGGGCCAGGACCACGCCGGAACCGCCTGAACCGCCGATGAAAAAGCCGCCGCGCAGCATCTGCGGGACAATGAAGATCCCCTTGGCGCGATCGATATTTTTCCGGAACCATTCCATGTTGGGATCATTCATGAAACTCTTGAACACCCCTTCGCTCTGCAGGACCAGCTGTTCGGGCTTGTCAAAGCCCCTGGCCTGCAAGGTGGTGATCCCCACGGTCAGGACAAGAATTAAGGTTAGTATCCCAGTCAGTTGTTTTTGCTGTGAAAACATTGATGCAGCTCCTGGAGTTATTGAACCTGAATTGAGGGTTTCCATTCTACCCCAATCCGGAGTCTACGATTCGCTGCTCTTACCTGCTTCGCCTTGCAGCCTTCCATGTAGGCTAAACTACAATTAAACACCGCAAGACTCGCATCTTGGGGCAGCAGTGAAACGGCGAAATGAAAATCGCTTAATTCAGGATTGAAGATAACTAGTTTTTTTCTCTTCAGTTTCTCAGGAAATAGTATAAAAAAAAAACGTAATACACAACCGGAATCGGTGAGAGATATTTTTTCGCTGCGGTTGACGGCAGGGCTTTGCAGGTGGCGAGGGGAGGGGCTCCCCGTCTGGCTGGGCGGATGAAGGTCGCTGCCGCACGGCCGGGGGCGCAGCGGCAGCGTCAGGAGATTCTCCCTGGGGAGGAGACGGCTTGCCGGTGCACAGGGAAGGTACGCGGGACCGGAGCCGTGGCCGGGTCAGTCAACCGGATAAAAGTGTTCTTTCTCGGCCCCGCATTTTGGACAGACCCAGTCGTCCGGGAGATCCTCGAACGGGGTACCCGGATCGATCCCGTTTTCATAGTCGCCTTCCTCGGGGTCGTAGACGTAGCCACAGGGACATTCGTATTTCTGCATGGTTTTTGCCTCTGTCTGGTGTTGTTTTTTGAGTATGTTGACTTGAACAAATCTGATTCTTTCACAGGCTATCGAAAATAAGTTCCCTGTTCAAGGGAAAATCATGAATATGTGGTACGGTCGGGCGCTTTTTCCGGCCAAAAGGACGGAAAAAAGGTATCGATCCATGGTGAACGACATTTGTACTTGACATGAACCTGGGTTATAGAGTTTATTATGATATTTCGCTGAGCTTTTAGATTGTTTTTATGCTTCGATTATATGGAGGAGTCGCATGTATGCTATAATCCGCACCGGAGGCAAACAGTACCAGGTTGCCGCCGGCGATACACTGCGTGTGGAAAAACTGCAGGGCAATGTGGGTGATGAAATCGAGCTTTCCGATGTTCTGCTGGTGGCCGACGGAGACGATGTCAAGATCGGTCAGCCTGTGGTCGACGGCGCCGTGGTCAAGGCCCGGATCGCCGAGCACGGCAAGGCCAAGAAAGTGCTCGTGATGAAGAAGAAACGTCGGAAGGGCTATAAGGTCAAGCGTGGTCATCGTCAGCAGTATACAGCTCTGACCATCGAGGAAATTTCTGCATAGCCGATTTACAGGGAGATACAACCATGGCACATAAAAAGGCAGGCGGCAGCTCACGTAACGGTCGCGACAGTATAGGACAGCGCCGCGGCGTGAAGCGTTTCGGCGGTCAGGAAGTCAAAGCAGGAAACATCCTTGTCCGGCAGCTGGGGACCAGGATCCATCCGGGTGAAAATGTCGGTTGCGGCAAGGATTACACCCTGTTTGCCAAGATTGATGGTGTGGTCAAGTTTGAATCCTTCGGGAAGGGCCGTAAGCGGGTTTCCGTGTATCCCGCTGCCTGAAAAAGGTTTTTACCGGCGATAATATATTGCCCTCCGGCATCGGTGTCGGAACGGCAAGAAGTTTCAAAGACTCGATACCAGGCCATCCTGGTATCGAGTCTTTTTTGTATCTGATTACCGTTGAAACTCAGCCTGGATAAGGAAGACCATCGCCAACTGCCGGAAAACGGTAGCAGTAATGGCGTAACGTTTCGCAATTACAATTTTTCCGCAGGAAGGAAAGGAGCGATGTCAGCCCTCAGGTTGATAACGGCCAAGCTTTGGTGGTAAACATATTTTTGCAGGACAAGCTGTATCAGAAAAGAAAAAAACCTGGAGCGACCTTATCCCGTATTTGGACGGGTATGCGGTGCAGGCATGATATGTGGATGAGTTATGGCATTTGCGGATGAAGCAAAATTTTTCGTCAAGGCCGGTGACGGCGGCAATGGCTGCGTGTCGTTCCGGCGCGAAAAATATGTGCCCAGGGGTGGGCCCAACGGCGGTGACGGCGGCCGGGGCGGCAACGTGTATCTTGTCGCGGATGCGCGCAAGATCTCCCTGATGGATTTCCGCTACCGCTCTCATTTCAAGGCCGAGCGCGGCGCCAACGGCATGGGTAAGGACAAGCATGGCAAGAGTGGTCGGGACTGTTATGTTCCGGTGCCACTGGGATCCGTGATCCGGGACGCCGAGACCGACGAGATCCTCGCCGACCTGGTGGAGCCGGACCAGGTCTTTCTCGCCGCCAGGGGCGGCAAAGGTGGTTTTGGCAACAGCCGTTTCGCCACCTCCACCAATCGGGCCCCGAGAAAGGCAACCCCTGGCCAGCCGGGCGAGGAACGGTGGCTCAAGATCGAGCTCAAGCTGCTGGCCGATGTGGGACTCATCGGCCTGCCCAACGCTGGCAAGTCGACCCTGCTGTCCCGGCTCTCGGCCGCCAATCCCAAGATCGCCTCCTATCCGTTCACCACTCTGGAGCCCCAGCTCGGGGTGCTCCAGTTCAAGTACCGTGAGTCCTGCATCATCGCCGATATTCCCGGGCTCATCGAGGGTGCCCACCAGGGGGTGGGCCTTGGCCACAGGTTCCTGCGTCACGTGGAGCGGACCTCCATTCTCCTGCATGTGATTGATGGCTCCAGTGAAGACGATCAGCCGCTCGTTGACTACCGGGTGCTGGAAAATGAGCTCCAGCAGTACAAGGACGAGCTCCTGGAGCGCCAGCATATCGTTTTGCTCAACAAGATCGACCTGATCGGTTCGGAGCGGCGGGCGGAGCTGCTGAAGCTGCTTGGTCAGACCGGCAAGCCGGTGCACGCCATTTCCGCCCAGACCGGTGAGGGTATCGAAGAGCTCAAGGAACTGCTGGCCGAGCTCCTGGAGCGCGGAGAGGCCCTATGACCTTCCAGGTGAACCGCGAGGATGGGCTTTTTTATCGTCAGACCCTGTTTGATCAGGCCCGGCGGGTGGTGATCAAGGTTGGCAGCGCGGTACTGACCGATGCAGACGGTCTGAACCAGGAGGTGATCGACAACCTGGCCCGGGAGATCTCCTTTCTCTGTTCCACTGGCCGGGAGGTGATCCTGGTCTCTTCCGGTGCCGTGGCCGCAGGCCGTCAGCGGCTGGGGATCAGCAGGCAGCCCGGCGAGGAGCTGCGGGTCAAACAGGCCCTGGCCGCCATGGGGCAGGGACTGCTGATGCAGGCTTACGAGCAGGCATTCGGCCGTTACGATCAGCTGGTGGCCCAGGTACTGCTCACCCACGAGGATCTGGCCCACAGGGACCGGTACCTCAATGTTCGCAATACCATCTATACCCTGTTTGAATTCGGGGTTGTCCCCATCATCAACGAAAACGACACCGTGTCGGTCAAGGAGCTGCGTTTCGGTGACAACGACACCCTGGGAGCGCTGATCACCAACATGATCGGGGCCGACATGTACATCATGCTCACCGATGTGGACGGGTTGTACACCGCCAATCCTGTCACCGATCCCGGGGCCGAGCCGGTCTACACGGTGGCCGAGATCACCCCGGATGTGGAGTGCATGGCCGGTCATACCACCAGCCGGCTCGGGACCGGCGGTATGCAGACCAAGATCCGGGCCGCGCGGATGGTTTCGGTCTGCGGCGGCTCTTCCTTTATCGGTCCGGGGCGGAACCGGGATATTCTCCGCCAGCTTTTCAGCGGCGACATGGTGGGCACCTTCTTTCTCCCGGCCCGTGACAAAATAACCAGTCGCAAACACTGGATCGGGCATGTGCTCAGGCCCAAGGGATTTCTGATCCTGGATGACGGCGCCTGCCGGGCCGTCCGGGACCAGGGCAAGAGCCTGCTGCCCTCCGGCATCCTCGAGGTCCGGGGGGATTTCGGGGTCGGGGCGCCGGTGCACTGCCTGGACCGGCGGGAAAGGCTTGTGGCTGCCGGGCTGATCAATTACAGTGCCGATGATACCAGGAAGATCAAGGGGCACCGGTCCAGCGAGATCGCCGGTATTCTGGGATTCAAGGACAGTGACGTGGTTATCCACCGTGATAACCTGGTGCTGCTCGACAGAAGCGACAATATCGCGCCACGCGATGTTGCCTGAAGGAGTGAAGGAGGAAAACAGTATGGACCAGGGGCGCATAGAAGAAACAGTGGTGGAAATGGCCCGGGCCGCCAGAACGGCGTCGCGGCAGCTGGCCGCTCTGCCGGGCTCGGTCAAGGACCGGGTTCTGCTGCGTACAGCCGAGCGGCTGCAGGAGGAAAGGGACTATATTGGTCGTAAAAACGAGCTCGACCTGGCCGCCGGCCGGGAGAAAGGACTGTCCGCGGCCATGCTGGACCGGTTGGCGCTGACCGACAAGGTCATCGATTCCATGGTCCAGGGCCTTCGCGAGGTGGCAGCCCTGCCCGATCCGGTGGGCGAGGTCGATGACATGAAGCGCCGGCCCTCCGGGATCGTGGTCGGCCGCATGCGGGTGCCGCTGGGGGTCGTGGGCATGATCTACGAATCACGGCCCAACGTGACCATCGATGCGGCCGCGCTCTGCCTCAAGTCGGGTAACGCCATCCTGCTGCGGGGCGGTTCCGAGGCCCTCCATTCCAACCTTGCCCTGGCCTCCATTGTCCAGGACGTTCTCCGGGAAGAGGGGGTCGATCCGGCGGTGATCCAGGTCATCCCCACCACCGACCGCCAGGCGGTCAATGTCATGCTGGCCCAGGAGGAGTATCTGGACGTCATCATCCCCCGGGGCGGGGAGGGGCTGATCCGTTTTGTCGCCGAAACCTCGCGGATTCCGGTACTCAAGCATTACAAGGGGGTTTGTCATGTCTACATGGACGCGGATGCGGACATCGACATGGGGGTCCGCATTGTCATGAACGGCAAGACCCAGCGTCCCGGAGTGTGCAATGCCCTGGAAGGGCTGCTGGTCCACCGGGACATCGCCGAAACCTTCCTGCCGGTGGTGGCGGCGGAGTTGCGGAAGGCCGGGGTGGAACTGCGGGGCTGCAAGCGCAGCTGTATCATTGTTCCGGATATGGTTCCGGCCAGCGAGTCGGACTGGGGTACCGAGTTTCTCGACCTGATCATGGTGGTCCGGGTAGTGGACGACATGGACGAGGCCATGGCCTACATCCAGCAGTACGGCTCCCAGCACACCGAGACCATTGTTACCCGGTCCTACTTTAACGGCCAGCGGTTCCTGCGCGAGGTAGATGCCTCGGCGGTGATGATCAATGCCTCGACCCGGTTCAACGACGGCGGCCAGTTCGGCCTCGGGGCCGAGATAGGCATCTCCACCACCAAGCTGCACGCCTACGGCCCCATGGGCCTCAAGGAGCTGACCACCCGCAAGTTCATTGTCTACGGGGAAGGTGAGGTCCGCTCGTAGGGCCATGGGGCCAGGAGCCGTGTCCCGGTGTGTCGCGGTTGTGCTCGGCTCAGGTTTCGCTCCGGCACCTGGTGGTTACCGGACCAGCTGAAAGGTGGAAAATAAACACCATATCGGGGTGTTCGGCGGCACCTTTGACCCTGTACACGAGGGGCATATCCGGATTGCCGAGGCGGTCCTGGCCTGCACCAGGCTGGATCTCTTCTTGTTTGTCCCGGCCTATCTCCCGCCCCATAAACGTGTTCCCGTGGCCCCCTTTCACCATCGGGTCGCCATGCTGGAGCTGGCCCTGGACGAAAAAAACCGCACCGGCTGGCCCGGGCCCGGACAGGTCGAGGTCGTTATCTCCCGGATCGAGGCCGAACTGAAGACACCGTCCTACACCATTGATACCCTGAAAGGGCTGGAAGGACGACTGGGGCCCGCTGTTTTCCACCTGGTCATCGGGGCCGACTCCCTGGTGGAGCTGCATCTCTGGTACCGTTACGGGGAAATTCTGCAGAGATGTCACCTGCTGGTGGCCGCCCGGCCCGGTATCTCCCCGGCCGCCGTACAGGACGCCATCGACAGGCTGCCCGGTGGATATGTCCGCCATGGTTCCTCGAATATCTGGCGCTCCTCGGTCCCGGGCAGCAACAGGACCATCACCTACATCGACTCGGTCCAGGTACCGGTCTCCTCCACCAGGATCCGCCAGGAACTTGCGGCCGGACGACGGCCGGCCATGGTCGCACCGGTGGTCCTGGAGTATATCGAAAAGCACGGGCTCTACCGGTGCCAGGGGGAAGAAACCGGGGATTGACAATCTATGCACCGTGGGACACCGATCAGGTGGCAGACCGGTTTCCGGTCCGCTGGCTGGATTTTGTAAACTGATCCGGAAGGGCCGATGCGCTATATTGCTGATCTGCACATTCATTCCATGTATTCGCGGGCCACGAGCAAGGCCAGCCACATCCCCGGTCTTGCCGCCTGGGCCGCCATCAAGGGTATCCAGGTCCTCGGAACCGGTGATTTCACCCATCCGGCCTGGTTCGCCCATCTCCAGGAGCACCTGGAAGAGGCCGAACCGGGATTGTACCGGCTGCGCCAGGATGTACGGCCGGTCGACCTGGGCAGGATCCTGCCCGTGGGGGTGCAGCCCCCCGATACCTCCCAAATCCGTTTTGTCCTCACCGCCGAGATCAGTCTGATTTATAAACGAGGCGGCCGGGTGCGCAAGGTTCATAACGTGATCTTCGCCCCGGATTTCGCCTCGGTCAGACGACTGAACAGTCGGCTGGCCGGCATCGGCAACCTGGAAGCCGACGGCCGCCCCATTCTCGGGCTCGATTCCCGCGACCTGCTGGAAATTGTCCTGGAGACCGTGCCCGACGGTGTCCTGGTCCCGGCCCATATCTGGACCCCCTGGTTCTCCCTCTTTGGTTCCAAGTCCGGCTTTGATGATATCGAAGAGTGTTTCGGTGATCTGACGCCGCACGTCTTTGCCCTGGAAACAGGACTCTCCTCGGATCCGGACATGAACCGCCGGATCTCAGGTCTGGACCGTTATACCCTGATCTCAAATTCCGACTGCCACTCTCCCCAGAAGCTCGGCCGCGAGGCCAACCTCTTCGATACCGGGTTCAGCTACCCGGAGATGATGGCTGCCATCCGCAGGCCGCAGGACGAATCCGGTAAACAGGTCTTTGCGGCCACCATCGAGTTCTACCCGGAAGAAGGAAAATATCACTGCGACGGCCACCGAAAATGCGGTGTCTGCCTGGAGCCGGCCCAGTCTGTGGAGCATGGGGGAATCTGCCCGGTCTGCGGCCGGCCGCTCACCATCGGCGTCCTCTACCGGGTCATGGAACTGGCAGACCGGCCTGAAGCGGTCTACCCGCCCGGCTCGCCGGCGGTCCACAGCCTGATCCCCCTGCCGGAAATCCTCAGCGAACTGCTGGGTACCGGCCCGGCGACCAAGAGGGTCATGACTGCCTATGCCGGGCTGATCAACCGGTTCGGCTCGGAATTTGATATTCTTCTGCAGCTGCCGATCGGAGACATTGCCGACCATGGTTCGCCGATGCTGGCCGAGGCCATCGACCGGGTCCGAAAAGGGCGAGTGATCCGTCAGCCAGGCTTTGATGGCCAGTTCGGGGTGATCAAGGTCTTCTCCCCGGAGGAACGGGATCGGCTGGCCGGCCAGTTGCAGCTCTTCGGGGTCTCCCCGGCCCGGCCGCGCAAAAAAAAAGAATCCCGGCCGCCGGCCTTCCCCGAAAAAGCCCTGACCCAAAAGGATCGGGCTGAGCCGGCGGCAACTGCCAATCCGGAGCAGGAGGCGGCCATCCACAGTCCCGGCCGCCGCATCATCGTCACCGCCGGGCCGGGAACCGGAAAGACCTACACTCTGGTCCAGCGGGTCATCCACCAGCTTCGGGCCGAACCGAATACGGCCCACACCGTCATCACCTTCACCAACAAGGCGGCCGATGAGGTCCGGGAACGGATCCTGGTCGCGGTCGGTAGCGGGGCCGATGTCCGGGTCGCCACCTTCCACGGCTACTGTCTCCACTGGCTCAGACAGTACCGGCCACAGCTCCAGGTCGCCGGACCGGGGCTGCGGCGCCTGGTTCTTCGCCGGTTGTTTCCCGATCTGTCGATCACCCGGCTGCGCC
Source organism: Desulfolithobacter dissulfuricans (assembly GCF_025998535.1). NCBI lineage: Bacteria > Pseudomonadati > Thermodesulfobacteriota > Desulfobulbia > Desulfobulbales > Desulfobulbaceae > Desulfolithobacter > Desulfolithobacter dissulfuricans. The sequence goes on along the minus strand of NZ_AP024233.1, from coordinate 1,684,468 downwards.
AGCGGGCCACCAGGATCGGGGTCCTTCTCGGGCATCGTTCAAGCCCTCGACCGGCGTGGTTTGCCTCCTACATGGAATACCTGGAAGATAACCACCTGGTCGATATCGATGGGGTGGTGCCGGCCATGCTTGAGCTCCTGGGAGATGCCACCATCCGGGATCAGATCGTCCGCCACACCGGCCATCTCCTCGTGGATGAGTTCCAGGACTGCAACGAGGCCCAGTATCTCCTGGTCCGCGAACTTGCCAGCGAATGTCCGGTCTTTGTGATCGGTGATCCGGACCAGGCCATCTACGGCTTCCGCGGCGCCGATCCTTGCTGGTTTTTCCGCTTCATCGACGAGCTGGCTCCGGAGAAGTACCATCTCTTTCGTAACTACCGCTCCGGCGAGACCATAGTCAGGGCGGCCGCCCGGGTCATTGCCAACAACCGGAGGAGTTCAACCGGACAACCCGTGGTCTGTCACCGGAAAGCAGAGGGCCGGATATACCACCACCAGGCCGACAACGAGTCGGCCGAGGCCCGCTTTGTCGTTGGCCGGATCCAGGATCTCCTCGGCGGGACCAGCCACCGGGTCATTGACGGGCTGCAGCATAATCAGCTGTTTGTCGACAGTGAGGAGAAAGGGTTCGAGGCAGGTCTTGGCGATATAGCCGTCCTCTATCGCACAGGCCGGCAGGCCGAGGTTCTGGCCACGGCCTGCGGTGAGGCCTCCATTCCGGTACAGGTGGTCGACCTTGTGCCTTATTACAGCAAGGGCGATCTGCGGATACTCTACCACTGGATTCTCCTGGCGGCCGACCGGGCGGACAGCGGCCAGCTGCTCGATCTTTTGCGCAGGGAAGAGGGTGTCGGCAGCCGGACTCTTGCCGGCCTGGAGGGGACACTGCCGTGCAGCGGACCGATTCCCGCCGGGGATCTTGCCGACCTCATCGCCTCCGGTGTCGAACCTGGAGCGGACAGGCGGCTGAGCTCCTTTCTTTCCCTGGCCCGCCGGATGCGGGACCTGTGGAACCAGGGAGATCCGGAACCGTTTCTCTCAGAGCTCATCGACCGGTACAAGCTTGACCGGCAGGAACCTGAGATGGTGCGTTTTTTCCAGCTGGCGGCGACCTTTGGTCAGGACCTGGACGGGTTTGCCCGTCATCTGCAGGACTACAGCACCTCCCCGGTATATGATCCCGGGGCCGAAGCCGTCACCCTGATGACCCTTCACGCCGCCAAGGGTTTGGAATTCCCCGTGGTTTTCCTGGTGGGTGTGGAGGAGGATCTCCTGCCCATGGGGCGCCGGCAGCCAGCCGGGCAGGACTGCGGGGAAAGCGCCGATGCCGGGGACGAGATGACCCACCTGGAAGAGGAGCGGCGACTCTTCTATGTGGGCATGACACGGAGCAGTCGGCTGCTTTTTCTCTCTCACTGCCGGACGCGCATGGTGCATGGAAAGCGATGCCTGTGCACCCGGTCCCGGTTTATCGATGAAATCGGCCCGGCCGCCCTGCATGAGATAACCCATACCGCTCCCCGGACCAGGCGGAAGAAAAGGTCCTCACGTCAACTGCGACTTTTCTGATATGACCCAGCAGTCAGATACCCAGCTCAGTATCGAAGAGCTCAGCCGGGAAGTTGCCCGGCTGAAACAGGAAAACAGAATTCTGCGGAAAAAGGTGGCCCGGGCGGACGCGGTCAGCAAGGCGAAATCCGATTTTCTGGCCATGATCAGCCACGAGATCCGGACCCCGATGAACGGGGTGATCGGCCTGACCGAATTGCTGCTCGGCACCGGCCTGGATGACAAACAGCGTCATTTCGCCCGCCTCATCCTGACCTCGGCCCAGAGCCTCATGACCCTGATCAATTCCCTGCTCGATTTCAGCAAGATCGAGGCCCGGAAGATGATCATCGAATCCCGCTCCTTTGATCTGCGTCGGCTGGTCAGGGAAGTCAGCGAGCTCTACACCCCGACCGCGGACCGAAAGGGGATCAAGGTGGATACCGAGATTGACCCCGCCCTGGCCCGGAGATATGTGGGGGATCCCCAGCGGATCCGCCAGGTGCTGGCGAACCTGGTCGGCAACGCGGTCAAGTTCACCGACCAAGGGACCATTTCCCTCCAGGTCCAGGTCACGTCCCGTCGTGACCGTCATGACGCCGTCCTTTTTTCTGTAAGCGATACCGGGCCCGGCATCCCGCGGGACAAGATCGACACCATCTTTGAACCGTTTAGCCAGGTCGACACCTCGGCCACCCGGCACCACGGCGGTACCGGTCTGGGACTGGCCATCTGCTATGACCTGGTTTCGCTCATGGGGGGCGAGATCGGGGTGGATTCCGTTCCTGAACGGAAAACCACCTTTCTCTTCTCACTGCCTCTCATCCGCAGCAATGCGTCTCAGCGAAGGGAGAAAAAGACCGATGGCACGGTCTCTGATCCCCGATCAGGGCCGGATCGATCGAATCAACCCGTACCGGCCGTCTCCCGGTCCCCCCGGATCCTCATCGTTGATGACGATAGCACTAACCGGATCGTCATCGAGGAGATCTTCAAGCGCAGCGGGGTGGTGTCGGCTGCGGTCAGCAGCGGGCCGGAGGCCGTGGACCGCTGCCTGAAAGAGGAGTTTGACCTCATCTTCATGGACTGTCAGATGCCGGTCATGGACGGTTTCCAGACCGCGGTCCAGATTCGGGCCAATGCCGAATCCAGCGGTGACCGCTGTCCGGTTATCATCGCTCTGACCGCCGATATCACCGAGGAAACCAGGAGGCGATGCCAGCGGTGCGGCATGGAGGGTTACCTGGCCAAGCCCTTTTCACGCCAGGATCTGCAGCAGGTTCTCGACACCTGGCTGTCGCCCGGAGCCATCCGGGTTGTCCTGGAAGAGGAGACCGGTGGAGAAGCACCTTCCCGGCAGGACACCACCGGTAAAACCGAGGTTCTCGATCAGGAGGTGATTGACAGGCTTGTCCGTAATGTCGGGAAGATAGATGTGATTATTGAGGTGTTTGCAGAGGATCTGGTAAACCGCGTTCAGCAGATGGAAGAGGCGGCCTGGGCCGGGGACGGGGAAAGCTTGCAACGGGCGGCCCACACCCTGAAGGGCAGCTGCAGCCAGTTCGGGGCCCGGCAGCTGACCCGACTGTGTCAGCAGGCGGAACAGATGGGACGGGCCGGAAACCTGGACAATATCTGGCCGCTGATCGGCCAGATCGGCCGTGAGGCTGAAATGGTTCGGGAAAAACTTATGAAACTCCTTGAAAATAAGTAAGTTTTCCTGCAGAATGAAGACGACGGCAAGGTAGAAGGGCTCTTGCTCTTACAGGGAGGAGAAGACCGTGACAGCAGCTCTGTTTTCAGGTGGCATTCCCCGTATTCTGGTCGCCGACGATGACGAAGTCATCCGGATGCTGCTGATCCAGTTTCTGGAAGGCGAGGGGTATGAGGTCCAGGGAGCGGCTAACGGCAGGGAGGCCATGGACATGGCTTCCGCGGCCACCTTTGATCTGATTATCCTGGACATAGCCATGCCCGACTACGACGGCTATACCATCTGCGAGAACATCCGGGCCTCCCTGGAAAATCCGCCGCCGGTCTTGATGGTGACCGCCCTGGAGGACGAAGAGAGCGTCGATCGATCCTTCAAGGCCGGGGCCGTGGACTATATCCGCAAGCCCATCCAGTGGTCGGTCCTGAAGAACCGGATCCGCTACATCCTCGGGGCCAGCCTGGCCCGCCATGAGCTGGAACAGCTTTCCCGCAATTACGAGATGATCCTGGACGCGGCGGCCAACGGCATATGCGGGGTCGATGAGGATCGGCGCATCAGTTTCATCAATCCGGCCGCCCTGACCATGCTCGGGTACGAGCGCGACGAGGTCATCGGCCGGCGATGCGATACCATCTTCAAGCTTTCCATGCCGGGCACCGACGACTTCAATGTCAATGCCTGCCCCTTTCTGGTCCCGGGAAATTTTCAGCCCGCGTCCATCCATCACGACGAGATCCGCATGGTCCGCCACGACGGCAGCAGCTTCCTGGCCGACTACCGGGCGACGCCGATACTTCGGGACGGCCGGATCAAGGGTGGGGTCATCGTCTTTCAGGATATCACAGAACGCCACGCCGCTGCCGAGATCATCCGCTACATGGCCAATCACGACTCCCTAACCAGTCTGCGCAACCGCAACTATTTCCACCGGCGGCTGCCCCAGGCCATTTCCCTGGCCAAGCGGTACGGCCGCATGCTCTGCCTGCTGTTCATCGACCTGGACCGGTTCAAGCCGGTGAACGATACCTACGGCCATGCGGTGGGGGACCTGGTCCTCAAGGAGGTGGCCCGCCGGCTGACCAGCATGCTCCGTTCCTCGGACTCGGTCTGCCGGCTTGGCGGGGACGAGTTCGTCATCCTGCTCGAGAGTTCCAACTCGGTGGAAGGGGCCAGGAACGTGGCCCAGAAGGCCATCGATCTGCTCAGCGAACCCATCGAAGCGGGCAAGCACGTGTGCTACATCGGCGCCAGTATCGGTATCTCCATCTATCCCCTGGACTGTGAGGACGCGGAAACCATGCTTCGCCATGCCGATATCGCCATGTACCGGGCCAAGGAAAAGGGCCGAAACCGCTTCGAGCTCTACGCCGAAGACCGCTCCGAGCTGCCCACCACCGGTGGATAGGGTTCCGGGCCCGGTCGGCAAGCCTGGGCGGGTTCAGGAGTAGATGGACCGGATAATGTCGGATTTGCCGATGACCCCTACCAGGTTTTCTCCCTCCATGACCGGCAGGGTATGCACCCCTTTTTCCGACATCAGGGTGGCGATTTCATCCAGCGGGGTGTCCGGGGTTACGGCGATCAGTTCCCGGGTGAAGATATTACCCACTCGCGTACCGGCCATCTTGCGAAGATCCTTTTCCATCTTTTCCGGGCTCTCCAGGAAGATGAAGCTGTCGAGGATGGCCACCACCGTCGGGATATGGACCTTCTTGTTCTGATCGATGAGGTCGCTTTCCGTGACCACGCCGACCACCTTGCCCTGCTCGTCCAGGACCGGGGCGCCGCTGATCCTGTTTTCCGACAGGATCCTGGCAAGTTCCTTTACCGGGAGATCCTCGTTTACCGTGATGACCTCGCGGGTCATGATGTCTTTTGCCTGCAGCATGTTGGTCTCTTGTCAGTAGTTGTTGTCTTTTCTGAAAAATATCCGGTACTGTTAGTGGCTGGTTTGCGCCATGAGTTCTGTCATGGCTTCCGGCAGCATGGCCGCAACCTCCGAGGCCGTGAAGCCGACCTTTTTGCGGTCCTGCAGCAGGTCGGCGGCAAGGCCGTGGAGGTAGACCCCCAGGCGGGCCGCATCCCAGGGGGCGTATTTCTGAGCCAGGAGACCGCCGATAAGGCCGGCGAGCACATCGCCCATGCCACCGGTGGCCATGCCGGGATTTCCGCTGGTGTTGACGGCCCAGGAACCCCGGGAATCACCGATCATGGTGCCGGCGCCCTTGAGCACGGTGATAATCTCGCTCTGGCCGGCCCGTCCGGCAAAAAAGGTCGCGGCCCCCACCCGGTCGGCCTGGATGGCGCCGGTGGAGAGGCCGGTCAGGCGCGCCATTTCGCCGGGATGGGGGGTCAGGATCCGTGGGGCCGGCGGGTTGTCGATGAGGTGGGGCTCAAGTGCGAGGATGTTCAAGGCATCGGCATCGAGTACCATGGGCAGGGTCACGTCCCGGTACAGGTGGAGGACAAGTTCCCTGGTCCGGGAATCGGTACCCAGGCCCGGGCCGATGACCAGGGCGCTCTTGCCCCCGGTAGCCTCCAGGATCAGGTCGTAGTCCTCATAACCGGGGACTGTTTCGCTGCCCGGCAGGGGTATGCTCATGGCCTCGGGCAGGGCGGTCTCGAAAATCGGGTTCAGTCCGTGGGGCACCGCCAGGCTGACCAGACCGGTGCCGGAGTGGAGTCCGCCCAGAGCGCTGAGAATGGCCGCCCCGGTCTTGCCGATGGAGCCGGCGACGATGAGCAGGTGACCGTAGGTACCCTTGTGGGTCGCCGGTGTCCGGGGCCGCAGCAGGCGGCCGATTTCCGGACCCACCGTTTCGCCCTCGAGTCCGGCTTCAGCCACCACCCGGGACGGAATGGTGATGTCGATCACCTGGAGGCGGCCCACGGCCTCGGCCCCGTTGAGAAAATGGGCCGGCTTGGCCACGCCGTAGGTGGCGGTCAGGTCGGCCCGCACCGCGGTGCCCAGAACCTGGCCGGTGTCGGCGTGGAGACCGGAAGGGATGTCCACCGCGGCCACGGGCCAGCCCGCATGCCGGGAGAGGTCGTTTATCAGCTCTATGACCCGGGCAAAGCGGCCCTGTATCTCCCGGGTCAGCCCGGTGCCGAACAGTCCATCAATCATGACAAGGACCGGGTTGCGGGCATGGTGGTGGAGGATGATCTCCCGCATCCGGGCTGGATCGGTGTCGTCGTCCACCACCTCACTGGGCAGGTCCAGCGCCTGGACGATCCGGACATTGATCCCGGCATCACCGCGGAGGCTGTCTGGGTGGACCAGGAAAAAGAGCAGGGGATGGCCGCCCCGGTTATGGACGTGGCGGGCGATGACCAGGGCGTCGCCGCCGTTGTTGCCTGGACCGATGAAGAGGACCACGGTCCGGCCGGCCACAGGCCCGAGTTCATGGCAGATGAACTCCAGGGTTCCCCGGCCGGCGTTTTCCATGAGGACGATTCCCGGAATCCCGAACTCTTCGATGGCCCGGCGGTCCAGGGCCTGCATCTGTGAAGCGGTGGCAAGTTTCATGGCGTGTTCCTGGCTGTGCTCAGTTGCCAGACAAGGGCTGGGTCTGGACTGGGGAAAAATTCCCTGTTCGACAATCTCTGCTGCAGAGGATAGAGTACAACGGATTATCCGAAAATCACCACAAGTTTGGATAATTCCATAGTGATTTTCATAGGTCGAAGTCTTCGCTATCTGTTGTGGCTGGGCAGTGCCGAAATCCGGAGTCTCCCTTCGGTCGCTTACCCGGAGTCTCCCTTCGGTCGCTTACCTGGTCCAGCCGTGCTGGTTTATATGAAAGTCTCGTCCCATCCTCCAGGGGGACAACAGCTTTCATGTTTCGTTGTGCAGGCCGTGGGAGCCTGCATGGGTGTTAGTACAAACTATATATCTTTTTTGGCTGGTGAGCAATTTGTATGCAGATAGTTGTTTTTGAACAGAATGGTTCGGGGCGGGAAAAAATAGATGGCATAGGACGTTTTGGCCGGGGAATCGAGATCAGCCGGATTGTCCGCATCGACGAGGCGCTGCCTGATTTCATCGATGAACCGGAGGTCTACATTGAGGATGATTTCAGCGCCGATCTGGTGCTCGATTACCTGACCCATCCCGATCTATCCCATTATCTGGTCTCGCTTTGCGTCCGGAAGGGGATACCGGTCATTGCCTCGGGCCGCAAAAGCGAGGGGGCTCTGACCCCGTTCACATGCTGCGGACTTGGCCGCCACCAAAATCTGGGTCCCTATGGCGAGCAGTTCGGGCTGCCCGAATACCGGGTTCAGCTGGAAGAAAACCGCATTGTTGGCCTGGAGGTGCTGCGCGGGGCGCCCTGCGGTGCCACCTGGGACGTGCTCTCTCAAGTGGTCGGCGTCGAGGTCGACGAGGCCTTGAGTCTGCTGCCGCGGGAAATTCAGTATCTCTGCGTGGCCAACCCGTCCCGTTTTGATCCTGTAAGTGGCAAGAGCCCCGTCCATTATGCCGGCCATGTGCACCGGGCCGCGCTCCAGAAGGGTATTGACCAGGCCCGGAAGGAAGAGAAGAAGGGGAGCTGATTCCGCCCCCACCCCCGGCAGGCGGGTCTCTTATTTTTTCCGCTCGTTTTCAAGCAGGTTCCGGCAGAAGGGACAGGGGACAAAGCCGGCCTTTTTTGCAACCTCGATATCCTTGAAATGGATGGTACAGCGCTGGTCATGATAAAGGGCACAGCGGGGCAGGTGAAAGATGCGGCGGTGGGGATCGGCATGGATGAGCAGCGACATCTCCTGCGCCGCACCCCCCTGGGGAGAAGGCCGTCGTCCCTGGATGTGGCGGGCGAACAGCTGGCCCAGCACGCGTCCGGCCGGGTCCAGGTATCGCCGGCAGAGGGTGAAAAACAGATCCTGCATCGGTTCGGGCACCAGGCTTTTTTCCTGTTCGGTCCGGTAAAAAAGATAGATTGTGGTCAGGGCCAGGATACCATTGGCCATCCACATCCCGACCATCAGGGGCAGTTTAAGATTTTCCACCAGGTTGGTGCCGGTGGTGAACAGGATATAATAGAAGATAAAAAAACCCAGCCCCAGAGGAATGCCGATGGCCCTCTTGCCGGGAACAGCCTGCAGTCCCAGGGGGACACCAAGCAGGCTGAGGATGAAGCAGCCTACTGGCAGGGTGAGTCGTTTATGCAGCTCTACCAGGTAGCGGATACCCTGCCTGGTCCCTGGACCGGCCTGCTTTGACGCGTCTCTGAGTTCTGCCGTGGTCATGGAACCCTTGCCCTGCTTGACACTCTTGAAGCCGCCGGGAGTCCCGACCGGGATCTGCAGCAGGTAGCGCTGAAAACGGATAACCTGGCTGTCCGGACCGCTCGCATGGTGCAGGGTTCCGTCCTCCAGAACCACGGTCACCAGCATCCGTTCCACATCGGCCTCCATGTGTCCGCCCCTGGCCATGGTGATCATGGGCTGTTTCCGGCCCCGCATGTCCGAGACATAGACCCCGTGCCACTGTCTGTCCCGGTCCACACTGTCGACATAGATCACCAGGTTGCCCAGGGCTTCGGTGAAGGTGCCGGCCTCGATACCCCGGTCGATCTTTTCCCTGGCCAGCTGGAACATGAGCTGGCGCATGGCCACCTTGCCCGCCGGAACCAGATGGACGGAAAAGAGCAGGGTTATCCCGGTGATGGCCGCGGCCACCAGGACCACGGGCAGGACCAGCTGGTAGATACTGACGCCGCAGGCCTTGAGGGCCAGGATCTCCCGTTCGGTGGTCATCCTGGTAAAGCCGATGATGACCCCGGTCATACTGGCCATGGGCAGGACATAGAGCAGCATATGCGGGGAAAGATAAGTGAAGAGGCGGACGAAGTCGCCAAAGCCGATACGCAGGGCCAGGACCTCTTCCAGAATAGGCATGAGCCGGACCAGGAAAAAGACACAGTAGAGGATGGCCGCGCTGGCGAAAAACGGCGCCAGAAGTTCGGTGGCGATGTAGCTGTAGAGCAGAAGCGGCAGGCGGAGGCGCGGCATGGCAGGTAGATGGGCTCCGGGTCACAGTTCCGGGATGACGGCGAGGCGGCCGGGGTAGGAGCTCGCTGTCATCCCGGAGGCAACAGTGGGTGGCAGGGATTTAGAGCTGACTGTCACTGAGCACGGCATTGATGTTGACATCGATCCAGTGCTGATCCCACCATTCCACCGGGGTGACGAAGATGCCGTGAATCAGCATGGAGAAATGGAGGTGATCACCACCGGCCATGCCGGTGGCCCCGGAATGACCTATCAGATCGCCCTTCTTGACCAATGTCCCGGTTTCGGTGTCGATGCGGCTTAAATGGGAGTAGAGACTGAAAAGCCCCTGGCCATGGTCGATGATCACCGTGTTGCCGTAGATACCCAGGTAATCAGTGTAGATAACTTTGCCGTTATTGGCTGCCTTGATCGGCACCCTGGCCGTGGAGGCGATGTCCATTCCCAGGTGCACCTGGTGGTCAATGGCTTTGTTCTTGTAATAATAGGTCCGCTGGTCGGCAAATCCGGCCCGGCCGGCCCCGGGCATGCGCAGGAAGCGGTCTTTCCACAGCTGTTCGGGCACAGGGTTGGCGCAGAGCTCCCTGATGGCCTCGGCATTGCGCTGGCGGATTTCGTTGTTGGCAAAGAGATATTTTTCCACCTCGGAACCGCTCATCTCCGGGTAATGGGCCTCGAACTCGGGGATCTTACGCTTGAGAAAACCGTCGCTGACATTGATCCGGTCTTTCTTTTCCCGGACCTTCTTGTAGATCATGGAAAAGACCGCCTTGCCACGGTTCCCGGCCTTGTCCTCGGCGATCACCTCGGTTTTTTGCGGCGGTCCGGCGTTCCAGGGCAGGGCGATGTAGGCGATGTACCGGTTTTCCCTGATGGGCAGAGGATAGCCTGGAAAGAAGTTGTCATCGATGAGAACCCCGTGACGGACGGTTTCTTCCGAGAGGTCGTAGACCACGATTCCCGAACCGCCCGGGCGGATGTAGCGCTGGGCATGGGCCACCGTGACCCTGGGAGCGCGGGTATCGACAACCACCTCCAGCCGCTGCTCGCCGCTGTTGCCTTGAAACGTCTTGTTCAGGGAGAAATCACGGACCTGGAGGACCAGCTCCGCCTTGCCGTCCTTGATTCCGGCCTTGCGGGCGTCAAAGGAAAAGGTACCGCTCTCGCTGGCGGGTCCGGCCTGGGAAAACCAGGCCTGGCGCGAAAACTTTTTCTCCAGGAGGACGGCGGATTTGCCATCCTGGACGATGGAAATGACAATTGAGGAGATGCCGCTCTTCCCGTCCCGGGCATGCCAGGGGAGGGTGGCGTTGCTGCCCAGGTATTGGATGTCGGTGTCGATAGCGATGGAGGGCTCCTCGTTTTCAAAGAGGATCAGCCCGCCGACCGCCAGCCCGCAGATCAGGATGATCAGGAGGAAAAAGAGGATTTTGCGGCCCAGGCCGCCACTTCTTCTGGATTTTCTGAGTCTGTTATGTCGTGCCATGTCTGAAACCGGCCTTTCCGGTATAAAATCTGTTTATAGTGGTTGGATGTCTGCCAGCGCGGCGGTGGCCAGGACTAATTGAAATCTATTCCTTCCAGATGACCTCATAGCGCTTGATATGAATATCCCGGACCGGGATGATGGTGAAGCGCTTGCCTGTCTCCTGCTCCAGCAGTTCAATATTGGAGCTTTCCTCTCGCAGCAGCATGTCGGCCACCCGGGGGTGGACCTTGATGGTCACGTTGCGGCCTCCGATTTTTTTTGCGTCCCGGGAGATCTTGCGGAAGATCTCGTAGCAGATGGAGCGCCTGGACTTGATGATCCCGTCGCCGCCGCAGTAGAAACAGGGCTCGCTCATGAGCTGGGAGAGACTTTCGCAGGAGCGCTTGCGGGTCATCTGGACCAGGCCGAACTCGGACAGCCTGAGGATGTTGACCCGGTTCTTGTCCTTGCGCATGGCCTCCTGGAAGGCGGTAAACAGCTCCTCGCGGTGCTGCTCGCTGTCCATGTCTATGAAATCGATGATGATGATCCCGCCGATATTGCGCAGCCGCAGCTGGTAGGCGATTTCCTTGACCGCCTCCATGTTGGTTTTGAATATTGTCTCGGCCAGATCATTCTTGCCCACGTAGCGCCCGGTATTGACGTCGATGACGGTCAGGGCCTCGGTGGTCTCGATGATGATGTAGCCGCCTGAACGGAGCCAGACTTTCTTGTCCAGGGCCCGGTTGATGTCCACCTCGATACCGTAGGACTCGAACAGCGGCGTGGCCCCGTCATAGTGGATGATCCTGCTTTGCAGTTCCGGGGCAAATGTCTGGACAAAGGAGAGCAACCGTTCGTACACCGGCCTGGAGTCGACGATCAGTTCATTGATATCCTTGGTGAACAGGTCGCGGACCGAACGGAGCACCATGTCCAGGTCCTTGTAGACCAGGCTGGGGACCGGAGCCTTGGCGGCCGCGCTCTTGATCTCGTCCCAGAGCACGAGCAGAAACTCCATATCTGCCTCCAGCTCCTCGTCGCTGACGTTTTCCGCCACGGTGCGGACAATGAACCCGGTTCCCTGTGGACGCAGCTTTTCAATGGTTTCCCTGAGCCGCTGGCGGACCTCCTCGTCGGTTATTTTGCGGGAGATACCGATATGGTCGGTGAGCGGCATGAAAACTAGGTTGCGGCAGGGCAGGGTGATGTGGCAGGTCAGGCGGGCGCCCTTGGTGCCAATGGGCTCTTTGGAAATCTGGACCAGGACTTCCTGGCCCTCCTTGAGCAGTTCATCGATACTCGGCGCACCGGTCGACTGGCCAGGGCTGTCCTGCTCAGGGGAGTCCAGGGTGTACTGGGTGCAGGGCTGGTCGCCGTTGGTCATGCGATTTTCGATATCATCGGTCGCCGCGATGTGAATATCGTCCACGTAGAGAAAACCGGTGCGCTCCAGGCCGATATCGACAAAAGCCGCCTGCATTCCGGGAAGGACGCGGACCACCCGGCCCTTGTAGATGTTACCGGTCAGACCCTTTTCCGCCGGCCTTTCAAGATGAAATTCCAGCAGGTTACCGGCCTCCACCAGGGCAATGCGGTTTTCATAGGGTGTTGCGTTGATCAGGATGTCTGTGTACATGTATGTTTTTGACCTGTGGGGTGTGCAGGAGTGGCTGGCTCGGATCAGGGCCCGTGACCAGAAAAGATTTTCTGTCTCGTAACTGTTCAGTATACCCGAGATCATAAGGTCTGTGCCATAACAAATTCCCGTCCGTTGACCGGAGTACCATGATTTCTGTAATCATTCCCACCTGCAACCGGGCCGTTCTGCTGAAGAAGGCCCTGGACTCGGTCCTGGCTCAGACCCGGCCACCGGATGAGCTTCTGGTGGTGGATGATGGCTCCACCGACGCCACAGCCGAGGTGGTGGCCTCCGTGGCGGCCGGAGCGGACTTTCCGGTGCGGTACCTGTACCAGGAAAACCGGGGCGCCTCGGCGGCCAGGAACCTGGGGATCCGCCAAGCCCGGGGGGACCTGCTCTGCTTCCTCGATTCCGATGACCAGTGGGTTCCGCAAAAGCTGGAGGTGCAGCGCCGGGCCATGGACCGTTTGCCGGACTACCTGATTTCCCATACCCGGGAAATATGGTTTCGCCAGGGTAAACGGGTGAACCAGAAGAAGAAGCATGACCCGCCCCACGGATATATTTTTGCCCGCTGCCTGGCCATGTGCGTGGTGGGTATGTCTACCGTCATGGTACGCCGGGAGTTTTTTGACCGGTTCGGCCTTTTTGATGAAGACATGGTCTGCTGCGAGGATTATGATCTCTGGCTCCGGGCCAGTGTCCATGTTCCCTTTCTGCTGGTCGGTGAACCGCTGACAATCAAGGACGGCGGCCGACCTGACCAGCTCTCCGCCATCCACCGCCAGGGCATGGACCGGTACCGTATCCGCTCGCTGGTCAAGCTGCTTGAAAACGGCCTTGAAGACCGGGAGATGTTCCGGCTGGCCCTGGCTGAACTGCGCAGAAAATGTACCATTTACGGCCGTGGCTGCCTCAAGCACGGCCGGAGCGGGGAAGGGCAGTATTATCTCGAACTCCCGGACCGGTTCACCGAAGCAGACAATTGCTGACATGGTTGTCTGCTCCGCCGAGAAAAGGCCTGAAACATTAGAAAACGTAATCTGATTACCATTAATCTTCAGCATTGAAACCGGTGTCGACCTCACCCGTTTCACGGGACGCCATAAACCCGTCCCTGGGGGCTTGACTGTGGCCATCCAGGCCACAGACACCCGTGAAACGGATGAGGCCGACACCTTCAGGCATCGGTGGCTGAATTTCAGTGGTAATCACAAAGATTAAAGGCATAAAGCATATACAGAGGTTTTTTTATGTCCTACGGCGATCCCGCCGCCTATGTCACCCATCTCTACGTGAACCGTGACTGCTGCGAGTTGCCCTATGCCCGCGAGATCATCGATCGCAGCAGGCTGCCGGTAACCGTACTCGAAGAAGGCCAGGTGCCTGAGGTGCCGGGGAGGTACCCTGACAACCTGACCCGCGGCAAACACCATCTTTTGCTCTGCCGTAACCGGGGCACTTTTTTCAAGCCCTGTCCGGCGACCAGGGAGTACCGGTGCTGCGAGTACCAGGTCCTCAGTGTGGGGATGAACTGCCCCATGGACTGCGTCTACTGCATCCTTCAGGCCTATCTCAACAATCCATGGCTCTCGGTGTTTGTCAATATCGAGGATATGTTCGCGGAACTCGATAAGGCCCTGGACCGGGCCGGACCCAGGGAGTTTTTTCGTATCGGCACCGGCGAGTTCACCGACAGCCTGGCCCTGGACCGGCTGACCGGGCTGAGCCGCCACCTGGTGGAGTACATGGCAAGAAGGGCCGGGAAAAAGGAAAACTGTGTCCTGGAGCTCAAGACCAAGAGCGTGGTTATCGACAACCTGCAGGGTCTCGACCACCGCGGCCGGACCGTAGTGGCCTGGTCATTGAACAGCCCGCCGGTGATGGCCAGCGAGGAGATCCGGACCGCCAGCCTCGATGAACGCCTCCAGGCCGCAGTCACCTGCGCCGAATGGGGCTACCACCTGGCCTTCCATTTCGATCCTATCATCTGGCACGAGGGCTGGGAGCAGGGATACCGAGAGACCATTGACCGGCTCTTCGCCACTGTCCCGGCCGAACGGATCGCCTGGATCAGCATGGGGGCCCTGCGCTACCTGCCGCCGCTTAAAGGTATCGCCGCTACCCGTTTCCCGCAGTCGCGGTTTTTTTACGAGGAATTCGTCGACGGGCTGGACGGCAAGGCCAGATATTTCATCAGCCAGCGGCTCGAGATGTACAAGGTGCTTGCCGACGCCCTCCTGCCACGGCTCCATCCACGGACCTGTCTCTATTTCTGCATGGAAAGTGACCGGGTATGGCAGGAGGTGCTGGGATTTACCCCCGGAGAGCGGGGTGGCCTGCCGGCCATGCTGGACAGGACACTCTCAGGCAGTGCCTGCCCATAATATGGTATTTTTCGACAAGCACCGGGTAACAAACAAACGCGGGAACAAAAATCGCACTGGATTTTTCCCCGGTGCCAGGTATTATACAGCCTGATAAAATTTCCACTACACCCACGGTAAATGTAAGGACGGAAAAATGGTTAACAAGGTAATATTAATAGGTAATTTGGGAGCAGATCCCGAGATTCGCTACACCCAGAGCGGCACGCCGGTGGCCAACTTCAACCTGGCAACCTCCGAGACATGGCGCAACCAGGATGGCTCCAAGGAAGAACGCACCGAGTGGCATCGGATCGTGGCCTGGCGTCGGCTGGCAGAGATCTGCGGCGAATACCTCAACAAGGGTACCCGGGTCTATATCGAGGGCTCCATCCGAACCAGGAAATGGGAAGATCGGGACGGCAATCCCCGCTATACCACGGAAATCGAGGCCCGGGAGATGAAGATTCTCTCGCCCCGTTCCGGTGGCGGCGGCGGAGAGTACGGTGGTGGCGGGGGAAGCAACTTTACCCAGGAACAGTCCTCCTACGAGCCGCCTCCCGGGGTTGGCGACGACGTCCCCTTTTAACGGGGTGCCCGGCCAGACAGCGCCGCTGGTATGAACCGGACAGCGGCCGGCTCTGCATGATTGCCGGGTCGGCCGCAGGGGGTATCCACACAAGGTGGAAGGGGTGACCTTTCCACCTTTTTTGCGTCCGCAAAATGGACAAGCTGTAAATCGGTATTATAGTTTAGGCGCAATGAATCTGTCGGAGAAGAAACGGTTACTGCACGTCAATTCGTACCTAGAAAAAATACCACACAATGTCCATGGATTATTACGAGGTTCTTGGTGTTTCAAAGACCGCCTCAGCCGTTGAGATCAAAAAAGCCTACCGTAAACTGGCCCTCAAATACCACCCTGATCGCAACAAGGGGGACAAGACGGCCGAGGCCAAGTTCAAGGAAATCAACGAGGCCTATGCGGTGCTCTCCGATCCGGAGAAGCGCAAACAGTATGACACCTTCGGCTCCACCGAGTTTCATCAGCGCTATTCCCAGGAGGACATTTTCCGGGGTTTTGATATCAATGACATCCTGCGTCAGTTCGGTTTCAGTGCGGGCTCGTTTCGGACCAGCGGGAGTTTCCGCTCCTCCCAGGGGGGTAATCCCTTTGAATCGATCTTCGGCCATGCCGCCGGCATGGGCGGCATGGGTGGCGGCTGCCAGAGCGGGAGTTGCCGGACCCAGGCGGTCAAGGGCGCTGACATCACCTACGAGTTGACCATTTCGCTTGAGGATGTGCTACACGGGGCAGAAAAGACGATTTCGCTGCGCCACAATGGCACAACCGAGAATGTCTCGGTCAAGATACCCAAGGGTATCGAGAGCGGCAAAAGGCTCCGGCTCACCGGC
Source organism: Desulfolithobacter dissulfuricans (assembly GCF_025998535.1). Taxonomy (NCBI): domain Bacteria; kingdom Pseudomonadati; phylum Thermodesulfobacteriota; class Desulfobulbia; order Desulfobulbales; family Desulfobulbaceae; genus Desulfolithobacter; species Desulfolithobacter dissulfuricans. Next base: position 1,668,297 of record NZ_AP024233.1, on the reverse strand, counting down.
AAGGGCCAGCCCGGTTCTGCCGGCGGTCCTCCCGGAGATCTGTACCTGAAAATAAATATAGCCCCCCACCCGGATTTTGCCCGGGACGGGGACAACCTGATCGTCGAGCGCAAGATCCCCTTCAGCCAGGCCTGCCTCGGTACCACGGTCAAAATCACCACCCTGGAGGGCAAGACCTTCAGTGTCAAGGTCCCGGCCGGGGTGCAGCAGGAGTCCAGGCTGCGGATCAAGGGTCACGGGTTGCCGTCCGGACCCATTGGCCGGCGGGGCGACATTTATGTCCGGATCCTGGTGCAGATCCCGAAGAAACTGACCCGGGAGCAGAAAAAGCTGGTCAAACAGCTTGCCGAGGTGGGCCTGTAGGGTAGGCCGGTAACTGGCGTATGAACGCCAAAGGCCGCCAGGCACGGGGATGAGAAAAGAAAAAATTCCCGTGCCTGGCGGCCTTTTTTTTGGGGTCGTAAACAGACGTGGCCGAAGGGCCTAATAGTTCTGGTCCGCGTAGGCGAGCCAGCCGCCGGCGGCCACCAGCTTCTTGTCAAAGGGGTTGAGGCCAAAGGAGCAGGTCACCGACTCGTCACCGGCGGTGGCGGTGAGTTCCTCACGCTCCAGGTCCACCCGGATGAAGACCTCGCCGGGCAGGGCAAAGAGCCTGTCCAGGTCCGCCGGGTCGAGCTCCACGGCCAGGATGCCGCAGTTGAACATGTTCTGGCGGAAGATGCGGGCAAAACTCTCGCCGATCACCACGTTGATGTCATTGACCTCCAGGGCCCAGACCGCGTGTTCCCGGGACGAGCCGCAGCCGAAGTTGGAACGGGTCACCAGGACCCGGGCCTTCTGCAGTTCCTCGCTGGCCGGATCAAAGTTCTGGCCTTCCAGGTGCAGGTCTTCGAGCAGGTGTGGTTTCAGCGCCTGTTTGGAAATCTCTGTCAGGTATTTCGCCGGAATAATCTCATCGGTATTGATGTCGTTTCTATCGATAAAGAATGCCGGTCCACCGAATTCTTTCATTTTTTCTCTCCAGGGTTGGCTCTGCCGGAGTTGCAGGTCAATGCCGGCAATCAGTACAGAAAGTAGCCACTCACGTATTACGGAAATCTTACAGAAACTGCCGCGGATCGGTGATCTCGCCGGTAATCGCGGCCGCCGCCGCACTGAGCGGACTCATCAGGTGCACCATACCGCCCTTGCCCATGCGGCCATTGAAATTACGGTTGGTGGTCGAGGCGCAGACCTCCCCTTCGGCCAGCACGCCGCTGCTCATGCCGAGGCAGGCGCCGCAGGTGGGGTTGAGGACGCAGAAGCCGGCGTCCATGAAAATCTTGATCAGCCCCTCGTCCAGGGCCTGGGAATAGATGGCCGGGGTGGCCGGGGTCAGGATGCCCCGCACCGTATCGGCAATGGTTCTGCCTTTCAGGATGGAGGCTGCGGCCCGGATATCCTCGATACGGCCATTGGTACAGGACCCGATGTAGATCTGGTCCACCCGGGTGCCGGCCATCTCGCCGATATCGCGGACCTGGTCAGGCTTGAAGCCAAAAGTCACCTGGGGCTCCAGGTCAGAGACATCCAGGGTCAGCGAGGCTGCATAGTCGGCATCGGGATCTGAATGCCATTTTTTGAAATCCTCCACCGCCGCCTCCAGGGATTCATAGTCATCCTTTATGAACTCCCACAGGTAGCGGGCCGTGGTCTCGTCGGGCAGGCAGAGACCAGAGGTGGCCCCGGCCTCCACCGCCATGTTGCAAAGCGTCATCCGCGAGGACATGTCCATCTGCTCCACCACCGGGCCGCGGAACTCCATGACATGATCCGTGGCACCGTTGACGGTCAGCTCCTTGATGAGCCGCAGGATGATGTCCTTGGCATAGACCCCTTCGGGCAGGGTTCCGGTGATCTCGATCTTCATGGACTTGGGAGCGCGGAAGGCGCAGACCCCCTTGAGGATGCCCACTTCCAGATCCGTGGTCCCCACTCCGGCGGCAAAGGCCCCGAAGGCACCATGGGTGCAGGTGTGGGAGTCGCCCATGATGACCGTGTAGCCGGGCCGGATGAAACCTTTTTCAGGGAACAGGGCGTGGCAGACCCCGTTACGGCCGATATCAAAGAAATCTTTGATGCCGTGCCGCCGGGCCCATTCACGCATGATCTTGGACTGGGTCGCGGTCTTGGAATCCTTGGGCGGGGTGACATGGTCGATGACGGCCTTGATCTTGTCCGGATCAAAGACCCGGTCCATGCCCTTGTCCATGAGATCCATGATGGCGATGGGGGTGGTGATCTCGTGGCACATGACCACATCCAGATCCAGCACCATGTTGCCCGGGGTCGGGGTATCTCGAAGGTGGGCTTCAAATATTTTCTGGGTTATCGTCTGTCCCATTCCTGTCCTCCATGGGATGATCTGCAGGAAGCTGAGGGGCGGCGGACACCTCCTTCAGCGCGGTACGCGAAAATGAAAAATGAATTCTCCTTTTTACACCTGTGCTGGAAATTGGTCAATTATTTCCAGGGAATTTCTTTTCCCTTCTCCACCGTTGTTGACCGGGGTTGAATCGGGTGTATAATACGAAGGATATGCTCACCCTGTAACTTTTTCCCGGACCATAAGATTTCATGCCAGTTTTTCAGTGGATCTTTATCTTGTTTTTCTGTCTTTTCGCTCCGCTCCAGGCCCTGGCGGCTCACGGGATCAGTATTGACGGCAAGTTGAAATATCCCGCTGATTTCACCCGGTTTGACTACACCTCGGACAAGGCCCGCAAGGGGGGTAGCCTGGTCCTGCATGATCTTGGCAGCTTTGACAAGATGAACCCCTTTACCCTCAAGGGCAGCGCGCCCTTTGGCCTGGAGATGTTTGTCTTCGAGACCCTGGCCGTGGCCAGCCTTGATGAGCCGTTTGCCGAATACGGCCTGGTGGCCAGTGATATCGACCTGGCCAGTGACCGGACCTCGGTGACCTTCACCATCGATTCCCGGGCCCGTTTTTCCGACGGCACGCCGGTGACCCCGGAGGATGTGAAATTTTCCTTTGATATCCTCAAAAGTGACAAGGCGCACCCCTTCTACCAGATCTATCTCCAGGACATCGCCGAGGCCAGGATCCTCGACGATCGCCGGATCCAGTTTCTCTTTTCCCGGCCCAACCGGGAGCTGCACATGATCGTCGCCCAGCTGCCGGTCCTGAGTAAAGCCTACTACACCCGCCATCCCTTTGACTCCCTGGACGACATGCGAACCCCGCCACTTGGCTCGGGGCCCTATGTGGTGGCGGCGGTGAAGCCGGGCAAATCGATCACCTACAAGAGAAACCCAGACTACTGGGCCGCAGACCATCCCGTACGACGTGGCATGTTCAATTTCGACACCATCACCATCAAGTATTTCAAGGATCAGATCGTCTCGGTGGAGGCCTTCAAGGCCGGCGAATTCGATTTCATGGTGGTCAACATCGCCAAACAGTGGGTGCGGGATCTCAAGGGACGACGTTTCGACAACGGCGAGTTGGTCAAGAAGCGGTTTCCGCACAAGAACAATGCCGGCATGCAGGGTTTTGTCTTCAACACCCGCCGGCCCTTGTTCCAGGATCCGCTGGTCCGCCAGGCCCTCGGCCTGGCCTTTGACTTTGAATGGACCAATCGGACCCTGTTCTTCAACCAGTACACCCGCAGCAACTCCTATTTTTCCAACTCGGATCTGGCGGCCACCGGTCTGCCCCGGGGCCGGGAACTCAAGTTGCTGGAACCGTATCGCGACCAGTTGCCGCCGGAGGTGTTCACCACTCCGCTCACGCCGCCTTCCACCAGTCCGCCAAACAGTCTGCGCGGCAACCTGCGCCAGGCCCGCAGGCTGCTCATGCAGGCCGGCTGGCGGGTCAAGGACGGCCTGCTGCAGAACCGGGCCGGTCAACCGTTTCAGTTCGAAATCCTTCTCATCAGCCCCTCCTTTGAACGGGTCATGGCCCCGTATGTGAAAAATCTCCATAAACTCGGTATAAAGGCCACCTACCGGACCATTGACCCGGCTCTCTACACGGACCGGATAAAGAATTTCGATTTTGACATGGTCGTCAACGTCTTTGGCCAGTCCCAGTCGCCGGGCAATGAACAGCGCGACTACTGGTATTCCACCTCGGCTACGCGCAAGGGATCAAGGAATCTGGCCGGGGTGCGCTCGCCTGTGGTGGACGCTCTGGTGGATGAGATTGTCTACGCCTGGACCAGGGAGGAGCTCACCGCTGCCTGCAGGGCCCTGGACCGGGTTCTCTGGTACGGGTACTACGTGGTGCCCAACTGGTATCTCGCCAGCCACCGACTGGCGTATTCTGCCCGATTCCACCAGCCCGAAACCCTGCCCCTGTACTATAACCCCTACCAGCTGCTCATGACCTGGTGGATCGAGTAAGGGACACTGCAGATGATATCAGGACACATTCCAGGCTCCATCCAGGATCGACAGATCAAGGTACTCTTTGTTGACGACGATCCTATCAACACCACAAGCTTTGTCGTCAGTTTCAGTGACCAGTACGATATCCTGACCGCGGCTTCCGGCGAGGAGGGCCTGGAGATCTTTCAGCGGGAAAAGGACATCGCCATTGTCCTCTCTGACCAGAAAATGGACGGGATGAGCGGGGTGGATTTTCTCTGCCGGGTCTATGAGAAAAGCCCGGAGACCGTGCGTATCATCGTTACCGGCTATGTGGATGTCTCCGATATCATTGATGCCATCAACAAGGGCCATATCTATCAGTATGTGCTCAAGCCCTGGGATATAGTCCAGCTGGGATTGATCCTCGACCAGGCGGTACAGACCTGGGTGCTGACGAGGGAAAACCGGTTGCTGGCCGAGAAGCTCCGGCGCAACAACGAACTCCTGCAGGAAGCCAATGAACAGCTGCGCAATTCCGAGGAGCGGCTCCGTTTTCTCTCCTCGGCCCTGATCAAGGCCCAGGAGAGTGAACGCAAACGGATCTCCATGGAACTCCACGATGAACTGGGTCAGTCGCTGGCTGCGGTCAAGCTGCAGATAAAGGTGCTGCAGAACAAGCTGCATGATTCCAGTGAGATATCGATGGTCGAGATCAACAGAAACCTGGAGCAGCTCCGCGGCGTGCTCGATGAGATCATCGAGAACGTCCGCCGGCTGTCAAAGAACTTGAGCCCGGTGATCATCGATGACCTCGGTCTGGATGCGGCCATCGAGAATCTGGTCCTCAACTTCAGCAAGATCTACGGTATCCGCTGCGCCTTTCAGCCCTGTCCGCTGGGACACCTGTTCGGCCACGATGCCCAGCGGTTGATCTACCGGTTGATCCAGGAAACGCTCAACAACGTGGGCCGCCACTCCAATGCCCGGAATATGGACATCGAGTTTCTGCTTGGCGAGGAACAGCTCGTTATCCGTCTCCAGGACGACGGGGAAGGGTTTGACCTGGAGGAAATCGAGCAGCAGTGTGCTTCCGAACGGGGAATCGGCCTGACCGCCATGACCGAGCGGGCCAACATGCTCGGCGGCGAGGTGCGGATCAAGTCGGCCCGGGGGCAGGGCACGCTGGTGGTATTCACCATCCCGGTCCCGGCCGCGGACAGTCAGTTTCAGAAACAGTGCGATGGGTAGTTCAGAAAATAACATGATTCTTCACCTCCGATCGCTGGCCGATACAGAGAGGTTTGGCCATCTGTTGGGAACCCGGTCCCGGCCCGGTGACCTGATCCTGCTCTCCGCCGACCTGGGCGGGGGAAGACCACCCTGACCCAGGCCATAGCCAGGGGCTGGAAGTGCCTGGCGAACAGTATGTGTCCAGCCCCTCGTTTGCCCTGCTCCATGAATATCACGGCCGGTTGCCACTTTACCACATGGACTGCTACCGGCTCATGGGCGAGGATGATATCCTGGCCGCCGGCCTGGACGAGTATCTGACCACCTCCGGCGTGACCGTGGTGGAATGGCCGGAACGGCTCGGCAGCCTGGTGCCGGAGGAGCGGCTGGAGATCACCCTCGTGCGCGGTCCCGACGAGCAGGAACGGACAGTTTACCTCAAGGGCCATGGCGGGGACTGGCCTGAGCGGGTCGCCGATATCCTTGAATCCTTTGTTCATGAACAGGAGGGACTCCCGTGAGCATGGATGTTTACGTGGCCCGGCAGCCCATCTTTGACCGGAACAAGCGGGTCTTCGGTTACGAGCTCCTCTACCGCACCGCCGGGCAGAATGTCTACCAGGAAACCGATGGGGACCTGGCCACCACCAGGGTGGCGGCCAACAGCCTCCTCTCCATCGGCATGCAGACCCTGGTCGGTACCGGACGCGCCTTTATCAATTTCACGGAAAAACTGCTCCTGGAGAATCTCCCGACCTTTTTTCCCCCGGACATGATCGTGGTGGAAATACTTGAGCATGTACCGCCAAGTCCGGAGATCATCGACGCCTGTCTGCGGCTCAGGGAGCAGGGGTACATGCTGGCCCTGGATGACTTTGTCTTTTCCCCCGGCATGGAGCCGCTCATCGACCTGGCCGACATCATCAAGGTGGATATCATGCAGACGCCCCTGGACGGGGTGGAGGATATCTGCCGCTCCCTGCGGGGCCGCGGTATCCGCCTGCTGGCGGAGAAGATAGAAACCTACCAGGAGTTTGACCAGGCGGTCCGACTGGGGTTCAGCTATTTTCAGGGGTATTTCTTCCGCCGGCCCGAAGTCCTCAAGCGCCGGGAGGTGGGCTCCACCAAGATCAATCTCTTCAACCTGCTCATCGAGGTGAACAAGCCGGATTTTTCCATAGGCCGGATCGAAAAACTGGTTGGCTCCGATGCATCGCTCTCCTACAAGTTGCTCCGTTATATCAATTCGGCCTATTATTCCCTGGTCAGCGAGGTAACCTCCATACGGCATGCCCTGGTCTATCTGGGCGAAAAGGGAGTGCGGCAGTTCGTTTCCTTGGTGGCTACCAGTTTCATGGCCGGGGATAAACCCGAAGAGCTGCTGCGGGTCTCGGTTATCCGGGCCCGGCTCTGCGAGCTGCTGGCAGAGCGCGGTCGGATGGCCGGCGACAAGAGCAATTATTTTCTCCTGGGTCTTTTTTCTCTCCTGGATGCCATGCTGGATGCCGAGATGAAAAACATCATGGAGCAGTTGCCCGTGACGGCCGAGATCAAGGAGGCCCTGGTTCACCGGCGCGGGCCCATGCGCCCTCTGCTCGAAGCGGTGATCGCCCAGGAACAGGGGGACTGGGACCGGAGTCGTAAACTCCTGGCCGATATCGGGGTGGATCCGGATGAGATAATGCACCTCTATATCAAGTCCATCGCCTGGGCTGACCTGTTCACAGCCGGAAATCAGGAGGAATAAAGATAGAGTGTACTCTGATCAATGGGTCTCTTCCTGGTATCGAAGACAGAGGAAATTCCAGTTTCAGTGATTCAGGTAAAAATAAAAATAAAAAATGTTATTTTCCTGCATATCTCTCTTGCATGAATTGTCATTTTATGCTCAGTATAGCCGGAGCAAATAAACCACAATGTGGGATGTCGGGACCTGCATCCCAGCCTTTTTTCATTAACTAAAAACCAATACTTCCCATGAGAAAACAACCAATACGCATCTCAAGTTGTCAGAAGGTGTATACCTATGACCAGGACAAGGCCTGTACGCCGGAAGAAACCGTTGCCCGCTTCCACGAGCGGCTCAAGGCCACCGGCCTTGATATCCTCAAAGAGGTCCGGCGCATCGATACCGGGCGGCTTGATATCCCCGTTTATTTCAGTGTCTGCGGCGAGGACGCCCTCAAGACCATCGGCACGAAGAAACAGATGGGCAAGGGCTCAACCCCGGAGCAGTCCCGGGCCAGTGCCTGCATGGAGCTTGGCGAGCGGTTCAGTTTTTTCAGCTTTCTGAAAAATCCCGACAACTTCGTCGTCGGTGACTACCGGGCCATGCGCGAGGCCGGCTATCCGGTTCTCGACGTGGATGTCCTGCTCCGATCGGTACATGACACCAAGAATGATTCCGGGCTGCTCGAGCAGCTTCTGGAAGGTTTGCCCATGCGCTGGACCTGGGCCACCTCCCTGACCCGGGAGACCGAGGTCCTGGTACCTTTTTCCTGGTTCTATGCCATCAACGAGTTCAATGGCCCTTCGGCGGGCAATACCTATGAGGAGGCGATTCTCCAGGGCATCTCCGAGATCGTGGAACGTCACGTCTGTGCCGTGGTGACCAGGGAGAGGATCCGGACCCCGGGGATCGATCCCGAATCGGTCACCGATCCGGTGGCCCGGCGGCTGATCGAGCGGTTCCAGCGGTGCGGCATCGAGCTTTACTTGAACGATTTCTCCCTGGATACCGGCATGCCAACGGTTGCGGCCCTGGCCTGGGATCCCTCCACCTTCCCGGAGAAAAGCGAGATCGTCTACACCGCCGGCACCACGCCCGATCCGACCAAGGCGCTGATTCGGGCCCTGACCGAGGTGGCCCAGCTGGCCGGCGACTTCAACACCGAGGCCAACTATGTGGCCTCCGGTCTGCCCAAGCCCCTGAGCCTGGACGAGGTGGACTATGTGGTTCGGCCGGAGAGAATGATTCGTCTCGATGAGATGGTTGATATCAGTGCGCCGGATATGCGCCAGGAAATCGACAACTCGCTGCGGGCCCTGGAACGGATCGGCATGGAGGTTCTGGTGGTCAACACCATCCACGATAAATTGCAGATCCCGGCCATCTACACGATTGTTCCCGGGGCCCATTTCCGGGAGCGGGCCGCCGGTGGTGATGCGGCGCTTTTTGCCGCCAAGCTGGCAGCCGAGCTGCTTGAACCCGCGGCCCTGGAAGAGAAACTTTCAGCCATGCAGCAGATGCTGCCCGAGGCCTATTATCTCGAGTTCTATCGCGGTCGCAATCTCTACGATCAGGGAATGGTGGAAGAGGCTCTGGGCTGTTTTGACCGGGCTCTTGAGCGCAATCCTGAAGAGGAAGACCTGCCCTATATCTACTCCTACAAGGGATGCTGCCTGCGGGATCTCGGCCGGTGGAGCGAGGCGGTGGAGGTCCTGGAGCTTGGTCGCCGGCTCGATGATGAACGGCCCGATATCCATAACATCCTCGGTGTCTGTCACTTCAAACAGGATAACCATGAGCAGGCGGCCTTTCATTTTTCCCGGGCCGTCGAGCTCAACCCGGTGTCGGCCATCGACTATGCCAATCTGGCCATCAACCTGGAGCGGCTCGGCCGGCACGACGAGGCCATCCACAACTACCAGATTGCCCTGTCCATGGATCCTGATATCGAGTTCGCCCAGGCCGGGCTGGCCCGGCTGCTGGAGAAAGAGGTCGAAGCCTGACCCTCAAAAAAAAGAAAGAAGATAAAAGACCCGGTCACTTTGGTGGCCGGGTCTTTTTTAGTTTGCCCGGCATGGCGGGCAAACCCAGCCTGCGTTACGCAGGCGTCACCCTGACCAGGGGGAAGACAAGCCGAATCGTAAGGGCGTTGCTGGTAACGGCAGAGTCTGAAGGAAGCGATAGGAGGTGAGCGGCACATAGCGCAAGCGAACCTGATTCGGCGTATCAGGAGGGTAAGCGTCCCAAATAGCGCGAAGCCCGATACCTGGTCAGTCCTGATACGTGATTGAGGATGCGGTCGCTCACAGGGAGTTCGCCTTAACCGGGGAAGCCTTGCACTGTTTCCGCATTTAACGGAAAAAGAGAAGCACAAGGAGAAATCCAAGGCGGATCGAAGCGGTGTGAGGTGGCAGATGATTCCGTAGTAGTGATGAAATTCCGGCCTGTGAAGCCTGGTAACAGTGTGGAGGATAAAACCGGAGTGACCCAACGGCCTGGTTCGTTGGGGGCAGTTATGAGCCAAAAGCCATATCTGTTGCGAAGGGATGAAGTTTATTTGAAGGTTTTCCGGAAGCTTGAACACCTGCAGGCTGAGCACAAGCCGTCCGACGGGACGGGGCACGCTATCGGCGGTATACCGTGACAGGTCCTCTGCCGATTTCGGCCGTTCATCGGAGTAGATGGGAGTGTTGATCGTATATTGCCCATGAGGATAGAAAGCGGTCGCGCCCATTGAAGAACCGAAGTCTCCAGGTTGAAATAGAGGAAGGGAAACGCAGGACAGGAGTATGGTTGAAGTCTGGTACAGTCTATATGATCGAATGCTGAGCCGGGAGAACCTGTTCAAGGCATTTTACAAGGTGAAATCCTCGAAAGGAGCTGCCGGTATAGACGGCCAGTCCATTGATAATTTTGCCGGATCATTAGCGGCCAACATTGATCATCTCCTGACGGAACTGCAGAACAAGAGCTACCAACCGCTGGCCGTGCGACGGGTTGAGATCCCGAAGCCGAACGGCGGGAAACGGCTACTCGGCATACCTGCAGTCCGTGACCGTGTGGTACAGCAGGCCCTGCTGGATATACTTCAACCAATATTTGACCGCGATTTCCATCCGTCGAGCTACGGCTACCGTCCTGGTCGGAGTTGTCACCAGGCAATCAGCAAAGCCACGATGTTCATCCGGACGTACGAGCGGAAATGGGTAGTGGACATGGATCTGTCGAAATGTTTCGACACGTTGAACCATGACCTGATCCTTGCCTCGTTCCGTCGCCGGGTCAGCGATGGAAGTATTCTTGGTCTGCTGGAGAAGTTTTTGAAAAGCGGTGTTCTGACAGGAGATGGTTGGCAGGCCAGCGAGGTCGGCAGTCCGCAGGGCGGAGTTATCAGCCCGTTGATTGCCAACGTATACCTTGATTCCTTCGATCAGTTTATGAAGAATCGTGGCCACCGCATCGTCCGCTATGCGGACGACATCCTGATCCTGTGCCAGTCAAAGAGCGCAGCCGAAAATGCACTGAACCAGGCCCGTCGCTATCTTGAAGAGGAATTGCTGTTGACCGTCAATCAGGAGAAGACCCACATAAGTCACAGCCTTAAGGGAATCAAATTTCTCGGAGTTTGTATCCACTCCGTAATGACCCGAATACAGCGAGGCAAGGTGAGGGCCTTCAAGGCGAAGGTCAAGGCGATGACCCGGCGTAACTCCCCGGTGAACCTTGAGAAGGTGATAGCCGATCTCAACCGGTTGCTGAGGGGTTTTGCCAACTACTTTCGAATAGCGAACTGCAAGGGTGAGTTTTCTCGGCTGATGAGGTGGATCAGAAGACGGCTGCGTGCTGTTCAGTTGAAGCTGTGGAAAAAGCCGTGCAGGCTACACCGCAGACTGAGACAGCTGGGCTATAAAGGAGAATTCAAAAGTATCAAGATGAACTCCTGGGCCAACGCAGCAAGTCCACTGAGCCATTATGCCCTACCCAACAGCTACCTGCATGGGGAAATGGGTCTCTTTGACTTCGCATCTGTACAGACCGGAATTTCTGTTTCAGTATGAAGGAAAATAAACAGGAGCCGTATACGAGGCCCGTACGTACGGTTCTGTGAGAGGGATGAGGCAAGCTTAATTACCTTGCCTCACCCTACTCGATTTGCCAATTTTCTTTTTTGTTGAGACACCGTGCCCGGCAGATTCAGAGCACGGAGAGGCGGATGTTCCAGCCGTTGCGGAGGATTTCGTTGACCACGGGGTTGAGGAGCTCGCCGGGGGTAAAGCTGTAGTCTTCGGGACGGGTCTGGCGATAGATGGCAAACCCCCAGTCGCTTCCCAGGCGGATGCCGAAAAAGGGCCGGGGAAAGCTCAGCCAGCCCTGTTTCACCTTGACCGGGCACAGGCTCAGGTCAACCGACCTGGTACGGCCGCTCACGATCACGGTCCGGGTGGCCGGATCGAACCGGAGTTTGAGCTCAAAGAGTCGTTTGAGTCCCAGTTGTTCCATCCGTTCACACCACAACCCCTTTTCGCATCGCCAGGAAACAACGATGGTTTTTCTCTTTTTCCGGGCCCGGACAGGACCGGCGTGCATCTCGTTGACCGAAAGCAGCAGCGACTGGAGAAGTTCCGGGGCCACCGGCTCGCCGTTGCCCGGGAAAAACCAGAATCGGCGGATGAGACCGCTGAGCAGCAGGGGGAGGGAGACGATGAAAAGGATCACCCAGATCATGAGATAGGTGAGAAACTGGCCGGTGGTCATCTGGTCCCTGGCCAGCAACCCCGGCCACAGGATCAGCCAGTAGACCAGCAGCAGGGGCAGGGTGGCGCCAATGGTTTTCAGCCAGCGTCCGATCATCGTCCTATCCCGCCTGCCGGGCTGAGCCCGGATGGAATTGGAGCCTGCCGGCCAGATCGTCCATCTCTGTTTCCATGCCGATGGGGAAGGCCTGGTTCCGATCCAGGTGGCCAAAGGGCAGGCCGCCCCAGATCGGGAACGCAAGATCATGGCACAGTTCCAGGACTCGCTGCCATACCATCTCCTGCAGCCGGAGGGTCTCCAGACGGTCATCGTGGCCAGGATCGAAAATACCCAGGATCAGGCCGGTCAGGTCGCTGAAACCACGGCTCATGGCCAGCTGGGTCAGCATCCGGTCCAACCGGTAGGGCGGCTCGCCGGTATCTTCCAGGATCAGGATGCGGCCGCGCAGATCCACCTCCCAGGGGGTGCCGAGCAGGTGAACCAGGGTGGACAGGTTGCCGCCGACAAGTTCCCCCCGCCCCCGACCCGGTTTGAGGATCTCCAGGTCCCGGCTCTCCATGGCGGGAAAGCTGCCACCCAGGATGGCGAAAAACCGTTCGATGGAATCCCGGTCAAGCCCGGTGAGCGAGTGGGCGGTGGGTCCGTGGAGGGTGAGGAGGCCGGCTTCCCTGAAAAGTGTGTTGAGCAGGACGGTGAGATCGGAAAAGCCGATCAGCCACTTGGGCCGGGTGCGGATGAAGCTGAAGTCAAGACCGGGGAGCAGACGCAGGCAGCCGTATCCGCCCCGGACGGCGAGGACGGCTTTGACCTCTTCGTCAGCCCAGAGGCGGTGCAGTTCGTCCAGCCGTTCGCGATCCGGTCCGGCCAGGTACATCTCCTCTGGCGCGTACTGATCAGCCGGGCGGACGGTTTTGATCCGGAAACCCGCCTCCCGGAGCAGGGCGATACCCCGCTGCAGACGGCCTGGCTCACGGACTGGTCCGGCCGGAGCGCACAGGCCGATGGTGTCGCCGGGGCGCAGGGGTGGGGGCAGGACAGGGATTGCTTTTTTTTCCATCTCAGCCCTGGTAACGTTCATGGATCAGCCGGAGTCCGGTGAGGGTGAGCAGGGGGTCGACCTGGCTGATGGTCCGGGCATAGGGCGCGATCAGGTGGGCCATGCCGCCGGTGGCCACCGTGTGGACGGTCTCGCCGGCAGGTCCCAGCTGCTCGCTGATCAGATCCACCATACGGTCTACCAACCCGCCGAATCCATGGAGAATACCGGAGCGGATGGCGCTGGCCGTGGTATCGCCGATGACCTGGTCAGGTTTGCGGTCGATATCGATCCGCGGCAGCTTGGCCGTACGGCCGGCCAGGGCGTCCAGGGAAATGCCGATACCAGGATGGATGGTGCCGCCCACGTATTCCCGCCTGTGGGAAACACAGTCAAAGGTGATGGCGGTACCGAAATCAATCACGATGAGCCGGTCCTGGAAACGGTCCCAGGCCGCCACAGCGTTAACGATCCGATCGGCGCCCACTTCAGCGGGATTCCTGGTTCTGACCGTGATGCCGGTATCGGTTTTATGGTTGACAGACAGTGGGGCGGAGTGGAGATGGCGAAGGTATTTTTCGGCAAATCCGAGCCAGCTGCTCTCCAGGGTGGGGACCACCGAGGCAAGCACAAAGCCGTCTATCTGTCCCAGGTCCACGCCGGCCATCTGAAAGAGGGCATGGTAGCGGATGGCCAGTTCGTCGGCGGTCCGGTCCTGATCCGACTTGAGCCGCCACTGGCAGATCAGCCGTTCTCCCGCAAAAACACCGCTCACCGTGTGGGAATTGCCCACATCAACTGCAAGGAGCATTTTGTCGCCTACCGGGTACCAAGTGATGTGAAAAACGAAAAACCTCAGCCTGTGGAGTGAGTTCCCTGCTCACCGCGTGGTGTACGTCCGGGCAGGGGGAGATTTCATCCGCATGTTGCAAGTTACTCCGGGATGATTACAATATTCCATAACATAAAAAAAAACCAGTGTGCGGGGGCGTGATCATGAATAAATATATTCAGGTAGTGACGACCTTTGAGAAGTATGAAGAGGCGAAAAAAGTGGCCGAACAGCTTGTGGCGGCCCGGCTCACCGCCTGTGTCCAGATCGTGCCCAACTGTCACTCGGTCTACCGGTGGCAGGGAAAGGTGGAATCGGCCCATGAGATCGTCTGCACCATGAAATCGCGGCTCGATCTTTTTCCCCGTCTGTGTGAGGCCATCACGTCCATGCACTCCTACGAGGTGCCGGAGATCGTTGCCACGGAAATCATCGATGCCAGTCCAGAGTATCTCAACTGGCTTGACCGAGAACTTCTTCCACAACAAGATGACTGACGAGAAAAAAAAGACAACCGGAGCCGGGAACCGCCGGCGACGGAAAAAAGAATTCCGCTGCCACTGTTGCCGGCAGGAAAAACCCTTTTGCTGGAACTGCACCTGTGGTTTTCAGATCTGCCCGGAATGCTTCGAGGAAAACAAATGGGGCATGAGTAACGGCCCCACCTGGATCTGTCCGGACTGCGAGCGCATCCATATGATGGAATAGCCGCTACCCGGCCTGCCCTTGAGACTAGGCTGACAACACCCTTTTTTTCGACACTTTTTTTGTTTTCTGCTGTTCGTTTCAGACCTTGTGGACAGTCAGCTGCGGGAAGGGAATCTCCCAGTCTTCCCTGGTACAGGCCTCGACGCACCATTTTTGCAAGGCTCTCCGCAGCCGGTTGTAGAGCGGAGCCATCTCGCCGTCAAAATCAGCGATGACCACCAGGTTCAGTGACGAGTCAGCGGCTTCCATGAACTCCACCCTCAGGTTTTTGAGATAGTCACCATAACCTTCCTCGCCAATCCTGTCCGAAATATATCGGCTCAGGGTGTCGGGGATCCGTGCGGTGGCCTGTTCCTGCAGGTCATAACTGATGCCAAAGGGTACCTTGAGCCTGAAGTTGCTTGAGAGATTCAGGGGGACAGGGAGAGAAAATCAGCGGTCCGATAGATCTTTCGCGCCCCGCCCCGCTGGACCAGTTCCACGGCTTCATGGCTTTGGCTGACCACCTTGCCACGGGTTCCATCGGCAAGAATTACCCAGTCATCCCGTTTACAGGGGAACCACCGTTCCCAGCGATTGAAAGGCCGTGATTCCATGTCGAGCAGCTTGCCGATGGGCACGCGAAGCGTCACCCCGAGGTCAGGATTTTCCAGAATGGTAAACACATTGATTTTTCGAACAAACCAGGGAATTCCATCTATCACGAGCCGTTCACCTTCCCGGACAGAACCGATGTTGAGCATCAGCTGGCTCTGATTCCAGATTTTGGGTATGGTTTGCCGGGCGGTCCAGCCGATCCCCATGAGGAAGATGATCGACACGCTCAGAAGAACCCAGTCCTGGGCTGCGTACAGGACACCGAAAAGGCCGGTGACGGCGAGGATGAAAGTCATGGCCCTGAAGACCAGATCCAGGATGCGGAGCCGCAGGGGGATATGTTCCCGCCGATAGCCGGGCAGGATTCTGACCAGGAATCTGTGCAGCAGCCAACAGGTACAGATGACAAGTGTGACAGTGGCCAGGGCCAGAAACAGGTACGCTCCCCTGGTCCGGAAAAAATGTTTGATGGACTCCTGCAGATCTTCACGCACGGACGTCTTGCTCCGGCTCAACTGCTCAAGCTGCATCCTGGCGATATTTTGTTTGTTTTCTAGCTCTTTTTGTCGGTTCTTCCAGGCTGTCAGTTCCTTCCCGAGCTGTTTTTTCAGGGCCTTGTCTTTGGTTTTTTTGAGAAGTTCTGTAATGTTCCGGACAGCCTCCTCGGCTTCCGGCAGTAACTTGGAGTACTGTTCAATCTCCACATTGAGCTGGGCCTGCTGCCTGACCCTGGCGGTCATCTGCTTCATTTCGCTGATTAGAGGCTTGAGGAGGAAGGTTATTTCCTGCTTCAAATCGAATTTTTCCTCTTTTTTCTTCGGCTGGAAATCCCTTGGATCGATGCCGGTGGCGATTCGGGTGAAATCATCCCCGGATTCCTTGAGCTGTTGCTCCAGCAATGCTATTTCCGCCTGCAGCTGCAGCTTTTCGCTGTCTGATGAGCTTCGCTTGAGCTGTTTTTTCTTTTCTCTCAGTTGTTTTTGCAGATCAGCCCGTAATTCCAGAATGGATTTCAGGGTCGGCAGGATATTGTCCTGCATCTCCTGAACAGCTTGTGTCTGTTTTGACGTGGGAGGCGGGTTGTCCCCGGCCAGACCATGACCGGCCGGCAGGAAGAGAGAGATCCACAGGCACAGCGCCAGACCGGCTACCAAAGAGCGAGAACAGGGACAGGGATGAGGCGAGTGCATTTGACAATATTCCTTCTAAACCATGCCAACGGAATGTAGCATGGGGCCACATCCCCTGGATGACGAATAATGTTTTTATCGGCGCTCCGGGCAAGCAGATGCTGGAGAAGGGCGACCGTTTTCCGGAAAGCCTGTTCCAGGAAAAACCCTCGACAGAGATACGCGGCAAGAGCCGAGGCAAAGGTACATCCGGTGCCATGGGTGTTGGTGGTCAGAATCTTATGGTGTGCGACAGATATGCTCTGTATTTCATTGTTATTTCGTAGGAAAAGTGTGTCGGTAAGCTGCGGATCCAGGAGGTGCCCCCCTTGACGATCACTGCCCGCAAGCAGTTCGAGGTGGTGAGGAGTTCTTCCACCGCCCGCCGGACATCGAGTGGCCCGTCGGCCCCGGTCAATCTGGCCAGTTCGGGAAGATTCGGGGTCAGAATAGTTGTACGGCGCAACAGTTCCCGCCTGAGCGAGTCCAGTCCGGATTCCTCCATGAGGGGTTGACCGGTAGTGGCGCTGAGGACGGGATCATAGATAACCTCCCCTCAAAACCGGCGAGGCTCTCTCCTATGGCCCGGGCAATGGGGGTGGATCCCACCATGCCTATCTTCACATGGTGCACGTGGTGGTCGTCGAGTACGGCCCTGATTTGCGCTGCCACCAGTTCCGGATCCAGGGGCTGGATAGCAGTGACGCCATGGGAATTCTGCACCGTGACGCAGGTGATTGCCGCAGCCCCGTACACTCCGAGCATGGTCAGGGTTTTTATGTCGGCCTGAATCCCGGCACCGCCGGTGGGATCGGAGCCGCCTATGGTGAGAACCGTGCGTGTCATATCTTTTGACTTGTTGGGGACAAGTGGGTAAACTGTTTTGATTAGTTCCGGGGATCATCGGCATCCGCTTTCCTACCCGTGCATGGCGCTTTCATGTCGCTCATTCCGGGGCCGCACAGGCCTGAACCGAGGCAGCGGCTGCACCGGTGGCCATGAATGCATCATGCTGAAAACAAAAGAAAACCCCTGTTTCTGACTGGAGAAAAGCATAAAACAAACCGTATCCCGGCTGACATTGATTCATAATCCATAATTCACAATTCTTCATTGCAAAACGTGTCCTCCCATCTCTACGACGAATCAAAGATAAAAACCCTGAGTTCGCTTGAGCATATCCGCAAGCGACCCGGTATGTATATCGGTCGGCTCGGGAATGGCTCCCACCCGGACGACGGGATCTATATCCTGCTCAAGGAGGTTATCGACAATGCCGTGGACGAGTTCATTATGGGCTATGGCAAGCAGGTCGATATCTCCATCGAGGACAATGGTCTGTGTCGGGTCCGCGATTACGGCCGCGGCATTCCGCTGGGCAAGGTGGTGGAATGCGTCTCGGTGATCAATACCGGTGCCAAGTACAACACCGATGTGTTCCAGTTCTCGGTCGGTCTCAACGGGGTGGGCACCAAGGCGGTCAATGCTCTGTCTTCCCATTTCATGGTCTGCGCCTATCGGGACGGCCGCTACAAGAAGGCCGTTTTTTCCTGCGGTGATCTGCAGTCCGAGGAAGAAGGGGAAACCGACGAGAAGAACGGTACCCTGATCGAGTTTCTGCCCGATGGCGAGCTGTTTTCCGGTTTCAAGTTTGACCGGGAGTTCGTCGACAAACGACTCTGGCGCTACGCCTATCTCAATGCCGGGCTGCGGCTCTATTTCGACGACAACTGCTACTACTCCGAACACGGGCTGCTGGATCTGCTGGCCGATGAACTGGACGGCAAGGAGCTCTATCCGCCCTTTTATTTTGCCGACAAGTCGCTGGAGTTCGCCTTCACCCACACCGATGACTATTCCGATACCTATTATTCGTTTGTCAACGGCACCTACACCAGTGAGGGCGGCACCCATCTCTCGGCCTTCCGGGAGGGGATCCTTAAAGGGGTCAACGAGTTTTCCGGCAAGAAATTCACCGGCAAGGATGTGCGGGACGGCATTGTCGGCACCCTGGCAGTCAAGGTCCAGGAACCGGTGTTCGAGTCCCAGACAAAGAACAAGCTGGGCAACACCGATATCCGGCCCTGGATCGTCAACACGGTCAGGGAAGCTGTGGCGACCCATCTCTACAAGCATCCTGAAACCGCGGAACTGCTCATGGACAAGGTCCAGCGAAACGAGCGGGTCCGCCGGGAGCTGCAGTCGGTCCGCCGGGAGGCCAAGGCCAAGGCCCGGAAGGTGGCCTTCAAGATTCCCCAGCTCAAGGACTGCAAGTACCATCCCCGCAGGGGCAAGCCGTCCAGGGAAGGCCGGGAGAACATGATCTTCATCACCGAAGGCCAGTCGGCTGCCGGTTCCATCGTCTCCTCCCGCGATCCCATGACCCAGGCCGTGTTCTCACTCAAGGGCAAACCCATGAACGTCTTTGGCCAGCGGCTGGATCTGCTCTACAAAAACGATGAGATGTATGCCCTGATGCGGGCCCTGGATATCGAGGAGTCGGTGGGCAACCTCCGGTTCGACAAGGTGATTCTGGCCACGGACGCCGATGTGGACGGGCTCCATATCCGCAACCTGCTGCTGACCTTTTTTCTCCATTATTTCGAGCCGCTGATCAAACTTGGCCATGTCTATATCCTCCAGACCCCGATTTTCCGGGTCCGGAACCGGAAGCAGACCACCTACTGCTATTCGGAAGAGGAAAAGGAAGCAGCCATCAAGGCCCTCAAAGGGCGGGGCAAGGCGGACAACGTGGAGGTGACCCGGTTCAAGGGGCTGGGCGAGATTTCGCCGCCCGAGTTCAAGCAGTTCATCGGCCCGGACATGCGCCTTGACCGGGTGGACATCGATTCGGTCTCCGAGGTGAGCAGGGTGCTCCGGTTCTACATGGGCAAAAACACCCCGGAACGCCGTCAGTACATCATGGACCATCTTGTATTGAGGCCGGTATGAGCGAGCACACTACTCAGAAGACAGGCCACGGCCGGCTGCACCGCCTCTTTGATACCAACTTCCTGGATTACACCTCCTACGTGATCCGGGAACGGGCCATCCCAGACATCGATGACGGCCTCAAGCCCGTGCAGCGAAGGATTCTCGAGACCCTGTATAACATGGATGACGGCCGCTATCACAAGGTCGCCAACGTGGTCGGCGAGACCATGAAGCTCCATCCCCACGGAGACCAGTCCATCTTCGCCGCCCTGGTCAACCTGGCCAACAAGGGCTACCTCATTGATCGCCAGGGTAATTTCGGCAATATTTTCACCGGCGACCAGGCCTCGGCGGCCCGCTACATCGAATGCCGGCTCACGCCGCTGGCCCGAGAGACCCTCTTCAACCGTGATCTCACCGAGTACGTGGACTCCTACGACGGACGGATGCAGGAGCCGGTGACCCTGCCGTCCAAACTGCCCCTGCTCCTGCTCCTGGGGGCCGAGGGCATTGCGGTGGGTATGGCCACCAAGATCATGCCGCATAACTTCTGCGAACTGCTCGAGGCCATGATCGACTGCCTCCAGGGCCAGGAGTTCACCCTGTATCCCGATTTTCCCCGCGGCGGGATCATTGATGTCTCTGACTACCAGAGCGGCCATGGCCGGCTGCGCTGCCGGGCCAGGATCGAGACCAAAGACGACAAGACCATCGTAATCCGGGAGCTGCCCTACAACGTCACTACCCAGACCCTGATTGATTCGGTGGAAAAGGCGGCCAAGGCCGGCAAACTCAAAATTGTCTCCATCAATGACTACACCGCCGAAGAGGTGGAGGTGGAGATCAAACTGCCCCGCGGCGTCCACGCCGAGGAGACCATCGACGCCCTCTACGCCTTCACCGACTGCGAACTGGCCATCTCACCCAATCTGGTCGTGATCAAGGATTCCATGCCCTGCCTGATGAAGGTGGAGGATGTACTGCGGCACAACACCGCGAAGCTGAAGGCGGACCTGGAAAAGGAACTGCGCATCGAGCTTGGCAGGCTGCAGGAAAAACTGCATGCCCGCAAGCTCGAGCAGATCTTCATCGAAGAGCGGCTCTACAAACAGATCGAGGAACAGATCAGCTACAAGGAGGTTATCTCCACTATCCGCCAGGCCTTGCTGCCATATGCAGACGAACTGCAGCGCAAGGTAACCAAGGACGATATCGAACGTCTGCTGGAGATCCGGATCAAAAGAATTTCCCGCTATGACATCAACCGCCAGCAGAAGGAAATCGATACCCTGGAAAAGAATATCCGGATCATCGAGAAACACCTGGAAGACCTCGTCGGTTTCACCATTACCTATCTTCGGGGGCTGCTCAAAAAATACGGCAAGTTATTCCCGCGCAAGAGCGAGATCAGGGAGTTTGACGAAGTGGATGCCCGGGCGGCGGCCCTGTCCAACCTTCATCTCTGCTATCACCGGGACAGCGGCTTTCTGGGCTACAAGGTCAAAAAAGAAAATCCTAAAAAAGACCTGGACCTGCACTGCTCGGAATACGACAGGATCCTGCTCATCTACAAGGATGGGCGCTACAAGGTCATCTCCGTGGCCGACAAGCTCTTTGTCGGTAGCGATCTTTTGTGGATGGGAGTTGTGAGAAAGGATCAGGTATTTAATGTAATTTACCGTTTTGGCGCGGAAAACATGTCATATGTCAAGCGGTTCAGGACCCCGAAGTACATCATCAACCGGGAGTACCGCCTTTTCCCCGAGCACAAGCGCTCGCTCATCCAGTTCCTGGCCGTGGGCGAGACGGGGATCCGGGCCAGAGTCAGCCTGGTGCCCTCGAGCCGGGCCCGGTACAATGCCATTGAGATCGAGATGGACGACTACCTGATCAAGGGACCGGGCGCCAAGGGCAGGCGGGTGAGTAACCGGGTTGTGCGCCGGGTCAGCAACATCACCGGCAAGCCCGCCACCGCCAAGCCGGTCCTTTCGCCCCTGCCTGGTTTCGAAGGCCCGGGCTCAGAGGATGACGCATAACAGGCTGTTGAAAGACGTAGCGAGCGAAGATGAGACAAGGAAAAATGAGGCGAAAAGCGCAGTGTACGGGAAGTACATGAGCATTCGGAGTCTCCCTTCGGTCGCTTACCTGAGCCGAATTTTGACGCAGTATCATCAAGCGCAGTAGTTTTTCAACGGCCTGATAAACCGTCCTGGCAAACTATCAATAAAAAAAATTACTGAAGAGAATTCCTGTCATGTTTCATAATATCAGCCGTTTTTCAATCCTGCTGTTGCTTGTTTCTTTTCTCACCTTGCCTGTGGACAGCCAGAGTGGTGAGCGGGTTTCCGGTAGAATTGTCGGCGGTTATCGGATACTGACCGTGCCGCCCATGGAAAAAACATATGATTTTACCGTGTATCGCGGCGATTACATAAAGTTCCGCTACGATTCCCGGCTCGGACCGCTGCTCTTTTCCGTGCCTGAGCTGGGCTACAGACAGATCGTGCAGCCGGACCCGGGCAAATCACCCTATTTCAAGATGAAGAAAGCCGGGTCCTATGCCTACACCCTGGGAGACTATACGGGAACGATCCGGGTAATTGAACTGGTGCGACCCAACTACACCGAGGTGGATGCGGCCCAGGGTGCAAGGATTCTGGCCAACCTGAAGCCCTTTATCCTCGATGTCCGGACCCCGAAGGAGTATGCCCAGCTGGCCATCAAGGGAGCCCACCTCCTGCCGATCCAGCTCCTCCAGGCCAGGATAGGGGAGCTTGAAGCGTACAAGAACGATGACATTTTTGTTTACTGCGCCACTGGCAACAGGAGCACGGTGGCATCCAAGATCCTGGCCGATCATGGTTTCAAGCGGATCTACAACCTGAGATACGGCATCTATGACTGGGCCCGGCGTGGCTATCCCATTGTCAAACCCGGCGCAAAATAACCGTTGTTTTTTGTCTGTTCCGGCCACGTCTGGCTGAACGCAGGCGGGTCGGGACCAGCTATCTATTCTGGTCGAGCTGGTGGCTGAACCTGTACCACCAGAGCTCAAGATCGCGAAGTGTTCGTTGACAGGTTCCGCTGTCCCCCTCTGCGGCGGCCTCTTCCAGGCAGCTCAGTCCCCGGGCAAGATACTCCAGTCCCATGTTGAGGGCCGACCCCTTTATCTTGTGCGCCAGCGCCCCGATTTCTTTCATCTCCCCGGCCCCGGCATGGCGGGCCAGCAGTTCCAGGTCGCCTGAGATGGTCTCGATGGTGGTGGTGACCAGGGTGGTGATCTGCTCTTCTGAAAAGGGGTAGCGCTCGCGGATGAATCCCTTGAGTACGTCAAGATCGGGTATGGGGTGACCAGCGCCGGTCTGCTCGGCGTCACCGCTTCCCGGGGCCGGTGCAGGGGCAAAATCGGCCAGGATGTGGAGCAGCTGCTCGCGCTGAAACGGCTTGATCAGGTAACTATCCATCCCCGCCTCCTCACAGCGTCGCTTGTCGTCCTGGAGGGCATTGGCCGTCAGGGCGACGATGGGTGTATAGGTGTGGCGCAGGGATCGGCTGAGGGTGCCCAGGAGTTCCGGGTCCACCAGTCTGGCTTTATCAGGCTGGAGGCCGGCCTCGCATTCGCGGATCAGCCGCGTTGCGGTCAGTCCGTCCATGACCGGCATCTGCATGTCCATGAAGATGAGGTCATAGGAGGAGTCGACCAGCTTTTCCAGGGCAAGCAGGCCATTTGCGGCGATGTGGACCCGGTGGCCATCGCGCTCGAGCATCATGCGCAGGATATCCTGATTGGCCTCATTGTCGTCGACAATCAAAATGGCCAGCGGGGACTTCGGGAGGCTCGGGGCCGACTCGTTGCTCTCGACCATGTCCCTGTCGAGGCTCTGGTCGCTGGCGATGGTGCAACGCAGGGTGAAGTAGAATGTGGTGCCTTTGCCCTCCCTGCTCTCAAACCAGATCCTGCCGCCCATGAGGGTACACAGTTCCCGGCATATGGACAGACCCAGACCCGAGCCGCCGAACTGCCTGGTAATGGAATTGTCAGCCTGGGTGAAGGCCTCGAAAAGTCGTTCCTGCCTGTCGGCCGCAATACCGATGCCGGTATCCCGGACCTGGCAGGTGAGGAGGATGTTGCCGTCCTCCTCTCTTTCTCCTGCCACCGAGACGTTCACCGAGCCCTGCTCGGTGAACTTGAGACTGTTGCCGACCAGATTGATGAAGATCTGTTTTATCCGCAGGGCATCACCGATGAGGATCTCGGGAATGGAGCTGGCAACCTGGTAGCGGTAGGCGACGGATTTCTGGCTGAACTGACCGGCGAGGATTTCTCCGACCTCGCCCAGCAGTTCCCTGATGCTGAAGGGATAGTTATCCAGCACCAGCTGTCCGGCCTCGATCTTGGAAAGATCCAGCAGGTTGTTGAGCAGGTTGAGAAGGAACTCGGCCGCCCGGTTGCCGGTGATAACCAGCTTTTCCTGTTCCTTGCCAAGCGGCTGGGCCTGAAGCAGGGAAAAGGTGCCCAGTATCCCATGAAGAGGCGTCCGGATATCGTGACTGATGTTGGCCAGAAGCCTGCTTTTCATGGCGTTGGCCTCTTCCGCTTCCCTCTTTGCCTGTTTCAGCTGTTCTTCGTCCTTCTTTCGTTGATCGATATCCTCGACAATCCAGATAACAGCCTGGTCCGGTCTCTTATGGTCCAGGGCCTTGCCGGTGATCGCGGCCCAGAAAAGCGAGCCGTCTTTTTTCCGCATACGAATCTCTGTTTTAAAGACCGTATTTTCCTGAGAAAGTTGTTTGTAGGCCTGTCTGCCAACCTGCTGGAAAACTTCTTCGCTGGCATGGATGAGCATGACTGATTTCCCGATTACCTCATCTACCGAATCGTAGCCGAACAGGTCCACGCCGGCCTGGTTAACCCAGCTTATGTGTCTTTCAATAATGATAGCGATACCAAGGCCGGCATGCTCGACGATCAACTGCAGTTTTTCCTTTTCCTCGCGCAGCTGCTGGGTCAGGGCAACGCGGTCAGAGATATCTTCTTTTATAGCGATATAATGGGTCGTCTCGCCATCCGAGCCAAAGATCGGCGAGATAGTGGCCTCCTCCCAGTAGAGCTCCCCGTTCTTCTTTTTATTGTGGAGGACTCCTTTCCAGGTCTCGCCCCGCGTCAGGGTCTGCCACAGCTCCTGGTGGACCGAGGAATCCTGGGAGCCCGACTTCAGCACCCGCGGGTTTTTTCCGCGCACTTCCGCAAGGGTATATCCTGTTACCCGAGTGAAATGGGGATTGACGTAGATGATGTCGCCCCGGCTGTCGGTGATGATGATGCTGTTGCCACTTTGTTCGACGGCCTTGGAGAAGAGCCGCAGTTTATCTTCGCTCTCGGCCAGGACGGTGGACTGTTCGAGGATTGTCCGGTGGCGTTTGTCAAAGAGATAGATCAGCGCGCAGGCAATGACCAGCATGAAGGCAAAAACCAGGAGCAGAGCCTTGTAAAAACCGGAGATGGGCTGGACCGCGCTGTGGAACCAGGCGCTCTCGGCCATGTGGACAAAAAAGAGCCCGGTGGTACCGAGCGGGCGGGCAAAGAGATAGTATTGCTGGCCACCGGCCGACTGTTGCAAAAAACCGGACCGCTTGACCGTGGCCCAGGTTCCGGGAGGAAAGGAAAGATTCTGGATGGACTTGACCGGAAACTGCCTGGAGATTTCGAGCTGTTTTATCTGTTCAGGGTCCAGAGTTTCCATGGCATGCAGGGTATTGCCGAGGATATCGACAAAAACACCCTGCTCCGTCACCAACCCCACGCGGAGCTGGTTCTGGTCCAGCGGCAGGACGGTGAAGGAAAAAATCGGGGATACATCAAAAAAGGCCGGATCGATTTTCAATACCGCGACCCCGAGGACGTTCTCGCCGGCGGCTATAGGGTGGGCGAGATAGATTCCGAGCTGGTGGGAGGTTATCTCTCGGGCCACATAGATCGCATGGTCCCTGGTCAGGGCCTGGGTGAAGTAGGGCCGGAAGCTGTAATCATGGCCGATAAAACTCGGGTGGCTGGAAAATACGCAGGTCCCGGAGGTATCGAGCAGGTAGGCGGTGGAAACATGCTGGATCTGGGCAATATTGTGGAGCAGGGTGTCAATGGTGTCGATGGCGCCCGAATCGGGAGTAAGTCCTTTCTTGTACCGGCCCAGGGTATCGAGAATCGTCGGGTCACTGGTGAGCAGGTGGTTGAGGGTCCGGAGCTGTTCGAAGCGGCCCAGGAGTCCCTTGGTCTCAAATTCCACGAATTGCTGGTAGACATCAATCTCGCGGGCTTGTCTCTGGCGGTTGATCTTGCCGATAAAGATCAGGGCGGCGATAATGAGGGTCACCACGGCCAGAACGGAGCCGTAGACAATGGGTGATGATTTTTTCATAAGGCGGCCCGGGGGCAGGTCTGCTTGGAAAAGGGGAAAGGGGGGAGGTGGAACGGGGAGCTTATATCATTGAACATGGTCTTCATCGACATATTTTTCCCGAATCGTCAACCACACATTTTCCTGACGGAGAAAGGCATCGACAACCATGGGGTCGAAATGAGTGCCCCGGCCGTTGCACAGGATGGATCTGGCCAGGTTGTGGTCCATGCATTTTTTATAGCAGCGGTTACTGCTCACCGCGTCATACACATCGGCCAAGGCAACGATGCGGGCCGCCAGCGGAATATCTTCGCCTTTGAGTCCGTGCGGATAGCCGCTGCCGTCCCATTTCTCATGATGGTACATGGCCACCTGGTAGGCTACCAGCAGGTAATTGTCATGGGTTTTCTCGTACAGCTCAAGCAGAATGGAACCCCCGAAGACCGTGTGCTTCTGCATCATTGCGAATTCTTCATCGGTCAGACGGCCGGGTTTGTGGAGCACATGGTCCGGGATGGAGACCTTGCCGAGATCATGGAGGGGGCTGACCCGGGCTATCTCGTCGGCCATGGATACCGAAAGCTTCTGCTCGGGATGATGACCATGGATGTCCATGGCCAGCAGGCGGGTGTAGTACTGGACTCTTTCCAGATGAAAGCCGGTTTCCTGGCTCCGGTATTCGGCCAGTTTGGCCATGGAGAGGATGAGTTCTTCCTGGCTTTCCAGGCGAAGCAGCCGTTCGCCGGCGGTCAACCGGAGATTCAGTTCGTCCTGGCATACCGGCTTGGTGAGGTAGTCGTCGGCCCCGGCCCGAAGGGCCCTGGTGACGCTTTCCTTGTTGTCCCTGTTGGTCAGAACAATGAGGTACGTGTAGCGCCGCTCCTTGCGTCGGACTTCGCTTATCAGTTCAAAACCGTCCATCAGCGGCATGTTGAGATCGGTTATGACAAAGCGGATATCGACATCGCTTTCAAAGAACCCAATGGCTTCGCTGCCATTGGCCGCCTCGATGACCTGGAAACCGGTGGCTTCCAGGGCCATTTTCAACAGCATGCGCTGGGAGATGTCATCCTCGACGACAAGTATTTTTCGCTGTTTCTTCTGTGGCTTCATACAATGCAGCGGTCTGGATTGATAACGAATAACATTCTCATTTCAGGTATAGCATTCACCAGTGAGAAATGTCTACTTTCCCGGGCAGCTGGATTCTTCCATGAACCACCTGATATGGCAGCTATACAGTGGACCCAGCAGATCCGTTATCGGAACCTTCGTTGGCTGAATCTGAGTTGAGTGGTCCGTGACCGGGGCAGGAGGGTGGCAAGCCCCGGTTGGCCATGCAAGAGATGCGGAATTACCTGGATTGGACAGAAGAGATCGGCAGCCGTCGTCAGTTTACAGGTGACGGCAATTGTTCTTTCTATCTTTTTATGGCTACCTTGAAAAATTGTATTTCGGAGTCTCCAGGCTCGCTTATGACATTGAGCTTATTTCAGGCAATCAACGAGCTCGGCCATGTCCCGGCGCAGCTTCTTGTAGCGTTCCTCGGAAAGGCCGGCTCCAAGGGCGACTTTTCTCGCCATCTCGCTGGTGAGGAAGTCACCGGGCTCGTGGGCATCGGCATTGACGGCCAGGAGTGCGCCGGTCTTCTCCGCCATCCTGGCCACGTGACCGTTGGTCAGGCTGTGTCCCTTGCGGCCGGAGAGTTCCAGGAAAATGCCCTTTTCCGCCGCCAGGGCGGCATCCTCTTCAGAGATGAAACCCGGATGGGCCAGCAGTTCCACTCCGGCCTCCAGGGCGGCCCGGTTGGTGCCCGGTTTCACCGGTTCCACAGGGGTTTCGCCATGGACAACCACGATCCGGGCTCCCAGTTCCCGGGCCCGGGCGGTAAGCGGGCCAATGAGTTCAGGGGGGACATGGGTCAGCTCGATACCTGGAATCAGGCGGGTACTGGAGAGGGGACTCAGGTCCTGGGCGGCCTTGACAATCCGTGGAATGATGAAGTCCAGGTTGGACGAGTCGGCGTGGTCGGTAATGGCCACAGCTTCATAACCAAGAACCTCGACCCGGCGCAGATGCTCGGCCGGTACCAGGGCGCCGTCGCTGAAAAAGGTGTGGGTGTGCAGATCAATCATGGGCAGCTGTCGGTTGCATTTTTTTTGTGATTACCACTGAAATTCAGCCACCGATGCCTGAAGGTGTCGGCCTCACTTGTTTCACGGGTGTCTGTGGCCTGGATGGCCACAGTCAAGCCCCCAGGGACGGGTTTATGGCGTCCCGTGAAACGGGTGAGGTCGACACCGGTTTCAATGCTGAAGATTGATGGTAATCAGATTTTTTTTTATTTCCGGCCGCCGGCTTCCAGCTGAGGCCCGACAAAGTCTCCCTTGAGCGAGTGCTTGCCTGCCTGGACGACGCGGACAGGAACGGTATCTCCGGGCCCGACCCCGGGCAGGGGAGGGCAGTGGACGATGTGATTTGTGGTCGTTCTCCCGGAAATTCCTTCTCTGCCAATTGATTCAACCATAATGTCCACAGTTTTTCCAACATATTCGGTATTGCGCTCCAGGCTGATCTCGTCCTGGAGTTCCTGGAAGCGGGCCAACCGTTCCTTTTTGACCTCTTCGGGAACCTTATCGTCAAAACCCGAGGAGCGGGTCCCGGGTCGATCGGAATACTTGAAGGAAAAGGATCCGTGGTAGCGGACCTCCCGGAGCAGGTCCATGGTCTGCTCGAAGTCTGCCTCGGACTCGCCGGGAAAGCCCACAATCACATCGGTGGTCAGGGCGATATCGGGGCGAAAGCTGCGCAGGTCCGCAACCCGTTCCAGGTAGAGTTCACGGGTATATTTGCGGTTCATGCGGGCCAGAATCCGGTTGGAACCGGACTGGACCGGCAGGTGGAACTGGGGACAGAGGATATCTATCTCGGCAAAACAACGCATCAGTTCGGTGGAGAGATCCTTGGGGTTGGAGGTGGTGAACCGCAGCCGCTCAAGGCCCGGTGTCCTGGCGACCAACCGCAAAAGATCGCTGAACGTTACATCCTGACTGGCCACCTGGTTGGTCCGGCCATAGGAGTTGACGTTCTGACCAAGGAGGGTGATTTCCCGGACTCCGGCCGAGACCAGTTTTTCAACTTCTTCCAGGATATCCCGCACCGGGCGGCTGATCTCCCGGCCCCGGGTTTCCGGAACCACGCAGTAACTGCAGTAGTTGTTGCATCCCTGCATGATGGTAACGAACTTGCGGAACTGGGACGGGGCAGGGGGGGAGGTCATCTCCTGGAGCGCGGGAATGGCAAAGGAACTCGACAGGTCGGTGGCCACCTCGCTGGTGGACTCGCCACGCTGCAGGCGGCCAAGCATATCGGGCAGGTGATAGAACTGCTGGGTGCCGACCACGATGTTCACGTGCGGCATCCGCCTGATGATCCGTTCCCCTTCCTGCTGGGCCACGCAGCCGGCCACCCCGATGAACAGCGGTTTATTCTTTCTTTCCTTTTTTTCCTTGAGCTGGCGGAGGTGCCCCAGCAGGCTGAAGACCTTCTGTTCTGCCTTGGCCCTGATGCTGCACGTGTTGAGGATGACCAGATCAGCCTCTTCCATGACCTCGGTGGTGACGTACCCGGCCTGGCCGAGCAGGTGCTCCATGATTTCCGAGTCGCGCTCGTTCATCTGGCAGCCAAAGGTCTTGATGTATACAAATCCTGACATTATATCGCTATCACAATAAGATAAAAATAAAAATTAATTTTCATGTTGATTGTCTGGTTCGTTCCTGAGTCGGGGCGCCAGGGCCGAAACCACATCGAGCAGTTCGCTGTACCTGGAAGAGGGGACCATCAGCCGGACCAGCCCCCTGGTACGATCGAGGGTCGAGAGAGTGGCAAGACCGTCATACCCCTCGAGGAGGAATTTGAAGAATCCTATACTCGCCGGACGGATCCGCAGGTACAGCTCTGTGATGCGCTCCTCTGTCACCTTACACCTTGAGGCTGGAGTCCACCTGGCCGATCATCTCCCGGTACTTCTCCAGTACCGGCTGCACCACCTCGTCCAGGTATTCCTCGGTCTGTTCAGTGGCCCGGCCGGTGAACTCCTGGTAGTTGCCGAGCAGGCCGCTGAGTTCCTCCCGGTCAAAGGGAATCCGTTCATCGGCTGCCAGCCGGTCCAGCAGGTCATTATCCCGGCCTTCCTCCTTGACCGCAAGACCCGCGGCCACAGAGTGTTCGCGGATGACCTCGTGCATTTCCTGGCGGCTCTTGCCCCGTTCCACACAGGCCATGAGGATTTTCTCTGTTGCCATAAACGGAAGTTCCGTGCGCAGATATTTTTCAATTTGTTTCGGATATACAACCATATCACTTGTAATATTGACGTAGAGCTTCAATATGGCATCGGTGAGAAGGAAGGCCTGCGCCATGTCCATGCGGCGGATGGCAGAGTCGTCCAGGGTGCGCTCAAACCACTGATTGGCGGCAGTGGCAGCAAAATTTGCCGGCAGGCCCATCAGTTTTCTTGCCAGCCCGGTCATCCGCTCGGAACGCATGGGGTTTCTCTTGTAGGCCATGGCTGAGCTGCCGACCTGTTTCTTGGCAAACGGTTCTTCCTGGACCTTCAGGTTGGAGAGCAGCCGCATGTCGACCGCGAACTTATGGGCTGAGGCCCCGATACCAGCCAGGGTTTCAGCGGTCTTCATGTCCAGCTTGCGGGGATAGGTCTGACCGGTCACGGGAAAAACAGTGTCAAACCCGAGTTTTTTCGAAACGAGCCGGTCCAGCTCGCGCACCCTGGCATGATCGCCGCCAAAGAGTTCCAGGAAGGTGGCCTGGGTTCCGACCGTACCTTTGGCGCCCCGGGCCTTGAGCTGTTTTTCTAGCATCTCGATGTATTCCAGATCCATGAGCAGGTCCTGGATGTAGAGGGTGTTGCGTTTACCCACGGTGGTCGGCTGGGCAGGCTGGTAGTGGGTGAAGCCCAGCGTCGCCATCTCTTTGTACTTCCTGGCAAAGGAAGCCAGATTGGCTATAACGTTGACAAGGGCTGTCTTGACCAGCCCAAGCGCCTTTTTCTGGATGATCAGGTCGGTATTGCAGACCACGAACTGGGAGGTGGCGCCCAGGTGGATGATGGCCTCGGCCCTGGGACACTGTTTGCCATAGGCATAGACATGGGCCATGACATCATGGCGGATCTCTTTTTCTTTTTTTGCTGCCAGCTCGAAATCCACATCTTCGATATGACTTTTCAGCTCGTCGACCATCTCCCTGGTGACCAGGGAAAGACCCAGTTCATGCTGTGCTTCTGCCAGAGCGACCCAGCAGCGGCGCCAGGTGGTGAACTTGAACTTTTCAGAAAAGAGTTCCTGCATCTCACGGCTGGTATACCGGCTGACAAGGGGTTCCTGGTACACGTCCCGGTTCATAACATTATCTCCTTGAAAGAATTGGGCGCTGCAAACTTACAATGCAATATGAAAAACGATTTGTTACTTCCTGAATGAGCGTTAAATTTTATACCTGGTGTCAGGCGGGAGTGATGGATGGTTCCGCCGGGGTCAGATATTAGACAGCAGGGCCCTGAAAATGTCCAGCAGGAAAATGGGCTCCAGGTGGCCCTGCAACGGTTTCGAGCCGGCAGTTTTATGGCCATATTAACAATGTCGCATAATATATATTATGTTAAATTTTAATACTTCTATATAAATCAATCGGTTGGCTCGATGTGTACCGCATGGAGCTCGATCCGTTCCTCTCCCCGGTAGACAGATCTCTTTAATCTGAACGCCAGGCGCACGGATCGGGACCGGGCCTGACTGAGTTTGGGGGCCATACCGAAACCAATGCCGCGGTAGATTGTATTGTTGAGTTTGATTCGAAACCGGAGATGTTCTTTCAAGATCTCCGGTTGCAGCAGCCTCAGTCTGTCCAGCAGAAAAACCGGTTCAGGGTTCCCTTCACCAAAAGGTTCGAGCCATTCATACGTCTGGATAAATTGCCGGGAAAAGATTTCTGCGCTCTTTGCCTGGTAATCGTAGACAACCCGGCCTTCCCGGTCCCCACTGACTATTTCGGCACACAGGCGGCTAAACATCTCGGTAAACTCCTGGAGCCGGCTCTCTTCCAGGGTTAATCCCGCAGCCATGGCATGCCCTCCATATTGCATGAGGTGTTTTCCACATCTCTTTAAAATATCGCACAAATTAAGTCCTTCTAAAGACCGGCCCGAGCCTTTCAGGATTCCTGTGGACTCACCGGTGTCCCTGGTGAGAATGATCGTAGGCAAACCAAAGGCATCCACTACCCTGGAGGCCACGATGCCGACGATGCCCGGATGGTAGTCGGCTCCGTACACAACCAGGCCCCGTTTCCCGGCCACTACCAGATCCCTGGCTTTTTCCAGGGCGTCATCGGTCGAGCGGCCTTCGATGGTTCGCCTTTCCAGGTTGGCCTGTTCGAGGCTGGCGGCAATTTCCAGGGCTTCATCAGCTTCCTGGCAGAGCAAAAGCCGTATGGCCAGCTCGGGTTTACCAAGCCTTCCGGCGGCATTGATACGCGGGGCCAACCGATAACCGATATCTTCTGCTCGGATGCGACCTTCACTGAGGCCGGCCTGTTCGCACAAGGCCCAGATACCAGGCCGGGCCCGCTCGGTCAGCACTTCAAGCCCGGCCCGTACCAGGATACGGTTGGTCTCAAGCATGGGCATAACGTCCGCCACGGTACCAAGGGCCACCAGATCCAGATATCTCTTCAAGTTTGGCGCACTTTCCCTGCTCCAGAATCCCTCCCTGATCAACCGGTTGCGTATACCCCAGGCCAGGTAAAAGGCTACCCCGACCCCGGACAGGGCTGGAAAAGGAAATCCGCAGTCTTTGCGCCGTGGATTAAGGAGGGCCTCTGCCGGTGGCAGGGTCTCGGTGGGCAGGTGATGATCGGTGACCACCACGTTGAATCCCAGTTGCCGGGCATAGGCCACCTCTTCCACAGCCGCCACCCCACAGTCCACTGTGATGAGCAGGGCCGGCATCCGCACCTGGGCTGCCAGCGAGCCGATCACATCCCGGTGCAGGCCATAGCCTTCCACCAGGCGGTTTGGAATATGCCAGCGGACATCCATGTCCAGGGTTTTGAGGAAACTGACCAGAAGCACTGTGGCGGAAATGCCGTCCACATCATAATCGCCGTGGACGATGACCTGTTGCCTTTCCTGGAAGGCCCGCATAATCTGGTCCACGGCTCGGTCCATGTCCTGCATTTTTTCAGGTGGAGGCAGCTGGGCAAGCTGGGGATGGAGAAAACGGGCGGCCTCTTCGGCCTCGCACAACCCCCGCTGGCAGAGCAGGGTCGCCAGCGGGAGAGGAATTCCCAGTTTTTCTGCCAGTTTCTGATGCGTCCTCAGGTCATGGCTGGTGCGGACCGGTTGCAGAACTGATACTGTCTTGGTTGGATTCATTGAGAAACTTAAAGTAACACTTTAACAATCAGGCACGGTCGGTTCCCAGGCCACGTTTTTTTAACAAGAAAAAATTTTTGTGATTACCACTGAAATTCAGCCACCGATGCCTGAAGGTGTCGGCCTCACTTGTTTCACGGGTGTCTGTGGCCTGGATGGCCACAGTCAAGCCCCCAGGGACGGGTTTATGGCGTCCCGTTAAACAAGTGTAGAGTAGAGCGCTGTCAACAATGATCTTCAACGACTATGCCCTGCCGCACGCGGCTACTACATATCAGAGGAGGTCTCATTGCGGACAGCGCCCCCTCGTCGAACCGGACGTGCGGTTTTACCGCATCCGGCTCTCCGATGATCTCTCGCCTCAAGGCATTCACAGGGAGTTGACGGCTCTTTTATGCAGATAGACCAGCCCCTTAGACATGAGCGCCCTGTACAACGACGCTCCATCAAGGTGCCGGCAGTGCCGGTGACTCCGTGTCCTCATAAAGCGACTGAACCGGGTCTGCACGTACCAGTCAAGCGTCTTGAACGATACCTTCGGGTATCCGAAGGAAAAGTAGTTGCCCCAGCCAATCAGAAATCGATTGACGTGGTCAATTACTTCTTCTACCGGCTTTTGAATCCTGCGAATCGTCAGAGCATGTATCCTTTCTCGCGCCCGTTTCAAGCTCTTGGCAGAAGGGACAATGTTCAGGTACCGGCCCGCTCCGTACAGACTGCGGTCAAAGCGGAACGTAAATCCAAGGAAATCAAAACTACTGCCGGGATCTTTCAAGTTAACTATGGTTGTCTTGTTCCGATTCAGGATCAGGTCGAGTTCCCCCAGCGTCTTGTCAACAAAGGCGTGAATGCGAGGTCCGATGTACCGAGCCATGATAACCCAGTCGTCGGCATATCGTACCAGCCTTGCGTTGGCAAAATTGCGGGGACCTTCCGAGCTGTGAAAGCGTTGGTCGAATTCATGGAGAAAGATGTTGGCCAGCAGAGGCGAGATGACTCCACCCTGTGGCGTACCCTTGCGGGAGCGAGTGATCTTGCGACCGCCCTGCCCATCCGCTTCCACGATATCGCTTTTCAACCACATCCTGATCAGCTTCAAAACGGATCGGTCAGCTATTCGACGCTCCAGGCATTGCATCAGTTTGCCATGGTCAATCGTGTCAAAGTAGCTGCTCAGATCCGCATCCAGAACTTCGGTAAATCCCGCCTTGAGCGCCTGCCGAATCGCGGCGAGAGCATCATGGGCCTTAAGGCCCGGGCGGAATCCGTACGAGCAGTCCTCAAAGTCTGCCTCGAAAATCGGCTCCAGGATCAACAGGACCGCCATCTGCACGACCCGATCCTTGACGGTCGGGATGCCCAGCGGACGCATCTTGCCATTCGCCTTTGGGATATAGACCCGTTTCACCGGCATGGGCCGGTAGGTCTTACCCTTCAATTCCTGCTGTATTGTTCGCAGCTGGCCAGATACGCCTTCCGAACTCTCCTTGATGGACGCAAGGCTTACTCCATCCACCCCGGCAGCGCCTCGATTGGCGTAAACCCGGTTCCAGGCACTTTGCAGTACATCCAGGCGATACACCCGGTCGTACAGGGCATAGAATCGGAACTCCGGTTCCTGCTTGGCCTTGTGGCCCAGTTTCTTTCGCAAGAGGGAGACTTTCGGGCTCAGGCCGAACTCCTGCCCTGCCCGTTTATCCGTAGTGTGAGACAAACATGTGTACTCCAAGCGGGACTTCCTCCATTGTCAGAAACACGATCAAAGTCCTGCCCCTTCGCTCCACGGGAGTTACCCCGCTTCAAAACTACTATGAGCAGGTCCGACTCCCGGCCGGAACCGCACAGAGGGTTATGCATTCCCCTCCAGCGTTTGGACTCGGGCTATCTGCTGCCCTGCCCGTCCCGCCGGGTCTCCCAGGTTCCCTGGCGCTCCCTTGAGTACATGCCATCTCCAAACACCCCGGGCGGCCCAACGCAACGCTCCTGTTGTCTCATCGCGTCAATGACTGGCTTCCCCATGACCTCGGAGGGTCGCCGCCGCCAAATGTGTAACGAGGCCGAATCGAGTTCACAGATGTTACGGCCTATACTCTATCTGACCTTACGGCCTTTTCCGACCCTGCTTGACGATTCGGGTTACCCCTACACGCCGGGTCGGCGATTTCGCGGTGAACAGGCAATTACCGCGGGTGGCATCGCAGCCACCAGGTTCGCCAGAGCTTCGCCTGGCACACGAGGTCGACACCGGTTTCAATGCTGAAGATTGATGGTAATCAGAAAAATTTTTCTTCAGACAGCAAGAGATTCAGGACCACCGCACCCTGCGAGAAAAACCTCGATCCTGGCCAGAACGTCCCTGGTCCTGGTTCGTTCAAACCACTCGATATCCTTTTGGGCTGTGAACCAGGTCATCTGTCGCTTGGCATATCTTCTTGTATCACGCACAAGTGTCTCCTGCATGGTGGCTGCGTCCCATATCCCGTCGATATATCTGTTGGCGTGACGGTAACCGATGGACTGCATGGAACCAAGCTTTGGTCCATAACCCATCCGGCGCAGCTGCTCCACCTCTTCGATCAGCCCCTGGTCCAGCATGATGGTGGTCCGCCGGCCAATGCGTTCATAGAGCAGGTCCCGCTCGCAGCGCAGGCCAAGCTGCAGGATGTTGGTGAACCTCGACCGTTCCTGTTGCTGCCGCTGGTTGCGGAGATGAACAGACCAGGGGACAGAGGTCAGGTAAAAGATCTCCAGCCCCCGCAGGAGCCGCTGGCTGTCATTTGGGTGAATGCGTTTGGCGGTTTCCGGATCCACTTGGGCCAGTTCGGAAAAAAGGGCCTCCCTCCCCTCTTCCTGCAGACGTTGCCGCAGCCTGTCGCGCAGGTCGTTGTCTGTTGGCAGGATATCGAACAGGCCGTGGACCAGGGATTTCAGGTAGAGGCCCGTGCCACCTGTGAGCAGGGGAATCCTGTTCCGGCTCCGGATTCTGTCCACGGCCTCCAGGGCGTCGTGGACAAAGCGGGCCGCGTCATACTGTTCATCCGGGTTGATGATATCAATGAGATGGTGGGTGACCCGGGCCATCTCTGCAGCCGAGACTTTGGCCGTGCCTATATCCATGTACCGGTAGACCTGCATGGAATCCATGGAGATGATTTCGCATCCAAAGCGGTCGGCGATCTCAAGGGACAGGTCGGTCTTGCCGATGGCTGTCGGGCCGATCAGGACCAGGACCGGTTCATTTATCGGTAATGGTGTCATGGCTCTTGGTCATAAATGATGAGGGAGCGCAGCCGTTTCAGAGTTTCCCTGCCGATTCCCGCAACCTGCAGCAGGGTTTCGTCATCCTGTATGGACCCGTGCTCCCGGCGAAAGCGGATGATATTTTCAGCCAGCCGGGGGCCAATGCCCGGCAGCATGCCCAGCGTCCTGGCGTCGGCCCGGTTGATAGCTACCGGGCGGCCCAGCAGCAGGGCCAGCCGGGGCGGCGGTTCCCCTTCATCCGCGACCTTTTCCCGGTCGTCACTCCCGCCGGTCTCACTGAGGAGGCCCTGAATCCCCTGCCCTCCTTCCGGGCTCAGGGACGGCTCCGGAGATGGAGGCCACGACCAGGGAAGAAACGGCTCGGCCAGAAACCACCAGCCAAACGCAAGAAGGACAAGCAAGCGCTTGTCCTTCTTTAAAAGTCGTGACCCGGTCATGATTGTTCGTCCCTTCAGTCCCGGTTCAGAGGTCGTGTTCAGCCCTCGGTGGCATGGGCGTGGCCTACCTGGCTACTTGTCCTTTTCATCCTTCATCAGCTTGTAGTTGACCGAATCTACCAGTGCCTGCCAGCTGGCCTCGATGATATTAACCGAGACCCCCACCGTGCCCCAGGAACATTTGTGGTCCCGGCTTTCAATGAGGACCCGGACTTTGGCCCCGGTGCCGTGCTCGCCGGAGAGGACCCGGACTTTGTAATCCACCAGTTCCATTTCCTCCAGGCTCGGGTAGAAGCGGGTCAGGGCCTTGCGCAGGGCGCGGTCCAGGGCGTTGACCGGCCCGTCACCCATGGAGGCGGTGTGCACTTCGTTCCCACCGACATAGAGCCGGATGGTCGCCTCGGTCAGCGGTGGTTTATCCATCCGGTATTTGTTGTTCATGACCCGGAAACCCTCCAGGTCAAAAAATCGCCGCTGGAGGCCCAGGGCGCGGCGCATGAGGAGTTCAAAGCTGGCCTCGGCCCCTCGTACTGGTAGCCCTGGTTCTCCAGCTCTTTGAGTTCGTTGATGATGGCCGCCACCACCGGATCCGAGGCCTCCAGCTTGAGACCGTATTTTTTGGCCTTGTGGAGGACATTGGACCTCCCCGCCTGGTCGGATATCAGGATCCGGCGGATATTGCCCACCTTTTCCGGCTCGATATGCTCGTAGGTGAGTGGATTGCGCTCCACGGCACTTACGTGGATGCCACCCTTGTGGGCAAAGGCGGATTCACCCACATAGGGCTGGTACCGGTTGTGGGGCAGGTTGGCCAGTTCGTTGATCAGGCGGGAGGTCTCATAGAGCCTGTCAATATGGTTGGCCACTTCGCATTCCAGGCCCATCTTGAAGACAATGGCCGGGATGATGGAGGTCAGGTTGGCGTTCCCGCATCGTTCCCCATAGCCGTTCATGGTGCCCTGAATCTGCGTGACACCACTTTGGACCGCCAGGAGCGAATTGGCCACCGCGCACTCGGAATCGTTGTGGCAGTGGATACCCAGCCGTACCGGCCGATCCAGCCGGTCCAGGTATTTTTTTACTTCCTCGACAATGGGCTGGATCTCATGGGGCAGAGTACCGCCGTTGGTGTCGCAGAGGGTGATGGTTTCCGCCCCGCCGGCCACCGCCCGGCCGAGCGTTGCCAGGCAGTATTCCCGGTTGTTCTTGAAGCCGTCGAAAAAATGTTCAGCATCATAGATCAGATGTTCGACCCGGGGACGCAGGTAGGCCAGGGAGTCCTCGATGATCTGCAGGTTATCTTCCAGCTCGATGCGCAGGGCATCAAAGACATGCACGTCCCAGCTCTTGCCGAAGATGGTTATGGCCGGTGTCCTGGCTGCCAGCAGGGCCTGCAGGTTGGGATCTTTTTCCGGTGGATTCTGAAAATGTCTGGTGGAGCCGAATGCGGTCAGTTTGGCATGTTTGAGCTCAACGGTTTTCATCTTCTCGAAGTACTCCACCGCCAGGGGATTGGAACCGGGCCAGCCCCCTTCGATGAAGTCTATACCCAGCTCGTCCAGCTTCCTGCTGACCTTGATCTTGTCGTCCACGGAAAGGTTGAAGTTCTCCGCCTGGGTACCGTCGCGCAGGGTCGTATCATATACCTCTATGTTCATGCGTCACTCCTGCCTCGCAAGCGAGGGCTTATCCGTGCTGTGTCGTGTCCGGTTCGGGAAGTTTCTCGTGTACCGGCTCCTTATCGAGCGCAAAGGCATCGTGCAGGGCCCGGACCGC
This sequence comes from Desulfolithobacter dissulfuricans, assembly GCF_025998535.1. Lineage (NCBI taxonomy): Bacteria > Pseudomonadati > Thermodesulfobacteriota > Desulfobulbia > Desulfobulbales > Desulfobulbaceae > Desulfolithobacter > Desulfolithobacter dissulfuricans. The sequence continues at coordinate 1,629,608 of NZ_AP024233.1, read as the reverse complement.
AAGTTCTGTATACTTTTCGTCTATGATACAGGAAACCTTGATCTCCGAGGTGGAGATCATGTGAATGTTTATATTTTCCTTGGCCATGATCTGAAACATGGTTGAGGCGATACCTGAATGGTTTCGCATGCCGACCCCGACGATGGAAACCTTGGCGATGTCCTCGTCGCCGGTCACGCTTTCCGCCCCGATCTCACTGCTGATCTCCTTGAGCAGCTTCATGGCCCGCTCGTAGTCGTTACGCAGGACGGTAAAGGTCATGTCCGTCGTATTGGCCCTGGTGCCGGTGTTCTGGATGATCATGTCAACGATAATCCCGGCGTCGGAGATGGGCAGAAAGATCTTGGCCGCCACCCCGGGCTGATCGGGAACGTTGTTAATCGTGATTCGGGCCTCGTTCTTATTGTATGTTACACCGGAAACCAGCATGGACTCCATGATTTTTTCCTCCTCCACAACCCAGGTGCCTTCATTGTCGGTAAAAGTTGAACGTACATGCAGGGGAACGCCGTAGCGTTTGGCCAGCCCCACTGAACGGATATCAAGGACCTTGGCCCCCAGACTCGCCAGCTCCAGCATCTCGTCATAGGAAATCCGGTCAATCTTGCGGGCATTCCTGCAGATATTGGGATCCGTGGTGAAGACCCCGTCCACATCGGTGAAGATCTCGCAGGCATCGGCCTTGAGCGCCGCGGCCAGAGCCACCGCCGTGGTATCGGAGCCACCGCGGCCGAGCGTGGTGATGTCGCCGTCGTCGGTCACCCCCTGGAAGCCGGCAATGGTGACCACCCTGCCCTCATCCAGGTGTTTTTTTATCCGGTCGGTGTCGATATGTTTGATCCGGGCCTTGGTATGCATGGTGTCGGTCTGGATCCGGACCTGATCGCCGAGCAGGGAAACCGCGTCGCCGCCCATCTCCTTGACAGCCATGGCAAACAGGGCAATGGTGACCTGCTCGCCGGTGGAGAGCAGCATGTCCATTTCCCTGAGGCTGGGAATTTTCTGGATTTCATTGGCCAGGCCGATGAGTCGGTCGGTTTCACCGGACATGGCAGACAGGACCACCACCATCTGGTTGCCCTGCTGCTGGCAGTCCAGGACCCGCCTGGCCACCGCCTTGATCTTGTCGGTGGACCCCACGGACGTTCCACCAAATTTCTGGACTATAAGCGCCATGATCAGTTCACTTGAGTTAGGTTTGAGGTTTCGGGATTTCAGGTTCGGTCTGCCTGAAGGGAAAAGAAGAGGAAACACGTGGCGGTCCGGACCTGATTCCAGTTTCGGGCTGAAAAACCGAATGTAAGACGTATTTTTAATTTTGCAAGCTCTATATATACTGGTACTGTATGCGGTTCAGTAAAAACCACGGTTCAGAAACCTGTTCGAAAAGAAGAATCATTCATGCAAGACACCGGAAAAAAAAGCTCTCCGTTTCATATTGCCCTGGTGGAGCCGGAAATTCCGCCCAACACCGGTTCCATTGCCAGGCTGTGCGGGGCCACGGATTCGGTCCTGGACCTGATCCATCCGCTGGGGTTTTCCACCGACGATCGACATCTCAAACGGGCTGGACTCGACTACTGGGAACATGTCCGGATCAATCACTGGCCGGATGTGGATGCCTTTCTTGAGGCCCAGGATGAACAGAGGCTTTATTTTTTCACCACCAAGACCCGCCGGCCCTACTACGAGGCCCACTTCCGTCCCGGCGATTGCCTGGTCTTCGGCCGGGAAACCAGGGGACTGCCCGAGGAGATCCTGGACCTCTACCAGGACCGCTGCTACACCATCCCGATGACCAACCCCAACATCCGCAGCCTCAATCTGGCCATGAGCGCCGGGATTGTCCTCTACGAGGCCCTGCGCCAGCAGGCGATCTCTTCTTCCTGCTGCAGGAACAGTTAGTTGATCTGGATCAGTGACCTGTAACTTTCAGCCTAACAAGGAGTAAACCAATGCCTGAACGTATCTATAACTTCAGCCCCGGACCAGCCACCCTGCCCTATTCCGTACTCCAGGAGGCGGCAAAAGATATTGTCAACTACAAAGACCGGGGCATCGGCCTCATCGAGCTGAGCCACCGGTCGAAGGAATTCATGGCCGTGGCCGAGGAAGCCGAGCAGCTCATCCGCGAACTATTGGCCGTACCGGACAACTACAAGGTCCTCTTTCTCCAGGGCGGCGCCTCGTCCCAGTTCTTCATGATTCCCATGAATCTGCTCGGCGAGGGCAAGAAGGCAACCTACCTCAACACCGGGACCTGGTCCAACAAGGCGATCAAGGAGGCCAGGCTCTTTGGCGATATCGAGGTGGCATACTCCAGCCAGGAGCAGAAGTTCAACCGGGTGCCCCGGGATGACGAGTACACGGTGGCCCCGGATTCCGAGTACCTCTATTTTGTCTCCAACAACACCATCTACGGGACCCAGTTCAAGGACATGCCCAGGGCCGACTGCATGCTCGTATCCGACATGTCCTCCGACATCCTCTCCCGGCCCATAGACGTGAGCAGGTTCGGGATCATCTTTGCCGGGGCGCAGAAAAACATGGGGCCGGCCGGCGTGACCGTGGTCATCATCCGTGAGGACCTGCTGGAAAGGGCTCCGGACAACCTGCCCACCATGCTGAAATATAAAACCCATGCCGACAAGGGCTCCATGTTCAACACCCCGCCCTGTTTTGCCATCTACTGCGTGGGCCGGGTCATGAACTGGCTCCGCGAGCAGGGCGGTGTCGAAGCCATGCAGCGCCGCAACGAGGAAAAGGCAGCCCTGCTCTACAGTGCCATCGATGCGACGGATTTCTATCGCGGACATGCGCAGAAGGAGTCCCGCTCCATGATGAATGTCTCGTTCAACCTCCCCTCTCCGGAGCTGGAGGCAAAATTCATAGCCGAGGCCGCCGAGCAGGGGCTGGACGGTCTCAAGGGACATCGGTCCATCGGCGGATGCCGGGCCTCGATTTATAACGCCTTTCCCCGTGAAGGGGTGGAAAAGCTGGTGGATTTCATGGACCGGTTTGCCAGGGAAAACGGCTGAGCTCTCTTTTTCTCTTTCTTTTTTTTCCCTCCTTCTCCTGAAGGAGAAAATATCGACCTGCTTCCGGCCCTGACAGCTGCCGGCAACCCTTGAGGGATTTCGTGCAGTACGAAGGAACCATTATCCGGCCCCCATCCGAGGCCGGTTCCATCATTCTCCAGGTCACGGTGGGCTGTTCCCATAACCGGTGCACTTTCTGCGGCGCTTACCGGGACAAGACCTTTCGGGTCAAGGACCGGCAGACCATTGCCCGGGATCTCGCCTTTGCCGCCCGGTACTGCCGGCGCCAGAAGACAGTGTTTCTGGCTGACGGCGATGTGCTTGTCCTGCCCCATGCCCGACTGGTGGAACTTCTTGGTCAGATACGGGCCAGCCTGCCCTGGGTCCGCCGGATCAGCCTTTATGCCAACTGCCGGGATATCCTCCGCCTGGATGTGGACCAGCTGCGTGAACTGCGCTCTCTGGGACTTGGCCGGGTATACATGGGACTTGAAAGCGGGGACGACACGGTCCTGAAGGCCGTGCACAAGGGTGCTGATGCCCGGTCCATGGTCCGGGCAGGACGGCAGGTGCGGGAGGCAGGTCTTTTTCTCTCGGTCAGTTGCCTGCTCGGTCTTGGCGGGGTCGATCGGTCAAGGGAACACGCCCTGGCCACCGCCCGGGTGCTTGGCCGGATGGAACCGAGCCAGATCGCGGTCCTGACCCTGATGCTGCTCGAAAATACCGAACTTGGCCGGGCCGCGGCCGAAGGCCGCTTTGTCCTGCCGCCGCCGGACCAGCTCTTTGCCGAGCTGCGGACCCTGGTCGCGGCCATCGAGGTCAAAAGGGCCCAGTTCCAGGCCAACCATGCTTCCAACTATTTCAGCCTGGACGGACGGTTACCCCGCGACCGGGAAAAATTTCTCGCCATCATCGACCGGGCCCTGGAGGGGCATCTGGCCCTGAAACCGGAACCACTCCGAGCGCTGTAGCGCAGGCAGTGCGGAATACAAAAAAAGGTGATTACCTACAAAGCTCAGCTGTCATCGAGCTGTTGTCCCCTTGGAGGGTGGGACGAGACTTTCACATAAACCAGCATGGCTGGACCAGGTAAGCGACCGAAGGGAGACTCCGGGTTTCGGCACGGCCCAGCCACAACAGATAGCGAAGACTTCGACATATGAAAATAACAATGGAATTATCCAAACTTGTGGTGATTTTCGGATAAAAAAATATATGGAACAAGAACTCACCGATCTCAAAAATCTCGACCAGCAGGGCCTGATTCGGTTTGTCGAATCGCTGGGCCAGCCGGCCTTCCGCGGCCGGCAGATCCTTGCCTGGCTGTATCGCCCCGGAGTCACGGATTTTTTTCAGATGACGGACCTGGCCAGAGAGTTCCGGGCTGTCCTGGGTCGTCATGCGCGGATCAGTCGCTTCACAGAGCCCGTTGTCCAGCAGTCCCGGGATGGCTCGGCCAAGTTCGGGTTCCGGCTCGAGGACGGCTTTGTCATCGAATCGGTTCTCATCCCCGATGAGGACCGCAACACGCTCTGTGTTTCGTCCCAGGCCGGCTGTGCCATGGGCTGCCGGTTCTGCATGACCGGAAGCATGGGGTTTACCCGTAACCTGCAACCGGCCGAGATCGTCAACCAGGTCTGCGCGGTCCGCGACTGGATGCTGGAATACGACCGGGGCAGGCTGACCAACCTGGTCTTCATGGGCATGGGGGAGCCGCTGGCCAATCTGAAAAACCTGCTCACCGCGCTTTCCATCCTCACCGAGCAGCGGGGTCTTGATTTCGCCAGCCGACGGATCACGGTCTCCACCTGTGGGCTGGTCCCGCAGATGATGGAACTGGGCCAGGCCACGGATGTGAACCTGGCCGTCTCCCTGCACGCGGCCGATGACGTGACCCGCAGCCGGCTCATGCCGGTTAACGACCGCTACCCCCTGGCCGAGCTCATCGAGGCATGCAAAAAATTTCCCATGAAAAAACGGCAGCGGATCATGTTTGAATACACCATGCTCGCCGGTATCAACGATTCGGACGAAACCGCGGAAAAACTGGCCCGGCTGCTGCGAGGGGTTCCCAGCAAGATCAACCTGCTCGCAATGAATGCCACTGATAATGAGGAGTTTCGCAGTCCGGGACGGGAAAGGATGCTGCGGTTTCAGCAGATCCTGCGCAGACACGGCTTTTCCGTGTTCATCCGCCACAGCCGGGGCGAAGATATTCTCGCCGCCTGCGGCCAGCTCGCGGGCAGGCACAGCTCTCCGCCGGTCTGAGCCTTTCCCTTATCCCTGTCTGTCAGCGTTCCACAGCTATACCGCGATCTTCCAGGGCCGATCGGTAGGCCCACTTGCCCAGCTCTGTCCGGAACTTTTTTTCTGCCCGGTGGCGGGAGGCCACCTCCCAGGCGCAGCCGACCACGGCCTCGGCAATCTCCTCTCCCCTGGCCTCGTCAGCCAGGGTCACCCGGTTGTTTTCGTACTGAAACGGCGAGCTGAAGGGGTCGAGAAAGGGGTACTTGTCCAGGTGGTCGAGAAAACACTGCTTGAGCAGAATGACAGGATCCTGCCGGCTGCGCCGTTTCATGATCCGACCATAAATCTCAAGAAATTCCTCCAGGGCGGTGGCCAGATCGGCAAAGGATTGCGGCCCCGCAGTCTCTTCCGGATGGCTGTTCCCGGTCCGGACCTCCGCTTCCACCTGCTCCCTTTGAAAATGTCCCACTCTGTAGGTTGCCTCGGTTCCGGCCAACCGCTCTACCAGGCCCTGGTAGGCCTCCCTGGCCGGACTCAACCCGCCCTGCCCCCAGGAGTAGGAACCGCCTACCCGTTTTCCCCGGTGGAGAAAAAGCAGGCCGCTCTCGCCGTTTTGCAGCTCCACATCGACAAAGCCTGAAAACTCTTTTTGTTCCAGTCTGTACATGAGCTCCGGCAGGCCGATGTCCCTGGAGGTGAGCAGGTTCCTGGCCCGGCGAAACGGTCCCATCTGGCTCCAGAAAAAAATCGCATTAGGGTCCAGGTAATAGACGCTAACCACAAAATTTTTGGCGTTCAGGGCTTCGAGCACTGGTTTCAGCGAAGGAGAGACCCTTGACTGGGCACCATCATCCTGGACAACCCCGCGCAAAATTTCCTGTTCATCGAAATAGATCAGCAGTTCCTGATCGACAGCCCGACAGTAGATACAGCCGCTGCCTATTTCGCCCTGAAGATGCTCGACAAACTTGTCAATCCGGAGATAATAACTGTTGAGACCAGTGAGATGTGGTTTTTCCCTTGGAATGAGCATGGACAACCTGTGGGTTACGGTGGTAGTTGTGACTGATCGGCACCGGGCAGACTGACGCCAGGTTCCCGTCACCTGGTAGATCGTGCGAGGGACTGTGGTTATCTGGTCTGGCCGAACCTGTTTTCTGAAGAATCCATCAGGCCGGCAGCCCGCCGGACGGGGTCGTACTCACTGTCGCGGGCTGGCCTGAAGGACCTGATCTTCAAGGCCTGCAGGACAGCATTCCCTTCACGGAGTTCCATCAAACCAGCAGGAGCACCGGACAAAGGAGCAGGCGGAGCGCCAGGAGCGTACATTCAGGCAGCATCTTCACGGGAGACCTCTCGTCCTGCACAGGCTGACAGAAAAGAGAAAAAAATCAGCGGCTGCGCAGCCTTTCAATGGCGGCTTTTATGGAATAACGCATCCTCTCGAAGGCCAGGGCCAGCTCCCGGACTTCCCTTGGCCCCCTGGGCTGGACCACCAGGTCCACCTCGCCAAGACTGATCCGGTTGACAACCTCTGTCAGTTCCTGCAGGGGCCTGGAAATGGCCCGGGCCAGGAGGAGAAAGATCAGGATGCCACTACCCAGGATCAGGCCGAGCAGGGACAGGGAGGATGAGGAGAGCAGGGCTTTTCTGATAGTTCTGTCGATGTCCGCTCCATAGATGCCGACGTGAATTTCACCACCGGTTTCATCCAGGGCCAGGACCTGGTCATGGATCCGCTGGCCACCGATCAGCAGCTCGGCATCCTGTTGTTGCTGGCCCTTTTTGAGCCTGTTTTGCCCGATGATACCCTTCGGGAAGCCCTTTTTCCGGATACTGGCTGCAAATTCAGGGGAAAATCGACCAGGATCACTGAAAAATCCAGCCACCACCACCCCGCGGTCGTTGACCACCGCCGCATAGGCGACTCCGGGCAGGCGGCTGATCCGTTCCGCCTCTTTATTCACCTGCAGATAGTTGCGGATCAGCAGCGGTTTGGTGATAGAACCCTTGAAGGCCATGGCGATGGCCGCGGTCCGCAGCCCGACCTGTTCGTTGACCAACTGCGGGATATACTGCATGGAGATATAAGCCAGGGCAGAGGAGATGGAAAGAACACCGACAAAGAGCGCCAGCAGCAGGTAAACCGAGATGGGCATTCCCCGGCCACGGTTCGCGGGAACGGCTCTGGACTTATCATCCTTTGCCGCTTCCGGAGCCGCGGAAGAGTCCCTGGGCATGGTCCCGGAGTCCTGCTCCTTATCGTTTTTGTTTTTCTGCTCTGCCCGGTCATTCTCCCCCCTGGCAGCGGGTCTCGGTTTGGGACCAGGCGGAGTGGTTTTTCTGGGTGCCGGCTTTTCCACGATGATCAGGTGTCCACACTGGCGGCAGGTGAACCGGGCCCGGTCCCCTTTCATCCGTGTTTCATCGATGTTGTATTTTTTAGCGCACTCCTCGCAGATAACCAGCATTAACTTCCTCCTTGTCCCGCAACAGGTTATCCAACTTGCAGTAGGGTTTATGGCCATTGATGAAGGGAAATGGTGACCTCTACTGTCAGTTATATGTTTTGGAAAAATTCTGGTCAATTAAAAACATGGGAATATGGAAATCCCTGGAGATGGCAGGATATGACCAGCGGAAAAACGTGTCAGGACGCAGGACATGAAGAAAGCAGAAAATAAAAAACCCGTATCCGGTGGGGAGAGCCCGGAGGATACGGGGCTGGAAAAACCTGGGTCCCGGAGGCGACGAAATCGGTCCCGGGACCCAGGCAGAGAAAAGACAGGGATCAGGAGTGGAGTTTCTTCAGCAACCAGGCCATGTTCCGGCCCAGATTGCGCATGGTCGTCACGCCTTCCTCGTCTCCGGCAACCTCTCCCTTGTCTCGGCCGATACCGATATTCCAGTAGGACGAACCGACTATGATCATCTGGCCGATGGTGAAGAAGTGGTTGATGGAGTCAAAGACGTGAATGGCCCCACCCCGGCGCCGGGCCACCACCGCCGCCCCCACCTTGCGCCGGTACATGTCGCCGTTGGCCCGGGAGACCATGCCGCACCGGTCTATGAGGGCCTTGAGCTCGGTGGACAGATCGGCGAAATAGGTTGGCGAGGCCAGGATGATGCCGTCGGCTGATTCCATCTTCTCGATGCACTCGTTGATGCAGTCGGTCGTAACCGCGCACCTCCGGTCCTTGTTCTTGAAGCAGGAGTAGCAGGCGATGCAGCCGTGGGGATGTTTACCTGCCAGTTGAACCAGCTCGGTCTCGATCCCCTCCTTTTCCAGTTCCTCGAAAACATAGCCGATCAGCATGGCCGTGTTGCCGTCCTTGCGGGCACTGCCGTTGAACGCCACAACCTTCATATTACACCTCCTCGTCTTCGCTCATGATCGATCGGGGCAGGCTGTTCAGGTCTATCTTGGCCGCCTCCTCGATCCCCCGTTTGAGGGCCTTGGAGTTCATCTCCTCGGTTCCCGGCGGAACCCTGGCCAGCAGGGCCTTTTCCAGGTTGTCCAGATTCACGAGTCCGCAGAGCAGGCCCACCGCGCCAAGGGCCACCATGTTGGCCACCAGTTCCCGGCCGATCTCCTCGCGGGCGATCTGGGTAAAGGGAATGGTGATGATCCGGCTGGTGGGATACTGCTCCACCAGGTAGGAATCGACGATGAGCAGACCGTTTGGCTTGAGGTCGTAGAAATAGGCATCGCAGGCGGCCTGGTTCATGGCCAGCAGCAGGTCGAGCTCCAGCGCTTTGGGGTAATCGATGGGAGAGTCGCTGATAACCACTTCGGCCTTGCTCTTACCACCCCGGGCCTCGGGACCGTAACTCTGGGTCTGGCAGACATATTTGCCGTCATAGACCCCCACCGCCTCGGCAAAAACCACGGCCGCGGTGATCAGCCCCTGGCCACCTGAACCTGAGAACCGGATTTCGTAACGCTCTCTCTTCTTGGTTTCCTGTGTTTTTTTCATTTCTGCCTCCTTGCCGCCCGGGCCTTTTCCCGCACCTTCTTGTACTCTTCGGTGGAGATGGGCAAATCACGGTCGGCCAGTACGCCGATGGTGATCTTTCCCTCCAGCTCCTCGGGAGTGAGCGTTGACGCCTTCTGGATGGTGACCGCTTTTTCCTTGAAACTCCTGAGCATATCCACGGCTCCGCCGAGCTTGTTGCGGCGTCCGTACTGGATATGGCAGTTGGAGATCACCTCGACCACGGCAAAACCCCGTTTGCCGATCGCCTGTTCGATGAGCCGGTCCAGGAGATCGGCGTGATAGACCGTGGAGCGGGCAACAAAGGAGGCCCCGGCGGTGACGGCCAGTTCGGCGATGGAAAAGTCGTGCTCTATATGACCATACACCGAGGTGGTGGACTTGGAACCAAAGGGCGTGGTCGGTGAGTACTGACCTCCGGTCATACCGTAGATGGAATTGTTGATGATGATCGCGGTCAGGTTCAGGTTGCGCCGGGCCGCATGGATGAAGTGGTTACCACCGATGGCAGTGGCATCGCCGTCCCCCATGATGGTGATCACGTTGAGGGCCGGGTTGGCCAGCTTGACCCCGGTGGCGAAGGTGAGGGCCCGGCCATGGGTGGTGTGCAGGGTGTTGAAGTCCAGGTAGGTGGGCATGCGGCCGGAACAGCCGATTCCCGAGGCCAGCACCACCTCGTCCTTGCTGAGTTCCAGCCGGGAGATGGCCCGGAGCAGGGCACCCATGACGATGCCGTTGCCGCAGCCCGGACACCATACGTGGGGGAATTTCTTGTTATGGCGCAGATATTCGTGGCGAAGCGCCTGAGCCGAAATAGGCATGATATGTATCCTCTCTCTCGCTTAAAGTTTGACGAGTTTCTTGAAAATTTCCATGGGGGTGATGAACTGGCCGTCGACCCGGTTGTGCTTGACGATCCGGCAGTCATACTGGTTCACCCGCTGTACCTCACGGCTGATCTGGCCCAGGTTCATCTCCGGGACCAGCACGGCCCGGCACTGCTGGAGGAGCGGGCTCACCGTCCGGCGCGGAAAGGGAAACAGGGTGATGAGCTGCAACAACCCGGCCTTGACCCCGTTTTCCCGGGCCTCCTGGACCGCGCGCATTGCAGGTCTGGTCACGGAACCGTAAGCAATGACCACCACTTCGGCGTCGTCGAGCATAAAGCCCTTGGTCATCTGGATCTCAGGAAAACCGCGGCAGATCTTCTGGGTGATCCGCTCGTGGAAAGCCTCGATCTCGCGGCTGTTCTGAGTGGGAAAACCCAGTTCATCATGGATCAGGCCGGTGACATGATGGCGGTACCCTTCGCCAAAGGGCGCCATGGGCGGAACTCCGCGGGTATCGCCCTCATAGGGTTTGTACCAGTCCGGCGGCATGCTCGGCCGGATGCGGTCAACCACCTTGATATCACTCTGGTCGGGCAGTTCCACGCACTCACGGGTATGGGCCACCACCTCGTCGGAGAGCAGGATGACCGGAACCCGGTATTTTTCCGAGAGATTAAAGGCCTTGACCGTGATGGAAAAGGAATCGCTTACCGAGGAGACAGCCAGAACGATGATCGGGTGATCGCCATGGGTTCCCCAGCGGGCCATCTGCACGTCGCCCTGGGCCGGACAGGTGGGCAACCCGGTGGACGGTCCTCCGCGCATGACATTGACGATAACGCACGGCACTTCGGCCACACAGGCAAAGCCCAGGTTTTCCTGCATCAGGGAAAAACCTGGTCCCGAGGTGGCGGTCATGGCCTTGGACCCGGCCAGCGAGGCGCCGATGACCGCGCCGATGGAGGCGATTTCATCCTCCATCTGAATAAAGGTGCCGTCCACACCGGGCAGCAGGACAGAGAGCTGCTCGGCTATTTCAGAAGCCGGCGTGATGGGGTAGCCGGCAAAAAACCGGCAGCCGGCGGCCAGGGCCCCGTGGACAATGGCCTCATTGCCCTGCAGCAGTCGGCGGTTGTTGGTCTCAGGCATCGTTCTCCCTCCTCTTGGGTGTCCGGGCAGACACGGTGATGGCAAAATCAGGACAGTGGATTTCGCAGAAACGACAGCCGACACAGCGATCGGAGTCGGTCATGTAGGGTTTACCGTTCTTATCCGCCGCGATGATCTTCTGAGGACAGAAGGCGATGCAGATGCCGCAGGCCTTGCACCAGGCAAGGTAGAAAGCGACATCAAACTTCTCTCTTGTCTTGCCCGTTTTACGGGCTGTTTTCTTCTTGCAGGCAGTGCCTGAATCTGTGGGTGTTTTGTTTGCCATGATCTCTTCTCTCCGGCCGGCCCTTGGATCAGATTCCGCCCCGTGGAACCGCCTCTGGCCGACCTTTTTTTCTGGGTTATCGATAGCTCCGCAATACAGACTCTCCCAAAAAAAAGCAAGAGAATCTGGAGCTGGATTCTTTATTTTTTTGGGTGATGATTCGCTTGCCAATTGGCGGTTTGTTTAATATAGAAAAATGGTAACCAAGCAACACCCAAAACCCCTCACCAAATTCATCAGGAGGTACGTATGAAGCGAGGAATTTTAGCGACAGTTGCACTGGGAGCAGCCATGCTGTTCACCCTTGCCACGGCCCAGGCAAAGACAACCTTTGTCACCATCGGTACCGGCGGCATCACCGGTGTCTATTATCCCACTGGCGGCGCCATCGCCAAAATGGTGAACAAGAAGAGAAAGCAGTACGGCATCCGGGCCACTGTCGAGTCCACCGGCGGCTCGGTATTCAACATCAATGCCGTTATGAGTGGTGACCTGGAGTTCGGTATCGCCCAGTCCGACCGCCAGTACCAGGCCGTCCACGGGCTGGCCGAGTGGGAGAAGAAGGGACCGCAGAAAGACCTGCGGGCCGTGTTCTCCATCCATCCCGAGTCGGTGACCCTGGTGGCTGCGGTGGATGCCGGCATCAAGGATATCCGCGACCTGAAAGGTAAGAAGGTCAACATCGGCAATCCCGGTTCCGGTCAGCGCCAGAATGCCATTGACGCCCTGGAGACCGTGGGTATCGACTACAAGAAAGACCTGCAGGCTGAAAGCGCCAAGGCCTCCGAGGCCCCGGGCCTGCTCCAGGACGGTCGTATCGACGCCTTTTTCTACACCGTTGGCCATCCCTCCGGAGCCATCAAGGAAGCCACTTCCGGCGCCCGCAAGGTACGTTTTGCATCCATCACCGGTATCGACAAACTCCTGGCCAAGTATCCCTACTATGCCAGCTCGGTCATCCCGGTGGCCATGTACCCCGGAGCCCAGAACGACAAGGACGTCCCCACCTTTGGTGTAAAGGCCACCCTGGTGACCAGCGCCAAGGTACCCGATGACGTTGTCTATGCCATCACCAAGGAAGTGTTCGACAACTTCGACGACTTCAAGAAACTGCATCCTGCCTATTCCACTCTGACCAAAGAGTCCATGCTCGAAGGTCTGTCCGCACCGCTGCATCCCGGTGCCGTGAAGTACTTCAAGGAAGTCGGTCTGATGAAATAACCCATGCTCGCAGCCGGCGGCAGTCTCTGCTGTCGCCGGTTTTCCGTGTCGGAAATCGTTTTCCGGGTACCGGTGCCGGTACCCGGAAAATGGAGTCCGGTCCAGGCGGCAGAAGGTGTCGCGATATTGTCCAGAAGGACAACGGCTCCCCGAGAGTACTGCGTCTCCCCGCTGTCCCGGCGGTCAGGGATGGCTTTGCATGGGGCCGTCTGTCCGGGTCATGTATATTTTTTGACAAGGCGCCCCCGATACACTGCCGATCGGGGGCTTTTTTCTGGTTTATATTGTGATTGGTACTGATATGAGCAAAATTCGAGTCGAAAAGGTTGATGACGGAGTTGAGGTTGCCAGAAAACTGGCCGAAGCCGAGGAAGGGATCGGCCGAAAGCCGGAGGGCTGGCAGAAGTATCTTATACCAACCATTGCGGTCTGCTGGTCCCTTTTCCAGCTGGCCCTGCCCAAGTGGATCCTGCTGGATTCAACCTATATCCGGGCAATCCACCTGGCCTTTGCCCTGGCCATCGTCTACCTGAACTATCCCCTGTTCAAGAAACCCTATTTCGGCCTGAAATATTTCGCCGAGCATAAAAAAATTCCCCTGCTCGACATGCTCCTGGCCGTGACCGCCGCCCTGGCCGCCCTCTATATAATAATTGACTACGAGGGTATCACCACCAGGTACGGGGCCCCGAACACCATGGACCTGGTGGCCGGGATCGGCCTGGTTATCCTGTTGCTGGAGGCAGCCCGGCGGACCATCGGCCCTGCCCTGCCCTTTATCGGCTCCTGTTTTATCGCCTATTCCTTTCTCGGGCCCTACATGCCCGACCTGATCGCCTTCAAGGGCACCTCGTTGAACCGTTTTGTCGGGCAGATGACCATGTCCACCGAGGGTATCTACGGTATTCCCCTGGACGTGTCGGCGACCATCGTCTTTCTCTTTGTCCTTTTTGGCGCCATGCTGGACAAGGCCGGTGCCGGTCATTACTTCATCCAGCTGGCGCTCAGCCTGCTGGGGCGTTTCAAGGGCGGGCCGGCCAAGGCTGCGATCATGGGCTCGGGCCTGACCGGCCTGGTCTCCGGTTCCTCCATTGCCAATATCGTCACCACCGGCACCTTCACCATTCCCATGATGAAGAAGGTTGGCTATCCGGCCACCAAGGCCGCGGCCACCGAAGTGGCTGCCTCCACCGACGGGCAGCTTGCGCCGCCGATCATGGGCGCGGCCGCTTTTATCATTGCCGAGTACGTCAACGTGCCCTATATCGAGGTCGTCAAGGCTGCCGCCGTTCCGGCCTTTGCCTCCTATGCGGCCCTGTTCTTCATCTCCCATATCGAAGCCTCCAAGCTCGGTATCCGCGGCCTGCCAAAGAGCGAACTGCCGCCCTTTTTCCAGACCCTGCTCTCCGGTGTCCATTACCTGGTGCCCCTGTTCATGCTCCTCTACGAGCTGATCGTGGTACGCCATTCGCCGGAACTGGCCGCCTTCAACGCCATCTGGGTCATGGCCATTATTATGCTCTTACAGGAGCCTTTCCTGGCCTGGAAGAACAAGAAACCCCTGGGTCCGGCCTTTAAAAAGGCCATTGTCCAGATTTTCGAGGCCCTGGCCTCCGGGGCCCGCAACATGGTGGCCGTGGCCCTGGCCACCGCCGCGGCCGGCATCATCGTCGGCGTGGTGGCCCTTGGTCTTGGCAACCTGATCTCGGAGATCATCGACGTGCTGTCCATGGGCAATGTCTTTTTGATGCTCGTCATTACCGCTCTCGCCAGCCTGATCATCGGCATGGGGCTGCCCACCACCGCCACCTATATCGTCATGGCCTCCCTGACCGCGCCTGCCATCGTCAACATCGGTGGCATGCAGGGCTTTATCGTTCCACTCATGGCAGCGCACCTGTTCTGCTTCTACTTCGGTATCCTGGCCGATGACACCCCGCCGGTGGGCCTGGCTGCCTATGCCGCCGCTGCCATTGCCAAGTCCCCGCCCATCGCCACCGGCATCCAGGGATTCATGTATGATATCAGGACGGCCATTCTGCCGTTCATGTTCATCTTCAACTCAGATCTGATTCTGCACAATGTCTCTTCCTGGACCCAGGGTATCCTGATTTTTGTCATGGCCTGTATCGGCAACTTTGCCTTTGCCTCGGCCACCCAGGGCTGGTTCATCACCAGAAACAAACCGTGGGAGATCCCTCTGTTCCTCTGCGTCACCTTTATCCTGATGCGACCGGATCAGATCGCCTCCTGGCTCGGCATGCCCCATGACCAGCGCTACTGGACCTACCTGATCGGGCTGGCCCTGTACGGTATGCTCTATCTCATGCAGCGGCCGCGATGCAGGAAGGATGCCGGCGGCCAGGTGGCCATGTCCCGGGCTTGATATGATCATGCTTCCGCCGGGATCTCCGGATCCCGGCGGTTTGTTCCCAATCCTGCGCTTCCCCTAGGAAAAGGAACGTTTATAAAAAAATACCTACCATTGCCGGAGAGACACTTGTCATGTCAGATTTCAAGAAAATCATGGTTCCCCTGGCCTTCTCGGCATTCTCCCAGGATATTCTCCAGTTTGCCGCCAAGCTGGCAAAACCCCTGGATGCCGAGCTGATCCTCATTAATGTGATCAATGAAAGGGATATCGAGACCGTGCAGGTGATCACCTCGTTCGGATACGAGGTGGACGAGGAACATTATCTACAGCAGCTGCAGCAGCAGCGTATCGGTATGCTCGAGGAGATGATGAAAAAGGTGGATTTTCCCGAGGAGCAGGTCCGCTTTGTCTTCAAGGTGGGCCGGCCGGCCTCAACCCTGCTGAAGTTTGCGGTCAAGGAAAATGTCGACATGATCGTCATGGGGATAAAGGCCAAATCCGAACTGGTCCATGCCTTCACCGGTTCCGTGGCAGAAAAGCTCTTCCGTCGCTCGCCGGTGACCATTGTCTCCTACCGGGACGAGCACAATGCCGGCCGTCTTCGCAAACGTATCCTGAAGGATATGGACCGGGAAAAATAACAGGGAAACGATAATCAGCGGGCTGCAGGAGTCGAGAATTTCCCGGCCAGGGCGGGCAGCAGGGCGGTGAGGAGGCGGGTCCGGGCCGGCAGGCTGTCCCGGAGCATGTATTCTCTGTCGCTGTGGTCATGCTCCCCGATGGGACCCAGCCCGTCGAGAACCGGGATAAATTCGCCCATGGTGTTGGCGTCCGAAACCCCCTGGCGGACCTCCCGACAGATCCCGATACCGAGTCGCCTTGCCTGCTCGGCAGCCAGGATGAACAAATCCCTGTTGGCTGCGGTTTCTTCCAGGACCGGCCGCCGGTTGGTGGTCTCCAGCCGGGCGGTGGTTCCCGGAGTTACGCAGGTTTCAGCGATCCGCCCGATCCGCTCCTCCAGTTCCAGGCCTGCCGCCCTGGTGGTGTACCGGGTGTCGATCCGGGCCTCGGCCTGTTCCGGCACCGTGTTGGGACCTATGCCTCCCTGGATGATACCCACGTTGACCACCACGCCCTGTTCGGGCTTGTTGAGCTCTTCCAGGGCAAGAACCTTGCGGGCCAGTTCCAGGACCGCACTGGCCTTGTTTCGACCGACAAAGGCGGCATGCCCGGCCTGGCCTCTGATTTCCAGGCGGTAGCCGGTTTTGCCGCGCCGCCCGGTGACCACTTCTCCCGAAAGGCCCCCGCACTCGGTGACCAGCCCACAGCAGGCTCCCCTGGCCAGCTCCTGGATGAGTTCGAGGGAGGATGGCGAGCCCATCTCCTCGTCGGAGTTGAACAGAAGAACCAGCGGCAACTGCTCCAGAACTCCCGCCCGGGCCAGGGCCTGGACCGCGCCGATGGTGGTCACCAGCCCGCCTTTCATGTCAATGACCCCCGGACCATGGACCCGTGGTCCGTCTTCCCGGTACCAGTTAAAACCGCTCTCTTCCGGAAACACGGTATCCATATGTCCGGTCACCAGGATATAGGGCTGGCTGTGGCTGGCCCGGGTCCGGAAGATCAGGTGGTCGCCGAACTCCCGAACCCGCACGGTTTCCAGTTCCAGCCCGAGCCCCTCAAGCCGTTTCCGGATGACCGCCCCGACCCTGTCCACCCCTGACTTGTCGCCGGTGTAGCTGGAAATGAGGACCAGTTCCCGCAGGAGTGAAAAAAGGTCCTGGTCACGCTGCTCCAGAAAGGACAGAGCCTGGTCGACACTCATTTTCCGTACCGGGCAAAGGAAAAGTTGTCGTCGTCCCCGTACACTTCCGGATCGGCATCGGGATAGCGGACCTCTTCACCTGACCACGGTTTTTTCAGGATCAGCTCGTTGCCTTCCCGGCCCATCACGTTGGAGCGGTGCATGGGAATCTTGCCGCCGGCGGTGGCAATGTACCGTGGGATGGCATCACCGGAGATGTTGCCGTACATGGATTCAACAATATCGCGGCCTTTTTCCACCGGGACCCGGAAGTGGACGAACTGCGGGTTCCGGTAGGAACAGTTGAAGATGTAGTAGGGACGCACATAGGACTCGTGGATGGTCTCGCACAGCTTCCACATCTTGACCTGCGAGTCGTTGATACCCCGCAGCAGGACGGCCTGGTTGAGCACTGCACTGACCCGTTTGGAAATGTTTTTAAAGGCGGCCCGGGATACCGGGGTGATCTCCTGGGCCGTATTGATCTGGGTAACCACCCGGAGCGGTTTTCGGTCATTGGATGCCTCAAGGATATCGAGGAGTTCATCGTCGATACGCATGGGCACGGTCACAGGGACCCTGGTCCCCAGTCGTTTCATCCTCACGTGGTCAATGGAGTCGAGCTCGTCGAGCAGCCACTTGAGCAGGGAGTTGGGCAGGACAAAAGCGTCCCCGCCGGTGACCAGGACATCGCGAATCCTCTTATTGGCCCGGATGTAGTCCAGGGCCTCACCGTAAGCCTGTTTGGAGAACATTTTGTCCTTCTTGCCGATGTGGGCGATCCGCAGGCAGTGGGTGCAATACATGGCACACATGTTAGTCGACTTGATGGTCACCACCCGGGGATAAAACTGGTCCACCAGCCGGGCCGGGGAATGGTCCGCGGCCACCGGCGGAATCTCGACCCCGGCATTATCCACCATTTCCCCGGTGGGAATGGACTGAAGCATAATGGGATCGTTGAGGCGCGGCATGATCAGGCTGGTGTAATAGGGCGTCAGCCGCATCCGGTAATTTCTGGTCACCCGGGCAATATCTGCCACCGCATCTGCGGGCAGCTCGATGAGCCGGGCCAGCTCCTCCACCGAAGAAACCGCATGGCGGATCTGGCCGGAAAAGGTATTCCAGGCCTCCTCATCCATGCCAAGGGCCTGGCGGATCCGGGCCTGGTTCTCCAGTATCCGGTCCCAGAGCTCGATTCCACTCGGCGCCTCCTGGTCCTTGACATCCAGGTAGGCGTCCACCCTGGCGTTGGCAGCCTCGACAATGGGCCTGGCCCGGTCGACCCGTCCGCCCACGGAAACCATGTGCTCGTCGATCTCCTGATGCTTGCGGGCCAGGGCCTCCAGCTGCTCCCGCTTGAGCCCCAGGCTGTCCGCACGGATATTCTCCTCTTCCCGGAGGGCCTTGAGGCGGGCAAAGAGCTCGACGATGGGACCGGTCAGGTCCTCCTCTTCGGCCCTGATTACCATGGTGTTTATTTCCGCCTGCAGGGTGTCGTCCGGTTTGGCGCCGTCTTCTCCGGCATACAGTCTGTCAATCAGTTCCGTGGTATAGCTGTCCAGTTCGTTATTCATGATCCTCTCCTGCTGTGGCTGGTGCAACCCGGCCTCGTGCCGGGTTCTGCAGCTGTTCGATCGTAGCAGTTTGTGCAAAAATCACCACAAGTCTGGATAATTCCATGGTGATTTTCATATGTCGAAGTCTTCGCTATCTGTTGTGGCTGGACAGTGCCGAAACCCGGAGTCTCCCTTCGGTCGCTTACCTGGTCCAGCCATGCTGGTTATAAAAAATATCCCATTGATCTCCTGCCCGGGAGCTGGTGTTCGCCCCGCTCCCCTGCCCCCTATGTTCCCGATTTAGGCTACCTTGAAAAATTGTATTTTCAAGGCACCCGTTACTCAATGGTCAGTTCAATGATTTCCTTGCCCTGGCGCAGTCCCTCCTCCACATCCCGGCGGTTGCGGGCCACGGAAACTATCCGGGCCAGGAAGGTGCCGGGCAAAACGGTCAACCCGGAACCGATATGTTCGAGGATGACAAAATCCTTGAGCAGCTCGCCCTTGGCCACCTTGTAAAACGTCTCCCGTTCGTAGGGATTTTGCGGGATGTAACCGCGAGTTGAACGGGCCTGCTTGAGTTTATAGTTATAGGTTCCCCAGTGCAGGGGAACAGCGTCATCGGCACGTTCCCGGGTATTTTCAGGGAAAGAGCCGGAAACAACGGCATGGTACTCCAGCTCGGGCAGGGACGGACTGCCCGGGGCAGGGCCTGTTCCAGGGTGTAGCAGAATTCCAGGGTCGTTCCCTGCTTGCGGGCATTGATTTCCAGGAAGTAAACGTTGTTCTTCCGGTCCACCAGGTAGTCGCAGCCAAAGATCCCCCGGTAGCCGCGGCGGCCCAGCTCCCGGCCTACCACCCGGGTGTACTCCTTGAGTTCATGGACGATATCCAGCGGCAGTACCGAGGGCCAGCTCGAACCGACAAAGCGGTTGCCGTCCTCGATGTTCTGATCCGCAACCCCGGCAATATAGACATCCTCTTCATTGGCCACTACCGCGAGCACCGTGGGATCGAATTCATGCGGGATATAGCGGGACATGAGATAGATACAGTCCTCGGCGCCAAAAAGGTGGACAATATCGGCCTGGCTGTGGGTGATACCACTGGCCGCGCCGGCCGCAGAGTAGACTTTGGAGACAAAGATGCCGTCACTCCACTGCTGACGTTTCTGCTCGGAACGAAACAGCAGATCGCTCATGGACTTGCAGATCTCAAATTCGATCACCGGGATCTTGTCGCGGAGCATCTCGTACTGGACCATCTTGTTGTTGAACTTCCGGGCCAGTTCCTTGTCCGGGCCCAGAATGGAGACCCTGTCGCGCTGATCCAGGGTCATGTTGGGATCGCTTTCATACATGTTGATATAGAGATGATCCTGGTGCTCGAGAATCCGGTCGATGAGCTCATGAACAGCGGGATGGGTGGAAACCGCCTCCATGAACCGACCCGGCTCGGTCCGGAAACAGATGCGGTTGCCGCTTATGGCCCGCAGCTGCTCGAGCATCGGTGATATCACCATGATATTGCTGTAATTATACTGGTGGAGTATGTCTGGAATAACGGAGATAAAGGCCACCGGCCTGTTCATGGTTCGGGCAAACATGTCGCGCAGGAACAGGTTGAGTCCATAACACTTGAGTTCCCCGATATAGAGAAAATAGTACGTCTCGGGATCAAGGGTGTAGTTACTGAAATAGATATCATTATCCATGGCTCGGGTGCCTTTTATTGAGGTTCACTGTTCCCCTGATGTTATGCTGGCTTCATAACGCCGGCGTTCAAAGGCTGCAACAGATATTTGTCCCCGACTGAAAATAACCTTCCGGCTCGGCCGGCTCACTCCTCTGGACCCTGCCTCAGGACGGTTTGCAAAAGGGAGAAGAAACACTCGATCCCGCCGACAAGCAGAGAAAAAAACAATCTGATTACCATCAATCTTCAGCATTGAAACCGGTGTCGACCTCGTGTGCCAGGCGAAGCTCTGGCGAACCTGGTGGCTGCGATGCCACCCGCGGTAATTGCCTGTTCACCGCGAAATCGCCGACCCGGCGTGTAGGGGTAACCCGAATCGTCAAGCAGGGTCGGAAAAGGCCGTAAGGTCAGATAGAGTATAGGCCGTAACATCTGTGAACTCGATTCGGCCTCGTTACACATTTGGCGGCGGCGACCCTCCGAGGTCATGGGGAAGCCAGTCATTGACGCGATGAGACAACAGGAGCGTTGCGTTGGGCCGCCCGGGGTGTTTGGAGATGGCATGTACTCAAGGGAGCGCCAGGGAACCTGGGAGACCCGGCGGGACGGGCAGGGCAGCAGATAGCCCGAGTCCAAACGCTGGAGGGGAATGCATAACCCTCTGTGCGGTCCCGGCCGGGAGTCGGACCTGCCCATAGTAGTGTTGAAGCGGGGTAACTCCCGTGGAGCGAAGGGGCAGGACTTTGATCGTGTTTCTGACAATGGAGGAAGTCCCGCTTGGAGTACACATGTTTGTCTCCCACTACGGATAAACGGGCAGGGCAGGAGTTCGGCCTGAGCCCGAAGGTCTCCCTCTTGCGAAAGAAACTGGGCCACAAGGCCAAGCAGGAACCGGAGTTTCGATTCTATGCCCTGTACGATCGGGTGTATCGCCTGGATGTACTGCAAAGTGCCTGGAACCGGGTTTACGCCAATCGAGGCGCTGCCGGGGTGGATGGAGTAAGCCTTGCGTCCATCAAGGAGAGTTCGGAAGGTGTAGCAGGCCTGCTGCAAACAATACAGCAGGAATTGAAGGATAAGACCTACCGGCCCATGCCGGTGAAACGGGTCTATATCCCAAAGGCGAATGGAAAGATGCGTCCGCTGGGTATCCCGACCGTCAAGGATCGGGTTGTACAGATGGCGGTCCTGTTGATCCTGGAGCCGATTTTCGAGGCAGACTTTGAGGACTGCTCGTACGGATTCCGCCCGGGCCTTAAGGCCCATGATGCTCTCGCCGCGATTCGGCAGGCGCTCAAGGCGGGATTTACTGAAGTCCTGGATGCGGATCTGAGCAGCTACTTTGACACGATTGACCATGGCAAACTGATGCAATGCCTGGAGCGTCGAATAGCTGACCGATCCGTTTTGAAGCTGATCAGGATGTGGTTGAAAAGCGATATCGTTGAAGAGGATGGGCAGGGCGGTCGCAAGATCACTCGCTCCCGCAAGGGTACGCCACAGGGTGGAGTCATCTCGCCTCTGCTGGCCAACATCTTTCTCCATGAATTCGACCAACGCTTTCACAGCTCGGAAGGTCCCCGCAATTTTGCCAACGCAAGGCTGGTACGATATGCCGACGACTGGGTTATCATGGCTCGGTACATCGGACCTCGCATTCACGCCTTTGTTGACAAGACGCTGGGGAACTCGACCTGATCCTGAATCGGAACAAGACAACCATAGTTAACTTGAAAGATCCCGGCAGTAGTTTTGATTTCCTTGGATTTACGTTCCGCTTTGATCGCAGTCTGTACGGAGCGGGCCGGTACCTGAACATTGTCCCTTCTGCCAAGAGCTTGAAACGGGCGCGAGAAAGGATACATGCTCTGACGATTCGCAGGATTCAAAAGCCGGTAGAAGAAGTAATTGACCACGTCAATCGATTTCTGATTGGCTGGGGCAACTACTTTTCCTTCGGATACCCGAAGGTATCGTTCAAGACGCTTGACTGGTACGTGCAGACCCGGTTCAGTCGCTTTATGAGGACACGGAGTCACCGGCACTGCCGGCACCTTGCTGGAGCGTCGTTGTACAGGGCGCTCATGTCTAAGGGGCTGGTCTATCTGCATAAAAGAGCCGTCAACTCCCTGTGAATGCCTTGAGGCGAGAGATCATCGGAGAGCCGGATGCGGTAAAACCGCACGTCCGGTTCGACGAGGGGGCGCTGTCCGCAATGAGACCTCCTCTGATATGTAGTAGCCGCGTGCGGCAGGGCATAGTCGTTGAAGATCATTGTTGACAGCGCTCTACTCTACACCTGTTTTACGGGACGCCATAAACCCGTCCCTAGGGGCTTGACTGTGGCCATCCAGGCCACAGACACCCGTGAAACAGGTGAGGCCGACACCTTCAGGTATCGGTGGCTGAATTTCAGTGGTAATAACAAAAATCATTGCCTGAAAAAGAAAAAAGTGTTGAAAAGTACCTGGCCGATATCGCCGGTTCGGACTATATATACCGGCTGGTGCCCAATAAACACCGGTGCCTGGAGTGGACAAATCCCAGCAAGGAGAATGTGATGACAGAGTTCACCTACCACGATCCCTTCCCCCTGGCTCCCGATACCACCAGCTATCGGCTGCTGGAGGACTCGCAGCAGTATGTCAGCACCGACCTGTTCCATGGGGAAGAGGTGGTGCAAGTCGCACCCGAAGGTCTCAAGGTCCTGGCCCGGGCGGCCATGCGGGAGGTCTCCTTTCTCCTGCGGCCGGCCCATAATAAAATGGTGGCGACCATCCTGGACGATCCGGAGGCCTCGGACAATGACCGAGCCGTGGCCCTTTCCATGCTACGTAACGCCGAAATTGCCGCGGATTTCGTCCTGCCCGTTTGCCAGGACACCGGCACGGCTATCGTGATGGCCAAAAAGGGCCAGAATGTCTGGACCGGCTGCAATGATGCCCGTTGGCTGTCCGAGGGTATTTTCACCTGCTATGCGACCGAGAATCTCCGTTATTCCCAGGTGGCCCCTCTGACCATGTACGAGGAAGTCAACACCGGCACCAACCTGCCGGCCCAGATCGACATCCATGCCACCACCGGCTCAACCTATGATTTTCTCTTCATCGCCAAAGGCGGTGGCAGTGCCAACAAGATGTATCTCTACCAGGAGACCAAGGCCCTGCTCCAGCCCGGGGTTCTGAAGAAATTTCTTGTCGACAAGATGAAAACCCTGGGCACGGCCGCCTGCCCGCCCTATCACCTGGCCTTTGTCATCGGCGGTACCAGCGCCGAGGCCAACCTGAAGATAGTCAAGCTGGCGACCACCAAATATCTCGACGGTCTGCCGACCAGCGGCGACAGGTACGGCCGGGCTTTCCGCGATCTTGAACTGGAGGAGGAACTCCTGCACGAGGCGTGGAAACTGGGTTTCGGGGCCCAGTTCGGCGGCAAGTACTTCGCCCATGACGTCCGGGTAATCCGGCTTCCCCGCCATGGCGCCTCCTGTCCCATCGGCATGGGAGTCTCCTGCTCGGCTGACCGCAATATCCTTGCCAGGATCGACCGCAAGGGATTGTGGCTCGAGGAACTCGACAGGAATCCCGGTCGTCTTATTCCAGAACGCTTTCGCAATGGTGAGGATAAGGATGCGGTGCGCATCGATCTCAACCAGCCCATGGAAGCGATACTCGCCACTCTGAGCAGATATCCCGTGGCCACCAGGATCCGGCTCACCGGTACTATTATCGTCGGCCGGGACATGGCCCATGCGCGGTGGAAGGAACTGCTCGATGCCGGCAAACCGTTACCCGATTACCTGAAGAAGCATCCGGTTTACTATGCCGGTCCGGCCAAAACACCGCCGGGTAAGCCATCGGGATCGTTCGGGCCGACCACAGCCGGCCGGATGGATTCCTACGTGGCCCTGTTTCAGCAGCATGGCGGCTCCATGGTTATGATCGCCAAGGGCAATCGTTCCCGCCAGGTAACCGAGGCCTGTCAGCGCTATGGTGGTTTTTACCTGGGTTCCATCGGCGGACCGGCGGCCCTGATCGCTGAGGAAAACATCAAGCATGTGGAGTGTCTGGATTACCCGGAGCTGGGCATGGAGGCAGTGTGGCGCATAGAGGTCGAAGACTTCCCGGCCTTTATCCTCATCGATGACAAGGGAAATGATTTTTTCGCCGACCTGCTGTAGACGGTCAGGTTCGGTCCGGCCGCTGCTCAGCCCTGTTCCGCCGCGGCCTGACGCAGCTGGTGGCGGATTGCAAGCAGCCGCCCCACGGCGGTGGAGTTGGTTAGGATGGCCAGCAGCAGGGTGATGCCCAGCAGGGCCATGCCCGGCAGCAGGGTTTCCAGGAATCCGGCCAGAGCCAGAAGAAGGATCCGTTCGGGCCGCTGCAGAAGTCCGCTGGTGCAGGAAACCCCCAATCCTTCGCCCCGGGCCCGGGTGTAGCTCACCAGGAGCGAACCGGCCAGCGTAAAGAGGATGGCCAGGGTCGCCAGGACCACCGGCTGGCCTGTACGGTACAAGTATCCCCAGATTCCGGCCAGCACCAGGAGTTCACCGTAGCGGTCGAGGACGGAATCAAGGAAGGCACCGGCCTTGCTGGCGCTGCCGCGGGCCCGCGCCACCAGGCCATCCAGGCTGTCGAAGAGTCCGCCGGCCAGGAGCATGGCGGCCCCCAGGCCCGGATGCCAGATGAAGATCAGCCCCGCCACACCGCTGAGCAGAAGCCCGGTCACCGTCAACTGGTCCGGGGTTACATGGTACCGGTCGAGCAGCGGCAGGATGTACCGGTTGAGGCCTTTGTAGAATAACTGGACCAGGGGTGTGTCTCTTTTCATGGAAGAACCCTCACGGTGATTATATGAAAGTCTCGTCCTATCCTTCAGGGGGACAACAGCTTTCATGTTTCGTTGTGCAGGCCGTGGGAGCCTGCATGGGTGGTAGAAGGAAGACTTGACATTATGTTAAGTAATCATAGTGTATCTGGTTGTCAACGAACAGGCCGGGACGATGGATATCTGCTTCATCCTCCCCGCCGGGAGCTATTTTCTTGCTCTATACTAAAAAAACGGTCAGGCAGGGTATCCCCTTCTGTTCCCGGGAGACTGTGGTCTGTACCGGATTCAATTTTTCGACGTGAATTTGAAATGTATCTGGTCAAATTTTTAACATGGGGAGGAATGTGATGAAGAAGATCAGGATTGCTATTGCCGGCCTTGGTAACTGCGCCAGCTCACTGATTCAGGGTATCTATTACTATGAAAGCAGGAGCCCGGAAGATGCCATAGGTCTCATGCACTGGCAGATTGGTCCGTACCGCCCCAGTGATATCGAGGTTGTGGCCGCCTTTGACATTGACAAACGCAAAGTTGGTCGGGATGTCAACCAGGCAATTTTTGCCAAGCCCAACTGTACCAAGGTCTTCTGCGGTGACCTCCCCGTCTCTGGCGTCAAGGTCCGGATGGGCCGTATCCTGGACGGTTTTTCCGAACACATGCAGAACTATGATGAGTCCCGGACCTTTGTTCCGGCCACGGCCCAGGAACCCGGCAAGGAGGAAGTGGTCCGGGTTCTCAAGGAAAGCGGGGCCGAGATGCTGCTCAACTACCTGCCGGTGGGCTCGGAGGAGGCGACCAGGTTCTATGCCGAATGCGCCCTGGAGGCCAACATCGGCTTTGTCAACAACATCCCGGTATTCATTGCCTCCAACCCGGTCTGGGAGGCCCGGTTCGCAGAAAAGAACCTGCCCATCATCGGGGATGACATCAAGGCCCAGCTCGGCGCCACCATCACCCACCGAACCCTGACGGACCTGTTCCGCAAGCGGGGAGTCAAGCTGGAGCGGACCTACCAGCTGAACACCGGCGGCAACACCGATTTTCTCAACATGCTCAACCGCGACCGGCTGCTGTCCAAGAAGGTCTCGAAGACCGAGGCCGTCCAAGCGGTAGCCGATACCCGCCTCGACGATGTCAATATCCACGTCGGCCCCAGCGATTATGTGGCCTGGCAAAACGACAACAAGGTCTGTTTCATCCGCATGGAAGGCAAGCTCTTTGGCGATGTGCCCATGAACCTGGAACTGCGGTTGTCGGTGGAGGACTCTCCCAACTCGGCCGGAGTGGCCATCGATGCGGTCCGCTGCGTCAAACTGGCCCTGGACAACGGTATCGGTGGCGTACTCGAAGGACCCTCCTCCTATTTCTGCAAGCATCCCATCCGCCAGTTCAACGACGACCGAGCCTACCAGATGACAAAAGATTTTATTCGAAAATACAGTAAATAAAATCTAAAAGTTAATGCAGGGTGTCAGCATTATTGCTGCCACCCTGCCTCTCTTAATCAGCCCTTTTTTCCGTCCCGCCTGCCTGTTCCTGGTTTTTCTCGAGTACATAGCCCAGGCCAAGACACAGGGAACATTCCTCGGTGGTCAGCAGGAAGCGAGACTCTCCCTGGAAAAAACTGACCTGGCCGGTGCCCCCGCAGGCCGGACAGCTGCTCCTGATTTCCTCTCCCTTTCCCCTGCCCTCTTTATGCTCTTCCATCTCATCCTCCTTCTCGGAGACCGCCTGATGTTTTATTCATCCCGCCCTCCAAGGGGACAACAGCTTTCATGTTTCGTTGTGCAGGCCGCCGGGAGCCTGCAGGGATAGTTCTCTTGAATATCTTGCCCCGGGAAACCAACCTCAGGCAATGATTTTTTTCGCTCCAACTTTGCCTGTGCCAACGGTCCTAGTCATAAGCCAAAAAAAGCAGAAGTCATGATGCGGATGCTTGACATAAAAAAAGCCCTGGTTTTCACAGTAGAAAACCAGGGCGTGGGGCCAAATAGTGATGGCAGGGAGATCAACCCAGGGCTTTTTCCAGGGTCTTGGCCATCTTGGTGTTGATAATTTCTGAAATATGTTCCGGCGTCCAGATGCCGTCCTTGCGAACCGCCTTGGTTGCATTGCCGAAACTGATCCGGACCTTCTGGGAAGAGACAATATCCAGGGCTTTCTGTAAACGCTCCCTGACCTCATCCTCACTCAGGCCTTCGGCTTCGCCCAGAGGGCCAAGTTCCTTGATCCGCTCGGTGAAGTCGGTTATCAGCTGGACAAAGCGCGGAGCTTCGGCTGCCGAAGCCCATTCCAGACTGAACCGTTCTTCCCGGATACCGATATCGTTCAGGATGCGTTTCACCAGCGCGTCCATTCCCATGGCGTCGTAATTACCTACCTGGTAATGACATTCACCAAGTTGTCAGCCACCGGTGAAGATGCCGTCCGCACCTTCAAGCAGTCCCTTGAAGACAAAGGCCGGATCAACCCGTCCGGTGCACATGATTCGGATGGTCCGCAGGTTCGGCGGATACTGGTACCGGGAGACACCGGCCGCATCGGCGGCGGCATAACAGCACCAGTTGCAGAGAAAACCCAGGATCCTGGGATTAAATTGGTCACTCATTAGGATACCTCAGCGGTTTCAGGACTGTTTTTTTCCGTATCCGTCCCAAATGCTTCGATCTGGGCCGTAATCTGTTCATTGGTGAAGCCTCCCATGGAGATGGCGAACGTGGGACAGTGCGAGGCGCATATACCACAGCCTTTGCAGGATGCGGCAATGGTACGGGCCTTGCGTTTCTTGTCCACCTTGACCATCTCGATGGCCTGGTAGGGACAGAGACTGGCGCATATACTGCAACCGATGCATTTGTCCTCTTCAACCTGGGAGACAATAGGTGCCACCGAAACATACCCCTTGACCAGCGGAGCTGCTGCCTTGGCCGCCGCAGCCTGAGCCTGGGCAATGGTTTCGTCCACCGGCTTGGGCGCATGGGCCAGACCGCAGACATAGACCCCGTCCACGGGCAGTTCCACGGGCCGCAGTTTGACATGGGCCTCGAGGAAGAACTTGTCGTCGGTCAGCGGTGCCTTGAGCATCTTGCTCAGATCCTCGGTGGATTCCGGGACAATACCGACAGACAGGGCGACCAGGTCCGGGGTCATATCCATCTCTTCCTGCAGCAGCGAGTCAAAGAACTTCACGTGCAGACGACGGCCCTTTTCATATACCTCGGGCTT
The DNA here is from genome assembly GCF_025998535.1 of Desulfolithobacter dissulfuricans. Classification (NCBI taxonomy): domain Bacteria; kingdom Pseudomonadati; phylum Thermodesulfobacteriota; class Desulfobulbia; order Desulfobulbales; family Desulfobulbaceae; genus Desulfolithobacter; species Desulfolithobacter dissulfuricans. The sequence continues at coordinate 1,601,355 of NZ_AP024233.1, read as the reverse complement.
GTTGTCCAGGGTATAGGGAATAAAGACAACCCCCTTGAGCCGGGCTTCCCGATAGGCGTCCTCGGCAAAACCATAGGTCCGCATGTCGCGGTAGAGGACAATAACCTGGGAGTCGGGATTGATTTCTTTGATCTTCAGTGCGTTTTTGACCGCATGGTTGCAGCAGACCTTGGAGCAGTAGTTCAGGTCGTCGCCCCGCGATCCGGCGCACTGGATCATGATAACCGAGTCCGGCGCCCTTTTCTTGGCCTTGCCCGCCAGCCGTTTTTCCAGCTCCAGCTGGGTCAGAACCTTCTTGGACTCCTCCAACAGGTATCCGCCCGGCCGGTGCTCCCGGCCACCGGTGGCCAGGATAATTACCCCGTGGTCCACTGTGTGCTCCCGGCTGGCCTTGCCGCTGCCGCTGGTGACGACCGAGGCAAAGTTGCCGATGAACCCGGAGAGCTGGGTCAGGGTGGCGTCGGTCAGAACATCGATTTTCTTGTTTTTCTTGACCCGGGAAACCAGACTTTTGAGATAGCTGGCGGTCTCGCTTGACGCCAGGGTGTGATTGAGCTGACCGAGGTTGCCGCCGAGTTGCTTCTCCCTTTCCACCAGTACGGCTTCAAATCCCTGATCGGCCAGGGTGAGGGCCGCGGTCATCCCGGCCACTCCACCGCCGATGATCAGGGCCCGCGGCGTTACCGGCACGGTCTGTTCCGGCAGCGGCTTGAGCCGCTGGGCCTTGGCAATGGCCATCCGTACCAGATCCTTGGACTTGTCGGTGGCGGCGTCCGGTTCCCCGGCATGGACCCAGGAACACTGGTCGCGGATGTTGACCATCTCCACCAGGCAGGGGTTCAGACCAGCATCCCTGAGGGTTTCCTGGAACAGCGGCTCATGGGTCCGCGGTGAACAGGCTGCGATGACCACCCGGTTCAGGTTATGCTCGATGATCTTTTCCTTCAGGGTTTCCACAGCATCCTGGGAGCAGGAGTACATGGAATCGGTGTGGTAGACCACGCCCTCCATGCCTTCAACAGACTGCTCCACGGTGGGGACATCGACCACGGAACCGATATTGATGCCGCAGTGGCAGACAAAGACCCCGATGCGGACCTCGTCGTCCAGCGTCTTTTCCTTGGGGTAGGTCTTGTGAACAATGCCCTGCCCCCGCTGTTTCTCCAGCATGCCGGCGGCGATCCCGGCAGCGCCCGAGGCCTGGGTTACCGATTCGGGAATATCCTTGGGGCCCTGGAAGGCACCGGCTACGACCACGCCGTCGACAGAGGTGTTGAGCGGGGTGAAGGTGTCGGTGGCCGCGAACTGATACTGGTTGAGTTCGATTCCGGTGATGTCGGCAATACCCTTGGCGTCCCTGGGCGATTCCAGGCCCACGGACAGGACAACCATGTCAAAGGGTTCGAACTCGTGGGTCCCGTCCAGGGTGGCATAGGTCAGCTGCAGACGGTTTTTCCAGGGGGTCACGTCGGCCACCTTGGCCCGGACGAACTTGATGCCCATGGCCTCGGCCCGCTGCCGGGCCTTGTCGAACTCCTTGCCCTGGGTCCGCATGTCCATGTAGTAGATGGTGATATCCACTTCCGGATCATGCTCCTTGGCGACCAGAGCTTCCTTGATCGCATACATGCAGCAGACCGACGAGCAGTAGCCGTTGTCGCATCCCAGGTCCCGGGAGCCCACGCACTGGATGAAGGCTATCCTCTTGGGATGGCGGCCGTCGGAAAAGCATTTCACCTCGCCCTGGAACGGACCCGAGGCATTGGTCATCCGCTCGAACTCGATGGAGGTGATAACATCCGGATGTTTATTGTAGGAATACTTTTCCAGCGTCTCTTCGCTTATCTTGCCGAAACCGGGAGAGAGGATAACCGCACCCACTTTGATTTCCCGTTCTTCCGGCTGCTGCTTGAAGTTGATGGCATGGCTCTGACACACCGGTACACAGATCTGGCAGGTGTCATACTGGAGATGGAGACACGATGACGGATCAATGTAATAGGTGGCCGGTACCGCCTGGGCGTAATCGATGTGGATCGGCCGGGTGAGCGCCAGCCCTTCATTGTAGGGATCCACATGATGGCGCGGACAGTACTGGGTACACAGACCGCAGGCCGTACAGGCATCGGCGTCGATGTAGCGCGGACGCAGTCTGACTTTAGCTGTGAAATCACCAGGCTTCCCGGACAGGGCCAGGAAGTCTGCGTTGGTGAGCATCTCGATGTTTGGAGACCGACCGGCCTCTACCAGCTTGGGCGCGAGAATTCAGAGCGAGCAGTCGTTGGTGGGAAAGGTTTTGTCAAGCTGTGCCATGACTCCGCCGATTACGGCGGCCTTTTCCACCAGATAGACATAGTATCCCAGTTCAGTCAGGTCAAGTGCGGCCTGCACTCCGGCGATCCCGCCACCGACAACCATCACTGATCCGGCCCTATGTTCCATTCCTTTTCCCATCACAATCTCCACGAATGAGTAGTAAGTAATAAGTGTTGCGTATCAGGTTATAAACAGTTCAGTGGTCCCGCGCACCAGCACGGGATAACCTTCCGGACGTGTCCATACCCGTTTGCACCCCATTCCAGAACACGATCGCTGCGCCCCCTGTCACAGGGTTTCAACGGGTTCCTCGTATTTTTCAATCTTCACGGCGCAGACCTTGGCCTCCGGTATCTTGCATACCGGATCCAGCGCATCGTTGGTCAGCAGGTTGGCTGCCGCCTCCCGGTAATGGAACGGCATGAACACGATACCACCGTTGACCCGGGAGGTCACCCGTACCGGCAGGATAATCGAACCGCGGCGACTGGTGGCCCGGACCTTGTCCCCGTCGTCAAGGCCAAGGCGGGCAGCATCTTCCGGGTTCATCTCCACATAGGGCGACGGGGCTGAGTTCTCAAGCACCGGCGAGCGCCTGGTCATGGTCCCGGTGTGGTACTGGTAGAGTACCCGGCCGGTGGTCAGCAGGAGCGGATATTCCTCGTCGGGCAGCTCTTCCGGTCCCTTCCATTCAATGGCAGAGAACAGGGCCCGGCCCCTGGGGAAACCGTTTTCATGCAGCACCGGTGTTCCCGGATGGTCTGGATCCGGGCAGGGCCACTGGAGCCCCTGCTCTTCCAGACGATCATAGTTCATCCCGGCCATGGCCGGCCAGCAGCTGGTAATCTCGTCAAAGACGGTTGCTGCCAGCGGCGGAAAGGTCTTGAACATCCGTTCCTCTTCCTGGGATATCCTGCCGCCGGCAGGAACAGGTCCAGCCTGGGACGGTCCGATCATCCGGGCGGTGAGCATGTTGATGATCGAGAGGTCGTCCCGGGCCTCGCCCGGAGGCGGCACCACCCGGCGAACCCGCTGAACCCGGCGCTCGGTATTGACAAAGGTTCCGTTTTTCTCTGCAAAAGAGGCCGCCGGCAGTACCACATCGGCATGCTGAGCGGTCTCGGTGAGAAAGATATCCTGGACCACCAGCAGATCGAGTTGCTCAAAGGCCTTGCGGACATGGTCGCTGTTGGGATCACTGAGGATGGGATTCTCTCCCATGATCCACAGTCCCTTGATCCGGCCCTCGAGCATGGCGCCGGTCATCTCCGTGGCTGTCAGCCCGGGTTTGGGGGACAGTTCAGCCTGCCAGAGTTCCTCGAATCTGCGTCGGGCCTCTTCGTCATCCACCCGCTGGTAGCCGGGAAAGTAGACAGGCAGACACCCCATGTCACTGGAACCCTGCACATTGTTCTGGCCCCTGAGGGGATTGAGTCCGGCCCCATGCTTGCCAATGTTGCCGGTGAGGAGGGCCAGGTTGGCCAGCGCCAGGACATTGTCGGTCCCCGAGGTATGCTGGGTGATCCCCATGGTATAGTAGATGCCGGCCCGCTCCGCCTCGGCAAAGATCCTGGCCGCGGTTTCAATGTCCTCGGCCGGGATGCCGGTGATCTTTTCAGCCCACTGCGGGGTGCAGTCGGCCACGGCCTCTTTCAGGCTATCAAAATTCTCGGTCCGCTCGGCAATATAGGCTTCATCGGCCAGGTTATCGCGCAGGATGACGTGGCACATGGCGTTGATGAGAGCCCCGTCTGTACCGGGACGCTGCCGCAGCCACAACCGGGCCTCATCGACCAGATTGATTTTCCGCGGGTCAGCGACAATCAGCGACGCCCCCCGCTTCACGGCCTCGCGCATCCTCAGGCCAATCACCGGATGGGTCTCGGTGGTGTTGGAGCCAATGACAAAGAGTACCTCGCCATCCAGAATACCGTTGATGGTGTTGGTCATTGCTCCGGAACCAAGTACTGTGACCAGACCGGTCACCGTCGGGCTGTGTCAGTATCTGGCACAGTGGTCGACATTGTTGGTTCCGACAATAGTCCGGAAAAATTTCTGAAAGGCGTAGTTTTCCTCGGTGGTGCACCTGGCCGAGGACAGTCCGGCCAGGGCATCCGGCCCCATTTCCGCCCGGATATTGGCCATGGAGGTGGCCACGAAGTCAAGTGCCTCGTCCCAGGTCGCCACTTCCAGCGGGCCACCCTTGTAGCGTCTTATAAGCGGAGTTTTCAACCGGTCCGGGTGCTGGATGAAGTGGAAGCCGAACCGTCCCTTGACACAGAGATCGCCATAGTTGGGGCCGATTTCCGGATCCGCGGTCACCTCCATGATGGTCAATCCCTTGACCTTGAGGATCAGCTGGCAGCCGGTACCGCAGTACGGGCAGGTGGTCCGGACCTCACGCACCTCTTCAGACTGGATCGGCACGAGGCGGTGTTTCTTGTTCAGGGCCCCGGTGGAGCAGTTGTCGACGCACTTGCCGCAGGAGACGCAGTGGTCCTTGAAGTCAATCTCAAGCCCCTCGGGCCGCCCCAGTTCATCAAAGGAGCTGGCCTTGACTTCCAGGGCATCGTAGGCACAGGACCGTTCGCAGCGCAGACAGAAGATGCACTTGTTGCGGTCCACGGCGATGGAGGGGTGCGATTCGTCCTTCGGGTAGAGGGGCACCTTGCCCATGCCGGTCTTGTTGATGTTGACGTTGTACTCGATATCGAGCCTCTTGAGATCGCAGCGGTCAAAGGCGGTGCAGCCGCATGACAGGCAACGGTCAGCCTCCCGGCGGGCCATCTTCTCGGTAAAGCCCAGCTTGACCTCGTCGAAATCCTGGACCGCGGTCTCGGGAGGTCTCTCCGGCATCTTCTCGCGCAGCTTGACATCAATGCCTTCAAAGTTCTTCAGCGAGACATCGTCAAAGGTCTTGCCCCGGGTGAAGTTGAACCGGCTCTCGGCCGGGGCCTTGGGCTCGCCGGTGACAAAGGCGTGGATATTTTCCGCCGCCCTCCTGGCCGAGACCACGGCCTGGATGACCGACTTGACGCCTGTGGCCGCATCGCCGCCGGCAAAGACGCCCTCGACACTGGTCTGCGAGGAGCGGGGATTGGCGACAATTGTACCCCGGGGAGAGATATCGAGCTGTTCTTCCAGGATCCCGCCGGCGAAGCGGCCGTTGACCGCCATCTGCCCCAGCGACGAAACAACCGTATCCACGTCAAGGGCGGTGAAGGACCCCGGAACCGGTACCGGCTCCCTGCGGCCCCTCTTGTCCGGTTCGCCAAGCTTCATCCGGATCAGTTCGAGGCGGAGGCGATGGTTTTCTTTCGGGTGGCCACATATTTCAACCGGTGAGGCCATGAGCAGAAACTGGACCCCCTCGTGCTCGGCCTCTTTGATATTACGCTGGTTGGCCGGCATTTCCAGTTTGGCCCGGGATAGATGATGGTGACTTCGTCCACGCCCTTGCGGATCAGGGAGCGGGCCACCTCCATGGCTATGTTGTTGCCGCCTATGACCGCGGCCTTGCGGCCCAGGTCCAGGTCCCGGCCTTCGTTTATCATGCGCAGGAATCTGGTGGCGGTATAGACGTGCTCCCTGGAGGCACAGGGGATGTCCATGGGTTGATCAACCCCGGCTCCGGTACCGATGAAAATGGCGTCAAATCCCTGGTCACGAAGGTCCTGGAGTGTGAAGTCGCGGCCCCATTTCTGGGACAGCATGATCGAGATCCCCATCTTGAGAATGGTGTTGATCTCATAATCCAGGACTTCCTTGGGAATTTTATACTCGGGAAATCCGTACCTCAGGGCGCCGCCCAGCTTGGGGTTGGCTTCGAAGATAGTGACCTGGTGGCCCTTGCGGGTGAGAAAATAGGCACAGCTCAGGCCGGCAGGACCACCACCGATCACGGCGATCCGTTTGCCCGTGGGCCGTTCCCGGGGTATTTTCAGGTCAATGTGGTGGGCCATGCACCAGTCGGCGACAAACCGTTTGAGATGGTTGATGGACACCGGCTCGTCGACCAGTATCCGCCGGCACCTGGTCTCGCAGAACCGGGGACATACCCGGCCGACCGAAAAGGGCACCGGATTGCGCTCCATGATCAGCCTGAGCGCCTCGATATACTCACCCTTGGCCACATGGGCGATGTAGCCCTGAACATTGATCTGACCGGGACAGGTCAGGTTGCAGGGGGCCTTGCAGTCACCGAAATGGGTCTGGGATATGATGGCAAGGCGCTGTTGGCGATGGGCGATAACCGCTTCCGAGTCCGTGGCTATCTCCATACCATCCTGGGCCAGGGTGGTGCAGGCGCAATAGAGTCTGTTCTCTCCATCACCCACCCGGCTCTTCAGGCCGAGTTCATCACCGTTGGCTATCTCGACCACGCAGATCTCACAGGCTTTCCGGGGAACCGTTCCCTTGACCCAGCACAGTGTAGGGATAGTGATCTGAGAACGTTTCGCAACTTCGAGGACGGTCAGGCCCTTTTCCGCGACGATTTCGTTACCGTTGATGCTAAGCGTTATAGTTGCCATAAATATCGGATATGAGTGGGGTACAGGACCACCACCGGGGGCACGCTGTCCCCGGGTGGCGGCAACCTGTCCACCGCTTCAGGTAAAAAAGTTGAATGCTGCCGGAATCTGGTCCAGGCTTACGGCCTCATCCGGGAGTCGGCCGCTATCAGGCCGCCGGCTGCCATTCCTTCAGGAACGCTGGCAGATGGCCGGCCTCACGAGGTCCAATGGTAATGGTCCAGTCGGGCAGCTCTTCTTCAAGCTCACCCTTGATAGTGGCCAGGTAACCGGGGATGATCAGCTCATGGTGCTTGACCTTGTCAGCAATACCGCTCTTGTTGACGAACTGGGCGATCAGGTCGGCCCCGAATTTGCCCGCTGCCCAGGCCGTGAGTACAGACAGACCTTCGGTATCCTTGATCAGCAGCCACGAGGGTACCTTGGACCCTTCGATCTCGCCTGAGACGATGAAGTAGGTCAGCGAGAAGTTACAGGTGATGAGCACCGGTGAGTTCTCGTCAGGCCCGGTGATGGGGTAGATATCCTCCTGAACCACCATTGGCCGCTGCGGATCCGTGAAAATATTGAGCTGTTCCAGCAGCAGCGGGAAGAGAATGTCACCCTGGATATCGGAGAGAACGATGATCCCGGCATATTTGGCCATCAGGACCGAGGCGATCATGGCCTCCATCATCAGGTCGTCGGTCATCTCGCAGGGAAAGGTGATGGTAGGGAAACCAAGCGGTTTGAAGCGCTCCTTGATGGCAGAGCGCCGGGCGACGATATTGTCTTCAAAGGCTGCCCTGAGCGTCCGGGCACCCGTATCGATAACCATATCCTTGAGCCCGGAGTCAACCAGCTTGCCGGAAACCTCGACCAGGTCGTCGAGGTTGGCACCCTTGACGCCAAGAACACAGCCGGTCTCCTTGGCCAGGTCGGCAAAAGCCTCCCAGTTGTCAGCGGTGGCGCCATAGAGCAGTGGCTTGTTGTCGCCGCAGGCCTCGGCGCCGGCCTTGAGGACATCGGTGTTGTCGCTCATCAGGATAATCGCCGCCTTGGGGGCCATCTCCTGCACCTTACCAACCAGAGAGCTCATCTTGGCAGGATCACCGCTGGTATCCTTGATGGCCACAAGGTTGGCCCGCATCAGGACGCCAACCCGCTCAAACTCCATGTCCCGGAACCGTTTGAGCTTGCCTTCAACCTCGGCATCGTCCTCATTGGTGGACACGAGAATGGCAATACCGGTGGGATGCTCGAACCGTTTTTCATGCCGGAACAGACAGGTCTCGCCACCAGCGGTAAATTCAGCGTCCCCCGCTCCTATCTTGACGGTTCGAATCGGCGGCGCCGATGCTTCACCGATGGTCGCCTTGGCCTCGTCACTGACATACGGACAGGTATCAATTTCCGCCTGCCCGGCTGCCACTTTCATGGCAAATGCAAGACAGGTGGGAATACTGCATTCGCCACAATTCTTCTTGGGCAGCATTTTGAGAATCTGTATACCGGTTAACGCCATTGTCTCTATCCTCCTTCGAGTATCACAAGGGCGGTCCGCAACATTTCAGGGACCGCAGCTCAAAATCTATCACATTCCATGCAGGACAGCGGTCCTGCATCAGCATATCATGGGCGTCCGGCCAGCTCCGGGAACGGGCCGGACAGTGGTGGAACGACGAGGTATCAGCCGATGGCTGTTTCCATCTCCAGAGCAGGATGGCCCTTCTCCTTGAGGAAGCTCATGATCTCCTCCTCGGTGGTCCCCTGCTCCTCGGTGGCTATCATGTCGAAGAGCTCGGGCATGCCGATCTCCTCGCACCGTTTCTTGAGTTTTTCAGCCAGTTCGTCCTTGAGCATCTTGGGCAGCCAGACCACACGCTTGAGTCCGCCCTCGGCCATGAACAGTTTCTTGCTGGTCAGGTAATGCTTGGACACGCCCATGAAGCCCGGCGTCTGCATACCGCCACCAGCCATGCCAGCCAGGGTGGTGAACTTCATTCCCGACGGTGTCATACCGCGGTAATCCCGGTTAACGACCATAATGCCGTTACACTGGGGGAGCATGGCGGCGATGGCCTCGAAACAGCCACAGGCGGTCATCGGGTTGTTCATCAGAGAGTAGCAGCTGACCTGGGTTACAGCCCCGCGTGAGGCCTGGGCCACAAATTCGTTGATACCGGCATAGTAGCCGTTGAGCTCGTCCAGACACTCACCCTTCTGAATGGGCTGGTTGGGGCCGGTGGGGTTGATCTGGTATGAGGCCTTGCCATCGAGCCAGTTGTAGGCCCCGCACATACCGATACGTTCCGGTGTGATGACGCAGACATGGCTGGGAGCAAAGGACTGACACAGGGTACAGGAGTAGAAGACCTCCTCGGTCTCGTCGGTCATGGAGCCAAGGCGCAGATCACGTTCCTCGTAGACCTTGAGCGCCAGCTGCATGACCTCGTCCACCTTTTCCTGGATGGTGTAGATCTTGACCTGTACCTTATCGAGAATGGCCCCGAACTCCTGGTGAAGTTTTCCGTGAAGAACGACACCGATATGCTTGAAAGAGAATCCTTTTTCAACTGCACCCTTACCTATGCGAATCCACATGATGTTCCGCTGGCCGATATGCATGATACCCTGGATGTAGTTGATCAGGTGATGGAACTGGCGCTCGAGAATGGGTTCGAAATCCGACTGCATCTCCCGGCCGGCAACCTCGACCAGGATACCGATGGGCAGGTTCTGGCCCTCTTCGATGTCAGATATATCCGGACCTTCGAGGATGACCTTGCCATCCTCGACCTCGTCCATCTCCCGGGAAATCAGGACCTCGACACCGGTGGTCCGCCCGCCGCCGCATTCCATGAACAGGTCGTCCTTGCGGATCCTTTCGCCCTCGAAGGCCGGACCAAAGGCCATGGGGATGTCGATCTTGGTGACATTGACCTTGAGTCCGCGGACCTCGATCGCCTTCTGGACGATTTCGTCGTGGGGAACGTTGGAGACCACATGCTCGTAGGTACAGATACCCGTGGGCAGTACCTCGGGGATATCCCAGTCGGAGATAGTCGGGAAGCCCCAGTTGATGGCTCCGGCAGCATTGGCATACCATTCGTCGGATACTGGACCAAAGGCCATGATGAAGGCGAAGGTCCGATCCTTGTTGTAGATCAGGTTACCCTTGTAATCTCCAGGCTTGATACCACCAAAGGCCAGTGCTACCCGGCAGGCAAAACCGATGGCGAAGACGGCCGAGGTATAGGACTTGCCAAAGGGAACAAGCCGGGTGTTCCAGCCGACCTGAACCCCGTTATCCACCAGGAGCTCGGCCATGTTCTTGCCATTGGACTGGTCGTGCATGAAGATGTAGAGGTTCTTTTCCTGCAGTTCCAGGGCGATGCGGGAGGCCACCTCTTTGTCTTCCGGGGTACCCATGATGGCGGCAAAACCGGGAGCTGTACCGTCCACGAACTCAACACCACGCTTCCGGAAGATAACGTCATCGGCTGCACCGAGCCAGAGATTGTCCTCGGAGGGATCCTCGGTCTTGGTATAGAAGTTGGGCTCGTTCAGGTAGCGGATGGCCTCGAACATTTCTTCGGCAAAAAAGGTCGCCATGCCGGCGTCCAGGGCCGGGCCCAGATAGGGCAGCCAGATGTCCTCACTGACCACCGGCGGCAGAAGTTTGCGGCACTCCTGAAAGATGTCTTTCATGTCGCCGAGTTTTTCAACCTTTGCACCGAGAATAGAATAGATGATGGGCAGATAGTAGGCCGTATTCGGGAAGGAAACCTCCTGTTCCGGTCCATATTTCTTGAGGGCCTCCTCATAGGATTCTTCTGCCATGTCAATGATTTTCTTGGCGCCACGTATTGCTGCGGAACAGATGATCTTCGACACTTTGGTAACTCCCTTTGGTAACTGTTTTTATATGAAAATCAATATGGAGTGCGATGGTCCAGGCCGGTTTCTATCACCTTGGCCCGGGGGGCCCTGGATCGCAGGCCTTGTTTTCCGTTCTCAGCCCATCAGACCATCGATCAGTGCTTTGGTCATGTTAATCGCTTTGGGGTGCCGCATGATCAGCACCTCGCCACCGGCCATCAGCATGCAGTTGGCGGTCATGGCTTCCATCATGATTCCGCGACCTTCCTGGTCGCCAAGCAGGTCGTCGCTGGGCAGGCTAACTTCCTTGGTCTTCCAGACCTCACGGCCCAGGTTGCAGATGATCGGGACCTGCAGCTTGTCGTCCTTCTGGGTCAGTGCAGCGATCCGGATACGTTCCATGACCGAGTAGGTGTATTCGATTCCATATCCCAGGGCGCCGATGGAGGGATCCATGAGCACATGGTCCAGGGGCACGCCAAGGTTCTCCAGGAGGATGTTGAGCTGCTTGGCCAGGTTGACATCGATGGGCGAGGCAGCCACCATGGGATGGCCAAATGCCATGGCCGTGGCACCGATGGCCCGGTAGTTGGCATCTTCCAGCGGGGCAAGACAGACTTTCTTGTCGCCGATCAGCGAGGTGACCTCCCGCAGCGTTTCAGTGTCCTTTTCAGCGTTGCCGCAGCCCCAGACAATGATCGGCACATCGATCTCGGCGATGACCGCGGCCGCATCCCTGGCCGCGTCAGCGGGAGACCGGTTCTGGCCATTGGGATCGGTGGAGTTGAGCCAGATATTGATGGCGTCGGCGCCGTAGACCTCGATACATTTCCTGGCCCAGGCCACCGGGTTATCCCAGACATCGTTGAAGTACTGTCCCAGGGTCTCGGGCCAGTTGTCGGGCGCGGTGTCCATGATCTCCATGGCAACCAGCGGTTTATGCGGCATGTTACCTTCAAAGAGATGGAACGGCAGAACCTCGGACCCGCCGACCGTGACGGTCTTGTCACCATTGCCAAGCACGCATTCACGGATGGCTCCGGAATAGTCCTGCCTGTAGGACGTGGGCGGCACTTTGGTGGCCCGCTCGTTAAAAGGAGTTTCCTCTTTGGCCAGGGGCGGGACATCCAGGCCGGCCGGGGCCGGTTTGGCCTTGGCTTCGGCAGCCTTGGCTTCCTCTTCAGCCTTTGCCTTTGCCTCAGCCTCGGCTTTGGCCTTGGCCTCTGCCTCTGCTTTTGCCCTGGCTTCCGCTTCGGCCTTGGCCCGGGCCTCTGCCTCGGCCTTTGCCTTGGCTTCCGCAGCCTTTTTTGCCTCTTCCTCGGCTCTGGCCCTGGCTTCCTCTTCAGCCTTTGCCTCAGCCTCTGCTTTTGCCCTGGCCTCTGCCTCAGCCTTTGCCCTGGCTTCCGCTTCGGCACCGGCACCCTCCTCTTTCACAGGGGCTACGGCGGGCTCTGGCTTTGGTGCGGGTTCCGGCGCCGACGGTGCTGCCGGAGCAGCAGGGCCGCTCTTGGCCACCTCGGGTTCCTTTTTGAGAATGGATTCAGCACCGGCAAACTGCATCAGGGCCTCGAACTGATCGTCACTGAGTCCGTATGCTTTTTTCAAGGCGGCAAGACCCTGTTTGACAGACTCAAGCGCCATTAACCGTTCTTTTTCGTTCATTTCATGTTCTCCTGCATCGTCAGTAACTGTGGCAACACCTTCAGCTGCAGCTTCAGAACCGGCTGCACTGGCCTTGATACGTTCGGCCTCCAGCCTGGCCTGCTCCAGGATCTCTTCTGCCTCGGCACGGGCCCGGGCAAGAATCTCCTCGGTATCCTGAGCCGCTGCAATCGGTGCGGCAATCTCTTCACGTACAACAACAGTCTCGGTCTCGGCGACCGGTGCGGCAGGTTGTTCTTCGATAGTCTCAAAGGTGGGCCTGGGAAGCAGCCCTGCCCGCTCACAGATTTCCGCCACAGCCTCTTCCCATTCGATGGCCATGACGTGCACGCCGGCAACACCTTCGATTTCCTTGACCTGGTTGATGATGTCAACGCAGATCTGGATTCCCTCATCCTGCTTGTCTCTGGCATCTTTCATCCGCTGTATGACCTCATCGGTCACGTCCATGCCCGGGACGAATTTCTTCATGTACCGGGCCATACCCAGAGACTTGGGCGGGGTAACACCTGCAAGTATATAGGCCTTTTCATGCAGTCCGAGATCACGGACCATCTCCATGAATCTGGCAAATTTCTCCACATTATAGATAATCTGGGTCTGGACGAAGTCGGCACCGTTGGCGATCTTCTTCCCCAGACGCACGGCCCTGAATTCAAAGGGATGAGCAAAGGGATTGGCGGCGCAGCCGAGGAAAAATTTCGGGGCTGGCCCCTTGATCTCTTCTCCGCACTGGAATTTTTTCGCATCCCGCATGTCCCGGACCATACCGAGGAGCTGGATGGAATCCATGTCAAAGACACCCTTGGATCCCGGGTGATTACCAAATTTCTGATGATCGCCGGTCAGACAGAGCAGGTTCTTGAGCCCCATGGCCGAAGCAGCCAGCAGATCGCTCTGCATGCCGATCCGGTTCCGATCACGGCAGGTCATCTGGATGACCGGCTCCAGGCCCTCGGCCTGGGCGATCAGCCCGGCACCGATGCTCGACATCCTGACAATGGCGGTCTGGCAGTCGGTGATATTGACCGCATCGACGTTTCCCTTGAGGATGCGTGCCTTCTTCCTGACGACTTCAGGATCACTGTTTTTGGGCGGTCCCAGCTCACCAGTAACGGCAAATGTCCCGCTCCTGAGCACCTGCTCCAGATTGCTCCCCGATTTCATCGATCCTCCTTCCCTCTATATGCAGCATGAACAGGGTTGCTGTTCACTGACACAAGACATGTTTAGCAACTTGTATTTCTGCCCCGCGGGCAGTAACCAAAACCAAAAGAGCTGTCAGTGAGCTCCGGATCCACAACCCGTATCGGGCAGTGTCCTGCCTTCCAGATCACGGCGCATGGCCATATCAAAGAGCACGCGGTCCTGCTTCTTGTTGATTCCGAGAGCTTCGCGCTTTCCATCGATGGCCTTGATCATCTTCTGGGCCAGTTTGATGGGATCCTCTTCGGTGTCCCAGCAGGCGCCATAGACTTCCTTCATGCCGCCCTTGATGAATTCGGTAAACTTCTTGGCTCCGGTGATCGGCAGATTCTGGAAGATGACGTGGGCTCCGGAACTGACAAAATACTGACCGATGGCAACCGCCTTCTCCGACATGTACAGGGGTGCGGTTCCACAGGCGGGCAGTTCCGAGATATCTTCGCCCAGCCCGCCCTCGTTGACCATCTCGGTCAGGGCGATGAGTAAGCGGGAGTTGTCCACACAGGAGCCCACATGCAGGGCCGGCGGCATACCGACCGCCTCGCAGACCTCGCGCAACCCGTCGCCGGCATACTCGGTGGCCGCCTCGGGCCGCAGCAGACCACGGCGACCCAGAGCCTGGGCCGCACAACCGGTGGCCAGGACCAGGACGTTGTTTTTGATCAGCTCAACGGCAATCTTGAAATGAACGTCATCGGCATACTTGTAATGTTCGCAGCCGACGATGGCTCCGACGCCACGGATCCTGCCGTTGATGATATTATCGTTCAGGGGACGATACGATGCCCGGAAGCGGCCACCGAGCATGTAGTTGATGGTCTCGTGGCTGAAACCGACAACCACATCGAGTTTCTTGTCCTTGGGAATGTAGAACTCCCGCCGCTTCTTGAAGTTGTTGATGGCATGCTTGAGGATTTCCTTGGCCGAATTATAGGCCTCATGTTCCTCGAACTGGATGTGAATGGCATCGGGCATCTTGGCACGGTAGTTGGTGGTAATGATGTCGGTGTGTTTACCCTTGACCACCTGGGCCAACGACTGCATGACACACTGGACATCAACCACCATGGCCTCCACTGCACCGGTGGCAAGCACCATCTCCTGCTGGATGAAGGAGCCGGCGACCGGGATGCCCCGGCGCATGAGGATTTCGTTACCCGTACAGCAGACCCCGGCCAGGTTGACACCCTTGGCTCCCACCTTCCTGGCAAGGGCCAGGATCTCTTCATCTTCCGCAGCCAGACAGAGCGACTCGGCCAGCAGGGGCTCGTGGCCGTGGACGGTGACGTTGACATGGTCTTCCTTGAGCACGCCCAGATCAACAATGGCACGTTTGGGGGTCGGGGTGCCGAACATGATGTCGGTCAGCTCGGTGGAGAGCATGGAGGCTCCCCAACCATCGGCCAGGGCGCACCGGGCGGCCTGGAGCATGATGTTCTGGTATTCCTGGTCCACACCCATGTGGGTCCGGTGCATCATTTCGGTGATCTCGCGGTCAATACCACGGGGGACAACCCCCACCTTGCGCCAGATCTCCTGCTGCTTGGCCGGAGCCCGCTTGACCATGGCCAGTTCGCCTTCCTGCTGGCCAAACTCGGCCAGGGCCTTTTCCCCGAGTTCCAGGGCGATCTCGTTCTTATCCCTCCCCTCGGTCTCGATGCCGAAGATCTTGGCCATCTTGTGGAGTTTGTCCACATCCTTGATCTCATGTGGGGTCTCGCCCTTGGCCGTGGCAATGAAGCCGCGCACCATTTCCCGGGCGTGGTCGGTGTGGGAGGCCGTACCCGCGGCAATGATCCGGGCGAAGTTGCGGGCCGCCACCGTGTCGGCCGTGGCCCCGCAGATGCCGACCATGGACTCGACCCCGTCAATAATCTGGCAGGGTCCCATATTGCAGTTCCGGCAGCAGGTGCCGCCGGAGCCGAACAGACAGGCGGACATGCCCCGGTCTTCAATCCGGTCGTAGGCGGTACGGACCTGCTTGGCAAGATCCTGGTTCAGCAGATCAAGGGTCGAAGCCCCGGTTATATCGTTACACTTGTCGCATCCGTTTGACTTGGCCATTATATGGTCTCCTTGTCAGAAGTAAGTCAGCGAGCCGGAGAAAAAAAGAGAACTTGTCGGCTATTCTCCGGAGAAATATACACAAGAGGCCGGCAGAGCCGGCCCCATGTCATCCTGCCAGGAAATCAGGCAAGCCCGGCGAACTGCTTGGCCGCCTGGACAGTATTCTTCATCAGCATGGTAATGGTCATGGGACCGACGCCCCCGGGGACAGGAGTGATGGCGGCAGCCTTTTCCTTGACAGAGTCGAACTCCACATCGCCGGCGAGGATTGCCTTGCCCGACTCGGACATGCCGACCCGGTTCACACCCACATCAATAACTACTACGCCTTCCTTGACCTGGTCTCCCTTGATCATGTTGGCCACTCCGGCAGCCACGATCAGGATATCGGCCCGCTTGGTGTGGAAAGTCATGTCCCTGGTCCGGGTATGACACAGGGTCACGGTGGCATTGCCGCCCTCACGCTTCTGGAGCATCAGGTTGGCCACCGGCTTACCGACGATATTGGAACGACCGACCACCACGACCTCGGCGCCCGAAGTCTCCACCCCGGCCCGGGTCAGCAGCTCAAGCACTCCGTGGGGGGTGCAGGGCAGAAAACACTGCTCGCCCAGCACCATCTTGCCTACGTTAACAGGATGAAAACCATCCACGTCCTTGTCCGGGTCAATGGCATAGAGGACCTTGGACTCGTCGATGTGCTTGGGCAGCGGAAGCTGTACGAGAATTCCATGGATCTTGTCGTCGTTATTGTATTTATCCACCAGGGAAAGCAACTCTTCCTCGCTGGTTTCGGCGGGCAGGGTCACCTGTTCGGAGTGGATACCGAGCGCATGGGCGGTCTTGTTCTTGGCAGCCACGTAGGACTGGGAAGCAGGGTCTTCGCCGACCAGTATGGTTACAAGACCTGGAACCACATTATGTTTTTCCTTGAGCTCGGCCACTTCGGCCTTGAGCTCTTCCCGGATTTCTTTTGCTGTTTCTGTGCCACTGATAATCTTCGCGCTCATATAAACTCCTTCGGTTTACCTGTGTTTTTTTTGCAGGTATAGCGGTGTGCCGCCTGCGCACAAATAGCACCGTCAGGGTATAGTTATCCTGCCGGCAACCAATATCTTAACAATTTTTTTTGGAACGGGAATGGATGATAAGGATTCTCAGGGTAACAGAATTATAGAGATTTATCAAGCAGAAAGTACGAACATGCCTGTACAAGAGGCTGAATCGCCGCTCAGCGATGATCATACCATGTGGGTGTTGGGCTGGATAATCGGGGGGCAAAACCAGGCCGGAACGATCCGCTCTCCGGCTTGTTTTCCAGGGGTGCAAAAGCTGTCTCAGAAACCTGCCGGACAGACCTTTTTGGATCTCAAGCGGTTTCTGTGAGCAGCTCCAGCAACGCGGTCTGGCGCTTATTGGATTCCCTGTTAGCCACCGCCATGGCCAGGGCCTGCCGGGAGCCGACAAAGATGGCCAGCTTTTTCGCCCGGGTGAGCCCTGTATAGAGCAGGTTGCGATAGAGCATGCGGAAATGCTGGGTGACCACCGGCAGAATCACCACATCGAACTCGGAGCCCTGGGCCTTGTGCACGGTAATGGCATAGGCCAGGTCCAGTTCGCCTATCTGTTCCCGCCGGTAGGTCACCTCCCGCTGATCCGGGGAAAAGGAGACCGTGCAGGTGAGGTTTTCATTGTCTATGCCGGTGATAACACCGATATCACCGTTGAATACCCCGAGCTCATAGTTGTTGCGCCGGTGGATCACCCGGTCTCCGGTGCGAAATGTCCTTTCCCCCACCAGGAGCTCCGGCCTGTCAGGGGCCGGCGGGTTTACCGTCTGCTGGATGGTCCTGTTCAGGCTGGCCGCACCCAGACTGCCACGGATCATCGGACAGAGAATCTGCACTTCGCGACCCGGGTGGTACTTGGGGATCCACTGGGCATAGAGTCGGCGCACCACGTCCACAGCGGTCAGGCCGTAGTAGAGAGAGGACCATGGATGAACCTTTTTCAGCACAGCCCGGAGCTGCTCCGCTGCAGAGTCGGCTGTTACCAGCCGCTCCAGGCTGACGTGGCTGAACTGTTCCGGTATCTGCAGACCATACCCGCGGCCTGTGGGCGTCTCCGCTCTATCAAAACCATACACATCCTGGTCACTTTGCCCTTCGCGTTCCCGGATGGTTTGATACTGCTGCCGGACCCTGGCAATGAACCGCAGCTGTTGCTGGGTCGCCTCCTCGGAATCGATGAAAAAACAGTCGGATTTCTGCCAGACATCCGGGTTTTTAAAGGGTGAATCAACCCGCGGCAGGTGACCGTTATTGATATCGTGGGCAAACTCAATGATCCGGGATCTCCTGGCCTGGCGGAAGATCGTGGTCAGCCTGAAACAGGGAATCCGGCCCGAGCCAATCAGGTCCCGTAATACATTCCCCGCTCCCACCGACGGCAGCTGGTCGGCATCGCCGATGAGTATCAGGCTTGTCTCTTCGCCCACCGCCCTCAGGAGCGAGGCCATGAGGCTGATATCAAGCATGGAACACTCATCGACAATCAATACATCGGTGTCCAGGGGATTGTCCTCGTTTCGTTTGAAGCCGGTGCCCTGGAATTCCAGCAGCCGATGTATGGTTTTCGCTTCCGCGCCGATCACCTCGCCCATTCGCTGGGCAGCCCGGCCGGTAGGCGCGGCCAGCATGACCCGGCGGCCCAGGAACCCGAAGAGCTCCACCAGAGTCCTGGTGGTGGTGGTTTTGCCGCAGCCGGGTCCGCCGGTCAGGATGGCGCAATGGCAACCGGCCATGGATTCCACGGCCCGGGCCTGCTGCGCGCTGAGCTTAATCCCGGTTTCCCGGCTCCTTTTCCCGAGCCATTCCCTGATCCGGCGGGTTTCCACCGGGATTTCCCTGGTCATCCGGCCAAGCCGCGTGGCGACGTACTCCTCCTCATGGTAGAGGGTCCGGGAGTAATAGCAGGGACGCACCTGCCCGGAGCTGTCGGCCAGGTGACGGACACAGAGACTTTTTTCCTGTTCCATGGTCTGCAGATGCGAGGCGATCTGGAGGCTCAGGTCCTGGCCCAGCAACTCACCCACCTGGGAGGTTATCTGCTCCAGGGTCAGGTAACAGTGCCCCTGTTCTCTACTGGCCGAGAGGACATGGCGTATGGCGGCCTGGATACGCAGGGGACTGTCCGGGGCAAAACCAAGCGAAAGGGCCACTCTGTCGGCGGAAAAAAAGCCGATGCCATAAAAATCCCGGGCCAGCCGGTAGGGATTTTCCGAGACCAGGGCTATGGCCCGATCGCCATACTCCCTGTAGATACGGACCGCGAACAGGGTGGATATCCCGTGGGACTGCAGAAACATCATCACGTCGCGGATGGCCCGGTGTTCCTGCCAGGCCCGGGTTATGGAGCGCAGCTTCTTCTCGGCAATGCCTTCCACCTCGGTGAGACGCTCGATCTGGTGTTCAAAAACATCCAGGGTTTCGCGGCCGAAATGGCGGACAATGCGGCGGGCGGTCTTGGGCCCCACCCCCTTGATCAGGCCGGAGCCCAGGTATTTTTCCAGGGCGGCGGCCGAGGAGGGTTTAAGCTCCGTGGCCTGTTCGGCCCTGAACTGCCGGCCGAACCTGGGATGCTCGGTCCAGGCCCCCTTGAATTCCATGGTGGCTCCGGCAAAGACCCGGGTCTGATGGACCGTGACCGTGACCAGGTCCGCGGGTCCGTCAAAGGGACGTACCCTGAGCACGGACCAGCCGTTTTGCGGGTTGTGAAAGGTGACCCGTTCGACGACTCCACGCAGTTTTTCTTCGATCCGTTTTTTTTCCACGCGGTCAGCGGGCCCCTGATCCTTTGAGTATGGCAGGCAGAAAAAGCGCCCATGGAAAACGCCTGACCTGGAGCCGCACGGTGACCTGGCTGTCATCGGGATCAGTGGACGGGATGATAAAGCTGTCCTGCCAGGAATCGGTGGCCGTGAGGGGGGCATAGCGGACAGTCAGACTGCAGGAGGTATCGGTCGCCAGGACCTGGCCGGAACAGGTATCTGTCTGGAGGGTGAATGGGGGAGCCAGGGAATCACCCATGCCGATGGTCCCTATCTGCAGGTCCGTAAGGCCCAGATTTCCGATGGCGACGCTCAGGTCACTGGTCTGGCCGGGCAGAAGTTTTGGAAAGGAGAGATAGGTAGGAGTCACCGTGATCCACGGAGCGGTGGACTGGCCTGTTGCGCTGAGTACCATGGTAAACTCCGGCTCCACCGGGTCGTTGCTGAATACGGTGAAGGAGCTGTCATAGAGACCAGGCGCGGTCGGGGTACATCCGATCCAGACGATGCAGTGCTCGCCGGCGGCGATACTCTGGTTGCTGCAGTTATCCTCAACGATGGAGAACGGTGCGTCCGGATTGCTGATCTGGCCGATTTCCAGGTTACCGGTGCCGTTGTTACTCAGGTAGAGGGCAAAATTGGCATTGGTTCCCACTTCCAGGGAACCGAAATCATGGCTCCTGGCCGAGGGAAGCAGAGCCGGGAGCACCGAACTCCGGTAGCCGGCCACCACCAGCCTGGTCTGTTCGATGGTGGCAGCATTGTCGGCTGCATCGGCCAGACCGGCCGGCACACCGGTGGCCACCCCCTCATACAATACATCGGGATTGGAAAAATAGTTGATCTGCGCGCAGCCACCGACACAGTCATAGGCCATGATGGTCCTGTAGCCCACTCCTCCGGCCTCGAACTGGTACCCGTAGGAATAGGGATAGATACCGCCGGAAGCGGCATGGTCCCGGTCGTGAGCGCATCCCAGGTTATGCCCCAACTCATGGACATAGGTCAGGTCATCGCAATAGCTGCCCTGGTACGAACCATCGGCGACCACGGCATAGGCATAACCGGGATCATTGCCGGTCATCAGCCAGGCGAGCCCGCAGTATTCGCCGACAAAGGAGCGGAGCAGGGTCACCTGATCGGCCCCGTACTGGGTCCGGAGCGTCTCCACATCAGCAAACACTCCGTTGTTGCCGGTCAGATCATCCAGAGCAACGCTCGTCGGGACATCATCCCCATAGCTCACCTCCTGGCTGTAGACGAGGCGTAAGTGGGTGTTGATATTACTGTTTATGTAACTGTCGTTGGCGACATCGATGAGATACTGGATCCGGCTCTGGATGAGATCCGTGGTCACATAGTCTGTTGCCAGACCACTGGTATAGAGAACCATGACATCGATCACACTGGTGTCATCGGCCACGGCAGCCGCGGTGGCCGGCAGCGACAGAGCGGCCGAAGGCGCCGGTGCACTCGGCGGCGTCAGGACATCATCTCCAAGGGGAACTTTCTGCGATGGGTCGCGCTCCTCGATCACGCACTCACCGGTATCCGGATCCGGCCGATAATAAAACTCCCGGCCGTCCACCAGGGCCCTGCCGAAAAAATGGTCCCTGCCAATGGTCAACAGGACCCGGATGCGGCCGGTGGGATCTGTACCGACCCAGGTCGAACTGTCTTTGCGCCGCGATATTCTCTTGCGCTTAAGGGTGACATCCTCTCCGGCCACATGGAAGAGTACGGTGTCGGCCTGACCAAGGAGCAGCTGCCTGAGGACCTCCAGGTTGACCCCCATCCGTTTCTTTTGCGATCCGGCGGTGCCGCTGCGGGCAGCCTTCTGCGGCGATTTGAGCTCTCGAAGCAGGCTTGGTGGCTGGGGTTGGCCAGCGAGGCCGGAAACAACATGGAGGGGACAGAGCAGAAAGACAAAGACCCCGCAGAGGACAACGAGGGACACACGAAGATCTGGGTGCATGATTTTACGCCTCATCCGTGATGCGCATCCGGCGCTTCACCAGAGTTTATATGAAAGTCTCGTCCCACCCTCCAGGGGGAAAACAGCCTTCATGTTTCGTTGTGCAGGCCGTGGGAACCTGCATGGGTATTAATATGAAAGTCTCGTCCCACCCTCCAGGGGGACAACAGCTTTCATGTTACGTTGTGCAGGCCGTGGGAACCTGCATGGGTGTTATATAGAAAAGAGAACAACTCCCAGCAGAGAATGGCTCTCCTTTTCTATCTTGTATTTTCATCTGGAGTGTCTATTATAGGAGTAAATGGTTTTTTGGGCAAAATTTTTCATGGATCCGGGCGAGCTGGAGAAACGAGCAGCCCGCACGGAGCACACGGAGCACCGGGCCGCTTCTCCGTCCGGGACGCCATCCGTTCTCCAGGTCCCGGGTCATTTCTCAGCCGGACGAAAAAGAGGCAACACGTTCCATGATGAGTTTTATTGAGGGGGTGCTCTGGCTGACTCTCAACATCTACCACGAGGCACGCAGTGAGCCGCAGATCGGCAAACTGGCCGTGGCCCATGTGACCCTGAACCGGGCCCTGGAAAAAAACCAGAGTGTCGAGGAGGTGGTCACCGCGCCCTACCAGTTCAGCTGGACCTTCACCAAGAACTCCTATCTACCCAGAGAACCTGAGGCTTTCAAGGAATGTTTCCGCACAGCCCTCAAGGCCATGATCAGCCCTGATTTCACCAACGGAGCCACCTATTATCACCGCAAGGACATTCATCCCGCCTGGGCCGACAGCCTGACCTATGTCGCCCAGTGGGGCGACCATAAATTTTACCGACGCTGATTCGGTTCAGTTGTCCTGACCCGGTCCGATGGCGCACCCCTGCACGACTTTGCAACTGTCACAACGTGGCCGTGAAAATCCTTTTGCGTTGGAAGGGATTCTCAACCATGGTATACTCCCACATTTCCCCGCAGCCTGTGGCGTGTCAGAAAGGTTTGCCGGTTCCGGGGCATCCACGCTCTGTCTCTGCCGTCCATACAGCCGGCTTTCTGCAATCCCGAATACATGAAGATGACAGCACCTCAAGACTCTGCCCCCTCCATGTCACTGTGCTGGCACGAAGGGGTCAACAAGATCTATGACCGGCTTTTCAGCACCACGGACCTTGAGGGTCGGCTCAAAATAATCTGTGACGGGGTTGTTTCAGTTTTCGGAGCTGACTTCTGCCGTATCTGGATGATCAAGCAGGGGGACCGGTGTGGTGACAACTGCCCCCACGCCACTTCAAACGATCCCCGTCATCTCTGCCGCTACCGGGACCGCTGCCTGCATCTGGTTGCCAGCAGCGGTCGCTATACCCATCTCGACGGTTTTCACGGACGGGTGCCCTACGATTGTTACAAGATAGGCCGGATCGCCTCGGGCAAGGAAGCTACCTTTCTCACCAACGAGGTCACCTCCGACCCCAGGGTTCATAACCACCAGTGGGCTGCCCGACTCGGTCTGGTGGCCTTTGCCGGCTACCAGCTGCGTGATAACAACGGCAGGGTCAACGGGGTCCTGGCCTTTTTCGCTGATCACCGGATCACCGCGGAACAGCACGCCATTGTCGAGAACCTGGCCAACTCCACGGCCCAGGTTATCCAGGTCAGCCTGCACCAGGAAGAGCTCGAGGAAAAGGTCCGCCAGCGAACCGCCGAGCTGCTGGTCACCAATTCGGAGCTACGGCGGGAAATCGCCCGGAAAAAACAGGTCCAGCAGGCCTTGGTAGCCAGTGAACACCGGTTTCGCTCCCTGGTCCGTGATCTTCCCAATATCGCGGTCCAGGGATTTGATCGCAGTAAAACGGTGGTGTTCTGGAACCGGGCCAGCGAGAAACTGTTTGGTTTCCGCCCCGAGGAATCTCTGGGCAGGAAAATCGATTCGCTGATCCTCTTTGACAGCCGGCGCCCCCTGTTCCGGAAAGATCTTGAAGCGTGGATCCGTCAGGAACGGACCATGCCTTCCGGCGAAACGGTCCTCCGAGACAAAAAAGGATTCCCGGTACCGGTCTATGCCAGTTACGTGGCCCTGACCAACAGTCAGGGGGAAAAGGAATTCTATTCCATTCATATCGATCTGACCGAGATTAAAAAGGCCAGGGAAGCGTCGCGTAAAAGTGAACTCCGCTACCGGGAACTCTTTGATCACATGAAGAGTGGGGTTGCCGTGTTACGTGCCGTTGAAGAGGGCCAGGACTTCGTGTTCCTGGATTTCAACCGGGCAGCCGAACAGATCGAAGGCATCAGCCGGGAACAGATTCTTGGCCGCCGGATGAGCAGGATGTTCCCTGAAACCGTCTCGTCGGGCCTGTTGGAAATCGTTCGCCAGGTGTGGAAAGATGGTGAACCGCGCTACCATCCGGTGGTGGTCTCCCGGAATGACACCATCCTCAGCTGGCGGGAAAACAGTGTCTATAAACTGCCCTCCGGTGAAGTTGTTGTCCTTTATGATGATCTTACCCGGGAAAAACGGATGGAGTCGGAAAAGGAGGCCATGGCCAGAAAGCTTCGCCGGTCCCGAAAAATGGAAGCCATCGGCCTGATGGCCGGCGGGGTGGCCCATGATCTCAACAATATTCTGTCCGGTATTGTCAGCTATCCCGAACTTCTGCTGCGCCAGATTCCGGAAAACAGCTCCCTGCAGAGGCCTCTCGAGGTCATCAACGAGTCCGGCCTGCGGGCCGCCGCCATTGTTGCCGATCTGCTGACCGTTGCCAGGGGCGCGGCCAGCAGAAAGGAACCCGCCTCCCTTAACAGCCTGATCACCCGCTATCTCCAGTCGGCCGAACACAGCCAGTGCATGAAGGCCAACCCCGGCGTTGTCTTTGCCACCAGGTTGCGGCCGGAAATCCCCCCAATCCGCTGCTCGCCGGTCCATATCAGAAAAATCCTGATGAACCTGGCCTACAACGGAGCCGAGGCCATAGATGGTCCAGGACGGGTGGAGATCGCCACCGACACCGGGCGGCTGGACCAGAGCAGTCAGACCCGTAATCCTCTGCCGGCCGGCGAATACGCTATCCTCACTGTTCGGGACACCGGGCCGGGGATGAGCGCCCAGGATGTGGAGCGCATCTTTGAGCCCTTTTACACAACAAAGACCGGGGGGCGAAGCGGAACAGGACTGGGGCTGACAATTGTCTGGAATGCGGTCCAGGACCATGGCGGGCATATCGACGTGGCTACCGGTCCGGACGGGACCCAGTTCACCATCTATTTTCCGGTTACCGACGAGCTCCCGGAAAAACCGCGCAGTACAGTGGATCTGGACCTGCTGACCGGTAACGGAGAGACCATACTCATCGTTGACGACGAACCGACCCAGCGGGAGATCGCCTGTCACATGCTCGAACACCTGGGCTACCGGCCGGTGGCCGTGGCCTGCGGCGAAGAGGCGGTGGCCCATATACGTAATCACCGGGTAGACCTGGTTCTCCTTGACATGATCATGGAACCAGGACTGAGTGGACGGGAGACCTACGAACGGATCATTGAGATCAGAAAGGATCAGCGGGCCATCATCGCCACGGGTTTTGCAACCTCATCCGAGGTGGAGAAAGTCTTTGAGGCCGGGGCGGCCATGCTGGTG
Source organism: Desulfolithobacter dissulfuricans (assembly GCF_025998535.1). Taxonomy (NCBI): domain Bacteria; kingdom Pseudomonadati; phylum Thermodesulfobacteriota; class Desulfobulbia; order Desulfobulbales; family Desulfobulbaceae; genus Desulfolithobacter; species Desulfolithobacter dissulfuricans. The sequence goes on along the minus strand of NZ_AP024233.1, from coordinate 1,576,284 downwards.
AAAAAACCCTACACACTGGAACAGCTTGGCCAGGCCATCCGCGAGGAGCTTGGCCGGGCTGACTGAACCTGTCCCCCGTCCTGGCCACGGCGAGGGTTCCGGGGAGTCTGGCCTTAAAAACGAACCTGGGGCGCCTGCTGTTCTTCCGCCGGTGGTTCGAAATAGGGCGCCGCCTCCACCCCGGCGAGGGCAGCGAAAAACCGACCGACAACCGTTCGCCGGTAGGTGTTGAGCCGGCGAACCGCCTCGTTGTAGCGCCTCCGTTCAACCGCGATCCGGTTTTCCGTCCCTTCCAGGCTGTCCTGCAGCCGCAGGAAGGATTCGCTGGCCTTGAGCTGGGGGTAGTTTTCCTTGAGCATCAGCAGCCGGGAGAGAGCCCGTTCGAAATCACCGGCGGCCTTCACCTTTTCCGGTACCGAGCCGGCGCTGAAATACCTGGTCCGGGCCCGGGCCAGATTTTCAAAAATCTCCTTTTCATGCCTGGCATAGCCCTTGGTTGTCTCCACCAGGTTGGGTATCAGGTCAAAACGGCGCTTGAGCTGATTTTCCACCTGGGCCCACTGGGCCTTGACCTGTTCGTCCATGGCCACCACCTTGTTGTACTGTCCCATTCCCCACAGAACAAGGCCCAGGACCAGGGCAAAGGTCACGCCAAAGATAATCAGAAAGGTCTTCAATCCATTACTCATGATGTCATATCTCCTGCATGTGCAATCTCTCTACGTCCAGAATCCGTCCGGAGCACCCCCTGACGACGACGTCATGGTGGATTTTCCCGAAACTCACTGGGCCGGCGGCACGGAAAAACGAAAAATGGCTACCAGCCGCCGGAGGCCCCACCGCCGCCGAAACCTCCACCGCCGCCACCGAAGCCACTGCCAAATCCACCACCGAAGCCGTCGCCACCGGACCAGCCGGTGCCTCCCGTATAGATCCAGGGAACCATGGTCCCCCTTCTCCTTTTCCGGTCACGGAACCCGCTGATCATGAATAGAAGGAGGATCAGAAGAAAAACGGGCCCGGCCAGGTCAGGACCTTTTTTCTTTTCAACTCCGGGTCCGGCAGATGTACTGCCGCTGATACTCACCCCGCTGGAACGGGCGATCTCCGCCACCAGGGCCATGGTAGCCGCGGTGATCCCGTCCCGGTATTTTCCCTGGCGGAAATAGGGTACCAGGTAGCGGCGCCCGATGGCCCCTACCCTGGAGTCAGGCAGTATTTCCTCAAGCCCGTAACCGACTTCGAAACGATATTTGCGATCCTTTACCGCCACGGTAAACAGCAGCCCGTTATCCCTGTCCTTCTGACCAAGCTGCCATTTCTCGGCGGTTTCCAGGGAAAAGGAGTTGATATCCTGCCCGTCCAGGGACTGGATGGTCAGAACCACCAGCTGGGCACCTGTCTTCCGCTCCAGTTCAGCCAGTACGTTTTCCAGCTGCTGACGGGTCGCGGAGTCGAGAAGAGCGGCCAGGTCGACGACCCGGGCCGGCGGCCGCTCCGGAACCGGTGGGGTGACCGCTTCTGTCACCAGGCCCCAGGCCCCGATACCGGAGACGAAAAGGAGCACAAGGACAAATGTCCGCCCCATTTTCTGCAGTTGTCCCATGGCAGCTATTCCCTGTCGTCCAGCTGATCGATAAACAGGGCCAGCTCGCTGGTGGCCCGATAATAACGGTCAAAGCAGGTGGCCAGTTCCTGGCGCGACGGGTGGCCCGTGTCCCGCTTCAGGTCATGGATGATCTCGAAAATCGAGGTGTCCTGGTGGACAATTTCCTTGAGCGAGGCCAGTACCTCCTGGTTGGAGAGGGGGATTTTCAGGCCACTGAGACGGAGCAGGGCCCGGAACAGGGGAAAGTAGCCGGAGATTGACCTGGCCAGCTGCCCGGCCAGCAGATCACTGTCGCCCAGGGACTGGAGATAGCTCTGGTGGAGCCAGAGCAGTTTGGATTTGATTTCCCGTTCACACTGCAGTCGCAGGTCTCTGTCCTGCAGGACAATGGTCTGGAAGATATCCTCGCCTGCCACTGTCAGGTGAATGGCCTGGAAGTTGAGAAACTCGATGGGAAACACGTCCAGGGAACGCTGGATGTACTCCGGAGTCATCAACACCGGCGCCCCGATACGCCTCCCCCGGTATTTCTTCCCCAGGCTGACCAGAAAATCTAGAAGGTTGGTGTTGATTTCCCGGAAGACGCACACCGAGTTGATATCCGAGGTCTCCGGATCAAAATCCACGGTCAGGGCGCTGCCCACCACGTGCATGGACAGAAGGGGCACAGGCGCGTGTTGCCGAACTTCCCTGACAAACTGATCAAAGTCGTCGACAAGATGCGGCTCGACATGTTCCAGGTTCATGGTCTTATTTATGGTATTTTTGCCCACCATTGATGGTACAGGCCCGATAGAGCTGTTCCATGAGAATGAGTCGCGTCATTTCGTGGGTAAAAGTAAGACGGGACAGAGAGATGACCACATCGGCCCGGGCCAGGACCGAGCTGTCCAGCCCGAGATGGCCACCGATAAGAAAGCAGACATTGCGCACCCCGCCATCCTGCCAGGTGCGAACCAACCGGGCCAGTTTTTCCGAATCCGGCTGCGTGCCGCCGGGGTCCAGGGCCACCACCAGACCCTTTGCAGGGCACTGGGCCAGCAGCAGTTCGGCCTCCTTTCTGCGCACGGTCTTGTCCGGACCATTCTTGTCATGGCGCTCGCGGATAAAGACCATGTCCACAGTGACAAAACGGCTAAGCCGGCCGGCATAGTCGCGGATTCCCTGGTCAAGATATTTTTCCCTGGTCTTGCCCAGGAAAGGAAAGATGAATTTCACGTTCAGCAGATAAGGACCCCCTGCCGCTCGAGCAGGGCCTGGAGGATACGGCAGAACTCCTCGTACTCGAGGTCCCTGGTAATGCCGGGACAGGATGCCTTGATGGTTTCGTAATTGTTGCGATCCGAGAGCATGCTCGGATGCAGGGGCCACTGGCCGCAGCGCCAGGGGCGGCCCTCATGCACCGTACAGCCTGCTTCCTCATCATAGAAGATGCAGTGCCCGTCCACGGTCTTCATCTGCACCACGTTACCGGTGACCCGCCAGTACTTCTCCCGGACCTCTTCCCGGGGAAGGCCTAGTTTGTCGACCATGCGTTGCTGGTCTTCCTGGTCCAGGGAGACCGTGGTTTCTCCCTGACAGCAGTAGCCGCACCTGGTGCAGCGGAAAATATCGGATAATCGTGGTACTGTGGAATCGTTTTCTTGCATGATGATCTGCGGGCGCCGGGGCATGGCTGGATGAGAGGACGTATTTATCCCCTGCATGGACGGACCCGCTGCTCCTTGTCTGTTTCGTTGTCTTCACCGGAAAAACATCCCCGGCCTGCACGAAGCCGGGTTGCAGTGGCTCATGCCCCCGGAGGGGCTCTCTTTCACCGCTGCAGGTGCCGCCTCTGGTCAGGCATTACCTATGACATCACCAAATACGGCGATATCAATACCATACCTGCCGGCGGCCAGCTTCCATTTTTCTTCATCCGGAGTATTGAACAAAACGTCAAAGTCGCCGGGCACGGTCAGCCAGCCGTTATCCATGAGCTCTGCTTCCAGTTGGCCTGGAGCCCAGCCGGCATATCCCAGCATGAAGAGGAAATGTTCGGGCCCCTTGCCAAGGGCAATATCGTGCAGCAGACCGGCATCCCGGGAAAGGTGGATTTCCGGGGTTATCTCCAGGGAGAGACGGGATTTTCCGTCCCCGCTGTAGAGTATGAACCCGGCCTCCATTTCCACCGGACCACCCAGGTACACCGGCGGCAGCACCCCCTCTGGAATGGGCATGTTGGCCCCGTGCAGCACATCGAGCAGCGTGATCTCGGGATGCGGGTTATTGATGACCAGGCCCATGGCACCTTCCTCATTATGGGCGCAGATATAGACAACCTGCTCCTGAAAACGCGGATCGGGCATCTGCGGTGTTGAGATGAGAAAATATCCTGTCAGGCTTTCCATGGTGCGCATCCCCTGTTGCCTTGTGGTCTACTTCAATTGTAGCACCGGCGTTCGGTACCAGTCAAGCCGATCCCCTCCTGCTCGGGAGGAAAAGTATTGGGCAATCCCAGACCACCCGGGTATACTTGGATTCTCCACAAACCAGCATGGCTGGACCAGATTCGCCAGCCACAGCGAAACATGAAAGTTGGTCTCTCCGGGATGGAACGCTTTTTTCGTACCTCGCCAGAGACTTTTACCTAGACTATAACCATGGCACATGGCAAGGCAAGGTCCCATCGGCCTGCCGGGAGGAAACATGGGTGACGCACAGTGTACACAGCCGCCTTCGGCCAATCTGAAAAAAGCCCTTCGCTGGGTCAGTGAAATGGTCCAGTCCGACTGCAAAAAAACCAGGGTCCAGCTTATCCGCGAGGCGGAACTCCGTTTTGACCTGACTCCGGTCGAATGCGAGTTTCTCGACCAGAACTTCAGCCGGGAACCCGAAAACTGCTGAGCGGATCAACCTGAAAAGACAGGCAGCTCCACGATCACTTCTGTCCCCTGGCCCGGAACTGAGCGTATCTGGATCGTGCCGCCGTGGTCGGCCATGATCTTCTGGGAAATGGCCAGGCCGATACCGGTTCCCTGGTCCTTGGTGGTAAAGTAGGGATAGAAAACCTGCTGCAGGGTGGCGCTGTCCATGCCGCAGCCCGTATCCCGCACTGTTACCTGGACGGTGGCCCCGTCGTCGCCGGTCTCGGCCCGGACACTGAGATTACCGCCATCGGGCATGGCCTGGACTGCGTTGAGGAAGATATTGATAAAGACCTGCTGCAGTCGGTCCGGATCTCCGGCCACGGTCTTCAGCCCGTCCGGTGCTTCAAAGGTTGCCTCAATGCCGCTTGACGTGATGTCATGTTCCATGAGGCGCATGATCTTGGCAAGCAGCTCCTGCAGGTCCACCGGTCTGGTCTGCGGTGGCATGGGCCGGGCAAAGCTGAGGAGCTCGGAGATGGTTCTGTTCATCCGTTCCACCTCCTTGATCAGCAGATCAGCGGTTTCCTTTTCCCGGCTTCCTTCCCTGAATTTCCCCTTGAGCAGCAGGGCCAGGCCCTTGACCGAACTCAGCGGATTGCGCACCTCGTGCGCCACTCCGGCCGCCATCCTTCCCACCGCAGCCAGCCGTTCATTTTCCCGCATCTCCTGCTCGAGCATCTTGAGCATGGTCAGGTCGGTGAGCAGCAGCACCTGGCCGGTGTATCTGTTTTCATTATCAAAAATCATAATACGGCTGCAGAAAAGGACCACCTCCTTATCGTTGATACGCAGCCTGATCTCCCCGTCCTGGCGGACCTGGGAGGCACAGTGGCCGTCGCGTACTTCCCGGCAGAAGAAGGAGGCCAGCTCCCGGGGCAGGACGTCTCCGGGGCGCTTGTCCTTGGTTTCCCGCTCCTCCCGCCCGATCATGGCGGCAGCGGCCTGGTTCCAGGTCGATACCCTGCCCTTGCTGTCCGTGGCGATGATACCGACCGGTAACCGGGCGATCAGCAGGCTGGTAAAGGCCTGTATCTCCTGCAGGGTGCGCTGGGATACCCGGTATCCCTGGACCGCAGCCAGGGAAAGCCATCCGCCGGTACCGACCATGAGCATGGCCAGTGACATCATCAGGATCTGGAAGCGGAGCCGGCGAAGGGTCTGGTCATAGTCGCGCATGTCCAGGCCAACCACCACGTAATACCGCTTGGAATCAGGACTGAAGTTCTGGCCCGAGTGCTGCTTGAATGGCGAAGGAGGAATGATGGGCCGGTAGGGGGTGAAAGGTCGAACAGCCTCAAAGACCCTTTCCTCTCCCATACCGACAATTTCAAAGACCAGGGAGGACTGGTTTTCCGACTGGCTGGTCGGAGCCGGGGGACGGACAAAGGAAATGGTTGAGCCGGTCAGCTTCTTGTCACTCCAGGCGATAACCCGACCATGCTCGTCGACCACGCCCAGAAACCTGATATCCGGGTCCTCGGCAACGTGATCAATCACCCGTTGCACATAGACTTCCCACGAGTCCGACAGCCAGCCACCCCGACGCAGATCGGACAGGTAGGCGGCCCGGGAACCGGAATGAAGCACGCGCATGAGAGTGGCGGCCTTCTGGAGCATGGAGGTGGTCATGAGCTGTTTTTCGCGCCGAATATTACTGAGCGCAAAGGTCACGACAATAAGAACGAGAAGCCCTGTGGCCGCAGCAAGCAGCCATGGAGAGACATAGAGCAGACGTGGACGGGTAAAGAGTTTCATCAGTTTTGCCTGTAGTCCGCTCATGCAAGATAGTCTCCAGTTGCCATGGTAGGTCGGTGCGAAGGAAAAGACCGCTGCTCCGTGGCTCAGATGCGGCCCAGCCATCCCGTGGATGGCACGGGGCGGGTAAATTTTACCCAGCCGGTCCAATCAACTGTATATTTTTTACCCGTCCAGTCCCCACCCAAACCCAATTCTTTTTTCCCCTCTGTGGCCACCAGGGAAAAAATTCTATAAAAACTAAATGTTACGAATAAAAAATTTTTCTGGCACGATCTTGGCTAAAAGATAGGCAAAACATAAAACGCAGCAGCGACAGGGACCATTCAAGCGATACCGCTTTTTACCATATAGTCTCCTCCTTATCAGACCCGGCAGGTTTCCCCTCCTTTTCCTGCCGGGTCTCTTTTTTTCACCCTCTTCACCCTTCTTCCATAGTAACAGACGACATCGGCCACCGGATACCGACCACTTCCTGCCGGCGGGATCTTGCTCTATTACTGCCCCATCAGGAAGTGGTCCGTTACCCCTCTGGCGACCAGTTCTCACATCATGTTTTCCGGGTCGATATCCAGGCCAAGCCGCACCGTGGCAGGGCAGAGCCTTGGCTGTTCCTCAAGCAGCTGACGACAGAGTCTGTGCAGAAGCGCCGGATGTCGGCTCCTGAGCAGCAGCTGCCAGCGATAGCGGTCACGCAGTTTGGCCAGTGGCGCCGGGGCCGGCCCGAGGAGTTCCACATCGGTCCTGGTCGAACACTGACGAAGAAAGGCGGCAATGGTCTTGGCCGCCTGCTGAACCCGTCCATCATTTCGGCCGCTGAGACGGATATTGACCAGGCGGGCAAACGGCGGATAACCAAGTTCACGGCGAAGCAGCAGCTCCTGGTTGAAAAAGCCGTCGTAGTCATGGGTCCGGGCGCATTCGATAGCGTAATGGGCGGGCTGATGGGTCTGGATGATCACCCGTCCCGGAAGCTCGCCCCGGCCGGCCCGGCCGGTGACCTGGGCCAGGAGCTGAAAGGTCCGCTCCGGGGCCCGGAAATCGGGCATGCCCAGGCCACTGTCGGCCCAGACCACGCCCACCAGGGTCATGCCCGGAAAATGAAGCCCCTTGGCAATCATCTGGGTCCCCACCAGTATATCGATTTCCCGATTGCGCACAGCCTGGAGTATGGAGAGATACCCCTTTCTGCCACCGCTGCCGGCCGTGTCGCTGTCCAGCCGCGCCACCCGGGCATGGGGCAGCAGCTGGAGGACCTCCTGCTCGATCCGTTCCGAGCCCAGTCCCAGGCCGATCAGTTTTCCAGCTCCGCAGGAAGGACAGATCACGTCCGGACGCAGAGTGTAGCCGCAGTAATGGCACACCAGTTTTCCAGCCGCACGGTGCATGGTCAGCGACACGCGACAGTGGCGGCACTGGAGTATCTGCCCGCAGTCCTGGCAGAGCATGAAGGACGAAAACCCACGCCGGTTGACAAAAAGCAGGCTCTGCTGGCGATTTTCCAGGTTTTCCCGCAGCGCCTGAATCAGACGATCGGAAAAGAAAAGATCCGGCCGGGACCGTTGTATCGAGCCAAGATCGATCACCTCCACCCGGGGCAGCTCCTGGTCCTGGACCCGGCTCTCCATGGTGAGCAGGGTATATTTTCCCTTCCTGGCATGGTGGTAACTGGTCACCGAAGGGGTCGCCGAGCCCAGCACCACCGGGCAATCGGCCATCTTGCCACGCATGACGGCCAGATCCCGGCCATGGTATCGCAGCTTATCTTCCTGCTTATAGGCCGGTTCATGTTCTTCATCAACAATAATAAGACCTGGATTTCGCAGCGGCGCAAAGATGGCCGAGCGGGCTCCCAACACCACCCGGGCATTGCCCCGACGGATCCGTTGCCACTGGTCAAAGCGTTCTCCGGCAGAGAGACCGCTGTGGAGCACGGCCAGCAATCCCTTGAAACGGGCATGAAACTGAGCCTCCAGCTGGGAGGCCAGGGCAATCTCCGGGACCAGGACGAGAACGTCTGCCCCTGCATCAAGCACCCTGGAGGCCGCCTGCAGGTAGACCTCTGTCTTGCCGCAACCGGTGACGCCATGGAGAAGAAAGGTCTGGAAGGTTTTGTCTGTGAGCACGGGCTCGAGCCTGTCCAGAACCTGTTCCTGTTCCGGGGTGAGATGCTCGGGTTCGGGCAGGTAATCCGGTACCCGGCCAAAGGGATCGCGGTAGACCCGCCGCTCTTCAAGGGCGAAGATCCCCTTTGCCACCAGGGAATGTATCCCCTTGCCGGCTCCGGAGTAGATCCGGGTCATCTCAGGCCTCGGCACGGCCCGGCAACCCAACCGAAGGCAGCAGGAGAGGTAGAGATCCAGGGTGCGAAGCTCTGACTTTTTCAGGTCCGGGTGACTTTTGGCAAGGGCGCTTCGCCACCGGGAGAGAACTTTTTCCTCAGGTTTCTCCTCCGGCATCCCCATGCCGATCACCACGGTTTCCCGCCGGCCCCGGGCCCCATCCTGACGGATACCGGGGCGCCTGATGACCAGACCCTTTTCTTCCCACTGGCGGAGAACCCGGTTGAAACCGGCGTCCTTGTTTTTGCCATAGCTCCGGAGGGATTTATCAGTCAACCGCCCATGGGTCAGCAGTTCGCTGAGCCAGGCCGGTTCGCCATCCCCGTTGTCCGAGACACCCAGCACCTCCCTGCCCCTGTCGGTCAGGATAATTTCCAGGGTACTCCTGGTGGTCAGGCCAGCAGGAAGAGCTGTTCGCAGGACATCACCTATGGGATGATGATAATAATCGGCCACCCAGCGGCAGAAGGGAATCAGGTTTTCGGGTAGCAGGGGCTCCGGGTCCAGCAACCGGGTTATGGGTTTGATATCGTAGGGAGCATCGGGATCCAGGCTGGTGTGTTCAAGGACATAGCCGGTGACCAGGCGTCGGCCCATGGGGACGAGGACCCGCATGCCGATGGGCACAGGCTCCGGCGATCGGGATGGACCGGCATAGGTCAAAGTATGACGGATGGGGGCGGTAACCGCCACCTCGTAATGAATGTTTGAGGACAAAGACAGAGCCGTAAAGACAAAAACAGGTTATCCGAAAACCACCACAAGTCTAAATAATTCCATAGTGATTTTCATAGGTTGCTGTGACTGAGCCGTACCGAAACCCGGAGTCTCCCTTCGGTCGCTTACCCGGAGTCTCCCTTCGGTCGCTTACCTGGTCCAGCCATGCTGGTTAGTTGTTGGTGGAGAGCGCAATTTTGACCAGATGACAGGAAACATGAGAACGCTCCGGAGCGTGCAACCCTTCCGGTCATGAAAGGCCAGCGCAATCCGATGCCGAGACGGGGTCCCGGGCGGCGTGAACCATGAGATCCAGCCCGGCAGGCCGCATCTTGTTCTTTTTTCTTATTTTCTTTTTGCGCTTATTTTTTCGTGGTTCCGCTCAGCTGCCAGGTTCGCAGCATTTCTGCAGGTGCTCTTTAAACGGTTCTCCAAGGCTTGGATGCTCCAGGGCAAAATCAACAATGGCCTTCAGGTAGCCCAGTTTGTCGCCGGCATCGTATCGGCGGCCTTCAAATTCATAGGCATACATACCACGTCTGTTGGAAAGAGCAAGCAGGGCATCGGTGAGCTGGATCTCCCCCCCATGGCCAGGCGTGGTTTTTTCCAGAAGCTCAAATATTTCCGGCATGAGCAGGTAGCGGCCGATAATGGCCATGTTCGAGTCCGAGGTTCCGGGAGCAGGCTTTTCCACCATCCGGTGCACCTTGAAGGTCCGCTCCAGGTCGGTCTCCTCGCCCTCGACGATACCATACTGGTAGGTCTGGTCCATGGGGACCCGCTGAATGGCGACAATGGATTCCTGGACCTGAGAGTAGAGGTCGATCATCTGCTTGCAGCAGGGGACCCGGCTGCGGACCAGATCGTCACCCAGCAGAACCAGGAACGGTTCGTCACCGACCACATTCCTGGCCATCCAGATGGCATGGCCCAGGCCCAGGGGTTCCTTCTGGCGAACCGAGACAATGTCGATCAGGTTGGAGATATCCTGCAGTTCGCGGCGCAGGTCGGTCTTGTTCTTTTCCTTGAGCACGGTATCGAGCTGAAAATCGTAATCAAAATGATTTTCAATCGCTGATTTGCCGGCACTGGTGATCAGGATCACCTCATCGATCCCCGAGGCCACCACCTCCTCAACGATATACTGAATCGTCGGCCGGTCGACGATGGTCAGCATCTCCTTTGGAATGGCCTTTGTGGCCGGCAGAAAGCGGGTGCCGAGTCCGGCCACCGGGATGACCGCTTTACGGATTTTTTTCATTCTGTTCCTCCCTCCCTGCGGCAATTCGGACCGGGCCCGAGCTCTGTCGGACCCCATCCGGACGCCGCTGTTTTTTCCCATGCCTGGGGTGCGTTCCGGGTATGGTCATGAAAAGACTGTCTGTTCTCTCCCATTCAGTGTATATTTTTTGGATAGGACAATCAATGCCGAAACAGCAAAACCGGGCCGGCCCCTGTATCAACCTGCCAACAAAACAGTCGTCAACCTTTCCGTTTCATGCGTCTTCACTATCCCCCTGAACTTCCCATATCCGGAGAACGAGAACGAATTGTCCAGGCCATCCGCGAGCACCAGGCCCTGGTCATCGCCGGTGACACCGGTTCGGGCAAGACCACCCAGTTGCCCAAGATGTGCCTGGAGGCCGGTCTGGGTACCAGGGGTATCATCGGCTGTACCCAGCCCCGCCGGATCGCCGCCGTGGCCGTGGCCGAACGGGTGGCCGAGGAACTGGGCGAAGCCGGGATTGCCGGCTACAAGATCCGTTTTCAGGACCACACATCTCCCGCGACCCGTATCAAGTTCATGACCGACGGTATCCTGCTGGCCGAAAGCCGGGGGGACCGACTGCTGTCTGCCTATGACGTGCTGATCATCGACGAGGCCCACGAACGCAGCCTCAACATCGACTTTCTCCTGGGGTACCTGAAACAGCTTCTATCCCGACGGCCTGAACTCAAGCTGATCATCTCCTCGGCCACCATTGACACCGATAAATTCAGCGATCATTTCCAGGCGCCGGTTATCCAGGTTTCAGGCCGCAACCATCCGGTGACCATCGAGTACGTGGACGAGGACCTGGATGAAACCGCCCAGACCTACGTGGACCTGGCGGTGCGGGAAACCATCCGTCTTGCCCGGCGGCCCGAGCCGGGTGATATCCTGGTCTTCATGCCCACGGAACGGGACATCCATGACACCATTGATGGACTGCGCCACGGACTGGACAATCACGAGATCCTGCCCCTTTTCGGCCGGCTGCAGGGACGGGACCAACGCAAAATTTTCAAGCCCAGCCCGAGACGAAAGATCATTGTCGCCACCAATGTGGCCGAGACCTCCATCACCGTGCCGGGCATCCGCTACGTGGTGGACACCGGGCTGGCCAGGCTGGCCAGGTATAATGTCCGGGCCCGGACCACAAGCCTGCATGTCACCCGGATCTCCCGGGCCAGCTGTGACCAGCGCGCCGGTCGCTGCGGCCGGACCGGGCCCGGGATCTGTGTCCGGCTCTACAGCGAGGAAGATTACCTTTCCCGCAGCGAGTACACCCTGCCCGAGATACAGCGCTCCAACCTGGCGGAGGTCATCCTCCAGATGATAAGCCTCAGGCTCGGTGATCCCAGGGAGTTTCCCTTCATCGATCCGCCCTCACCCCGGGCCATCAGCGAGGGATATACCATCCTCCGTGAGCTCGGGGCACTCGACGGAGCTAATCGGCTGACCGGTCGCGGAAAACTCATGGCCAGACTGCCCCTGGACCCCTGCATCTCCCGGATCATTATCGAGGGTGACGCTCTGGGTGCTCTTCGGGAGATCATGATCATAGCCGCCGCGCTCTCCATCATGGACCCCAGGATCAGGCCGGCGGACCAGCTGGACAAGGCCAAGGCAGCGCACCTCCAGTTTCTCCATCCGAAGTCCGATTTCCTCACCCTGCTCAACATCTGGGACCGTTTCCATCATACCGGTGAAAAGACGGGCTCCATGTCCCGGCTGCGCAAGTTCTGCAAGGCAAACTTTTTGTCCTGGCAGCGGATGCGGGAATGGATGGACGTCCACGCCCAGATCCGTCGTATTTTAAAGGAACAGCAGGGTTTCCAGGAAAACAGGGAGGAGGCATCCTACGAGGCCATCCACCAGGCTCTGGTCGCCGGATTTCTGAGAAATATCGCCAGAAGAAAAAATGAAAATGATGAAAAGGGTCGGTCCGGCAGCGACAGAACAGGGACAAGAATAAAAACAAAAACAGCAACAAAAAATATCTACCAGGCGGCCGGAGGACGCGAGGTCATGCTCTTCCCAGGCTCGACCCTGTACAACCGAGGTGGAGAATGGATCGTGGCGGCCGATTTTGTCGCCACCTCCCGTCTCTTTGCCCGAACCGCCGCCAACATCGATGTGGACTGGCTGGAGCGTCTGGGTGGGGAACTCTGCCGCCGTTCCTGGTCCGATCCACACTGGGAAAAGAAACCTGGCCAGGTCATCGCCTTTGAAAAGGTCACCCTTTTCGGACTGGTTCTGACCGCCGGACGAAAGGTGGCCTATGGGCGAATCAGCAAAGAAACCCGCCAGGAGGCCCGGGAGATCTTCATCCGGGAAGCCCTGGTCGACGGCAGGCTTGGTGGCAACTATCCCTTTCTAAAGCACAACCTGGCCCTCTGCCTGCGGGTCGCTGCAGTGGAGGAACGAATACGCCGCCGCGGTATCATGGTGGACGAGCAGGTCCTCTACGACTTTTACGACCAGCGGCTGCCGGTCGGGGTCCATGACCGATTCACCCTCAACCGGTTCCTCAAGCAGCGCCGGAAAGGGGATGATCGCTTTCTCCGGATGCGGGAAGAGGATATCTGCCAGGGACTGCCGGAAGAACAGGAACTCTATCTCTTTCCGGAAATCCTGGAGGCCGGACCAGGTCCCCTGCGCCTCCACTACCGGTTCGAACCGGGCCACGAGGCCGACGGCGTGACCGTGGACATCCCGGTGCAGTACGTGGCCCAGATCCGGCCCGAGCTCTTTGAATGGCTGGTTCCCGGCCTGCTGCCCGACAAGATACTCCATCTGCTCAAGGGGTTGCCAAAACGGCTGCGCCGGCTGCTGGTCCCGCTGCCCCATGCCGTGGACCGCATACTGGACGGGGTGACGCTCTACCGGGGATCTCTCTATCCGGTCATGGAGAAGGCGCTTTTAAGACAGTACCACGTCACCATAACCCGGACCGACTGGCAGACCTCCTCCCTGCCGCCCCACCTGCGCATGCGGTACAGGCTCCTGGATCGCGAAGGGAAAACCATGGGTACCAGCCGGTCTTTCCAGGAGATCCTGGCCCTGGCGAATAACCTGCCCCACCGGAGCGGAAAGACCGCCCACGACCACAGGGTATCCCTGCCCAGGCGCGAGGAGATCCGGACGTGGGATTTTGATGGTATCCCGGCGCAGATTCCGGTCCTCGACAGCCAGGGCAACCTCGCCGACCTCTATTTCCCGACCCTGTTCATCGCCGAGACCAGACAGTGCCTTACGCTCCGCTGCATAAGGGACCGGAAAAAAAGCCGGGAGCTGAACCGGTTGGGCCTGCGTTTCCTCTACAGCCTGCAGTTTCCAGGGGAGATGAAACTGGTGCGCCGGGAGTGCAAGGCTGCCTTCACCACCCACAGCGGCTCCTGGATCGCACTGGGCATCAAGGGTACGGCCAGGGAAAACCGGGAGGCCCTGGAGGGATTTCTCCTGGATGGCATCTTTGACCTGACCACCTCGGAGTTGCCGGACAGGGAACAGTTCGAGCACACAGTCACCCGGGTCAGGGAAAAAGGGTTATTTCGCAGCCTGCAGCCGCTTCTGGGCGAGGTGCTGGAGCTGATCAGGGTACGACGGGAGGTCCTGGCGGAGATACACTCCTGGGGTGAGCGCGCCCGGAGACAGCGACATTTTGTCCAGGAGCGTTTTGATGCCTGGTACCGGGAGGTGGACCGGCTGCTGCCTCCGGATTTTCTCCACACCATGGTCTATGGCGATATAATCCATACCAGGAGATATCTCCGCGCCCTGTCCCTGCGGGTCCAGCGGGCGGAACAGGCCCCGGCCAAGGATGAACAGAAGGCCCGGCGGCTGGCCAGGGCCCTGCACAGGCTCGACCACCTCCCCCCGGCCGGGCACCGGAGCGAGGCCTGCAAACAGTTTATCAGGGAATACAGGCAGATGGTGGAGGAGTTCAAGGTGGCGGTCTTCGCGCCGGAGCTGGGCACAGCCATGCCGGTGTCCGAGAAAAGACTGGCCCGCAAGTGGCAGAAACTCGAAGAGATCTGCTGCCGGGTGGAATAGGATTCTTTCCTCCCGGCAGCTCAGCTGTAGATAAAGACAAAGAGATCGTCGTTGAAACTGATCCGCAGCCTCCCGTCGTGGTTGCGACCATAAACCTCCCAGCCCGGCTCACCCTTGATCTCGCACTTCAGGCACTGGGGTGAATGGATATTTCGTTCCCGGTCGTTCCAGGCCACCAGTGTGGTGTACTCGTTGTCCCGGGAGGCCAGCAGGGCGGCTATCTGCCGGGCGGTGTCAAAATCCATGGCATATCCGTTTATGGTTATATCGACACGTTCCACGGTGTCCTCCTTTTCTCATCCATTTTAGCCGACCTTGAAGCCGGTCGATTTTCCTCAGGATACAATGTACCACGACATCCCCGGTCTGCCCAGGATCACTGCGGGATGGCCCGGCAGGATAACAGTTAACTGTTAACTGTTACTGTTAACGCAAAACAACGGCAACATTAACACAGCTACCTGCAGATCCACGGACAGGAGAGGAATAATAAATGACAACGTGCTGAAAAACTGGAGATTTATCTTTACGCATATCTTAAGAAATCTCTGGCATCCTCCTTGCAATCATCGTGACAGCAATCCAATTGATCCATTCGCTAACACAGAATCAGCAACACGGAGGTACCCGATGAAAAAGTCCCTGCGCCGACTGGCGCCCCTGTGCATCATGGTTTCGCTGCTCACCTATGGCTGCGTTCAACCCAAGTCTGGACAGGACACGGCAAGCCAAGCCCCGGCCACCGTGGCAAAGGTGGGCGACAAGGTCCTGAAGGGCAAGGTGGTCGGCAGGTCCAACAAGGCCAGAACCATTTCCATCAAGGTGGGCAAGGGAGCCAAGAGCAAGACGGTCATGGTCAAGTTCGATGACCGGACCAAGGGGCTCGATTTTGCTGTCAAGGGCCACGCCGCCATCATTAACTGCGAAAAACGGGTCAAGGATCTCTACGCCCTGTCCATCAAGCCCAAGCTGGCCAAGCTGCCGGCCGGGGTCAGCGAAATCAAACCGGCCGAACTCAAGGCCATGCTCGATGACAGGAAAGATGTTGTCCTGATCGATTCCAGGCCGGCCAAACGCTACCAGGCCTCGCACCTTCCCGGGGCGATCTCCATCCCGGTGGACAAGGCGAAAGAAATGGCTTCCCTGCTGCCACCGGACAAGGATCGCCAGCTTATCTTCTACTGCGGGGGCCCCACCTGAGGTATGTCCACCAAATCCGCCGGTCTGGCGAAGAAACTGGGCTATACCAACATCCGCGTTCTGCTCGCTGGCGAGCCGGGGTGGGCAAAGGCCGGATATCCGACCTATGCAGGGCGCGAGTTTATCAGCAAAGGAAACATTGTTCTCATCGACCTGCGTGATGCAGACAAGGATCGGACCGGCCGTATTCCACGTTCCGTGTCCATTCCGGCGTCCAGTCTCAAGGATATGATGTCTGAAATTCCGCTCAAGGCACCTGTTGTCCTCTACAGTGACCGGGAGAAGGAAGCGGCCAGGGCCTGGAGACTGCTGCGCCAGGAAGGTTTCAAGAAAGTATCCCTGGTACCCGGTGGCATTGAGGGATGGGTCAATTCAGGCGGCACCCTGGAACAGGGCCCGGTGGTGACCGAGATAAGATGGCAGCGCAAGCCAGGCAAGGGAGAGGTGTCGCTGGCCCGGTTTGAAAAAGCTGTCGCAGGTCAGCTCAGGAACGTGGCGATTCTCGATGTCCGGACACGCGAGGAAGCGGCCGAGGGGAAATTTGCCAAAGCCATTCATATCCCGCTCGATGAGCTCAGCAGCCGGCTCGGTGAACTTCCCAAAGACAAGGAGATCTTTGTCCACTGCACCACCGGCGCCCGGGCCGACATGGCCGCCCAGGAGCTGAAAAAGCATGGTTACAAGGCCAGCTTCCTGGTAGCCGAGGTGGAATGCGAAGGGACGGAATGTGACATCGAAGAGTAAGTAGTTGCTTTCATATCCGTAAATCCCGACGGGCCTGGCTGTTTCTCTGCTGTTGAACAGTCCGGCCCGTTTTTTTATCGGTACGGCTATATCCTCTGCACCAGGGCAAGCAAGTCTTCCAGCTCGGCCAGGCGGCTCCTGGCAACACCAATCGAACCCTGCCGGGCATCCTCCTCCATGGCCAGGGCCAGTTCCCGGATCGCCTCGATCCCGAGGCTGGCCGATGCGCCCTTGATGCTGTGGGCGGCTTTGATCACCTCTTCCGGATCCTCGGCGGCCACGGCGGCTTTGAGTTCTTCGAGGTCTCCGGCCGATGATATGGTAAACAACTCCAGAAGCTCTTCGAGCAGCTCCTCATCCCCGCCGGTCTGTTCCAGGGCAAAATCCCTGTTCCATTGTAGATCAGCCATCCCCTCTCCTGCCGTCTTAAGTTGATTCAAGAAACCATCAGGTTTCTGAAAGTCCCGATTCCTGACCATCCTGGGCCGGTCCTTCGGAAACGGATTTCATAACAAGACATCCCCTGCCGCGTTACCGGCCTCCCCCTGTTTCACCGGCCAGGACTTGCACCGGGATCATCCTACTGAGCCGGCCTGCGAACCCTCCGGGGGTAGATCTGCCTGTTGATCGTCTCCAGCGGAAGCATGCCTTCACGCAGACACCACAGTTGTTCCTCCCGGTCCAGGCCGACCAGGGTGGAGCCGCCGCTGCCGGTGGTGCGGCCGCCATCCAGGATAAAATCAGGCTGGGCGCCAAAACCGGCCCGGACCATGTCAGCCGAACAGGCTGGCGGCAGACCGGATATGTTCGCACTGGTGGCGGTTATCGGGCCACCAAAGGCTGTGACCAGGGCCAGGGCCACCGGATGGGGTGACTGCCTGATGCCGATGGTACCGGTCCCACCCGTCAGCCAGTGCGACAGCGACGGACGGGCGGGAAAGACCAGGGTCAGGGGGCCGGGCCAGAACAGCGAAATCAGCTGTTCATAGACCGGCGGGACCGAGGCCACCAGAGATTTGATTTCCCCCGGCTCCCGGACCAGGACCAGCACCGGCTTGTCGCCAGCCCGTTTCTTGAGGGTAAAAAGACTCTCCAGGGCCCGGTCATTGAATGGATCCACAGCCAGGCCATAGTAGGTCTCGGTGGGAAAGGCAACCACCCCTCCCTGCCTGAGGACCGAAACCGCCTGCTCAAGCTGCTTGGCAGTTGCCCGGTTCTTCACCTGCCAAGAGCTTCGTTTTTCCGGCTCACCTGTTCGGCCATCTCGCGGCTGAACTGCTCCAGGGCCGCAGCGATCTTCTGATCTTCAAGCCCAAGGATCCTGGCCGCAAGGACCGCGGCATTCCTGGCCCCTGCCTTACCGATCCCCATGGTGGCCACCGGAATGCCCGGGGGCATCTGGACCGTTGAGAGCAGGGCGTCCAGACCGTTCAAGGGCGAGGCGTCAATGGGTACGCCGATCACCGGCAGCGTGGTATGGGAGGCGAGCACGCCGGCCAGATGGGCTGCCATGCCGGCACCGGCGATGATCACCTTGATTCCTTCGTCCCTGGCGTTTTTCGCAAAGCTAGCCGCCGCGTCCGGGGTGCGGTGAGCCGAGGAGATCATGAGCTTATGCTTGATGTCCACCGAGCTGAGAAAGTCGGCCGCCGCCTCCATGACCGGCAGGTCCGAATCGCTGCCCATGACAATGGCCACCGCCGGTGCATCTTTTTTCCGCATTCTCTGCAGGGCCTTGTAGCCGATGTCGCGGCGGTAGTAACAGCCGTCCCAGTGGATAACCCCGACAGCCTCGTAGGCAGTCTTGATCGCACTGGCGATATCCTGGCCAATGGCGGTCACGCCAAGGACCCGGCCACCGGCAGTGACGGTGCGCCGGTTCTTGATGGCGGTTCCTGCATGGAAGACCATGACATTCTTCATGTGGGAGGCCTTGACAAACCCGGTGATAGGTTTGCCTGTCACATATTTTCCAGGATATCCCTGGGAAGCCATGACCACGCAGACCGCCGGCCGGGGATCGATCTCCAGCTCAACCTCTTCCAGCCGCTCATCGATGGCTGCCTCGAAGATCTCTACCAGGTCTGACTTGAGCCGCATCATCAGCGGCTGGCATTCGGGATCGCCGAAACGGCAGTTGAATTCCAGCACATCCATCCGATCGCCGTTGATCATCATCCCGGCATAAAGCATGCCCTTATAAGGCCGCCCTTCGGCCTCCATCCCACGGATGGTAGGCAGCATCACCTCGTTCATGATCCGCATCTCAAGCTCCCTGGTAACCACAGGAGCCGGTGAATAGGCGCCCATACCACCGGTATTGGGACCCCGGTCGCCTTCGAAAATGGCCTTGTGATCCTGAGAGGACGGCAGGGGAAGAACCGTCTTGCCATCGGTAAAGGCGATGAACGAGGCCTCTTCACCGGTGAGAAACTCCTCAATGATCACCTGGTTGCCGGCCTCGCCAAAAGCCTTGTCCTTCATGATCAGGTCCACGGCCTTCTTGGCCTCGGCCTTGGTATGGGCCACGATAACCCCCTTGCCGGCGGCCAGGCCGTCGGCCTTCACCACGCAGGGAGCACCGATCTTGTCGATATATTTTCTGGCAGCTCCGCGTTTGGTGAACACCTTGTAGGACGCGCTGGGGATGTTGTATTTTTTCAGAAAGTTCTTGGTGAACACCTTGGACCCTTCCAGTTCAGCCGCCTGTTTGCTGGGCCCGAAAATGCGCAACCCGTTCTCCTCAAACAGATCGACGATACCCAGAGTCAGGGGATCTTCAGGGCCGACCACCGTGAGATCTATCTTTTCCTTGAGGGCAAACGCAAGCAGCCCCTGAAGATCGTTGGCCGCGATATCGATGCAGTCCGCCTGTCGCCGAATACCGGCATTACCCGGGGCGCAGTAGATCTGTTTAACCTTTTCCGACTGGCGCAGTTTCCATACCAGCGCGTGTTCCCGGCCACCGGAGCCGATTACCAGAACCTTCATATATATCTCCCTCCATGCATTATGTTACCCGCCTCATCCATCTCTGTCCGCGGGCGCCTCAGACCAGAAGAAAAAAGAACCTCAGGAGGAACTCTGTCCCCGGCCAGCCCTGAAAGATGGCCGGAAGAAAAGAGGTTTTACTGCCAGCACCTCCGGAGTCTGTTACGCTCCTATGCTCAGCCCGGTCAGGCCATGCGACAGAGCGCATCTCCCTCCCGGCCTCCAGGAGAAACCCCCAGATCTCTTCTGCCCTCTTCTGATCACTGTTTCGGGGCAATGTAGCAGAAACCGGAGGCACACTCAACACCGGAGCCCCCAAGACCGCCCTGAAAACGGAAAAATCACTTCACGATGTCATCAATTTCTCTTTTACTTGACACCTGACAAACCACTCTGTTAGTTTAAAGAATGAACACTCATTCATTATCGTCTTCATCTCCCACTGACATAACATAATGAAATCAGTAGACAAACACGGCAAAATCATTCGTGCCGCCACTAAGGTCTTTGCCAAAAAAGGTTTTTTCAATGCCCGGATTTCCGACATTGCCAAGGAAGCCAAGGTGGCAGACGGCACGATCTATCTTTATTTTAACAATAAATTTGACATCCTGATTTCGGTATTCGAACAGGAAATCGGCCGTCTTGTCGATCAGATGACCACCCTGCTGGCCAAGGAAGACGATCCCCGGCGGATGTTGGAAATCTTCATCACCAAACACCTGACGGAGATGAAGAAAAACCGCAACCTGGCCGAGGTGATTCAGATCGAGCTCAGACAGACCAACAAGCTGATCCGCGATTACCGCAACAACAAGTTCAGCGAATACGTCAATATTGTCTCATCGATCATAAAAAAAGGGCAGGAAGAAAATGTCTTTCGCAAAGACATCCTGCCCGGTATCGCCAAGAGGGCGATATTCGGGGCCCTGGACGAAATAGCCAGGATATGGAACCTGAATCTGGAAACTGAGTATACGGTCGAGGAAACGGCCAAGCAGGTAACCGATATCTTTCAACTCGGCATTCTGGCCCCCGGGGAGAAAAAACCTGAGGGCTGAGCCTCCCCTCCCCTACTCCACCGGTGCGGGCTTGATATCGACCACCTCGAATTCACGCACTCCGCCGGGCGTCTTGGTCACCACCTCGTCACCGATCTCCTTGCCCAGGATGGAGCGGCCCAGGGGAGAGAGCACTGAAATAGAGCCTTTTTTCACATCCGCCTCTTCCGGACCCAGGAGCTGGTAGGTTACCTCCTCGTCCGTGTCCATGTCCATCAGGGTCACCACCGTACCGAAGACCGCCTTGTCGCAGCGAACCTGCGAGCAGTCGATAACCTCGGCCCGGCCCAGTTTATCCTTGAGCTCCATGATCCGACCTTCGATCATTCCCTGACGTTCCTTGGCCGCATGGTACTCGGCGTTTTCGCTGAGGTCACCATGGGCCCGGGCAATCTCGATGGCCTTGACCACCTCATGCCGGTCCACGCGCTCAAGCCGGTCAAGCTCCTCACGAAGACGCTGATGTCCGGTCTTTGACATCGGAATTCGTTCTACCATTGTCCTGTCCTCCTGTATTCCCGTACAAACAAGTTGTAAATTAAAAGTTAGAATAAAATAAAATAAAAAAATAAATCGTGAGCCAGAACTAAAGCCGATAGCCGGCAGTACCCATCAAGGAGTTCTGTTATGGTTCTCCAATCCCTCACCGGGTCTGTTTGCAGCAGGTTCGCAGCAGTCCGGCACCGGCCCCTGACCGCGTTCAAGGAGCAGACGTGCCAGGTCGCAGCATTCAGCTGCAGTGAGACCGTTTTCAAGAAAGAGTATCCGCAGAACAGCGATCCGTTCCTCCTGCTTGCCCTGCGCCTGCAGCAGCTCGGCCATGGCCCGGTAGACCCCGATCCGGTCAGAAGTGATCCGGTCCAGGTCGGCCCACAGCATGTCGGCTCCGCGATTCTCCACCAGCGCCACCAGTTCCCGGGCCAGTTTTTCCTCGGCTTTTTTCTTTTCCCCGGCAAGCCGTTCACTGTCCGGATCGAGCATCTGAGCGAAATGGAAATAATCAAGGGCCCTTCCGGTCTGCCCCAGCTCCATATTCAGAACACCAGCCCGCTCAAGAAGTGATGCGTCATCAGGACTTCCTTTTAAAAGGGTCTCCACGTGGCGGAGTTCCATGGCCGGCCGGTTCAGGTCGTGGTAATACTCGAGCAGCCACCTGTTTGCCTGCCGGTTTTCCGGCTCCAGACCCACCAAGACCTGGTACCAGAGGGCCGCTTCCCCGACCAGGCCAAGACGATCCGCGGCCCTGGCCAGCAGGCCGATGACCTCGGGATTATCCGGCTCTTTGAGACGAAGTGCCTGCAGCAGGTTCCGGGCCCGCTCCACCTTGTCAAGCTCCAGGGCCAGCCGAGCCGCCTTGAGCTGCAAAGCACTGTTTTCCGGTTCGCGCAGCATGAGCTGTTCCACCAGCGGCAGCACCATCTCAGGACGCTTTTGCCGCTCCAGCACCGTGACCAGTCCATGCAGGGCATTGACCGCCCTGGGACTGTCTGGATTGCGTTCATAGAACTGGCCATACAGGGACAGCGCCCGGTCATAATTACCGGTCATCAGTGAAACCCGGGCCAGGGCCAGGACATACTTCCCGTTTTCAGGGTCATGTTCAAGCAGCTGTTCCAGCTGGCGGCCGGCCTCGTCCCAATGTTCCTGCTCAATAAGGATGGTCGTATATTCCCAGCGGGCCTCATCGACCCCTGGTTTTTTTTCAAGCAGAAGCTGGTACTGGATCCGCGCCTCGCCCAGCTTGCGGTCTCGAACCAGCTGTCGGGCCAGGTCCCAGGTCTGTTTCCAGGCCGGAGCCAGCAGGCCGGGATAGGAGATATCCCTCTCCGGAACTCCAAGGGTACCCTCTGCCGGGGGATCCGGCTCGGACTGTCCGCCACCGGCCGGAGCAGGGCCAAGGCCCAGGACCAGCAGCAACGCCGTGCAGCCGACATATTTATACAGGTGGAGTTTCACGATGCCATCACGTTTCAGCGATGATAAAAGGAGTGTATTGTTTCAACCACATACTGGATCTGCGCATCGGAAAGTTCGGGATAGATGGGCAGGGCCAGGCTTTCGCGGGCCGCCTGCTCGGCAACTGGAAAATGTCGGGTGCTCATGTCGAGGGACTTGAGACATTCCTGCTGGTGCAGACACAGGGGATAATACACCTCGCAGCCGATCTCGTGCTCCTGGAGATAGGCCCGCAACTCATCGCGCCGGGGAACCCGGATGATGAACTGATTGTATATGTGAAAATTATGGTCGGCAGCGTCGGGAAAATCACGGTACACTGCCTCGGGCAGTTGGACCGGACTTCCGTTCAGACCGGAATCGGAGAAGTACTGCCGATATTTTTCGCTGTTGCGTCGTCGTCCCTGGTGCCAGGACTCCAGGTGTGAGAGCTTGATGCGCAGCACCGTGGCCTGGATGGGATCAAGCCGGAAATTACCGCCGATACTGGCATGGAAATATTTAGGCTCTGCCCCATGGTTGCGCAGGGAGCGCAGCCGGCCGGCAAGGGCAGGTTCGTTGGTCGTGACCATGCCGCCATCACCGATGCCGCCGAGATTTTTACTGGGGAAAAACGAGAAACAACCGGTATCACCCATGCTGCCGGCCCGTTTCCAGACAACGCCCTGTTCGGTCATCATGGGATACTCGGCCCCGATTGCCTGGGCCGCGTCTTCAATGACCGCCACTTCGTAGCGACGGGCCAGCTCGAGAATCCGCTCCATGGCAGCGCACTGGCCAAACAGGTGCACCGGCATGATCGCCCGGATCCGCCGCTCCCCCCGGGCATCCTCCTCCAGGATCTCGGCCATGGCCTCTGGATCGATGTTGAAGGAAACAGGATCGATATCACAGAAAACCGGCATGGCGCCGGTGCGGATGATCGAGCCCATGGTGGCAAAAAAGGTGTAGGGCGTGGTCAGAACCAGGTCACCCTGGCCGATTCCCAGGGCCATCAGGCTGACAAGCAGGGCATCGGTACCACTGGATACCCCCACGCCACTGTGCGCTCCGCAGTAGCTGGCGACCTCGTCCTCCAGGCCGGCAACCTCAGGGCCCAGGATATAGCGGGTGGAATCGATGACAGCGGTGACCGCTGTCAGAATTTCTTCACGCAGCGGCTGCATCTGCGGCTGCAAATCAAGAAGAGGTACTTTCATTATTCCTCTGACCTTCGATTAAAAACAAGAGGGAACCGGAGACGGATATCAGGATGCGGCCTTTCGGACACCTGGGGTGGGGACTTGGTTGTCGTCGCCAAAAAAGTTCTGGATATCAGGAAGCTCTTTCTCCAGGTACTGGCGGAGTTTTTTCAGCAGATTCGCCTCGATCTGGCGCACACGCTCCCGGGAGATCCCGAATTCATCGGCAATGGCCTGCAGAGTCCGGGGCTCGTCGCTCAGCAGCCGTGAATCCAGAATCATCTTTTCCTTGTCGTTGAGCCGGTCCTTCAGACTGGCGAGTATTTCCCGGATTCTTTCCTGCATTTCCCGGCCGGCAACGACCTCCTCAATCCCGGGGCCTTCAAAGGGAAGAAAATTTTTCTGCTCGTCTTCTGAGTCACTGCGCACCGGACTTTCAAGGGAAACATCCCAATTGTCCATACGCTGGCTCATCTCTATGACTTCGCTTTCCTTGACATTGAGACGGTCGGCCAGCAGCTTGACATCCGGCTTGAAACCCTGGGCCTCCAGCAGTTTCTTCTCCTTGTTCAGGCCGAAAAAAAGCTTGCGCTGGGCCTGGGTGGTGCCGATCTTGACCAGGCGCCAGTTGTCCATGATAAATTTCAGTATGTAGGCCCGGATCCAGTAGGCGGCGTAATAGGAAAATTTTACCCCTCTATAGGGATCGAACTTCTTGGTTGCCTGAACCAGGCCGACATTGCCTTCCTGGATGAGATCCATGAAGTTCTGCATCCAGTACTTCTGGAAATCCATGGCTACCTTGACCACAAGGCGCAGGTTGGAAGACACCAGCCGATAAGCCGCTTCCGGGTCACCAGTCTCCTTGAACCGCCTGGCAAGCTCATCGGTCTCCTCCCGGGAAAGCAGAGGATACTGGCTGATTTCCTGGAGATAGCGGTGCAGGGCAGGATTACTGACAGCAGGCAGGTTCTCCTCGTCCGGCAGAGCGACCAGGGGATGAATCTGCCGCGGCAACAGTTCCGTTGAGGTGTCTTGGGAGTCTTGAGAGTCCTGTCCAGCCATACCGTACCCGGTTGTGCTCATGTTTTGGTTTCCAGTAACCTGTCCGCAGGCAACAATAAAAAATATCCCTCAACCAGGGAGGGACTTACATTATTATATACCATCGGAGAAAAAAATTCACCGTCAATCGCAAAATTCCTTTGTCCTGACGACCTGTTTTCTCGTGTTTTCAACGCAGAATGGTTTTTTTTTCAGCGGAAGTATGCTATCAATTCTGCCCGGCTTGGCCAATCGCATTCTGCGATGGAAAAAGCGGAAAAATTTCACACAGGTTTATATCTGCCCATGCAGCATATTCGAAATTTCAGCATTATCGCTCACATAGATCATGGAAAGTCCACACTTTCCGACCGGATGATCCAGCTTTGCGGCATGGTCACCGACCGGGAGTTCCAGGACCAGCTGCTCGATTCCATGGACATCGAACGGGAGCGTGGCATCACCATCAAGAGTCAGACCATCTGCCTGCCGTACAGGGCAAAGGACGGTACGACCTATACTCTGAACCTGATCGACACTCCGGGGCATGTGGACTTCAGCTACGAGGTTTCGCGGGCCCTGTCCTCCTGCGAGGGCGCCCTGCTCCTCATCGACGCTGCCCAGGGAGTTGAGGCCCAGACCCTGGCCAACCTCTACCTGGCGATGGAGAACGATCTTGAGATCATCCCGGTGATCAACAAGATCGACCTGCCTTCGGCCGAACCTGAAAAGGTGGTCCGGTCCATCGAGGAGGACCTGGGCCTGGATGCGGACATGATCTGCAAGTGTTCAGCCAAGACCGGCGAGGGTGTGGACGAACTGCTCGAGACCATTGTCAAGTACCTGCCCCCGCCCGAAGGCGACCCGGATAAACCGCTCGAGGCTCTGATCTTTGATGCCAACTACGATCCCTATCGGGGGACGGTTATCTCGGTCCGGATTATCAACGGCCGCCTCCGGCCCGGCGACCAGATCATCTTCATGTCCAACGGGGCCGAGTACAAAGTGGAGGAGGTGGGGCTGTTTCACCTGACCAGGGAGCCACAAAAGGAACTCTGTGCCGGCCAGGTAGGCTATATCATTGCCGGGGTCAAGACCGTATCCGACACCAGACCCGGTGATACCATCACCCTCAAGGACAACCCCTGCCCTGCCCCCCTGCCTGGATTCAGGGAAGTGCAACAGGTTGTCTTTTCATCGATCTATCCGATTTCCACCGATGATTATGAAGACCTGGCTGCGGCTCTGGAAAAGCTTAAGTTAAACGATGCAGCCCTCACTTTTCAGAAAGACTCGTCAGCAGCCCTTGGTTTTGGTTTCCGCTGCGGTTTTTTAGGCCTCCTGCACCTGGAGGTGGTTCAGGAGCGGCTGGAGCGTGAGTTCGGCATCTCGCTCATACTCACCGTGCCCACGGTCAAGTACCAGTTTTATCTCAAGGACGGCACCATGCGTGAGGTGGACAACCCGGCCTATTTTCCGGATCCCGGCTCCATCGACCGCATCGAAGAACCGTTCATCAAGGCGACCATCCATATTCCCGAGCGCTACATGGGCGCGGTCATGACGCTCTGCATGGAGCGGCGAGGCGAGAATACCAACTACCACTATCCCATGCCCGGCCGGATCGAGTTCACCTGCGAGCTGCCGCTTGCCGAGGTGATCTACGATTTTTACGATAAGCTCAAGTCCGTGACCCAGGGATACGGTTCCTTTGACTATGAACTGATCGATTACCGCCCAAGCGACCTGGTCAAACTCGATATCCTGGTGAACGGGGAGCAGGTGGACGCCCTCTCCCAGCTTGTCCACAGTTCCCGGGCCAGGGAACGGGGCCTGAGAGCCTGTGAACGGCTGAAGGAAGAGATTCCGCGGCAGATGTTCAAGATCGCCATCCAGGCGGCCATCGGCGGAAACATCATCGCCCGGACAACAGTATCGGCCCTGCGAAAGGATGTAACGGCAAAATGTTATGGGGGTGATATTTCCCGAAAAAGGAAACTTCTGGAAAAACAGAAGGCGGGTAAAAAGCGGATGAAAACCGTGGGCAATGTGGAGATACCTCAACGGGCCTTCCTGGCCGTCCTCAAATCGGATTGAGCCGGGTAACATACGCCCGGAAATCTCCTGCAACAGGTACTTCCAGGATAATCTGCAGGAAGGGTTGCGACTGGATCTCCGGGTACGTCTGCCGGTTTATCCGGCCGTCACCGGACAGCCGGTCAAACCACCGCTTTTACGGAAAAAGTTCGCAGGTCATCGGCTGGTGACCGCCGATGACACCGAACTCTCCAGTCAGAATATACCGGACCGATATTTCAGAGGTAAGCGAGGCAGGCAAGGATGTTCAAAGAGTGAACTCCTGTCCCGGGGTGTCTCCGGCAAGCGGGGCTCTACCTGAAAAAGGACTGGTCTCAGCGCACCGAATGACAGTCTGCCACACAGCATCTGCCAGTGACATCCACCCCTTTCTGGCACATGATGCTCAGGATTTCTTCCTTGCTGAAGATGGGATTCTTCTGCTTGATCACATAGACCAGGCAGTCCTTACAGATGTTAAACGAGAAGACGTCAAGCTCCTGCATGACCTCCCAGCAGGGCCGCGAGGACTGATATGCGGGACACTGGGCTGCATGTTCTGGTTTGCACTGCATAATTTCCCAGCACGGCCAATCTGATCTCAGCGACATCTGACTCCTCCTTTGTTCCGTTGCCCATGGATTTTTGCGGTTTTGGCGCAATAACTATTGCGCTTTAAACCGGAAAATCTTTCCTGCACCTGTTGCCACAAAAATACCTACCAATTTTCAACATAGTTTGCAAGTCTGCTTTCCAGATCTTCCCGTCCCTGCCCGGTTCTGGCCGAGAAAAGGACCCGCTTATCCGGGGTGATCGTCAAGGCCGCATCCAGCGCGGCTGCATTCTTCATCTGCTTGTTTTTCGAGAGTTTATCTGCCTTGGTGTAGACCGGAAGAAAGGGCTTTTGATGGTGCCTGAGCCAGTCCACCAGCTCCCGGTCCTGGCTTTTTAATTCATGACGCAGGTCAATTATCACCACCACGCAGACCAAGGTCTCCCGCCTTTCGAGGTAGCCGGTAATGAGATGTTCCCAGGAGGAGCGCATCTGTTTGGGAACCCGGGCAAAACCATACCCCGGCAGATCGACCAGGTACATCCGCTCGTCCACGGAAAAGTAGTTGAGCGCCTGCGTCTTGCCCGGACGGGAACTGGTCTTGACCAGGTTCCGACGCCTGACCAGCCGGTTGATCAGGCTGGACTTTCCCACATTGGAGCGCCCGGCAAAGGCGATCTCCGGCCAGATGGGTTCGGGCAGCTCCTTTAAGGAGTAGACCCCCTTGATAAACTCAACCCGGGAAAAGTCCATTATATGCTGTTTCCTGCAGGCAGATGCATTCAGATGACCTTGTTGAGAGCATATTCGATGATGCCCTCGGCCCCGAGCTTTTTCAGCCTGGGTACCAGGTCGCGGACCTGGTGCTTGGAGATAACAGTTTCCACGGAAAACCATGGCTGCTTGTAGAGCTGGGCCACGGTGGGGGCGGTGACACTGGGGAGAATCTTGAGGATTTCGTCAAAGTTCTCCTGCGGGACATTCATCTTGAGTCCGACGATCTGGTCTGCCCGCAGAGCACCCTGGAGCAGGAGGGCGATATTTTCGATCTTCTCTCTTTTCCAGGGATCCTGCCACGACTCTTTGTTGGCGATGAGCTGGGTGTTGGACTCCATGAGTTCATGGATAACCCGAAGACCATGGGCCCGGATGGTTGTCTCGGTTTCGGTTACCTCGACAATGGCGTCGGCCAGCCCGGAGACCGCCTTGGCCTCGGTCGCTCCCCAGGAAAAAAAGATTTCCACATTGATGCCACGGCTCTCGAAAAACTTCCGGGTCACGTTGACAAGTTCGGTGGCGATCTTTTTACCCTCGAGATCCTCGATGGTGTGGATGTCAGAGTCTCCGGGCACGGCAACCACCCAGCGGGTCGGCTTCTTGCTCACCTTGGAGTAGACGAGATCGGTGATGACCTCGATATCCGAGCCGTTTTCCAGGGTCCAGTCCTTGCCGGTGATCCCGGCATCGAGCATGCCTGACTCCACATAGCGTGACATCTCCTGGGGCCGGCAGATGGAGCAGGAGAGCTCCGGATCATCGATGGAGGGGAAATAGTTTCGCGACATCATTTTGATCTGCCAGCCGGATTTGGCAAACAGGTCGATGGTAGCCTTTTCCAGGCTGCCTTTGGGAATTCCCAGTTTAAGTTGATTCATAATCTTAAAGTTGAAGCGGTTAGCGGGGTAAGGCTGCCCCGGCAACGGCCGGGGGCAAGCCTGCATCTCTCATCTTTCACATGGTCTGCCCGGACTCCGGAGTCCGTTCATGACCCGTAGACGGTCTTGGGATCAAACACCGGCGTCTGGTCGACCACGAGTTTTCCATCACTCACCCGGCGGAAAAAGCAGCTTCGGTACCCCTTATGACAGGCGGCGCCACCGAGCTGCTCCACCTTGAAGACCACGGTATCGGCATCGCAGTCCACCAGGATCTCCCGGATCATCTGCACATGGCCCGATGATTCACCCTTGAGCCACAGGGCTTTTCGCGAGCGACTCCAGTAATGAGCCTTGCCGGTTTCCAGGGTTTTTTTCCAGGACTCCTCGTTGATATAAGCCAGCATCAGCACCTCGCCGCTGGCATGGTCCTGGACGATAGCCGGCAAAAGACCGTCGGCTGATTTGGAAAAATCTAGTGGTATCATAGTAGTTGTTTCGTTTTTTTGACTCACTGGATCGGGAGGGCTCGTCGTACCGTCTGATTTTTTTTCCATACCCATGAAGTGGATGATGCACGATGTCCGATAGGTGCAGTAATCACCAGGGTGGCGGCAGCTGGCCTCATCCGAGGCCATTTTCTCCTTGTATTTTGCACATTCCAGTTCCATATATCTTTCTCCTTCCATTCAGGAAATTAGCACATTTATGCGCTTAATCCTGCTTTGTCAAGAGGTGGTCTTTCTTTTCAGGAGCCTATTGTCAAACAGGGAGGAATTCTTTACAATGACCGCGATCAACGACCATCCACCAAAGCAAAGCAGAGGAAGCCATATGTCTCCAGTAGCCCTGACCGATACCGTCACCATCACCTACAAGGCCACCCTTAAGTCCGGCGAGGTTATCGACGCGACTCCGGAGAACAAGCCTCTCACGCTATCCATCGGTGACGGCAAGATCTTCCCGGCAGTGGAGGTCTCCCTCCTGGGCATGGAACCGGGCCAGACACGGACCGTGACAATTGCTCCGGAAGACGCCTACGGTCCGCATTACAAGGAACTGGTCCATACCCTGCCCCGCTCCATTTTTGAAGGAAAAATCGAGCCCAAGCCCGGCATGATTCTTTCCCTGGCCCTGGAAAAGGACGGCCGGGAAGAACAGGTTCCGGCAACGGTTCTGTCGGTCAACAACGATACCGTCACCGTGGACTATAACCATCCCCTGGCCGGCAAGCCCATTACCTATACCGTCACCCTGGTGGGAATCAACAAATAACACACCTTAAATCCCATCGCCATCCTCGAGAAGAAAAAACCAGGTGGCCTGGTCGCTTCCGGGCGTCATTTTATCTCTTTCCTGGCCGGGCTCTGTGCCATATACGGCGTCTTTTTTTCCAGGCAGACTAAAAAAATCTGTACAACCCTGAAAGGATACCCGTAAAATACTAACTATGATAGTCCTGCGACCTCTGCAGGACTGTTCGGCGTGAATCGGCCCGCCGCCGGAGAACGGAAAAAAAGTCCCGTTTAATGCCGTGGTGCCTGGCGCTATTTACGACAAGATATGACAGCATTGCTGTCCCATATTGCAAGGGAGCACATGGTATGCCAATCGAAGATGATGAAATTCTACAGGGTTTTATAGAAGAATCACTGGAGCATCTGGCGGACATAGAGAATGATCTGCTGGCCATCGAGGATGCCGGGGCGGATATTGATGATGACCTGGTCAACAAGGTTTTCCGGGCTGCCCACTCCATCAAGGGTGGAGCCGGCTTCATGGGCCTGACCGTTATCCAGGAACTGGCCCATGCGACGGAAAACGTCCTGGGACTTATCCGCAGCCGCAAGCTGGTTCCGACCCCGGAAATCATCAATGTCCTGCTTCAGGCCTCGGATGAACTGCAGCAACTGATCGAAAACATCCATGACAGCAACGAGGTGGATATTTCCGAGCACCTGAACGCGCTCAATGCCATCTATGAGGGTGGCGAGGCCGCGGCGCCTCCGGTAGCGGCCAGCGAATCTGAACCTGAGTCCGCCTCTGAAGAAAAGCCTGAGGAAACAGCTGCAGAGGAAGAGGTGGAAACCGAGGCCGTCACGCCTGAAAGCGAGCCCGAGCCGGAACCCGTTCAGGCCGCGGCAACGGTTGAGACACCGCCACCGAAGTCTCTGGAGCCGGCCCCGACACAGAGTACTCCGGACCCACCCAAAAAGGCCAAGAAAAAACTGGCCGCCACCTCGCACAAACCCGACACCACCATCCGGGTCAACGTGAGCCTGCTCGACCAGTTGATGAACCTGGCCGGCGAACTGGTTCTGTCGAGAAACCAGCTCCTGCAGACCATAACCTCCGGCGATGTCCGCAACGCCGAAGCGGTGGGCCAGCGAATCGACCTGGTGACCTCCGAGCTCCAGGAGGCCATCATGCTCACCCGGATGCAGCCCATCGGTAACGTGTTCAACAAGTTCCCCCGGGTGGTCCGCGATCTGGCCAAGAAACTTGGCCGGCAGATCGAGCTCACCATTGTCGGCAAGGAGGTCGAACTGGACCGGACCATCATCGAAGCGATCAACGATCCCCTGACCCATCTGATCCGTAACTCGGTGGACCACGGCATTGAACCGCCGGAAGAGCGGATCAAAAAAGGCAAGGATGCCAGAGGACTCATCGTCCTCAAAGCCTACCATGAAGCAGGTCAGGTGGTGATCGAGATCTCCGATGACGGTAAGGGGCTGGACGGTGACATGATCGCCCAGGCTGCGATAAACAAGGGTTTGATCACGGCGGAACAGGCCAAGACCATGTCGGAGAAGGAAAAGATCAACCTCATCCTCCTGCCCGGTTTTTCGACCGCCAAGGAGGTTACCGATGTCTCCGGCCGCGGCGTTGGTATGGATGTGGTCAAAACCAACCTGGACAAGCTCGGCGGTTCCATTGAGATCGAGTCCGAGGTCGGCAAGGGAACCACCATCTCCATCAAGCTGCCGCTGACCCTGGCCATCATTCCTTGTCAGATCGTCATGACCGGCGGCGAACGGTATGCCATACCCCAGGTCAACCTGGAGGAGTTGCTACGCATCCCGGCCGCCCAGGTCAAGGACCGGGTGGAACGGGTGGGTGATGCCGAGGTTGTTCGCCTGCGCGGCAACCTGCTGCCCCTGATCCGGCTTTCCGACGTCCTGGAAATCGAGCGGACCTATTACGATCCCAAGGATGGGGAGACCAAACTCGACCGCAGGGTCAATATCGCCGATCGGAGATCCAGAAAAAGTCCCCTGTTCCGTGACAGTTCGGAATCCCGGGAGGAAACAGTACCGCCCGATGACACGGACCGCCATGAAAGAAAATCCATCGAACGGCGGCAGGGACCAGCCTCGGCCCTGAATATTGTCGTTGTTTCCACCGGAACCATGAAATACGGGGTCATCGTCGACCGGCTGCACGACTCCGAGGAAATAGTCATCAAACCACTGGGCCGTCATCTGCAGCAGTGCCGCGGCTATGCCGGCGCCACCATCATGGGGGACGGACGCATCGCCCTGATCCTCGATGTCAGCAACCTGGCCCAGATGGCCGGTCTTACATCCATGGAAGGCTCGGACCGGGCCCAGGAACTTGCCGAGGCCGCCAAAGAGGCCATAATTGCCCGCCGTGACAAGCAGGCCCTGCTGATCTTCCGCAGTTCCGAGGAAGAACAGTTCGGCGTGCCGCTCAACATGGTGGAACGGGTTGAAAAAATCAAGATCACAGACATCGAAGACGTGGGTGGCCGGCGGGTCATGCAGTACCGAGGCGGCAGCCTGCCCCTGCTCTGCATTGACGATGTAGCCATGGTCCAGCCGATCAAGGAACAGGACGATCTCCTGGTTATCGTTTTCCACCTGGCGAACAAGGATATCGGACTCCTGGCCATCGGACCGGTGGATGCCATCGAAGTGGCGGCAGACATAGACGATGTCACCCTCAAGCAGACCGGCATCATGGGTTCTGCCATTATTGATGGCCAGACCACTATGCTTGTGGATATCTTTGAACTTGTCCAGGCCGTTCATCCTGAATGGTTCGCCGACCTTGCACTCAGTGAAGTGGTGGAGGAAGAGGAGGCTGCAACCATCCTGGTGGTAGAAGACTCCAACTTCTTCCGCAACCAGGTCAAGGGATACATGGAGGAAGCCGGCTACCATGTTATCGAGGCCGAAGACGGAGTCCAGGCATTCCATGCCCTGGAAGAACGGGCCGATGAGATATCTCTTGTTGTGACAGATATCGAGATGCCCAACATGGACGGATTCGAGTTAACAGAGAAGATCCGCAGTGATCCCAGATTTGCCAATCTGCCGGTTATCGCGCTGACCACGCTGGCCGCAGATGAAGACATTGCCAAAGGCAAAGCCGTGGGATTTAACGAATATCACATCAAGCTGGACAAAGAACGGCTCATGGAAAGTGTCCACAAGTACGCCAGACAGGCTGTGGCCGCATAACAGGGATGTCTGACCGTGAAAAAGTGTCAGGCAATAACTATAAAATCAAACGGAAATAATTCCACAACATAACGGTAACAACAATGAATATTAAACTTAAACTCATATCTACAGTTCTGGGGCTATCCTGCATTATCGTGTGCATGTTCCTTGCCACCTGGTATGTGACATCAAAGCAGAAAAATGACAGCCTAGTCATCAACCTGGCCGGCAGGCAACGAATGCTGACCCAGAAAATGGCCAAGGAACTGCTGCAGTTTCAGCTTGCCAGGGAAAAAACCGGCAAGATTGACAGAAGACTTGCAGAACAAGTTGAAAACACCACCACCATCTTTGACAAGACACTCAACGCGCTGATTCATTCCGGGCAGGCACCGCTTACCCTTGATGCCCAGAGCAGCAAATACGTAACACTGCCTGCTGCAACAAGCAACGCACTGGAACAACTGAAAGTTGTCGCCCAGCAATGGGAGTCGTGCAAGGGAAGAATAAACACGGTCCTCACCAGTGAGCAGCCGGTCGATGCCATCCTTGACACCATCATCAAAGGGAATATGGACCTGCTGAAAAAGATGAACGAAGCGGTAACCATCATGCAGGAAAATGCCGAAGGATCGGTTCGACTGCTTATCACCATACAGGTCGTTCTGGTCATTTTTGGTCTGGCCGCCATTGCGTTCGCCCTCTCCACGGTACAGTCCATCGGCAGCAGGCTTGAGAAGATCCGTTCGTTCACCGAAACCTTTGGCAATGGTAATCTCACTGCAGTCGCAAATATTTCCGGTACCGATGAACTGGGCCAGATAGGTACCAGCCTGGATAGCATGGCTCGTAATCTGCGCAAGATAATCCAACACATCAGCGACAATGCGGGTGATCTGGACACATCATCCAGAGAACTCTTTGCTATTTCCACCCATGTTTCCTCGGAGACGGAAAAAGTTTCCGACCGTTCTCACGCTGTGGCTGAAGCAGCAGGCGAGATGTCCTCCAATATGAATACCGTGGCCGCCGCAGTCGAGGAAACATCCACCAATGTCTCCATTATGGCAGAAGCGGTCAAGGAAATGACCGTAACATTCAACACCATCACCCAGGATACCGAAAACGCACGAAACATTACCGAGAATGCTGTTTCCCAATCCCAGCGAGCGTCGACCCGGGTCAATGAACTGGGTACTGCTGCCAGCGAGATCGACAAAGTAACTGAAACCATCACTGAAATTTCGGAACAAACCAACCTGCTCGCCCTTAACGCCACCATCGAGGCAGCCAGGGCCGGGGAAGCTGGCAAGGGTTTCGCGGTGGTTGCCAACGAGATCAAGGAACTGGCCAAACAGACTGCCGAAGCGACCAAGGATATCCGGCAGAAGATCGAATCCATCCAGTCCTCTACCAAGGTGACGGTTACAGAAATTCGCGAGATTGCGGAAACTGTTAAAGAAGTCAACGAGATTGTAGGCGGCATCGCCACAGCCCTGGAAGAACAGACTGCCACCACCCATGAGATCACTGAAAATATCGTCCAGGCCTCCGAAGGAATTCAGGAGGTCACCGAAAATGTGGCGCAAAGCTCCCTGGTATCCAATGAAGTTGCAACTGCCATAGTTGAAGTGAACAGCAAGGCATCTGCAATCAATGATGAATCCTCTAAACTGGCTTCCAACGCGGAACAACTCAAAGACCTGGCGAAAGCTCTTGACAATCTGGTCCGGAAGTTCAAGGTGTAAAAAATATTAGTCCTTGTCATGACTGCATACCCTGAACTGCTGTCTCGGTTTTTTCAGAAACAATCAGTCAGTATGGGACAACTAATTTATCTCTGGAGGACAACATGAATTTTCTGCAGAAACTGCGGCCCAGGAAGATCAAAACCAGATTCCTGGTGGCCCTCGGGGCTGTGGTTGCCATCCTGGTTATAATTCCTGTGTGGGTTTTTTACACCAGCACCACCAAACAGACGCTTGCTGAAAGCCGCGAACAGCTGCAGGAGCAGACAAGCCGGATTCAGGATTTCATCGAATCGGAAAAGGAAAAGACCCAGCTGCTGGCCCAGACCGTGGCCCATATTCCAGCCGTACAGGAGTATCTTGCCACCAGGAACAGAACCTCCATGCTGCAGCTCTGTCTGCCCCTGTACAAGGAACTGCAGGAGCACACCTCCCTCAATGTCTTTCATTTCCATCTGCCGCCGGCCATCTCCTTTCTCCGGCTACAGAAACCCAGCAAGTTCGGCGATGACCTTTCCAGCTTCCGCAAGACCGTGGTGACCGTCAATACCAACCAGTCCTCTATCGCCGCCATTGAAAAGGGGAAGGCAGGCCTCTCCATCCGGGCCGTGGTACCCATCGATTATGAGGGCGAACATGTGGGGTCGGTGGAATTTGGCGCTCCGCTCGACAACGCCTTCCTCGCCAGAATCAAGCGGATCATCGGCGAAGATATCTCCCTGGTGGTACCCGATGGTACAGGATTCCGTTATCAGGCCACAACCCAGAACGGTGAAATTTCCAAAACCGAGGAACCGCTACTGCGCAAGATGATGCAGAGTACGGACCTGGTCGTTGAACCGAGCCGCAAAAATGGCCGCGAGATCCTGACCGCCTATCAGCCCCTGCTCGATTACTCCGGAAAAATCGCCGGGGTCCTCGTGGTGCCCCGGGACATCACCGCGCCCCTGGCCCAGGCCCGCAAGACCGCGCTGACCATTGTCGGGCTCGGGATTGCAGCGCTTCTCCTGGTCCAGGCCGTGATCTGGCTCCTGTTCAACCAGACTATCAACAAGCCGATCAGCGAACTCATCGCCCGCTTTGAAAAGGCCAGCAATGGTGACCTGACCCAGTATCTCGACTCCAGCAGCGTGGAAGGGGTCAACTGCTCCTCCGTGGCCGAATGCGGCAAGACCGACTGTACCATGTACGGCAAGACAGGATACTGCTGGGAAGAAGCCGGCTCCCTGTCGGACCACCCCCAGTGCCCGAAAATTTCCAGCGGCGAGTACAGCTCCTGCAGTGAATGCAAGGAAGTTTTCGGAACAGTGGTGCAGGATGAATTTTCCGAGGTTGCCGTGTACTATAACGGTTTTTTGAAAAACGTGGCCAAAATGGTCGAGGACATCAAGAACAATGCCCTCAACCTCAACAGCGCCGCCGGATCCCTGGTGACGGTGTCCAACACCCTGGATGAATCCTCGGCCGAAACCGCACAGCGCTCGGAAAGTGTGGCCGCGGCTGCCGAAGAGATGAGTTCCAACATGGCCAGCGTGGCCGCAGCAACAGAGGAGGCAGCCGCCAACCTCAACGTGATGACCACGGCCACGGAAGAAATCTCTTCCACCATCAGGGAGATCCAGGAAAACACATCCAAGGCCAAAGATATCACCGGCAACGCGGTGAGCGAGGCGGGTGATATTTCCAGCAAGGTGGACGAGCTTGGTGTGGCGGCCCAGGATATCGGCAAAGTTACCGAGACCATAACGGAAATTTCCTCGCAGACCAATCTCCTTGCCCTCAACGCCACCATCGAGGCCGCCCGGGCCGGCGAAGCGGGCAAGGGTTTTGCCGTGGTTGCCAACGAGATCAAGGAACTGGCCAAGCAGACCGCCGAGGCCACCGGCGAGATCAAGAAGCAGATTGAAGATATCCAGAGTTCCACCGGTGTCACGGTGGAGGGGATCCGCAACATCACCGATGTTATCAGGGAGATCGACTCCATCGTCTCCTCCATTTCCACTGCTCTTGACGAACAGTCCGGCACCATGCACGAGCTGACGAGCAACATCCTCCAGGCCGGTGAAGGCATCGGTGAAGTGGCTGAAAACGTGGCCCAGAGCTCCAGCGTTTCCCAGGAGATCTCCAGTGACGTGGCCCAGGTCAATGCTGCGGCCTCCAGCATCTCCCAGGGCAGCAGGAAGGTACATGACCAGGCCGAGGATCTGCAGCGGCTGGCCGAGGAACTCAAACATATGATCAGCCGTTTCCGCCTCAGCTGACAAGCCCCCTGAGCAATTTAATACAGTTGTTATGGAGCAGTTTATGACAAATACCACCAAAACCGAAAAAAATATCCTTGAGCTGGCAACCTTCTATGTCGGGGACGCCCTGTGCGGGATGGATATCCTCAAGGTCCAGGAGATCAACAAGCTCATGGAGATGACCAGGGTGCCCCAGGCACCCTCCTATGTCACCGGAATCCTGAATCTCCGGGGACAGATCGTCACCATCATCGATCTTGGCAAGAAACTCGGCCTGGACGAAACCAGCCTCGGTGACGACCCGCGCAACATCATCGTCAATGCCCCGGGTGAACATATCGGCCTTCTGGTACGCCAGATCAGTGACGTGGTCATGGCCAATCCCGACAAGATCGAGCCGGCCCCGGCCAACATGTCCGGTATCCAGGGAAACTTCTTCACCGGGGTCTACAAGACCGATAACAAACTTATCGGTATCCTGGATGTGGAGGAAGTGCTCAAGATGGAGAACGAGAGCCGGACCGGTCACCGGGTCAATTAGCCCGCCCCTGCCAGAGGGCCTTCCGGGAGCGAACCGGTCGCGTAAGCGCTGCTGTTCTACAACCCTGAAAAGGCACGGAAACTATACCTGCAATAATCATAATATCAGCCACTCCCTGCCCTCTGGGAGGGTGTGGA
Organism: Desulfolithobacter dissulfuricans; assembly: GCF_025998535.1. Lineage (NCBI taxonomy): Bacteria > Pseudomonadati > Thermodesulfobacteriota > Desulfobulbia > Desulfobulbales > Desulfobulbaceae > Desulfolithobacter > Desulfolithobacter dissulfuricans. The sequence goes on along the minus strand of NZ_AP024233.1, from coordinate 1,538,033 downwards.
GCAGTGATGGAGCAGCGCCGGGCAGATTTGTCTGGAAAGACTGCACTACGCCGGCACACCAGGCTGTCCAGCAAATAGCAACCCAATGAACATACCAGCCAAAGTTGATGCTTAATAAAAAAATCAAGGTCCTGGTCGTCGATGACACGGTTGTCTACCGTAAGGCGGTCAGTGATATCCTCTCGGAAATGCCCGGGGTAGAGGTGGTCGGGGTAGCCCATAACGGCAAGATCGCCATGTCCAAGGTCCGGACCTTAAAGCCGGATCTTCTGACCCTGGATATCGAGATGCCGGAGATGAACGGTATCGAGGTGCTCGAAGCCCTGCAGAAGGAAGCTCCCGATACCAGCGCCATCATGGTTTCGACCCTTACCACCGAAGGCGGGGAAATGACCATGAAGGCCCTGGAACTCGGCGCATTTGACTTCATCCTCAAACCCAGCACCAACAATATTCTCGAGAGCAAGAAACAACTCCATGATCTGCTGGCACCGCTGATCAAGGCTTTTCAGCGTGGTCGAACCACCGTAGGTGCAATCCGTGGCCGCAAACCTGGGGGCGCAAAACGACCACGGCCAGGTCCATTGGTTCTTCCCTGCGCAGTCAAAAAACCGTTCCGGCCACCCGGCCTGCTGCCGGTGGAAGCCGGCCACTGCCCTGCAAGGGCACGGTCCGGCAGAGTAAATCCGAGATCGTCACCATTGGCGTCTCCACCGGAGGCCCCAATGCCCTGGCCCGGATGATGCCCATGCTGCCCGGTGATCTTGGAGTGCCCATCGTTATTGTTCAGCACATGCCGCCGGTTTTCACCAAGTCGCTGGCCAACAGCCTCAACAGCAAGTGTGCAATCATGGTCAAAGAGGCTGAGGACGGGGAGGCCATCCAGCCCAATGTGGCCTACATCGCGCCCGGCGGCAAGCAGATGAAACTGGTCGCCTCGGCCGACGGCCAGAACCGACTCATCAAGATCACCAATGATCCACCGGAGAACAGCTGCAAGCCCTCGGTCGATTATCTGTTCCGCTCGGTGGCCGATTATTACGTTGGCCGGGCCACTGCCGTCATCATGACCGGCATGGGGTCCGACGGGACCAAGGGGCTGGAGATTCTCAAGCGCAAGGGTGCCTGGATCATCGGTCAGGACAGGGAAACCTGTGTGGTCTACGGCATGCCCAAGGCTCCGGCGGAAAAAGGTCTGCTGGACGTGGTGGCTCCGCTCGACAAAATCGCCGATGAGATTATTAAAACTGTCAAATGATGCTAAAGCACGTGACCACCAACAAGACACTGTGGTCTTATCCCTGTCTGAAGCATAACCGCCGGTCCACTGCATGCTGAAAATCACACCAGAAGAGCTCAAGATAATCACCAAGTATATCCATGAGGTATCCGGGATCCATCTTGATGCAAGTAAAAAATATCTTATTGAGACCCGGCTCTCCCAGGTCGCAGAGGAACTGGGCTGTAGAACATTCAAGGAACTGTACCAGAAAGCCCGTTCCGATTCCCGCAAGCTCATTGAGCGCAAGATAATCGATGCCATCTCCACCAATGAAACCCTCTTCTTTCGCGATGCAGGACCGTTTCAACTCCTTCAGCACAAGATTCTTCCCGACCTGATCGATCGGCGAACCCCCAAATCCAAATTCTCCAAGCCGAGAATCCGGATCTGGAGCGCCGCCTGTTCCACCGGCCAGGAGGTCTACTCCATTGCCATTGTCCTCAAGGAACTGCTGGGCGATACCTCAAAATACAACATCAAGCTGCTGGGAACCGACATCTCAGACACAGCCATTGCCCAGGCCTCCAGGGGAAGATACAATAAGTTTGAAATTGAACGGGGACTTGGCCGGGACAAACTGCAAAAATACTTCATTCCAGTCGGCGGCTACTGGCAGGTCAAGGATGAACTGCGGGTGATGGCCACCTTTCGCAAACTCAACCTGATGCGGCCCTTCACCGGTCTTGGCAAGTTTGACATCATTTTCTGCCGCAATGTTGCCATTTATTTCACCATGGAAGATCGGAAAAAACTCTTCAACCGGCTGGCCGATGTCCTGGAACCCGACGGATATCTCATCATTGGCGCCACCGAATCCCTGACCGGTATATGCTCCCGTTTTGTCCCCAAGAGACATCTCAGGGCCCTCTATTATCAGCTCAAGTAATATGTGCCATCCAGGATCCAGGAAAGTACAGCGCACCCGGTGCAAGGAGTTGCTATGAACCATATGTCCATTCTCGTTGCAGACGATGATCCGGTTGTCCGGCGTCTGCTGGAAAAAAGACTGCAGGATGCCGGCTATGAGGTAACGGTTGCCGGCGATGGTGTTGAGGCGACCCGCAAACTCGCTAGCCAACGCTTTGATGTGGTGGTCACCGATCTGGTCATGCCCGGTGACATCGGCGGTATCGAGCTTTTGCAGGTGGTCAAGGAAAAGAGCATCGACACCGAGGTTATAGTTATCACAGCCCATTCATCCATCGACACCGCGGTGGAGGCCATGAAAAAGGGGGCGGTGGATTACCTGGAGAAACCGGTTAACTTCGATGAGCTCTTCATCCGCCTGGAAAAGATCAGCGAGGTCAAATCCCTGATCCGCAATGCCGATGATCTGCGAGAGGCCATGGATGTCACGGAATCTTCGGCCGCCCAGACCATCCAGTACCTGGAAATTACCGCCGCTGACCTGCAGCTCAAGCTGGACCAGCTGCGGAAAATTCTCTCGGACCCGGAAAAAGAGGAAGGGGTGCGGATAGCAGAGGCCCTGAAAATTATCGGCGTCCAATAGCTGTTCCAGGCCACCCAGGCAATATGTGCAGGTCCATGAGAGTAATTGCCCATGAATTACACCAGTGATGCCAGAGAGTTCCTACGCCTAAGGGATATCATCGCCCGGCTCCGGTCCGCCGATGGTTGTCCCTGGGATCAGCGGCAGACCCCGAAAAGCCTGAAAAAATACCTCCTTGAGGAAACAGAGGAACTGGCCCAGGCCATTGACAGGGATGATCCGGACCACGTCTGCGAGGAGATCGGCGATCTCTTTTATATCCTTGGTATGCTCACCGCCATGTACAGCGACCAGGATTGCTTCACCGCGACTGATGCCCTGTCGTCCATCTGTGAAAAAATGATCCGCCGTCATCCCCATGTCTTTGCTGGTGCGGCCACCGGCGACGACGAAGCGCTCCGCCGTCAGTGGGAAGCCATCAAGGCGGACGAGAAGAAAAACTCCTGACGCCCATCCCCTCTGACTCCATCTCTTGAGCCGGTGAGTTTTCTGTTGACACTATGCATGCATCAGTGTTAACTGAGATGTTCACCAACATTAACCTTCTCGCTCTCACCCCAGGGATTGAAGCGAGGGCCGTTTTGACCAAGAGGAGGAATCATGCGTCACTACGAAACCACCTACATTCTGCGCCCAAACCTGGGCGAAGACCAGTTCACGGAAATCATCGATCGTACCAATGCCATCATCACCGATGATGGCGGCACGATCATCAATCTTGATCGCTGGGGCATGAAACGACTGGCCTATGAGATCAGGAAAGAGGTCCAGGGCTACTACGTTTATATCAACTACGCCGCCCCGGCTGCCGCTGTTGATGAGTTGGAGCGTATCTTCCGCATCGATGACCGGGTCCTGCGCTACCTCACCATCAAGCTGGCCGATTCCATCGATGCCGAGCAAATCGCCAGGGAAATGGAACTGGTGGCCGCCGAAGCTGCACCTGAAGAAACCGAGGAAGAGGCCGGTGCTGCTGAAGAGACCGCCTCAACTGAAGAGAAAACCGAGTAATTCCCGAACCGGGACAAGAACATAAGGAGAAGTACAATGGCTCCACGCAAAAGAGTATTTTCCCGTCGCCGGGTGTGCCGGTTCTGCACAGATAAAGAGCTGGTTATAGATTACAAGGATGTCAAAACCCTGCGTAATTTTGTTACGGAACGGGGCAAGATAATTCCCAGACGTATCTACGGTACCTGTGCCAGGCACCAGAGACAGCTGACCGAAGCGGTAAAACGCGCCCGCCAGCTGGCCCTTCTGCCGTACACAGGCCCAACCCAGTTCTGAGCAATTACTAACTGTGGCGGAGCATGACAGCGCCAGACCCGCGAACAATTCGCCACTATCGGGTCCGGCGGTCCTGCTGGCCGCCGTATTTTCCCTGCCGGTTCTGATTCCCTCCCTCTTCAGCTGGGGGGCGGGACTGCTGGCCATCCCGGTACTATATACCCTCCGGGTGCATGGCCTGCGTCAGGGGAGCATCTATCTGCGAAACGGTCTTGTCGTTTCACTCATGGTGGCGATAGGTACCGGTGAGCTCGGCATGGAGCTTCTCGTGCTGAGCCTGGTACCGCTGGGCTACAGTCTGTACCGAAGCACGATCCAGGGCGAATCACCGGTCGCGGCCGGCGGTCGCGGCGTTTTTGTTCTCGGCCTTACCTGGTTTATTCTCTGGGCCATCTACGGAATGACCCAGGGGGTTAATCCCTACCGCCATCTCGTGGAGATGCTGGATGCTGGATTTGCCCAGACCTACGAGGCCTACCGCCAGAGCACCGAGCTTTCTCCGGAAATGCTCCTGGCCCTGAAAGAAGTGGTCGATGACATAAGGATGCTGATCCCCCGGGTGCTGCCCGGGGTACTTGCCTGCTCCCTGCTGCTGACCGTCTGGCTCAACCTGGTTGCCGGCAGCAGGATACTCAGGCGTCTGCATCCGGAATTTGCCCCCTGGCCCCCATACAGCAAGTGGCAGCTGCCCGACCGGCTGGTGTGGGGAATAATCGGGGCCGGACTGCTCATCCTGGTTGGCCGGGGATTCATTCGTGACCTGGGTACCTGTCTCGCCCTGGTCATGGGGCTGCTCTACTTCTTCCAGGGTCTGGCGGTGGTTGTTTTTCTGCTTGACCGGTGGAAAGTACCTGGATATCTGAGGATGGTTCTGTATATTATCCTCATTGTCCAGAGCTACGGGTTGCTGCTGGTGGCTATGCTGGGGCTGGCCGATGTCTGGCTGGATTTCAGAAAATTCCAGACCCCGCCGGCGGACGAACACCAAAACACCTGACAAGACGAAACAACCGGTGGATGCCGGTTGTTTTTCAGATGCCGTACAAAGCAGGTCGTTTTTGAAACGCTGTTCCCTGGACACCATGCCCGGAAAGAAAATTTTTACCGGCAAACACTGGTACCAAAGCCATTGACAGTTTTTCAGAAGGACCGGAAGAAGTTCACAGCCCATTCTGATCCGAACCACTTAATCCAGGCGGGTACTGTACAGCTTCATTTTTCGATAATTCTTGCGAATATGACGAAAGAGGATCCAACCGATGGAAATCATACTGAAAAAGACAATTGACAATCTTGGACAGGAAGGAGACATTGTAAATGTCAAGCCTGGCTATGCCAGAAACTATCTCTTTCCCAAAGGTTTTGCCGTACCCGCGAACAAGGAAAACATGGCCCGCCTCGAACGGGAGAAGGCTGCCATCGCCGCCCGACTCGAAGAGGAGAAAAAGGCTGCCCAGTCCCTGGCCGAGAAGCTGGAAGGCAAGACCATTGAAATCGCCCGCCGGGTTGGCGAAGAGGACCGGCTCTTTGGTTCCGTTACCACCAGCGATATTGCAGAGAAACTTGACGAAGCCGGCATTGCTGTAGATCGCAAAGCCATTCTGCTGGCTGAGCCGATCAAGGCCATCGGCGAAGTCAAGGTTGCTGTCAAGGTGGGTTACCAGATGACCACCGATATCATCGTGCAGGTGGTACCGGAAACCGCGGGTGACGCGGCTTAGGCTGCCAGAGCACGGAGCTGCCGGTCCTGTCGGCAGCCGCAATCAGTTGCTTGCCAGGCGAATGGTTTTTCCCGCTCACTATGCAGGAAAAACCATTCGTCGTTTCTGACAGTGGATAACACCGCCTTTTTTCTGTCTGAACCCTACACGGTTTAGACATTTCTCCAGCTGAACTGATATGGCTCTGCAAACATCGTCACCCGTACCACAGGAACAGCGCCATACCGGTACCCTGCCGCCCCAGAATGTGGAGGCGGAACAGGCCGTACTCGGGACTGTCCTCATTCAGGATGGATCCCTGATCAAAATTGTCGAGATTCTCGAGCCGGAAGATTTCTACCGCGACGCCCACAAGCTGATCTACCAGGCCATGGTCCAGCTCTTTGAAAAAAGAGAACCCCATGACCTGATCACGGTCACCAACCTTCTCAGCGACCAGAACAAACTCGATCAGGTCGGCGGTCCTGCCTACCTGGCCTCACTGACCGATATCATCCCCTTTTCCGGGACCCTGGTCCACCACGCGAAAATAATCCGCCAGAAATCCATTCTCCGTCGCCTCATCCGCAGCGCCACAGAAGTGGCGGCCCGTTGTTACGAAGAACAGGACGATATCGACTCCCTGGTTGACGACGCCGAGCGGACCATCTTTGAGATCGCCCAGGCCAAAAAGGGTCAGGGCTTCCAGCCCATGGCCAAGATCGTGCCCCGGGCCTTTGAACGGGTAACCAAGCTCTTTGAACGCAAGGAACATATCACCGGTGTGGCCACAGGCTATGAAGAACTTGACAGGATGACTGCCGGGCTGCAGCCTTCGGACCTGATCATTCTCGCCGGCCGCCCCAGTATGGGCAAGACCGCCCTGGTCATGAACATGGTCCAGCATGCCGCTCTTATCGAGAAGGTATCCGTGGGGGTCTTCAGTCTTGAGATGTCCATGGAACAGCTGGCCCTGCGTATGCTCTGCTCTGTGGGCCGCATCGATTCCCAGCGAATCCGGACCGGCCGGCTGCTGGAAAGCGACTGGCCCAAACTGACCCGGGCCACCGGCATGCTCACCGACGCGCCCATCTTCATCGACGATACAGCGGCCATGAGCGTGCTCGACATGCGCGCCAAGGCCCGACGCCTCAAGGCCGAACATAACCTTGGCCTGATTGTGGTCGACTATCTGCAGCTGATGAAGGGTAAGTCCAATATCGAGAACCGTACCCAGGAGATCAGCGACATCTCCCGCTCGCTCAAGGCCATGGCCAAGGAACTCGATGTCCCGGTGGTGGCCCTCTCACAGCTCAACCGCAGCCTGGAATCTCGAAACGACAAGCGGCCCCAGCTCTCGGACCTGCGTGAGTCCGGCGCCATTGAGCAGGATGCCGACCTTATCCTTTTCATCTACCGCGACGAGGTGTATAACACCGCAGAGGACAACCCCAACCGGGGCATTGCCGAGGTGATCATCGGCAAACAGCGTAATGGGCCCATTGGTACGGTCAAATTGACCTTCCTCTCCCAGTACACTACGTTTGAAAACTACACCCCCATGCAGCCTCCGGGAGAAGGATACAGCTAGGAGCCACGCCCCTGCCCGGCCGGGGCGGCAACCCGGCAAGCTGCACGGATTCATGTAAACAACCAAACCACAGAGAGTCATGGATAGACAGTCGAGCGACAGGTACGATTTCAAGACCATCGAGGCCAAATGGCAGCAACGCTGGGCCGAAGAAAAACCGTACAAGGTGAGCGAAGATCCTTCCCGCAAGAAATATTATGTCCTGGAGATGTTTCCCTATCCCTCCGGCCGGATCCACATGGGGCATGTCCGCAACTACTCCATCGGTGATGTCATTGCCCGCTACAAACGCATGCAGGGTTTCAATGTCATTCATCCCATGGGCTGGGACGCCTTTGGCCTGCCGGCGGAAAACGCTGCCCTGAAGCGCGGTATCCATCCTGCTACCTGGACCTACGATAATATCGCCTACATGCGTGACCAGCTCAAGGCCATGGGCCTCAGTTACGACTGGGACCGGGAACTGGCCACCTGTGATCCCTCCTATTATCGGTGGGAACAGCTCATCTTTCTGCAGATGCTTGAAAAGGGGCTGGTGTATCGCAAGGAGACCACGGTCAACTGGTGTAAGAGCTGCCAGACCGTGCTGGCGCGGGAACAGGTCATCGACGGTTGCTGCTGGCGCTGCGACGAGCATGTCCTGCCCAAAACCATGTACGGCTGGTTTTTCAAGATCACCGATTATGCCGACGAACTGCTGGAAGACCTGGATCAGCTCACCGGCTGGCCGGAAAAGGTTGTCACCATGCAGCGCAACTGGATCGGCCGCAGCGAAGGATTGGCCTGCGATTTCCCGGTGGAGGACAGCCAGGAGAAGATCACCATCTTTACCACCCGGCCCGACACCATCTTCGGGGTGACCTTCATGTCGCTGGCCGTGGAACATCCGCTCATCGACAAACTCATCCAGGGACGCGAGGAGGAAACCCGGGTCCGGGAGTTCATAGAAAAGACTCTGATTGAGAAACAGCGCCTGGCCGTGGACGAGGAACCGGAAAAGCATGGTGTCTTCACCGGCGCTTACTGCATCAACCCCTTCAACGGCGAAAGGGTGCCCATCTATGTGGCCAACTTTGTACTCATGGAATACGGCACCGGAGCTGTCATGGCCGTCCCGGCCCATGATCAGCGTGATTTCGAGTTTGCGAGAAAATATGGTCTGCCCATTCGTCCGGTGATCCAGCCGGAAGGAAACCACCTGGCCGGCGAGACCATGGAGGAGGCCTGGACCGGTCCTGGAAAACTGGTCGATTCCGCTGAGTTCACCGGTATGGACTGGCAGGAAGCCAAAAAGGCCATCATCGATTATGCCGCCGACAAGGGTTTTGGCCGACCGCACATCACCTACCGGCTTCGGGACTGGGGTATCTCCCGCCAGCGGTACTGGGGCGCCCCTATCCCGATCATCCACTGTCCCGAGTGCGGCGTGGTCCCGGTACCCGCCGATGAGCTGCCCGTAACCCTGCCGGGCACAAACGATCCAAACGGCAGCCACGCCCCGCTTCACCAGCAAGAGGAGTTCTACAGCACCAGCTGCCCCGGTTGCGGTGGTCCGGCCAGGCGGGAGACCGACACCATGGATACCTTTGTCGAGTCGTCCTGGTATTTTGCCAGGTACACCTGCCCCGATAACGACCAGGCGCCGCTGGATCCGGCAAAGGCCGGCTACTGGCTGCCGGTGGACCAGTACATCGGCGGGGTGGAACATGCCATCCTCCACCTGCTCTATTCCAGGTTTTTCACCAAAGTGCTGCGGGATCTTGGTTACCTCAACATCGACGAACCGTTTACCAATCTCCTGACCCAGGGCATGGTGATCAAGGACGGGGCCAAGATGTCCAAGTCCAAGGGCAACGTGGTGGATCCCTCGGATCTCATCGATCAATACGGGGCCGACACCACCCGTCTCTTTTCCCTGTTCGCTGCGCCGCCGGAAAAGGATCTGGAATGGAACGCCCAGGGGGTGGACGGGGCGTCGCGTTTTCTCAACCGGGTATACCGGCTCGTCAACTCCAGCCTGGACTGCTTTCAGGAGGAACCCCAGGATATCCGGATCAGCGACCTGAACGAAACCGATAGGGCCCTCTACCGCAAGACACACCAGACGATCCAGCGGGTTACCGATTCCATTGAAACCAACTTCCATTTCAACACCGCCATTTCAGCGGTCATGGAACTGACCAATCAGATCTCCCGGCTGACCGCTGAGCAGGCAGCCAGGATCCACCGCACGGTCCTGCGCCAGGCCCTGGAGGCCATCCTGCGGCTTCTCTTTCCCATGGTTCCCCATTTCTGCGCCGAACTCTGGGAACAGACGGGACATACCACACTTCTGGATCAGGAACCCTGGCCCACCTGTGATCCCGAGGCTTTGAAGGAAGAGGAGATAACCATTGTGGTCCAGGTGAACGGCAAAGTCCGGGCCCGGCTGCAGGTTCCGGCGGCTATCCAGGAGGAGGACTTAAAAAAACAGGCTCTGGCCGACGAACGGGTCCAGAAGTTCACCGGCGACAAAAAACCCAGAAAGATTATTGTGGTTCAGGGCAAGCTGGTCAATATCGTCGTCTGAACCACAGACCCATAGCCCATACCACGACAGGGGGTATCACGTGAGACTGTACAAGAGGGGTCAACTCCTGACCGTCCTGCTGCTTACACTTGTGTTCGGCGGCTGCGGTTATTATTTTCCCCACATCTATGATGGACCGGAAAAGACCGTCTACATGCCCCAGTGGAAAAACCGCACCAACCAGCTGGACCTGGACACCAGAATCTACCACTCTCTGGCCCGCTGGTTCCAGAAATCGCCCAGTATCAACCTGATCCGGGATCGGGAGCGGGCCGATCTGATTCTGGCCGGTGAAATCGTCGCCATCGATCTGCCCAGCATATCCTGGGATGGCAATGCCGAGACAAAAGAGGTCAAGGTCCGGCTCCAGGTCCGCTACGTGCTCAAAGACCTGAAAAACGGCACCCTGCTCTGGGAGGTCCCGCGGGAAGTATGGAGCGAGGAATACCAGCTCAGCGACAACACCACCAGCATCAACGAACAGGAGGCGGTGGAGCAGATTATTGCCGATCTCTCGGAACGGATCTATCTTGGAACCCTGGAGAGGCTGCGGCAGGAACAGAGAAGAAAAGAGACAGAAAAGAGCCCCGGCCGGTAGCAGAAAAAACAAAATTTTCAAGCTGGCCAGAAGACAAAGAGGACATAAAAAAAGACGCGACAGCCAGATAGCGGCTGTCGCGTCTTTTTTTTCTTTCTGCTATCTGGGTGGCAATCCTTATTTAAGCAGTTCCCGGACCGTCTCGGCAATGGACCGGGCATCCAGTCCCTGCTGCTGATAGAGCTCGGCCGGTTTGCCCGAACCACCATAGCGCCGAACCCCGAGACGAACCAGCGGTGTCGAGACGCCGGCCTCGACCAGCTCGGTTGCCACACTGACGCCGAGCCCACTCTCCACGTGGTGGTCTTCCACCGTGACCAGGGGACCGGCCTTGGCGGCCTCGATCACGCTGTCGCGATCGAGCGGAATAAGCGAGGCCATGTTCAGTACCGACACTGAGATACCGGCCTCCTGCAGCAATTTCCAGGCCTCGATACAGCTCGGAGTCACCGCGCCGTAGGTGATGATGGTCGCGTCGCTGCCCCGCCGCAGCCAGTCTGCCCGACCCGGTGTAAAGACATAGTCGGTGTCAAAGAACACTGAGCCGTCTTCCCGGGTGATCACAGGCGTCTTGGAGCGCCCCATGCCCACGAAATGATTTCCAGGGCTGGTGGCAATATAGCGGACAATACGGTCGGTCTGGTTGGGATCGGCCGGCATGAAGACCGAGAACCGGAACAGATTTTTAAAGAGTCCCAGGTAATCGATGCCCTGGTGGGTCGGCCCGTCTTCACCCACGTCGAGCCCCAGATGGGTGGCGACGATCTTCATGTTGGCATGGTTGAAATCGCTGAGCCGGTTCTGGTTGTAGACCTCGGAAACAGCAAAAACACCAAAGGTGGAGAAGAAGGTGACCAGGTTTTCACAGCTCATGGCCCCGGCCATGGCCGCGGCATGGTGTTCCTGGATACCGGCCTCAAAATAGGCCTCGGGTGAATGTTTATGGAATCCGCCCATCTTGACCGATCCTTCCAGGTCACACGAGATACCGGTGATCACCGGGGTCCCGTTGTTGTTGGCCTCGGCCAGTCCGAGCAGGGCGTTGCCATAGGCGGAACGGTTGTCGGTCATGGTCTTTGCGTCGTAGAGGATGGGCTCACCTGGGGAAACCTCGGGATAGTCGGTGCGCGGCGCCATGATGGTGTGGGTCCGTACCGGCTGCTGGCGAAGTTCCTGCCATTTTTCAAGATCGTTTTCCACGCCCAGTTCAGCCAGGGCCTCGGCCAGCTGTTCCGGCTTGAGGGGCGAACCGTGATACTTGGCCTGGTTTTCCATAAACGAAATGCCCTTGCCCATGATGGTACGGGCAATGATCACCACCGGTACGCCGCTGGTGTTGCCGTAGGCCCGGGAAATGGCCTGGAAGAGCGCATTGTAGTCATGACCGTCTTCCAGGTAGATCACCTCCCAGCCCATGTCGCTGTACAGTTTGCGGATCGACTGGGGCATCACCTCCTCGGTGGAGCCGCAGATCTGCAGATGGTTGCGGTCCACAAGGCCGATGAGATTGTCCAGCCTGTATTTACGGGCATAGCGCATTGCTTCCACCAGCTGGCCTTTCTGGTGTTCACCGTCACCCATGAGACAGAAAACCCGGTTGGTTTCCCCTTTCACCTTGTGGGCCTGGGCCATGCCGACAGCGGTGGAAAGCCCCTGCCCCAGGTTACCCGTGTCCCATTCGACCCCGGGGACAATGGACTCCACATGGCCTGGAAAACCAGAACCGGTGCGGCGAAATCCCTGGAGAAAGTCCTCTTCGGAAAAATAACCGTTTTCCGCCAGGACAGAGTAGACACCCGGGGAGATGTGACCAATGGACATCACGGCCCGGTCCCGCTCGGGCATGCGGGGATTTGCCGGATCATGCTTCATCATGGCATACATGACCAGCAGCATGTCCAGGGAGGAGAGCGAGCCACCGGGATGGCCGGAGGCAGCCAGGGTGGTGGAGAGCAGAATGCGCCGGGCACACCGCTTGCGCATTGCCTGGAGCTCTTGAATCTCTTCGCTGCTCAATTCTGATTTGCTGACATCTAACTTCAGAACCATTGTCTTTTTTTCTCCATAACTCCTGTAACGAAATTCATGGCATTGTCTTCCCGTTTACAGGGCCGGGAAGAACAACAAACAATAAAAAACTGAAAAACCTGCAGCGGCTGTCCTGCGGCTCAGGGCCGGCTGACATCCAAGGAACCGTTTTCCGGCCACTGGTCGGGGGTCGGTGCACCTTCAGGCAGTCTCCTGCTCCGGACCCGGAGAAGGGAAACAATATGGTTGTCGCTCTTTCGTGTACAAAATGATCAAATCGTTATAATACAATGCCCCAGAAAGACAACCGGAAAAATCCAGCCCCAAGACGAGCACCAATCTTTCAAGAATAATGCAGATAGGAACAGTTACCCTCAAGAGCCCCTTCATCCTGGCTCCCCTTGCCGGCTACACGGACCTGGCGTTTCGCCTCCTGTGCCGGGAGATGGGCGCCGGCCTCTGTCTCTCGGAGATGATAAGCTGCCATGGGCTGGTCCATGGTCAGCCAAAGACCCTGGAAATGCTGGCCACCACTCCCCGGGAACGACCGGTGGGCTTTCAGCTTTTCGGCAATGAACCTGAGATCATGGGTCGGGCCGCGGCAGAGCTTGACCGGTTGCCCATTGATCTCATTGACATCAACATGGGCTGTCCGGTCCGCAAGGTCATCAAGAAGGGTTCTGGAGCCGCCCTGATGAAGGATTTTGACCGGGCCGCGGCCATTATCAGGGCCGTGGTTCGCAACACCAGCTTGCCGGTGACGGTCAAATTCCGTTCCGGCTGGACCAGCGACCAGCTGGTGGCCCCTGAATTTGCCCGTATGGCCCAGGAGGCCGGGGTGGCCGCGGTCACCATCCATGCCCGGACCTGGTCCCAGGGATTTTCCGGTCTGGCGGACTGGAATATGATCGGAAAAGTAAAAGAGAGTGTGGCTGTTCCGGTGATCGGTAACGGCGATATTCTCACCTTTGAAGACGGACTGCGGATGATGGAGGAGACCGGCTGCGACGGGGTCATGGTCGGTCGCGGCGCCCTGGGAAACCCCTGGGTGTTTCAGCCCGAGGGGCGGCCCGATACCCTGGCAGAGCGTTTCCCGGTGGTCCTGCGCCACCTGGAACTGGCCAGGGAGTTTCTTCCGGTAGAGCGCATCCTCTTCAGGCTGAAAAACCACGCTGCCCGCTATCTGACCGGCCTGCCCGGAGCCAGCAGATTGCGCCGACAGATAACCGACTGCAGGTCCCTTGATGAACTCATGGCTCTGTTTAAGCCGCCTGCGCTCAGGGAGAACAGATAACCTTGGTTTCCCCGGCCTGTACCATTTCCGCCTCACTGACTATCCCGGCCGACGAGATTCGCCTGACCGCCATCCGCGCTTCCGGACCGGGGGGCCAGCATGTCAACAAGGCCTCCACCGCGGTGCACCTGCGCTTCGATATCCGCGCCTCCTCCCTGCCCGAACCTCTCAAGGAACGCCTCCTGCAGCTCAACGACCACCACATCACCGCTGAGGGACAGATCATCATCAAGGCCAGGGAATACCGGAGCCTGGAAAAAAATCGGGAAGCCGCCCTGGCCAGGCTGCGCGCCATCATCCTTCGGGCCCTGGCCCCCCGCAAGGTTCGGCGTCCGACCAGGGCGACCAGGGGATCACAGAAACGGCGGGTCGATCGCAAGACCCACCGTGGGAAAATAAAAAAGATGCGCCGCAAGGTGGATCATTAATCAGGCTCGACCCTCGCCCGCAGAGCCTCTATATACCTGGTCCGCAGCTGGTCCAGATAGGCGGGATCCACCGGCCCTTTCCAGGTCTGCACCCGGTAGAATCGTTTTGGAATGGTGACATCTTCGGGCCTGAAACCGGTGGCAAACCGCAGTCGCCAGCGGTGGCACCGGATCTGCTCGCCAAGCTCCGGGAGATTTCCAGCCAGGGTTTCGTAGCCCAGAACGTCAAGACACCGGGCAAGCATCTCCTCCGTGTAGATGGACCGGGCAAAGAGGCAGGCCACCATGGAGGTCAGCAGGACCCGACCCGGCTCGTCATCGAGCAGGAACTGCACCGCCCGGTCGACATCCTTTTCCGCATGCTTCTGATCATAGGAGTAGCCGCCGGTATCCAGGTGGGAATGACGGAAACCCAGGGACTGGGCAGCGAAGAAAAGTTCGCCGGTGGCGTAGCCGGCCATCTCCTGGCCCAGCACACAGGCAAAGTCCCGGCCGCCATAGGCCTCGGCCGCCCGAAGGGTGCCCTGACCGAGCAGGGTGTAGAAATCATTGGCCCCGGTTCCCAGCATCCGCGCCGCCTGCCGGTAGCCCGCCGCATCGCCGAAACGCAGCTCTACCCCGGTTTCCCGGACCGAGACCAGTCCCTGCTCCAGGGCCTCGGTGGCCCAGGCCAGGGCTACCCCGCCGGACATGGCGTCCAGGCCCATCTTCTCCATCTCATCCATGATCCCGAGGACCTCAAACGGGTTGCCCAGCCCCAGCATGGTGCCACAGGCAAAGATGGGTTCATAGTCGTAGGCCACCTGACGATAGAAGTAGCGGTTGTCCTGGTGAAATTTTTCCCGTACATACCCGATGTGGATGCAGCCCACCGGACATCCGGAACAGGCTCCATTGCGGAGCAGCGTCTTGTCGGCAAACGTCTCACCGTTGACCCCGGTTATGGTCTCGGGGTCGCTTGTCTGCTGCAGGTTACGCCAGGGCAGGGCTTTGAGATCATCCAGGACCTGGAGGTTGGCCGCCGTTCCCAGGTTATGATACTTCTGCATCATGTTGGTGGCCGTAACCTGTTCATAGACAGTGGCAAAGAGTTTCTGGTAGTCGCTGCCCTCGGGCAGGGAAAAACCACTGTCCCCCTGAATGATGATGCCCTTGATATTCTTGTTTCCCAGCACCGTCCCGCCGCCCAGCCGACCGAAATGGCGGTAGGTGTCCACATTGATGCAGGCCATGGCCAGGCCGCATTCACCGGCCGGACCGATACGGAGGATGGAACGGTGCCCGGAACCGCCGGGATGTATTCTCCTGAGCAGCTTGCCGGTGGCGTAAGCATCCATACCGCGAAGATAACCGGCATCCCGAATCCGGATATGGCGTGATCCCAGTTCCAGGATGGAAAGTCCGGGGGCGCAGCCGGTGACGACCAGGCCATCGTATCCGGCGAACCGGAGCGCCAGGGCCAACCGGCCGCCCGCATGGCTCTCGGTGTACTGGTCATGGTAGGGACTCTTGAAGGCGGCCACGGTCTTGCTCATCAGGGGAAAGGCCCCGGTGAGGGGACCAATGGCCAGGATAAAGGGCTGGTCGGCGTGGCTCCATGGCCTGTCCTTCCGGCCGTATTTTTCAAAAAGCAGGGCGGCAAGCCCGGAACCGCCGATGGCCTGATCCCGGCCATCGAACTGCTCCACCTGGCTCTGACCGGTATCCAGATCAACCACCAGCACCCTGAAATGATCCCTGTTCATGCAATCACCTCCCCGGGCTCCACACTCCTGGCTTCACGCATCTCCAGACAGTCATGGGGACAGTAGTCCACGCATTGCCCGCACTGAAGGCAGACATAAATCCGTCCGTCCCTGTCCTGGACAATCCCCTCCACCGGACAGGCCTGGACACAATCGCCGCACTGGATGCATTTCTTTTCCCGCAGCAGCACCCCTCCGCCACGCCGCCGGATGAGGGCCCCGGTGGGACAGGCCGCGACGCAGAACGGATCCGCACAGCCAAGGCAGCGGACGGCATAAAATCCGGTGGACAGCCCCCCTGCCGAGCGGATGCGGATCCCGGCGCTTTCCCAGGAAAGTTTTTTGTGCACCAGCCTGGCGCAGGCCAGCGAACAGGAATGGCAGCCTATACACCGCTCCATGTGCGGCGCCGTGAGTATCTTCATCTCCCTTCTCCTCAACCTCGGGTCCGGTTGTCCGTGGAAGCGAAAAACAGCGCGTGACTTCTGTGCACGTACGCCCGCCTCGCAGTTCAGACATTATTTCGCCCGCCTCGATCATCAGCACAGTCTCCCACCCAGGGGGTCATAAGGCGGATTATCCACATTCCCATGGACGGTTTTCAAGGCTGTTTTCGCAGCGGTATTGTCAGTCAGAAATAGGATATGCACTCCTTTTCCGGCTGACAAGTGGAGGCTGTGAATTCCGTGGTTTAGGAAGAGAAAATTTCACCACATTGTGTCAAAGCAGACATCCCACAACCCTTCTTAATCACATAAGATTCACCTGTGGAGAAAATGAATGCATATTCATTGACACTAAAATTTATCTGTTGTAGAATTCGCACATGATACCGAAAGACTCTGCCACAGAATCAACACCGGGGAGCGATGACGCAAATGGTCTTGCCGAAGTGTACGGCTTTCTTGCGCTGTGCATGCGTTATCCAGACCCCGCATTTCTCGATCAGGAATTCCTTGTCACCTTCCAGGACCTGCTCCACTCCCTCGACCGGGACTCCCAGGCCAGGGAGTTAGGCACTTGGCTCCAGCAGGATAACAACCCACTTGAAACCCTGCAGATTGAATACACCAGGCTGTTCATAAACGCCATACCCCATGTCATTGCCCCGCCCTATGGGTCGATATACGTGGGCGGTGCCGGCAGTCTCCAGGGCAAGCTGACAGAAGAGACCAGGGATTTCTACCGGCAATGCGGCTTTGATCTGGCCGATGAAACTGAACCGGCCGACCACATCATGCATGAACTTGAATTTCTTGCTCAGCTGGCCCGGGAAGGACGGCTGGAGAAGACTGAAGAGTTTCTGCGCCGGCTTTTCCGTCCCTGGTTTGAACAGTTCTACCAACGGGTTCATAACGAGGCAGGACACCCGTTTTACAAGGTGTCTGTTGATTTAATAGATTTTTTCACCAAGGAGGAACCGTAAATGGCAATTAATCTGACCAGGCGGAATTTTTTGAAAACCGCCTCTCTTGCCGCGGCAAGCGTGCCACTTTCCAAAGTGGTGGCCAAAGCTGAGACCGGTGTGGTCAAGACACCGCTGATCCCGCCGGGAAGCTTCAAGGACACCAAAACTGCGGTCGGTGGAATCTGCGAGATGTGCTTCTGGCGTTGCCAGCTTGTGGGCAAGGTCCGCGACGGGCGGTTGGTAAAACTTGAAGGCAACCCCAAATCCATTGACAACGGGACAGCCATCTGTGCCCGCGGTAACGCCGGCATCAAGCTGCTCTACGATCCGGACCGGCTGAAATACCCCCTGAAAAACGTAGGTAAACGTGGGGCGCCCAAATGGAAGAGGATTTCATGGGAAGAGGCCCTGAACGAATGCGCCAGCAAACTCAAAGGGATTGTCGACAAGTACGGACCCCACGGCCTGGCCATGTTCCCCCATGGCGCCTCGGCCAAGTACCCCATGCACTTTTTTGAGAAAACCGTTGGCACACCCAACGTATCCGAGGCCTCTTTCTTTCAGTGCCGCGGTATCCGGGATACGGCCTATGTTGCCACTATAGGTACCGCGCCCGGCGAGAATGTGGATATGCCCAATGCCAAGGTCATCATGCTGCTCGGTGGCCATTTCGGCGAAAACGTGCATGTCTCGCATCTGAAACGGTATCTCAAGGGCCTGGAAAACGGCGCCAAGCTGATCGTGGTTGATCCCCGTTTTTCCGCCTCGGCCGGCAAGGCCGATATCTGGGTCAAGATCAAGCCCGGTACCGACACCGCATTCCTGCTGGCCATCATGAACTACCTGATCCAGAACGACAAGTATGACAAAAAATTTGTCGAAGAGCACGGTGAAGGTTTTGAGACCATGGCCGAGGGTATCAGCGAATGGACTCTGGAGAAAGCCGCCGCCATCTGTGATGTTCCGGCCTCCCAGATCAAGGAAGTGGCTGACCTGCTGGCCGCCAATGCGCCCAACGTTTCCATCCACCCCGGCCGTCACGTTTCCTGGTACGGTAACGACTTCCAGCGCGAGCGCTCCCTGGCCTGCCTGACCGGTGTTCTTGGTGCCTACGGCGTCAAGGGTGGTTTTGTCAAACCCAAGGGTCCCAAGGGTTTTGGCAAGGTGAGCTGGCCCCATGGCGAGCATGAAGGAGAAAATCTCAAGGAGATTGCCGGTAAATATCCCTTTGCTCCTCCAGGAACGCCTACCGAGCTGATCCGTGATGCCGCCCTGTCCGGCGACCCCTACCCGATCAAGGGCTGCGTGATCTGGGGTCAGAATCCGATCCAGACCATTCCCAACCAGCAGCGGACCATCCGGATGCTCAAGCAGATGGACTTTGTCATGTGTGTCGATGTCATGCCCACCGACATCACCATGTTCGCCGACATCCTGCTGCCCGAGTGCTCCTATCTCGAGCGCTACGACTATATCAAGAAAGGCACCCAGTGGAACTTTGCTGACAAGCATCAGCAGTATGTCTCAGCACGTATGCCACTGGTTGACCCTGGTTTCGAGCGTAAGGACGGTGTCTGGATCACCAACGAGATCGCCCGGAGGATGGGCTACGGTGACAAAATTCCGGTCCAGAGCCAGGAAGAGATGGTCGACAAGATCCTGGCCGGTGCCGGTCTGTCCATTGCCAAGCTGAAGGCCGAAGACGGCATCCATATCCAGCCGGGCAAGGATCCCTACGGAATTTCCGAGGATTTCACGGTCAACTTCGCCAACGAGGATCTGGAAGACGAAGGATTCCCGGCCATTCCCACCTATATCCCGGTGGAAGAGCCGCCGGCCGGCTACATGCGCCTCCTGTACGGCCGGGCTCCGGTCCACACCTTCAACCGGACCCAGAACAACGTCTGGCTCCATGCCGCCATGCCTGAAAATCCGGTCTGGGTCAACGACAAGGTTGCCAAAAGACTGGGACTGCGTGATGGTGACCGGGTCAGCTTCGTCAACCAGGACGGGGTCAAATCCCGCACCACCACCACGGTCAAGGTTACGCCGGGTATCCGTGAAGACGCGGTCTACATGTACCACGGCTTTGGCTCCATGAACCCGGAGCTCACGGTGGGTTACAACCAGGGTGTCGATGATCAGAGCCTGATCACCAAGCTGGCGGTTGACCCGGAAACCGGTTGCAGCGGCATGCGCAATAACTTTGTCCGGCTTGTCAAGGCAAGCTGATCCTGCTGCGGACAACGCGGCAAGAGATGACAAGACGATAAATTCAGGAGGTATATCCAAATGCAATATGGCATGATTATCGATATAGACAAATGTGTGGGCTGCCATGCCTGCACCATTGCCTGCAAGGCTGAGTGGGAGGTGCCGGCGCAGTTTGGCCGGAACTGGGTCTACCGCCTTGGCCCGGCAAAAACATCCACCGGCGAGCTGGCTTTCACCTTCTACCCGGGCCTTTGCAATCACTGCGACAAGCCGGCCTGCGTGGACGTCTGCCCGGCCGATCCGGTCGAGGCCACCTTCAAGGATGTCAAGACCGGTAAAACCAAGACCATGGAAATCGCCGCCACCTGGAAGGATCCCTTCAACGGTACCGTCCAGATCGACAAGACCCGCTGCATGGGTTGCGGCGCCTGCGCCGATGCCTGTCCCTATGGCGCCCGCTACGTCAATCCTGACCTGGCCGACGACGAGTCCGAAGGCAAGGCCGACAAATGCACCTACTGCATGCCCCGGGTTGCTGAAGGGCTGCAGCCTGCCTGCGTCCAGACCTGTCTGGCCGGGGCCCGGATCTTCGGTGACCTGACCGATCCCAACTCCGAGGTATCCAAATACGTCAAGAAAGGCGCCTTTGGCCTAACCTCCAAAAATGTGCAGATCGGGCCAAACAGCCGGTACTATGGTTCCAAAAAGAAGGATATTGAGTTGCTCAAGGCCCAGGCACCGCAAGAGATGCCCGAAGCATCCACTCGCCGGATCATGCTGGCCAAGATGATGCAGCCGGCCATGAAGCAGATCCGCGATCTCGGAATGCTTGGCATTGCCGGTTCCCTGCTGGTGAAATCCATGCAGGAGGAGGACAAGGAGTAAAGTCACAGCCCTTCAATACAGTACCCATAGCCGATCCAGTCGCCCGCCGGGCGGCTGGATCGCAGAACCCTTCAGACAGAGGCCTGGGATGGAGCCATGAAAAGCGCTCCTTTCCACCTCTGTCTTCTTGTTTACAAGGCCTAAAACCGGTACAATCGTCACACCGCCCGGGAGCTCCAGGATACTTGATCCAGGAGGACCGCCGGGCAGATACCCCAGAACAGATAATAAAACAAAAGGTATCCAACATGGGCAAAAAACATCTTGTCGTGTTCCTCTTCACGCTGATATTTTCCTTTGTCTCCCTCTCTTTCGCTCTTGCCGCCACCCGATCGGTCAGGCTTTTTGTGCCAGGTATTACCTGAGGCGGATCTGCCTACAAGGTACGGGCTACCCTGAAAAAGCTGGATGGCGTCATCAAGGTCCACACTGACATTGGTGAGCATATGGCCCTTGTCACCTATGACGACGAAAAAGTACAAGTGGCAGATATGAAAACAGCGCTGGATAAAGACTTTTTCCCGGTCAAAAAAGTTGAAACCGTCGAGTAAAGCTGACCATACCTGGGATAATACCGGGCGAGATCCTGGCTCTTTTCAGCACATAAAGAGCCGCTGCTTCATCAATGCACCGTTCGATCTCCTTGGTACCGGACTGCTGGACCTGTTTCTGCGACACCGGTTACAGCCGGAAATCGGTCTTGAGGGCGGCTGCCTGTGGGATGTGGAGGAAAAGGAATTTGCCGCCCTGGCGGAGACCCTTGGCAAGGCCGGACTGCGCTGCACCCTGCACGCCCCGTTCTTCGATCTTTCTCCCGGTGCCTTAGACCCGAAAATCCGCGAGGTTTCCCGGGAAAAACTCCGCCGCGCCTTCCAGTTAACCGGGGTATTTGCGCCCAGATCCATTGTCTGCCACCTAGGCTATGAGGACAACAAGCACCTGGGAAAATTTTCCACCTGGTTCGATAATGCCCTCCATACCTGGGAAACGCTCCTTACCATTGCCATGAAAAACGGGACCCGGGTCATGTTTGAAAACACCTATGAAAAAAGCCCGGCGGTGCACAGGAAACTCTTTGAAAAACTGGACTGCAGCCATCTTGGCTTCTGTCTCGATACCGGTCATCTCCAGGCCTTTGCCCGTGCCCCGTGGCAACCATGGATGGACGAGCTTGGCCCCTGGCTGGGCCAGCTTCACCTGCATGACAATAACACCGGCGGCGATGACCATCTGGCCATTGGCAGGGGAAGCTTCGACTTCCAGGGTCTGTTTGACCACCTGAAGGCATCGAACAGGGCACCGATTATCACCCTGGAACCCCACACCGAGGAAGGGCTGTGGCAATCCCTGGCCGCCATCGAAGAACTGGGCCTCTTTACCGGTCTTGCAGCATGATGCAGGGACGACCCGACTCCGGGACCTGTTGCAGCGACTGATCGACGTCCACAGAGACCAGGGCCTGCTCCCTGCAAAAGATAATGCCAAAACCCCGGTGACCGTGTACTATACTGGCTGACTCCATCCCGGACAAAATCGTAATTTATTCATTTATTTCAACATATTAATATTATATGGAGCTGACCATGAAGCATACCGTCTGGTCTCTGGTACTTGTCCTTCTGCTGGCTGTTGGCTGCGGCCCGGCCACCCAGCACCGGCTGGAAGAGAAAACAGGATCCTCCAGGCTCTCCCCGGAGGACGTACTCTCCCTCGTGGAAGGCAATACACTCTTTCTCCAGTCATATGGCGAAGAAAGTTACTATTATTTCGACCCTTCAAGCACGGTCTTTGCCAGGGATATCTATAACAACCAAGAGGTGGGCCGATGGGATGTCAGCGACCAGGGCGAGCTCTGCATTCGCATGCGCAGCTGGTGGTACGGCGACCTGCGCTGTTTTGAGGTCTTCACTGATCCCGGAAAAAAATACTATTTCCTGGTAAACGGCAGCGGAGTCCGGCAATACACCGCCGAACTGCTCCAGGGCGACAGCCAGAACCTCTATCATGAAATAAAGACGAAGAAGAGAAAAAGCTTTCGTTCGTCCATCCGTACCAAGGCTGCCGAGTCCGCTGCCAGGCCGGAAAAAAAGATCTTGCTGGAAGAAGAGGCAGGCGGTGTGGAAGACAGCGTCCTCCCACGGCCAAAGGTTGACAAGCGTGAGCTAGAGGCGACCGTCAAATGGATGGCCCGCGACTGTCCCGACTGCAAGCTGGCCGGCAGCGACCTGCAGAAAGCTGACCTGGTGCAGGCCAATCTGCGCGGTGCCGATCTGAGTTATGCCAATCTGCGTATGGCCAACCTCCGGCGGGCCAATCTTCAGGGCGCCAAACTGGAAAAAGCCAACCTGATCTACGCCAACCTGCCCGGGGCCAACCTGAGGGATGCCAACCTGCGTGGAGCCATTCTCCGGGGTGCCAACCTGATCCGGGCCGACCTCACCGGAGCTGACCTCACCGATGCCGACCTCACCGATGCCCTCCTTGACGGGGTCAAGGGACTAAAATAACCGCATGCCAGGCATAACAAACAATTTTGTGATTACCATCAATCTTCAGCATTGAAACCGGTGTCGACCTCGTGTGCCAGGCGAAGCTCTGGCGAATCTGGTGGCTGCGATGCCACCCGCGGTAATTGCCTGTTCACCGCGAAATCGCCGACCCGGCGTGTAGGGGTAACCCGAATCGTCAAGCAGGGTCGGAAAAGGCCGTAAGGTCAGATAGAGTATAGGCCGTAACATCTGTGAACTCGATTCGGCCTCGTTACACATTTGGCGGCGGCGACCCTCCGAGGTCATGGGGAAGCCAGTCATTGACGCGATGAGACAACAGGAGCGTTGCGTTGGGCCGCCCGGGGTGTTTGGAGATGGCATGTACTCAAGGGAGCGCCAGGGAACCTGGGAGACCCGGCGGGACGGGCAGGGCAGCAGATAGCCCGAGTCCAAACGCTGGAGGGGAATGCATAACCCTCTGTGCGGTCCCGGCCGGGAGTCGGACCTGCCCATAGTAGTGTTGAAGCGGGGTAACTCCCGTGGAGCGAAGGGGCAGGACTTTGATCGTGTTTCTGACAATGGAGGAAGTCCCGCTTGGAGTACACATGTTTGTCTCCCACTACGGATAAACGGGCAGGGCAGGAGTTCGGCCTGAGCCCGAAGGTCTCCCTCTTGCGAAAGAAACTGGGCCACAAGGCCAAGCAGGAACCGGAGTTTCGATTCTATGCCCTGTACGACCGGGTGTATCGCCTAGATGTACTGCAAAGTGCCTGGAACCGGGTTTACGCCAATCGAGGCGCTGCCGGGGTGGATGGAGTAAGCCTTGCGTCCATCAAGGAGAGTTCGGAAGGTGTAGCAGGCCTGCTGCAAACAATACAGCAGGAATTGAAGGATAAGACCTACCGGCCCATGCCGGTAAAACGGGTCTATATCCCAAAGGCGAATGGAAAGATGCGTCCGCTGGGTATCCCGACCGTCAAGGATCGGGTTGTACAGATGGCGGTCCTGTTGATCCTGGAGCCGATTTTCGAGGCAGACTTTGAGGACTGCTCGTACGGATTCCGCCCGGGCCTTAAGGCCCATGATGCTCTCGCCGCGATTCGGCAGGCGCTCAAGGCGGGATTTACTGAAGTCCTGGATGCGGATCTGAGCAGCTACTTTGACACGATTGACCATGGCAAACTGATGCAATGCCTGGAGCGTCGAATAGCTGACCGATCCGTTTTGAAGCTGATCAGGATGTGGTTGAAAAGCGATATCGTTGAAGAGGATGGGCAGGGCGGTCGCAAGATCACTCGCTCCCGCAAGGGTACGCCACAGGGTGGAGTCATCTCGCCTCTGCTGGCCAACATCTTTCTCCATGAATTCGACCAACGCTTTCACAGCCCGGAAGGTCCCCGCAATTTTGCCAACGCAAGGCTGGTACGATATGCCGACGACTGGGTTATCATGGCTCGGTACATCGGACCTCGCATTCACGCCTTTGTTGACAAGACGCTGGGGGAACTCGACCTGATCCTGAATCGGAACAAGACAACCATAGTTAACTTGAAAGATCCCGGCAGTAGTTTTGATTTCCTTGGATTTACGTTCCGCTTTGATCGCAGTCTGTACGGAGCGGGTCGGTATTTGAACATTGTCCCTTCTGCCAAGAGCCTGAAACGGGCGCGGGAGAGGATACATGCTCTGACGATTCGCAGGATTCAAGAGCCGGTAGAAAAAGTAATTGATCAGGTCAATCGATTTCTGATTGGCTGGGGCAACTACTTTTCCTTCGGATACCCGAAGGTGTCGTTCAAGAAGATTGATTGGTACGTGCAGACCCGGTTCAGTCGCTTTATGAGGACACGGAGCCACCGGCACTGCCGGCACCTTGATGGACCGTCGTTGTACAAGGCGCTTATGTCCAAGGGGCTGGTCTATCTGCATAAAAGAGCCGTCAACTCCCTGTGAATGCCTTGAGGCGAGAGATCATCGGAGAGCCGGATGCGGTAAAACCGCACGTCCGGTTCGACGAGGGGGCGCTGTCCGCAATGAGACCTCCTCTGATATGTAGTAGCCGCGTGCGGCAGGGCATAGTCGTTGAAGATCATTGTTGACAGCGCTCTACTCTACACTTGTTTCACGGGACGCCATAAACCCGTCCCTGGGGGCTTGACTGTGGCCATCCAGGCCACAGACACCCGTGAAACAAGTGAGGTCGACACCTTCATCCATCGAAGGCTGAATTTCAGTGGTAATAAGAAACAATTTTCCATCCAGGATCCAGGCAGCCTGCAACCTGTTCCGACCGGTAACCAGCATGGGTGGACAATATTTCGCCACTGTCCAGCCATGACAAACCATGAAAATCTCCCTGGCAGCTCCACGCCCCGGGGTGATTTTCGGATACACCAGAAAGAAAAAATATGTCCGCTCCCTTTGTCCATCTTCATGTCCACACCCAGTACTCCATGCTGGACGGCGCCATCCGTCTGGGTGACCTCATCAACAAGGCCAAAGAATATGAAATGGAGTCCGTGGCCATCACCGACCACGGCGCCATGTACGGGGCTCTGGAATTCTATACCAAGGCAAAGAAAGCCGGCCTCAAACCCATCATCGGCTGCGAATTCTACATTGCCCAGCACTCGCGGCTGAAAAAAAACCAGAACGCAGGCCATAACTTTCATCTGGTCCTGCTGGCCATGAACGAGACCGGCTACCGCAACCTGATGAAACTGGCCTCCATTGCCCAGACCGAAGGTTTTTACTACAAGCCGCGCATTGACAGGGAAGTGCTCTTTGCCCACCAGGAGGGACTCATTGCCCTTTCCGCCTGCCTGCACGGCGAGATTGCCTGGCGCATCACCCATAACGATCCAGACGGGGCCAGGAAAAGCGCCCAGGAGTTACAGAAAGTCTTTGGGGATCGGCTCTATTTTGAAATCCAGGAAAACGGTATTCCGGAGCAAACCATTGCCAACCGGGGATTGATGGAGCTTGCCGGCGAGCTGGGTATCAAGCTGGTGGCCACCAATGACTGTCATTACCTGAGCCGGGAGGAATCGTATGCCCACGAGGTCCTGCTCTGCATCCAGACCGGCCGGACCATCAATGATCCCAAACGGTTCAAGTTCTCCACCGACCAGCTCTATTTCAAGTCTCCCGAGGAGATGGCGGCCCAGTTCAGCTACTGTCCCGAAGCGGTTACCAATACCCTGGAGGTGGCCGAGCGGTGCAACCTGGAACTCAAGTTCGGTGAACATCATTTTCCCATCTTCCCGGTGCCGGAAAACGAAACTCTGGAGACGATCTTTGAAAAGGCCTGCTGGGAAGGCCTGGAAGAACGGCTCGCCGATCTGCGCGAACTGCAGGAGGTCTCCCCGGAGCTTGAGAAGCAGTACCGGGACCGATTGGCCATGGAAATCGGGGTTATCCAGGAAATGGGCTTTTCCGGCTACTTCCTCATCGTGGCCGACTTCATCACCTGGGCCAAGTCGCAGAAGATCCCGGTGGGGCCGGGCCGCGGTTCCGGAGCCGGGTCTCTGGCCGCCTTCTGCATGCACATCACCGACATCGACCCCATCCCCTACGGACTGATCTTTGAGCGCTTTCTCAATGTGGAGCGAAAATCCATGCCCGACTTTGACGTGGATTTCTGCAAGGATCGGCGGGATGAGGTGATCGCCTATGTGCGGAAAAAATACGGCGGGGACAAACACGTGGCCCAGATCGTGGCCTATGGGTCCATGAAGGCCCGGGCCGTGATCCGCGACGTGGGCCGGGTCCTGGAGATCCCCCTGCCGGTGGTGGACCGGATCGCCAAGCTCATCCCCGAGGAGCTCAAGATCACCCTGGACAAGGCCATTGACAAGGAACCGCGCCTGCGCGAGGCCATGAAGGACGATGCGGTACGCGAACTGCTGACCGTGGCCCAGACCCTGGAGGGGCTGTCACGGCACAAGACCATCCACGCCGCCGGGGTGGTGATCTCCCCCCGACCCATGGTGGAGTTTCTGCCGGTCTGCGTGGGTCCCAACAAGGAGGTCCTGACCCAGTACGACATGAAGTATACCGAGATGACCGGACTGATAAAGTTCGACTTTCTCGGCCTCAAGACTCTGACCGTCATCGACCGGGCACTCAAGCTCATCAAGCTCGATATCGGGACCGATGTGGAACTTAAAAAGATCCCCATGGACGATCCCAAGACCTACGAGCTGCTGTGCCGGGGCGACAGCCTGGGCGTGTTCCAGCTTGAGAGCGACGGCATGCGCGAACTCCTGATCAAGATGAAGCCGGAGCAGTTCTCCGACCTCATTGCGCTCGTGGCACTCTACCGGCCCGGGCCTCTCGACTCGGGCATGGTGGACACCTTTGTCGAAACCAAGCATGGCCGGCGACCGCCCGAATACCCGCTGCCCCAGATCAAGGAGGTGCTGGAAGAGACCTATGGCGTAATCGTGTACCAGGAACAGGTTATGAAAATCGCCAATATCCTGGCCGGTTACTCCCTGGGTGACGCAGATATCCTACGCCGGGCCATGGGCAAGAAAATTCCCGAAGTCATGGAAGAGGAACGGGAAAAGTTCATGGCCGGGGCCCGCAAGCTCAACGTGCCCGAAGACAAGGCCAAGTATATTTTCGACCTCATGGCCAAGTTTGCAGGCTACGGCTTCAACAAGTCCCATTCGGCAGCCTATGCGCTGATCGCCTACCAGACCGCCTACCTCAAGGCCCACTACCCGGCCCAGTTCCTGGCCGCCCTGCTCTCCTGCGACGTGGACAACACGGATAAGGTGGTCAAGTACATCAACGAATGCCACCTGCACGACATCGATGTCCTGCCACCGGATATAAACGAGTCGTTCCAGGACTTCACTGTTATCAATGACCGCATCCGCTTTGGCCTGGCAGCCGTGAAAAATGTCGGCGGCGCAGCTCTGGAATCCATTATTGCCGAACGGGAGGAGAATGGCCCCTACAAGTCGCTTGGGGATTTCTGCTCCCGGATCGACTCCAGCAAGGTAAACCGCAAGGTGATCGAAAGCCTGATCAAGGCCGGAGCCTTTGACACCATGGAAGGACACCGGGCCCAGCTCCTGGAGGCCCTTGACCAGGCCCTGGAACAGGCCAAGGCCGTACAGCGCGACCGGCTCTCCGGGCAGATGAACCTGTTCAGCCTGGGCAGCAGTTCAAAGACCCAAAAGACTACGGAGGTGCAGTTGCCGGATGTGGAGGAGTGGCCGAAACTGAAAAAACTGGCATTTGAAAAGGAGACCATTGGCTTCTTCCTCACCGGTCATCCGCTGGAAGGGGTTATCGATGACATTCGCATGGTGGCAGATACCGACATCGCCGGGCTGGAAAACTACCGGGACGGTCAGGCCGTTCGCCTGGGCGGATTGATTCAGAATTACAAGGAACATAAATCAAGAAAGGGCGACCGCATGGCCTTTGCCGTTCTCGAGGACATGTCCTCCTCGGTGGAGGTCGTGATTTTCCCTTCCTCCTTTGAGCACTGCTCCCATCTGCTCGGCGGTGACGACCCGGTGATCGTTCTTGGCAAGGTGCAGCAGGAGGAACGGGGCGCCAAGATTATCGCCCAGACGGTGCACACCCTGCCAGACGCCCTGGAAAAGTATACTGAAAAGGCCTCGATCAAGCTGCGGGCCGACCGGACCACCCGTGGCCACATGGAACGTCTCAAAGACATGCTGTACCGGTTCCACGGCACCACCCCGGTGCATCTGACCCTTCACTTCGACGGCCGCGGCGAGGTGGACATCGAAATCCTCAAGGACCTCACCATCCGTCCCTGCCGCGAATTTTTTCAGGAGCTGGAACAGACCCTTGGCTACCCTGCCCTGACCATGCGCATGAAAACCCCTGAGCTTCGGGAACGGGGTCGGCGCAACAACAACGGCTACCGGAAATAACAAGGCCCCTCTACCATCTTTACCAACAGCGATCCACCTGCAGTCCCTGGGCGGGCAGTCCGGGCAGGAGCAGGTGTATCTGAGGTCGGAGAGTGGATTGATAAACTCCTTCCACCCTGATCAGCTGGTAACTGAAACCAGTTTCTGCCGGAAAAATGGTGCTGATCAGGTATCCCTTTGGCTTTTACCAGCTTGCAAAAATAAATGCAGCTCCGCACCACCTTCCCCTCCATGTCAGCTCCATGGCCATAGCCGGGTTGCAGCGGCCATGAGCTGGCCAATCCAGAGCCTGCCCAAAAAATCCAGATTATGTGCAGATCATAGTGTGGTACCCATTCCAGGTCAAAGCAGGGTACAATACATTGCGATGATCCCCTGGGTGCCAGACGTTAACAGAACCATGAAACATGATAGAGTCGAACCACTCTCTAAACAGATACTGGTCTGAGATAAAATTGTTGCAAGGTGTTGCATTCCATGTAAATAACTCGATTTTGATCAGCATTAAGCCGTTATTCATTTCATTTAGCACCAAAAGGAGGGTTTTCATGAAACGACTGGTTCTTGCTCTTATAGGCCTGCTCTGTTGCGCTTTTGTCTCATCAAATGCTGATGCCAGTCAGACAAAGGTGAAAGTTGCTTTCGCCACCTGGGTTGGTTACGGCCCTCTGTACATTGCCCAGGAGAAAGGATTTTTTGATAAATACGGCCTGGATGTGGAGCTGATGATCATTGACGACGAATCCCAGTATGCCGCGGCCATGGCATCGGGCAATATCGATGCCCTGGGCAATGTCCTGGATCGTGAAGTCATCCATTATGCCAAGGGTACCCCGGAGGTGGTTCTGTTCGCCATGGACGAATCTGCAGGCGGTGATGGCATTATTGCCACTGCAGAGATCAAGACCCTGGCCGATCTCAAGGGTAAAAACATCGGCCTGGACAAGAGTTCTACATCGTATTTCTTTTTCCTGACCGCCCTTGCCAAGGCTGGCCTGCCTGAAGAAACAGTGACCATCCATGAAATGGGTGCTTCTGATGCCGGTGCCGCTTTTGTGGCCGGCAGGCTCGACGCGGCGGTTTCCTGGGAGCCCTGGCTGTCCAAGGCCGCAGAGCGCAAGGGTGGCCACGTGCTGGTTTCCTCAAAAGATTTTCCGCGTACCATCGTGGATGTGTTTGTCATGCGGCGGGATTATGCCGACAAACATCCCGAGGCAGCCACCGGCATGACCAAAGCCTGGTTTGATGCCATTGCCTGGTATAAGCAGAACCCGGATGAGGGCAATGCCATCATGGCCAGACACCTGGGAGAAAAACCGGCTGACATAGCAGATATGGCTTCCGGCGTGAGCTTTTTTGACCGAGACGGCAACCTGGCTTTTTTCGATAAAAGTACGGATAACAATATTTATGAAGTTGCTGCTCGGGCCGGAAAATTCTGGAAAACAAAAGGAATCCTGAAAAAGGATCTGGATGTGGACGGCCTGATCACCGACCAGTACATAAAAGCAGCGGCCAGATAAGATGACCGCTCCCAACCCACTGCGCAGGCTGGCGCCGGGAACGGGACTCACCCTGCTCTCGTTTCTGGCGCTTTTCCTCTTCTGGTGTTTGCTGGCATATTCCGGCGCTGTCAAGGAACTCTTCCTGCCAAAACCGCACAGGGTATTTCTTTCCTTTGGCGAAATGCACGCCGAGGGTATTTTATGGAAGTACACTTGGGATTCCACTTACCGGGTCATGGTGGGCTGGGCCATGGCGGTCGTGATTGCCGTTCCTCTGGGGATGCTGATTGCAACCTCCAGGAAATGTGCCGCACTGTTCGGACCTCTCATGGAGTTTGCCCGGTATCTGCCCGTGGTGGCTCTGGTACCGTTGACGCTGCTGTATTTCGGTATCGGCGACATGCAGAAATTCATGGTCATTTTTCTTGGCACCTTTTTTCAACTGGTGCTGATGGTTGCCGATACAACGGCCAATGTGCCAAAAGATCTGACCCGGGCCGCTGCCACTTTGGGCGCGAGTCAGGCCCAGATTTACCGGCTGGTACTTATCCCCGGAGCCCTGCCCGGCATCATGGATGATCTACGGATCACCATCGGCTGGGCCTGGACCTATCTCGTGGTGGCGGAACTGGTGGCAGCCAACTCCGGCCTAGGCTACATGATCCTGCGGGCCCAGCGCTTTTTAGCCATTGAGAGGATCTTTGCCGGGCTGATCATTATCGGTCTTCTCGGGCTGGCCACGGACTGGCTTTTTAAATGGCTCACCCGCATCAGTGTACCCTGGAGCGAAAAGGCAGGGTCATGACAAAACTGAGACTCGAACACTTAGGGAAAGTCTTCAGGTCAGGTGATACGTCAGTCACGGCCCTGGAAGACATCACGCTCGATATCAGTGAAGGAGAGTTTGCCGTCGTGGTGGGGCCGTCCGGCTGCGGCAAATCCACCCTGCTGAATATCGTTGCCGGACTGGAACGTGAAACAAGCGGCCAGGCCCTGATCAACGGACGACGCATTGAAGGCCCGGGGGCGGACCGGGGAATGGTGTTTCAATCCTACACCCTGTTTCCCTGGCTTTCCGTACGCAAAAATGTGGAGTTCGGCCTGCGCATCAAAGGCTTGCCGGCAGTCGAACGTGCTGAGATTGCACGCCGATATTTACACCTTGTTGGACTTGAGGATTTTGAAAATTCCCTGCCCAAATCCCTTTCCGGCGGCATGAAACAGCGCACGGCCATAGCCCGGGTGCTGGCCAACAATCCGGACATGCTGCTGATGGATGAGCCTTTCGGTGCACTGGACGCCCAGACCCGTCTGCAACTCCAGGATCTGTTGCTTGACATCTGGCGTAAAGAACGTGCCACAATCCTGTTTATCACCCACGACATCGACGAGGCTATACTGCTGGCCGATACGATTCACATCATGTCCAGCCGACCGGGACGCATCATTAAATCGATCACCGTAGATATCCCACGTCCCCGTGACCACCGGGTAACGGTTCTTCCCGGGTT
Organism: Desulfolithobacter dissulfuricans; assembly: GCF_025998535.1. Lineage (NCBI taxonomy): Bacteria > Pseudomonadati > Thermodesulfobacteriota > Desulfobulbia > Desulfobulbales > Desulfobulbaceae > Desulfolithobacter > Desulfolithobacter dissulfuricans. The sequence continues at coordinate 1,506,068 of NZ_AP024233.1, read as the reverse complement.
CACTGCCATTAAAAAAGAGATCATGGAAATGCTCTGGGCCGAGATTCACTGAGAGTACCAACCGACGGTACGCGGAATCCGCGCTAGCTCTTTGTCTAATGCCCCCTGTCTTGATGAAAAGGAGTGATGGCATCTTCACCCCCAACAGTCACGCAGGATGTAACAGGTCTGCTTTGGACTTTTCTCGGCATGCAAACGTCAGGAGCATTCCTGCCTCTCCTTCCCCCCTGCCCAATACCGATGCAGCTTACTTTACCCGTTCACCATGGACCTGCCACTCCGGAATCACTAACGGAGCCAGGATGGTACAGCGCCGCTTATCTCCTTTACCCCGGATATGAATTCTCTTTTGGGCAAAATCAATATCCATGATTCTGAGCCAGACACACTCCATCAGCCGCATACCAGAGCCAAAAAGTTATTTGCCCATCAGATAATGGGTTCTTTCAATATGTCTGAAGAATCGTTCGATTTCCTCTCGGCCACAAACTGTTGGCGGATTGGGATGGCGATTGTTCTCCACGGTCTGCTCAGTCCTATAGGTGTCTGGCACGCAATAAAGGATAACTCCTCCGAGGTATGTAATCAAGCGGGACGCTACATATAGGCATAATGGTGATAAACACAGTATTTTCCGCTCCTGATGCATCAGCCTTTGTTTGGGATCAGGTCAAAATTTCCGTTTACTTTCCATTTTTCCTGACATAGTATCGCAACAAGGAGAGTTAAAAAAGATTAAAGATGTCAAGAAGATGAAAACAAATCCATATAGTACCACCCGTAGCAAGCAAATTTTGCACTGATGGGTGCCTTGAAAAATTAGGATTTTCGTTCAAGATCAGGTAAGCGGAGACTCCGAGGAACAGCAAAATTAGCCGGACAGCTTGACTGTTCAGCGAAAAGCGCAGCATATTAAGCATATGTGAGCATTTTTCATTTTGCTGTGACGCAGAGATAGGACGAAAACACAATTTTTCAAGGTAGCCTGATAAAAACTGTTACTACTCAACAGTGCATTGCAACCAATTTAAACGGATATTGGCTCCATGGGATTCACTCTTAAATCTATTTCTACCCACAACGCGGCACTAAGGGTCTCCCTTATTTATGCATGTTTTTCTATATTATGGATATTATTTTCAGACCAGATATTGCTTTACTTTGTTAAAGATGCAGAAACATTAACAAAAATACAGATGATAAAGGGATGGTCCTTCGTCATCTTCACAGCATTTATTGTTTATATTCTCCTGCTTAGACAGCTATTCCCGGAAGGTCACAATCGACCGCCGAAGAGTTGATTTTTCAGTCGAGGAAACAAGCCGAGAGGTAAAACCAGCTCTTCCTGTCGACATATTTGCAGTATTTTGCCTGCCGGAAGGTAAAAATTCCGTTTTTTGGACAGACGTGTCCATCCGCCCCCGGTTGTTATTTTTCAACCGGAAGGCCTGATCTTTGAAATAGCGATATAACCTCTCCCGTCTATGAGGTAAGGTTACGTCGGCGTGCCAGTAACAGGGTATAATACAATTCCTCCATGGTTTTGAGAACATAACCGTAGAAATGGTATCGAACCTTTTCCCAGAAGGATCGATTGGTGCGATACAGCTTACGGGCTGCTTTAAACAATGGGCAGCATAGCTGCTGAATCTGATCCACCAGAAAGGCCAGCATCATAAGGTGTACAAACACCTCACTCAAGTGCTGTTTGCCAAGGCCAAAATTATGGCCAAACTGGTACCCCTGGTTCTTCAAGGTGTTGAAGGTCTCATTCTCTATCTTCCACCGGGCCCGGGCACCACGCATGAACTGGTACACATTGTCCGGTGTTACGGACAGATCGGTTATCCAGCTGAAGCGCAACGGCTTCTTTCTCTTGGGATTATCCTCCCAATACTCGACAAAGGTGACCCGGATGTCCTGGTTGCCCTTATTGAGCGGAGCATGGTAGACAATGCGGAAACAGTGGGATATCTCCTCTTTCTTTGTATCGGGAAGAACCAACTCCACTGCCTGACCGTCCTCCACGGCCTGATCAACGTATTCAAAGAGAAACTTATGGTCCCCCTCTTTGACACCCAGGATGTAACGGAAACCCAGTTCCCGCAGGTCTCTGATATGCGGTGCGTTGGAGGCCAGGGAATCCTCGTTGACGATGAACTTCAGGTGAGGATGATCCTGGCGCAGTTTGACCAGCATCCTTCTGACGGCGTTTCGTTCACAATCCTGTTTGGTGGTGCCGTCCTGCTTCCTGATGATCTCCGGACAAAGAGGGATCATCTCCCGGAATCCAGGATGAACAACGGCTGCGCCAACCGCTTGTAAATGGTAGGTTATTTTACCACTGCGGCTCTTCTTTTCCAGGCAGGCCGGAGAATACAGCTTACTGGAAGAAAAATAACCGGTACCGTCCAGGTTGAGCAAGTATCCCTCTTCCATGAAGACCATCTTCTCCAGCACCTTGCCTCGCTGTAACGGACGAAAGGCGTCCTTGAACAGCGGTCTGAGGAGAGTAGGGTCAACCGGGTCGAGAATCTCACGCATGGATGTGTCGCTGGGAATCGTAGCCATGCCGTAGATGGTCTTCAGATTATCGGGGTCGTCGAGCCGTCGGCAATCAAAAGCCAGCAACGACGGATCTTTCAGGGAAAACATGGCAAAAGCCGACATGAGCGTATCGGCCAGCGTATGCTTGACCTGACCTGGACGATGGTCCTTGATTTTTTCAAATCCAGAGCGCATTGTTGCAAACAGAGCATCCGCATTCAGGTCCTTGCGCAACCTGATCTGCTCGATATGTGCGGCTTGTCTGATGCTTGCTTTCACGATTGTTCTGATTTGGTTCGACATGGTCGCCTCCTTGTAAGTTATTGTTTTTCTTACAAAAAGGCGGAAATCGCTAACTCATTGATATGTCAAGAAAAATTTAACATTCACCGTAAAAATTTGCATAAAGTTTACGAAAGGACTTTTGACAAATTGCATTATATCAGGGATTCAGCGTCCTCCGGGAATTGCTGCTGCTTAGAGAGATTACTAAAGTTAAAGAGGCTGAAATATTATTACGTGATCGTGAGAAGAATTATCTGGAAATCTTTAACGCAACCAGCGAAGCAATATTTATACATGATGCCGACAATGGAAAGATACTGGACGCCAACCATTCAGTATCGGACATGTTTGGGTATTCACATGAAGAGGTACTCCAACTGAGTATCAATGACTTGAATTTAGGAGCTTACCCATATTCTCAACAAGAAGCTGTGCACTTGGTCAAGAGGGCTGTCGAACAAGGTCCTCAACTTTTTGAGTGGAAGGCCAGAAAAAAAAGTGGTGAATGCTTTTGGACAGAGGTCGCGCTGAAAAGCTCTGAAGTTGGCGGGCAACGTCGTGTCATCGCAGTTGTTCGCGATATAACCGATCGTAAGCAAGCAGAGCAAGACAAAGAGAAACTTGATATAAAAATCAGGCAAGTTCAGAAAATTGAGGCTATCGGGACGCTGGCCGGAGGCATAGCTCACGATTTCAATAATATCCTGGCAGCTATCCTCGGATATGGGGAACTGGCCCTGAATAAACTGCCAGCCGGTAGTCCGCTTGCCGCTGATATTGAACAAGTGCTCATGGCCGGCACCCGCGCCAAAGAACTGGTGAAGCAGATTCTTACATTCAGTCGCCAGAGCGAACACAATGTTGAGCCAATACAGCTTCATCCCATAATCAAAGAGGCTCTCAAGTTATTGCGCGCTTCCATCCCAGCTTCTATCGAGATCAAACAGGATATCGATCCGAACTGCGGGTCAGTTCTGGCCGATCCAACACAGATACATCAAGTCATAATGAACCTCTGCACCAATGCCTATCATGCCATGCGGGAAAATGGCGGTGTCCTGAGCGTTTCCCTGTTGCCTGTTACAATCGAAAAAAATGACAAAAAAGCAAGCAGTCTGGCCATAGCTCCCGGAGACTATGTTAAGCTCGAAGTTAGCGATACCGGCCACGGCATAGACCAGGACACCTTGGAAAAAATATTTGACCCCTATTTTACCACTAAATCTATTGGAGAAGGTTCCGGGATGGGCCTTTCGGTGGTTCATGGCATCATCAAAAGCATTGGCGGCCATATCATGGCTTACAGTGAACCTGGTATGGGCGCAACGTTCAATATTTATCTCCCCAGGATCAAATATGCCTCTGAGAATCGTGAAATTGTAAACGGGGAATCGCCTCCCAGGGGAAAGGAGAAAATCCTGTTCGTCGATGACGAGGCGACCATTGCGCAAATGGGGCGGCAAATGCTTGAGAGCCTTGGCTACCGGGTGAAGTCGCTCACCAGCAGCCAGGCGGCTCTGGAGGAATTTCAGATTCACCCGGAATATTATGATCTTGTCATCACAGACATGGCCATGCCAAAGATGACTGGTTCAGAATTGACTGAAAAACTCCTTGCCATCAAACAGGATATTCCAATTATTCTCTGCACCGGATTCAGTGAAATGATGAATAAAGATAAGGCAAAATCTATTGGCATTAGAGAATATCTCATGAAGCCTGTAACTATGTTGGATCTAGCCAAGGCGGTAAGAGAGGTGCTGGACAAAAAATAAAAACAGGCCCAGGCAACTGGCATGAATGGATTGCTCTAAGGCTGACCTGTATCTGTTCAAGGAAACAACAGTCTGCCCAGTCAGTTAGCCGGAACTAAAGAGGCTATGAATGTTAGGGAAAACTATAGTTTCAAGAAATAGTCCGTGGCCCTGCACCTTCATTCTGGAGTCCAGCTACTTCATACGTTGAACCTGTGAAGTAAGTACTGGAAGGAATTAGACCTGCATCTGACTTTCCTCGGTTCGCGAACATCAAAATCCCACCTCCCCCCGACTCCCTTCCTCAGCTTTGCCGGTTCGGCAAGCCCCATACCATACAAACTGTCAGCCATTATACTGTACTGATGTATTAAATGAGATGCTTTTTCAAAGAAAAAAGAATACATTCAAAATCAGGAGAAGGTAAAAATGATAGGTTAGAATATAAAAATTGGAGAACCGATAGAACCAGTTGATATTAAATTACTAATTTGTATTTTTTGATAATTTTTTTAATATCAACTAGCAGATTATAATTCTTCCATCACTATTCCGTTCGCGAGTCTTGATTAATACAAACATAAGATATTAATCAGATGAAAAATACTGAAAAAACAGAATATTATTTACCAACAGAAGAAAAGATAAATATCATTTCTCATGCAATAGGTTTTATTTTAAGTATTGCTGCTTTGGTGCTTCTAGTTACGCATGCAATTATGTACGGGACTGCCTGGCACATTATTAGTTTCAGTATTTTTGGCACAAGTCTAATCATATTGTATATTGCCTCTACTCTTTACCACAGTGCCAAGAATTTAGACCTGAGAAATAGGCTAAAAATCATCGACCATGCATCAATTTATATCCTAATTGCTGGAACTTACACTCCTTTTACGCTTGTTACTCTAAATGGTACAATAGGTTGGGTTATTTTCGGCATTTCCTGGGGGATGGCTTTAACAGGAATAATTTTAAAACTTTTCTTTACCGGAAAGTATGATTTACTTTCAACCATCATGTATGTATCAATGGGTTGGGTTATCATCTTCGCGATAAAACCATTAATTAACAATTTACCTTTAGATGGTTTCCTATGGCTTTTGGCCGGAGGAATATCATATACAATAGGTGCAGTCTTATACAGCATTAATAACATAAAGTTCAACCACGCCATCTTCCATGTGCTTGTTTTAATCGGCAGTTTCAGCCATTTTATGGCGGTGTTCTTTTATGTTTTACCAAGTGAATAAATAATCATCTGTTCTTTTGGGCGCACCAATTTGAAAAGATAGTGAATCCACTTTCATCCTTACCTGATAAACGCTGAACCTGCCGGACTCTATCGCAACATCCTACATGCCAAAAGCATGCAGGCTGAGCAACAGCAGGGTGTAACTGAGTGCTGAAAATCCGGTGGCCATCATCACGATTGTTCCCGCAAGTTCCCCGTCAGCTCCCATCTGGGACGCCATGATATAGGTGGCTACCGCAGTCGGTGCACCGGCCATGAGCAGGCCGATGGCAAAATCCAGCCCGGTAATACCAAGCAACAGCATCAACGCTGCTGTTATCAGCGGCAACAGAACCAACTTCATGGTTGTGGCAAGAGCTGCCATGCAGAAATCACCTCGCAGGTTTTTCAGAGAAAAACTTCCGCCGATTGAAAGGAGTGCCAGGGGCAGGGTCATTCCGCTGGCAATGTGGAGTGACCGGTCCAGGATTGTGGGGATGGGCAGTTCGAAAAAACTCCAGAGAATCCCAACCAGCGAGGCAAGGATGAGCGGATTGACAAGGATCATCTTTACGATTTCAGGATAACCTGTACGCTGGCGCCGCTGGGGCAGAATAAGGGCCAGGATGGCGAAAAAGTTCAGAACAGGCACCAGAAAACCAAGCAGGATTCCTGCCCTGGTCAGACCGGCGTCACCATAGCCATTATAAACAATAGCCAGCCCGATATAGGCCAGGTTTCCCCTGAACGATCCCTGGCAGAACACCCCGTGAACCGCAGGAGGAAAGTCCCTCCACTTCCCGTACAGATAGGCAAGGACAAAGCAGCAGCCAGTGGCCACACTGGTAGCCAGCACCAGCTGCGGGTTGAAGTTGACGGAAAAATCCGCCTGGCCGATCTTGTAGAAAAGCAGCAGCGGCAGGCAGACATAAAAAACCAGCCCGTTGACCTGGGTGATGAAGAGATCATCCACCAGCCCGAAGCGGCGGATGCCATACCCCAGAGCGATGACCAGAAATACCGGCAAAACGATTTCAATAACCTGTCCCATGGACCGTGGTTCTACCTGAAAAAAATGGCTCTCTCCAGCCTAAAGTTCTGGCAAATAAAATCAGTAGCGCTATCTATGAGATTCAAGCTTTCTCGACTCCTCGACGTTTCGAGTGGATTTGGTATATTTTGTGACCAAATCCACTCGAAACTGTCTGAGGTGTCAGGATGAACAGTCGTGACATTATCAGTCTTGGACTTGGCCTGGAAGCCCCCTGGGAAATCAAGGGACAGATTCTGGACACGGAGAAGGTTCCCTATGAACTGCGCCTCACCATCAAGGCCGACCGAGGAGCGAAGTATCCTTGCCCTGTCTGTGGAGCCATGTGCAAGGCTCGTGATTTCAAGGTGAAGACGTGGCGGCATCTGAATTTTTTCCAACATCACTGTTACATCACCGCTCCTGTCCCCAGGATTCGTTGTGAACACCATGGTGTGAAACAGATTACCGTACCCTGGGCTTCCAAAGGCAGCAAGTTTACCCTGCTTTTCGAGCAGGCGGCCATGGTACTTGTCCGTGACAAGCCGGTACTCACCGCCGCTCGGATTCTGGAGATGAAAGACAAGCGGTTGTGGCCGACCACCAGGGAAAGGCGGAGAATGTGGTCGAGGTGGTCTCCGATATGTCCGGAGCCTTCATCTCCGGCATAAAGACCCACTTCGTCAACAGCAATATTACGGTGGACAGGTTCCATGTGGTCCAGTTGTTCAGCAAGGCAGTGGACGAGGTGCGCCGCAAGGAAGCAAAGGAAGTACGCATGCCCCGGGCTGCGAGATGGGCTACTCTCAAGGCAGCGGAAAGCGACCTCACGGAAAAGCAGCTTGATGCGCTGGCAGAGCTTGAGGCCATGGACCTGCACACAGCCGAAGCCTGGCGCATCTGTTAATGACACTCCATATAGAGCCACTTCATGATCACCTTAATCGGGCCACCCGATGATCGCCGTAATGGAGCCACCTGATGATCACGCTAATTGAGCCACCCCGTGATCATCATAATCGAGCCAGCCGGTGATCAGGTTAATCGAGCCACTTTACCGGTCGTAACCGGTTCTCGGACTCCCTGACAATCTGGTATATCTCTGTGGAACAGAGCACTATCGTTTCCAGGGAGGTGTACCAATGGCCAACAGGAGGTTCGAGATGTTCCAATACCGTCAGATCCTTGCCTACATGCGCTCCGGCCAGTCGGATCGCCAGATTGCCAAAGCCGGTCTCATGGGACGAGCCAAAGCTTCGGAATTCCGTCGTATCGCAACGGAAAAGGGCTGGCTCTCCCCAAAGAGGCCTTTGCCGGATGACCACACCCTGGCTGCAGTTCTCAAGCGTCCCCGGCGCCCTGCTTCAGGTTCCATTCTGGCGCCCTACCACGAGAAGATCAAGTCCTGGCACAGGCAGGGAATCTCCGGCACCACCATCCATCAGGCACTGGTACGCGATCATGGTTTTTCCGGCAGTTATTCAGCGGTACGCCGGTACCTGCAGCAACTGAAGAATGACTCGCCAGAGGCCACGGTCATGCTCGACTTCAAGCCGGGCGAGGTGGCCCAGGTCGACTTCGGCAAGGGGCCGAAAATCACGGATACGACCACCGGCGAGGTGTTTTCCACCTGGTTCTTTGTCATGACCCTGGCCTTCAGCCGGCATCAGTATGCCGAGATCGTCAGGGACCAAAAAATACACACCTGGCTTGGCTGTCACCGACGGGCCTTTGAATTCTTCGGCGGTATCCCGAAAAAGGTGGTGGTCGACAACCTGAAGTCCGCCATCACCAGGGCATGCTGGCGGGATCCCAGGATCCAGCGTTCCTATGCTGAACTGGCCGAAGGCTATGGTTTCCTGGTCTCGCCCTGTCCGCCCAACGAGCCAAGGAAAAAAGGCAGGGTCGAGGCCGGAGTCAAGTATATCAAGCGCAGCTTCCTGCCTTTACGCCGATTCAGAAGCCTTGGTGATGCCAACCGCCAACTGCGCGAATGGATCATGGAGAGCGCCGGCAACCGTGTCCATGGCACTACCAGGCAGAAGCCGCTTTCCCTCTTTGCAGAAGCGGAAAAACACCTGCTCAAGCCCCTGCCGGCCAAGGTGCCGGAGCTGGCGGTCTGGTCTGCACACAAGCTGCATGGCAACTGTCATCTGCAGTTTGAAAAATGCTTTTACTCGGCACCCTACAGGCTGGTCCGCAAACAGCTCTGGGTCAAGGCCACGGAAACGACCGTCAAGATCTTTCACGATCACGAACTGGTGGCGGTTCATCCCCGGAAACACAGGCCCGGCGAGAAATCGACCATCATCGGTCACCTGCCGCCCGATGCCGTGGCCTACCTGATGCGTGACCCGCAATGGTGCCTCAGGCAGGCTGGTGTAACAGGCCCCAACTGTTTACGTCTCATCGAGTCTCTTTTCGCTCACCGAGTCCTGGACAATCTCAGGGCTGCCCAGGGAGTCATCGGCCTTGCCGGGAAGTATGGTCAGGTCCGCCTGGAAGCCGCCTGTCGGCGTGCTCTTTTCTTTGACAGTCCAAAGTACATCACGGTCAAGACCATCCTGGCAAAGGGGCTCGATCAACTGCCCGACGATCCCGTTCCCACACCCCTGCCGGCAACCTATACCGGCAAAGGACGTTTTCAAAGAACATGCTCGAGAGTGGTCACAACCTCTTCGTCCAAGGAGGACTCGATATGCATCCCATGCCCGAACTGATCCCCATGCTCAAGCAGCTGCGCCTCTCCGGGATCATGGATTCCCTGGAGATCCGGAACCGGCAGGCGATCGATGAAAAAATGGCCTATACCGACTTCCTCGCCCTCCTTATCCAGGACGAGGTGGCGCGCCGTACGCAACGAAAATTCGACATGCGGATCAGGCGCGCCGGGTTCCGCAATCAGAAAACCCTGGAGGATTTCGACTTTTCCTTCAATCCCGCCATCAACAAGGCCCAGGTAATGGACCTGGCCACCTGCCGTTTCATGGAGGAAAAGGCCTGTGTCCTGATCGTGGGCCCCTGCGGCACCGGAAAGAGTCACATCGCCCAGGCACTCGGCCATTGCGCCATCCGGCTGGGTCGTGATGTTGTCTTCACGACCCAGACAAAACTGCTCGGTCAGCTCCAGGCCGCCCGGGCCACCAACACTTACGACCGGCGCCTGAATACCCTGGCCAAGGTCGACCTGCTGATCATCGACGATTTTGGACTCAAGCCTCTCCGCACACCCCAGGACGAGGATATCCACGACCTGATCGGCGAACGGTATGAACGACGTTCGACCATCATCACCAGTAACCTGGATCTGTCCGAATGGCGTGACGCCTTTCCCAACAAACTGCTGGGTGCAGCCACCATCGACCGCATACGCCATGGCGCCTATTGCGTGGTCCTCGATGGCAAAAGTTACCGGACCACAAAACCACTGCCAAAACCCCAAAAAAAGGAGGTGGAAAAAACAGAAAAATCGTCTAAAAATTAACCACGTTCGAGAGCCCAAAATGACCACCTGAAAGTGGCCTCATTAACCCGATCATGGATGGCTCCATTAGGTGATCATTAACAGCATCAAAGAGCTACTTCGCTGGGTTCGCCGAGCAACGAATCTGCGGGCGGCCAGATGGCGGCTGACCTGGTTTTTGAATCTGGCCAATGAGCTTTGCGATGACAAAAAACTGTTGGCTCCGGAGAGAAAGGCGCTGCGCACAGTGGAAAAATACCGGGAGGAGATTCTTGCCAGGTGGATATCAGAACATAGCAATGGACGCATAGAGGGCCTCAACGGAATATTCCAGGCCGCCAAGGCGCGGGCTCGTGGATACCGAAACGATGAGACATTCATTGCCATCATCTATCTTCTCGCTGCTCCGTTACTGAACCTGCTGAAACCTACATGAAATGACGAAGAGCAGTGAACATGATCATTCAACGCAATGATCTCTCCGCCTTGCTGCTCAGTAAATGCTCGAAGACAAAGTTCAACTTCTTTCGCTACATCACCAACAGGTACTTTGAAACGGCTTTTGGGAACAAAAACTATATAATATTAGCAGCGCCATATCGCTTGTGACAACTTACGAAAATGGCTTACTCCCTTACTCCTATTGCTGCGGGCGGAGATAACTCAGCTTCGGTTGTAGTAATGAGTCATTCATACGGCAAAGCCTATGAACTTCGACTTGGCCTAAGACCAAGGGTTTATATGATAGACTAAAAAATTTATGGAAATCAAAAAGCATATAATATGTGCCATTTCTGCATGGATAGTTCTAGTCACCTCATCCTTCACTCTGAATTACACCAAAGCAGTAAAAGAACAGAGAAGGATTGCTACAAAGACAGCAAAAAGTGTTTTCGACATTATCATTACGACTCGCTTGTGGAACGCAAGTCACGGCGGAGTATATGTAGCTGTTGATGAAAAGACGCAACCAAATAAATACCTTAAAGATCCAAGGAGAGATATTAAAGTTAATGATAAATTAAAACTGACTAAAATAAATCCTGCTTTTATGACAAGACAAATTTCTGAATTTGCCCAGAAAAAAGAAGGAATCTTATTTCATATCACAGGACTTAAACCAATCAATCCTCAAAACAATCCAAATGAATTAGAAGAGCAGTTTTTAAAAGAGTTCGAAAAAGGTGCAAAAGAGAGGGGTATATTTCTTAAAAACGAAGGAAAAACTTATTATTTTTACATGTCCCCTTTAAAGGCTAAAAAAGAATGTCTCAAATGCCATGCCTGGCAGGGCTACAAAGAAGATGACATTATTGGATCTATTAGCGTTACATTGCCCTTTGTGATGAGAATACCATTTGCACATTTATTAATTGGACACATAATTATCGGAATATTTGGGTTATGCGGAATTATCATAGCCGGAAATAAATTGAACAACGCATATAACACATTAAAAAAACAAGCTGTAATTGATCCATTAACGTTACTCCCAAACCGCCGCAGTTTATTTGAACATCTGTCTATAGAATATAGAAATTGCCAAAGATACAATCAACCCCTATCAATAATAATGTTCGACATTGACAACTTCAAAACATATAATGATACCTATGGCCACGTTAAAGGAGATGAATGTTTAAAAAAAGTTGCACAAACGATAAAAGAATCACTCAAAAGACCCGGTGATTTTTGTGCTCGTTATGGTGGGGAAGAATTCGTTGTTCTTTTACCAGATACATCCCTTGAAGGAGCACTGCATGTAGCCGAAAGGATACGATTAAATGTAAAAAATCTGGAAATACCACACAAAAAATCACCAACACAGTCGGTAACACTAAGCCTTGGAGTGGCAACGACAGATGGCAACACTGCAATATCTCAAGACGAGTTAATCAAATGCGCTGATATAGCTTTATACCAAGCGAAACAACGTGGTAAAGATCAGGTACAAGCTTACAAAACATGATGAATACTAATCATCCTGTGTCCGAGCCTGATGCACATCTGCCTTACATTAACAATAACAACATGACTTTTGACATCTAATTTGTATGATAAATCCACTTACGGCTTCTATCATTTTATTATCCTCGGAGTTACTTGCGGTTTCATTGCATCATGAAATCGTGGCACTGCCTAACTACGCAACACCAACCTTACTCCTATGCGCTTCGTAACCTTGCCAACCACCAGCTGAAAACTGGTGGCTGGCGAGTTGTAACATGGACCTGATTCTCCCCGAAAAAATTCTCTCCTTCTACTCTATATAGTTGGTATCTGAAACCAATAGAGTTATCTATGGATATGGAGGAAACCTATTCCATGGATTTAGATAGACTCTTCAGGGGTAGATATCATGAAAGAAATAAAGGTTACCGGCAAGCAGCCCAATTCCAGAATGTGTTTTGTCTGCGGGCTGGAAAACAGGTTTGGCCTGAAAAGCCGGTTTTATGAGCTTGAATCCGGGGAGTTGCTGGCTATTTTCAGGCCTGCCACCGAACACCAGGGGTATCCTGGCCGATTGCATGGAGGACTGGCGGCAACCATTCTTGACGAGACCATTGGCCGGGCCGTCATGATCTCCTATTCGGATAATATCTGGGGTGTGACTGTGGATTTTTCCATGCGGCTCAGAAAACCGGTCCCACTAAACGAGGAAGTACGGGTCCTTGCCCGTTTAACAAAGGATGGTAAGCGATTTTTTGAAGGAAGCGGCGAAATTCTGCTTGCTGACGGCGCGATTGCGGTTGAAGGCAAGGGCCGCTATCTGAAGATAGACATCAACAAGATTACCGACCTTGAGATGGGGGAAGACGAATGGCTGGTCACCCCCATGCCCGATGATCCAGAAACCATTGAACTGTAACCGTTGAGATCGGTCAGAGGCAGATACAGACGAAAAGAAAAATCAAGGACTGCGAACCGGTCAGGGAAAAAGAATGGACCGCCGGGTTAGCAATCCCCTGGCGGTCCAGAGCGGTGGGACAAAAAACGTCTGGAATCAACCTGCCCTATCGCGGTTTTTTCCTCTTGTTTTAAAACAGAATCCGGCCAGACCGGCCAGGCCGGTGCCAAAGAGCAGCATTGTTGCCGGTTCAGGTACCGGTGCATTATTGCTATAGATAAAGGCGCCTCCATGGCCGGTGATGATCTGGGAAACCTCGCCGGAAAACGAGGATGCAACCGTCAGGTCGAAACCGTTGAGATCAATGGCACCGACTCCCAGAAACTCGAGTTCATCCACCACCAGGTCGTCCATCAGGACAAGGGTCAGGCCGTCGGCAACGTTCAACCCTCCAAGAACAAAGTCGTCGTCCAGGTCAAGAACATTGCCGTTGCCCTCGTCATCCGATGTGCCGGTCATTTCTATCAACACCGATCCCATGTCAAATCCTGCATAACTATCTGCGTCAAAAAGCAGGTCATCACCAACAGACAGTATGGCCGTTTCGTTGAAGACAATAGTGCTCGTCCCTGTGACCGAGAAATCACCACCAATATTCATGAGAGGATCTGTCCCGCCCAGCATGGAATCTATGAGAATAAAATCGCCCGATTCGTTGTAAATACCTCCATTGAGTATGAGTTGCCCGTTATTTTCGATCAGGGTGGTGTTACCTGTCACATTGAGCGTCGAATCAGTCTCTTCAAAGACCCCTCCGTTAATGGTGTTCAGGGACTCTGTTGTCAAGGTAGTGTCGGTAACGTGCACCAGGCTGCCAGTCCCGTCCACAGTGACCTCTCTTGTATCCACCACGCTTGAATCGGTCTGGACCTGCCCGCCGGAAAGAACAGTGATTCTTTGGCCGCTATCCGGGGCTCCGACGTTGACAAAATTATTTCATCTGGCCAGGATATATCATCGGAGCAATTTATTGCCTTACAAGGAACGCGGGCTCACGACCTGTCAAAAATATCGAAAATCCGGCTTGTTGGAAATATCCGCGATTACGAAAAAACGACACTTGATGACAACCACCATACCTGACCGAAAACAGGCGGCCGGAAAGAGGCGCCCTGGCTACCCGAAACAGAGGCCGCAGTCAGGGCAGGTGGTGGTGGTTGTCGGGAAGTTGCAGCCGCAGGCCGGACAGGTGGCCTTTTCCGCACCGACATTGAAGACCGCGTCCACATGGCTGGTGTCATGTTCCTCGAGGCCGGTGGATTCCACGTAGTCGCGGGCCAGGAATTCCATCACTTCCTGCATGTCTTCCGACCGGACATGGAGAATCAGGTCGGTGCCGCAGCACCCCTTGCCACAGGAACCCGCGTTGTCCTGCAAGGCCAGGGAAGGAATTCCCTCCCGCTCCAGTCGCACCTGAAGCTGCTTTATCTCGATCACAGAAGCCTTGCGGACCGGCACTATCTCGTCATCCGGGCCGATTTCCATGGGTCGGTTCGACCGCTTCCGGTTTTTCTGCTCCTGCAAGGCCTGCATCTGTTCGCCGGTGAGCAGCTCCACGTTGCAGCTGGCGCAGGTGGTGATGTCGGCCCGGTATTCATCGTGGCACTGGGGACAATACTTCAGCTCAGGGTCTATAATAAGCTTCATGTTTTCTTTTTATCTTGTTGTTTTATCGTATATGACAACTATTAATCCTACAGGATATATCGGCTCAGGTCTTCATTTTCCGAGATGTCGGCCAGCTGCCGGCGCACATATTCCCGGGTGATGATAAACTCCTCCTCGCCACGGTCCGGGGCGTCAAAGGAAACCTCGTCCAGAACCCGCTCCATGATGGTGTGCAGCCGTCGGGCCCCGATGTCCTCGGTCTTTTCATTCACATCCACGGCAATGCGGGCCATCTCCCTGATTGCCTCTTCCTCAAAGACCAGCTTGATCCCCTCGGTGGCCATCAGGGCGATGTACTGCTTGACCAGAGCATTCTGCGGCTCGGTCAGGATACGGAAGAACTCCTCCTCCCCCAGGGCATGCAGTTCCACCCGGATGGGAAAGCGGCCCTGCAGCTCCGGTACCAGATCCGAAGGCTTGGCCAGGTGAAAGGCCCCGGAGGCGATAAAAAGAATATGATCGGTCCGGACCGGTCCATACTTGGTGGTCACTGTGGCCCCTTCGACAATGGGCAGGAGGTCCCGCTGTACCCCCTCCCGCGAAACCTCGGGCGAACTGGACCCTCCGCCGCCGCGGGAGGCGATCTTGTCGATCTCGTCCAGAAAGATGATTCCGGACTGCTCGGTCCGCCGGATGGCCTTTTCGACCACGGTTTCCATGTCGATGAGTCGCTCGGCCTCTTCCTTTTTCAGGAGTTCCAGGGCTTCGGGCACCTTGACCTTGCGGCGCTGCTGCTTTTTCGGAAAAATCTTTGAAAAGGCATCCTGCAGCGACGACTGCATGTCCTCCATGCCGGAAGAGGAAAAGACCTCCACCATGGGCATGGACGGAGTGGCGGAGACCGCCATTTCAACGGTCCGATCGTCAAGCTTGCCCTCGCGCAGCATCTGGCGGAACTTTTCCCGGGTCGAATACATGGCGCCAGCCTGACCGTTGTCACCGGCCGTATCCTGGACCGCAGGTTCTCCCGAACCCAGAGCAAAGATATTGTTGTCAGCCCGGGATGGGGGCGCTGCAGGCGCCGGGCCGGACGGCAGCAGCAGATCGAGAATCCGCTCCTCGGCCATGGCCGTGGCTTTTTCCGCCACCCTTTCCTGCTCTTCCTTGCGCACCATGTTGATGGCCAGCTGGGTCAGGTCACGGATCATGGACTCCACGTCACGGCCCACATACCCCACCTCGGTGAACTTGGATGCCTCCACCTTGATAAAGGGCGACTGGGCCAGATTGGCCAGACGGCGGGCGATCTCGGTCTTGCCCACGCCGGTGGGTCCGATCATGATGATATTCTTGGGCGCTATCTCCTCGCGCAGGGGCGGAGCCACCTGCTGCCGCCGCCACCGGTTCCGCAGGGCAATGGCCACCGAGCGCTTGGCCTCGGCCTGGCCGATGATATAGCGGTCCAGCTCCCTGACCGTCTGCCGCGGGGTCAGGGAATTTCTTATTTCCTGTTCAGACTGTTCTTTCATATCTTTTCGATAACAATGTTTGAATTGGTATAGACACAGATCGAGGCCGCAATCTCCATGGCGGACCTGGCAATGGACTCGGCATCCATGTCGCTGTGATTTATCAGGGCCGTGGCCGCAGCCTGAACATAGGGGCCGCCGGAACCGATGGCCAGGATACCGTTATCCGGCTCGATGACATCCCCGGTCCCGGACAGCAGCAGCGAGGTCTTGGCATCCACGGCCACCATCATCGCCTCCAGGCGTCTGAGCATCCGGTCGGTACGCCAGTCCTTGGCCAGCTCCACCGAGGCCCGCATCAGGTTGCCGTTAAACTGTTCCAGCTTCTGTTCCAGCCGGTCGTAGAGGGTGAAGGCATCGGCGGTAGCCCCGGCAAAGCCGGTGATGACCCGGTCATGGTAGAGCCGCCGCACTTTCCTGGCCTGATGCTTGATAACCGTGGCCCCAAGGCTGACCTGGCCGTCACCGGCCACCACCACCTCGCCTTTGTGGCGGATGGCAAGGATGGTCGTCGAACGTATCTTTTTCATATCTTATTTCTTTTTCTCTCTCCTGACGGTGCGCTGCATGGTCGGACCGCGGGCGCTTCCCTTCAGGACTGGTTGTTGTCAGTTTTCCGGCTGGCCAGGGGATGGGCCTGGTCGTAAACCCGGTTGAGGTGATCCATATTTATATGGGTGTATTTCTGGGTTGTGGACAGGGAGACATGCCCGAGCAGCTCCTGGACCACCCGCAGATCGGCACCCATCTCCAGCAGATGGGTGGCAAAGGAGTGCCGCAGGGCATGCGGGGTCACCGTCGTGGCGATGCCGGCCCGTTCACCATAACCGCGGATAATCCGCTCCACACTGCGGGCCGTGAGCCGGGTGCCGCGGCTGTTCAGGAACAGGGCCTCCTTCTCGGCTGCCTGCCCCCGGGAAAGCCGCCCCATGATAAGCCCTTCCCGCTGCTTGAACCACCTGCCCAGGGCCTCGGCCGCAGCGTTACCAAAAGGCACGATCCGCTCCTTGTTGCCCTTTCCCCGCACAGTAACCACCATGGACTCAAAATCAAGGTCTGCCATGTTGCGGGAGACAATTTCGGACACCCGCATGCCGGTGGAATACATAAGCTCCATGAGGGCACGATCCCGGTCACCGAACCTGTCCTGGGGCCCGGGTTCCTCGAGCAGGGTAAAGACCTCGTCCACGGTGAGGAAGGTGGGAATATACCTGGCCAGCCGTGGATTGGCAATGCCGGCCAGGGGGTCGTGATCGAGAATACCCACCCGCGAGAGAAAGCGGAAAAAGGTGCGCAGGGCGGAGAGTTTTCTGGCCACCGAGGCACTGGCATTGGTCCCGTAGAGTGACGCCACGAACCGCTGCACCTCCTGGCCGCCTATTTGACCCAGATCGGTCACCGGGCCGACGGTCTCGAGAAACTCCCGAACATCACGGTGGTATCCGGAAACGGTGTGGGGTGAATACCCCTTTTCCACCGTTAGCCAGTTGATGAAAGCTGTTAACTCGTCCGCACCCATAAAACAGGAGTTGAAAACCTTGTAGTTACTGTTTAGTATGTAATTTTTGCCAACGTGTACATGAACACGCCGGAACATGGGCTCCGTTATTTAGCCTCTTCCCCAGTACTGTATCGGGAAGACAACACATTTCCGACATCCATACTAAACGCGATACACCGCTCCTGCAACCCCGGGTTGCAAGGCTGTCTGCATATGGCTCAAAAAACCTTTGAAAGCGCCCTGCGGCGCCTGGAACAGATCACCACTGAACTCGAAGAAGGTGAACTGCCGCTGGAGAAGAGTCTGAAAAAATTCGACGAAGGTATCTCCCTGGTTAGCTTCTGCAGTGAAAAACTGGAAGAAGCCAGGTTGCGGGTGGACCTTCTCCTCAAGAAAGACAACAACCTGACCACGGTTCCGTTTGAGGACGAGGTGGACGACGGGGGCGGGGCCTAGCGTGTTGGCTTTAGCGGACCGAACCAGCTCTGATCCGGCAGGATTATGCTTATTATGAACGCACCAGGAAAACAGCAGACCCGACTGCTGGACAACATAGATTCACCGGACGACCTGCGCCGTCTCGGCCTGGACGAACTCACCGACCTGGCCCGGGAAATCCGTGAAACCATCATCCAGACCGTCGCTACCACCGGCGGCCACCTGGCCCCCTGCCTAGGCGTTGTCGAGCTCACCCTGGCCCTGCACTATGTCTTCAACACGCCGGAAGACAAGCTGATCTGGGATGTGGGCCACCAAGCCTATGCCCACAAACTGATCACCGGCCGGAGGGAGAGGTTCCACACCCTGCGCCAGCAGCACGGTATCTCCGGGTTTCCCAAGCGCAGCGAGAGTGAATACGATGTGGTGGAAACCGGCCACAGCTCCACCTCCATTTCCTATGGTCTCGGCCTGGCCACGGCCAAGGATCTCAAGAAGGACCGGTCCAAGGTCATTGCCGTAATCGGCGACGGCTCCATGACCGCCGGGCTGGCCTTTGAAGGACTCAACCAGGCCGGCCACCTGGACAAGGACCTCATTGTCATTCTCAATGACAACGAGATGTCCATCTCCCCAAACGTGGGGGCCATGTCCAGCTTTCTGAGCCGCAAGCTCACCGGCAAGACCATGACCCGGCTCAAGCAGCACCTTGAAGAACGGCTCAAGTCTCTGTCCTCGGTGGGCGAGAACATCCTGGCGGTCCTGAAAAAGAGCGAGGAGAGTCTCAAGGGATTCTTCACCCCGGGCATGCTGTTCGAGGCCCTGAAGTTCGAATACATCGGCCCCATCCCGGGTCATGAACTCGATGCCCTTATCGAGACCCTGGAAAATGTACGCGAACATGGCCAGGGGCCGATCCTGGTTCACGTGCTGACCACCAAGGGCAAGGGATACAAGCCGGCCGAGGAAAAGCCCGGCAACTATCACGGGGTCGGCCCCTTTGATATCGCCACCGGCAAGCCCAAGCCCTCGTCCGGGCCCATCTCCTATACCAAGGTTTTCGGCAACACCATCTGCCGCCTGGCCCGGGAAGATGAGCGAATCACGGCGATTACCGCCGCCATGCCCGCCGGAACAGGTCTTGCCCCGTTCAGCGAACAGTTTCCCGACCGGTTCTTTGACGTCGGTATTGCCGAGCAGCACGCGGTAACCTTTGCCGCCGGACTGGCCATGGAAGGGCTCAGACCGGTGGTAGCGGTCTACTCCACCTTCATGCAGCGGGCTCTGGACCAGGTTATCCATGACGTTTGCCTGCCGGACCTGCCAGTCATCTTTGCCCTGGACCGGGGCGGTGTGGTCGGCGATGATGGCCCGACCCATCACGGCGTATTCGACCTCTCCTTTCTCCGCTACATCCCCAACCTCACCCTCATGGCGCCCAAGGATGAGAACGAGCTCCAGCACATGCTCTATTCGGCCGTCAACAGTGAAGGCCCCATGGCCATCCGCTATCCCCGGGGCAGCGGTGAAGGGGTGGAGCTTGATTCCGAGTTCAAAAAAATCGAGACAGGCCGGGGCGAACTACTCCGCGAGGGCAGCGATGTTCTGCTGCTGCCCATCGGCAACCGCGTCTACCCGGCCATGGAAGCCGCAGAGGGGCTGGAAAAGCTCGGCGTCAGCGCCGCAGTGATCAATCCCCGGTTTGTCAAACCGCTGGACAAGGACCTGATCAGCCTTTGGGCGGAAAAGACCGGCCACGTGGTGACCATCGAGGATAATGTCAAGAAAGGCGGGTTTGGCTCAGCGGTCCTCCAGCTTTTCAGCGAAATCCACCTCCAGGTGCCGACCAGGATCCTCGGCTACGGCAACAAGTTCATCGAGCATGCACCCCAGCCGGTCCTGTGGAAAAACTCCGGCATCGACGCGCCTGGAATCATTAAAGGTGCCCTGGAAGTACTGCAGCAGACAAAAAAATAGGTGCTCCCGGAAAGTAACTCTCCGGAAACACCTTAAATCCCCACATGAAACGTCGAAGAGCCCAATTTCATAAAACGATCAGCCCATACGACTGCAGAGCGTAACGGATTTATCGCTCCTGGCTGCTTTTGCCCCTTGACAACCGGGGGACCTCCATGGGCTAAGCATTGTGAAGTTCACGAGTTGATCACAACTTGCTCTACCCTGTTTCTGCCGCCCTCTTTGGCTTTATAAAGGGCATGATCAGCGGCATCAATAACCAAGCCTGGATCAGTCCCTTTTTCAGGAACAACTGTGCAAAAACCAACACTTATTGTTACCACATCTGCGACTTTTGAGAAGCTATGAGGAATCTGTAATTCCTCAATTGACCGCCGACAGTTATCTGCCACAAATTCCTCTCCCCCGTATCGAGCAACAAGATCACCAGGACGATTAACCAGGCCTTTGAGCTTTGCTGCGACCTTTTTCAAACATTCGTCACCTTCAAGATGACCGTAGTTGTCGTTGGTAAGCGCAAAAAGAACCGCATCTTCAATAACACGGTAAGTTCTGCCATACTGTCAAGCAACCATGATACCTATTCACAGGAGGTTGCGTATGAGCAGAAAGAACGAGCAGGTAAATGATGCACTTGGCCAGCACCACTGGCAGGCCCATGTAAAAGCACTTGATCGGAGCGGTCTGAGTCGGGCCGAGTACTGTCGCCGGAGGGGAGTATCCTACCATGCCCTGACCTACTGGTGCCGAAAGCTGGGCCGCACCGATGGCAATCAGGAGAGGAGACTGGTTCCCGCCGGTGTTTTACATGGTGCCTGCCGGACTCGTGTCCAGAGAGGATCTGCTCCATTGCGGATTACCTGCCTGCCCGGCAACCTGACCGTGGAAGTGGAAAACGACTTTTCGCCTTCTGCCCTTTCCAGGTTGCTGGCGGTCCTGGAGCAGCGATAATGTTTTTTCCCGCAAGTTCTGTCCGGGTCTATATCGCCCCGGGTCCAACAGACATGCGCAAGTCGATCAACGGGTTGTCCATTCTGGTTGCCGAGGAGCTGGAACTGGACCCCTTGTCCGGTCATCTGTTCGGATTCTGCAACCGGAAGCGGGATATGGTCAAGGTGCTCTACTGGGACAGCAACGGATTCTGCCTGTGGCACAAACGGCTGGAAAAGGATCGGTTCAGCTGGCCGCAGACCGAGGCAGAGGTTCTTGCCATCAGGGGTCGGGAGCTGGCCTGGCTGTTGGATGGCCTGTCCCTGGACCGATGCCGTGGCCATGAAGAACTGCGCTATGAATCGGTGGTGTAAAGCACGTTTTTTACATAAAAATCTTGAAAAAACAGTATGATATGTTACATATACGTCTATGAAAATAGACGTATCCACATTACCCGAAGACAGCGAACAGCTCAAGCAGATCCTGATTGAGGTCCTTGAGCGCCATGACCGGGAAACCAGTATCCTGCACGAGCAGATCCGCCATCTGAGGGCCTTGCTGTTCAGTCGCACGAGCGAAAAAACTCCTGTTGTTAACAACAAGGTCCAACTGCCCCTGTTCGATATGCCCGAGCCTTCGGAGGTGGAGCCTGCCGACCCTGGGGTTGAGGTCGCTGGTCATACCCGCAGGAAGCGCGGCCGAAAGCCTCTGCCCGAGGATCTTCCCCGGGTTGAGGTTGTCCATGATCTGGAGGAACAGGACAGGATCTGTGGCTGTGGCTGCGAGCTGACCCGCATAGGGGAGGAGGTGTCCGAGCAGCTCGATATCGTTCCGGCCCGGGTGCAGGTGATTCGTCATATCCGTCCCAAGTATGCCTGCAGGAACTGTGAAGGCGTGCAGGACGAGGGGCCGACAGTAAAGGTTGCTCCGCCGCCGGCACAGATTATCCCGAAGTCCATTGCCACGGCTGGGTTGCTGGCCCATATCCTGGTGGCAAAATTTGTTGACCACCTGCCGTTTTACCGGCAGGAAAAGCTGTTTGCCCGCATTGGGGTGGAACTGTCACGTGCATCCATGTGCAACTGGGCCATGCAGGTGGCCAAAGCCTGCCAGCCCCTGCTCAACCTGCTCCAGGAGGAAGTTCTTGCCGGGTCTTATATCCATGCCGATGAGACCACGGTCCAGGTCCTGAAGGAGCCGGGCCGAAAGCCGACGTCAAAATCCTACATGTGGATCTTTCAAAGGGGAGATCCCGACAGGCAGGTGTTGATCTATCAGTACCATCCGACCCGGAGCGGAGATGTGGCCAGGAACTTCCTCGATGGTTTCAGGGGATACGTGCAGACAGACGGCTATTCCGGTTATGATTTTCTTGACCAGGTTGATGGGATCCGACATGTCGGCTGCTGGGCACACGCACGACGTAAGTTCAAGGATGTGGTCAGGGCTCAGGGCAAAAACAGAAAACGCGGCAGTGCGGACAAGGCACTGGGTTATATCTCCAGGCTCTACAGCCTGGAAAAGAAGTGGAAGAAAACAGGGCTTATCCGGGAGGAGATCCATCGGCTGCGCCAGGAACAGTCCAGGCCGATCCTGGATGACTTTTACAGATGGCTGGTGAAAAGATCCTCCCAGACACCGCCCAAGGGGTTACTCGGCCAGGCCATTTCCTACTCCCTGCGCCAGTGGGATCGTCTTGTGGGCTACCTGGAAGATGGGAGGCTGTCCATGGACAACAACAGAGCAGAAAACAGTATCCGCCCCTTTGTAGTCGGCCGCAAGAACTGGCTCTTTTCAGGTACTCCGGAAGGAGCAGAGGCCAGCGCCCTGATCTACAGCCTGGTCGAGACAGCCAGGGCCAATGGACAGGAGCCTTACAGCTACCTGCGCTACATCTTCGAGAAGATACCCCTGGCTGCCACCCTGGAGGATTGCGAGGCCATGCTGCCGTGGAATATTGATCCCAGGCAGTTGATCGGCCAGTTAGGTGGGGATTAATTTGCGGTTACTTCAAGATGACCGTAGTTGTCGTTGTACAATTTAAAAAAATCAATCACTGCTGTCTCATAAAATTACATAAAAAATCAAACAAATAAGGGCCCGGAAATCTCTTTGTGGTATAATGAATTTGCTAAAAAACCTATAATCACAAGGAGATCCGAGCCCATGGCATATCATAGCACAATCTTGCGGCAAATCATTGATGTTTTTCCTCGACATGAATTTGAATCTCTCGCCAAAGACCATCATGTTGGCCAAAAATTTCGTTCATTCAGCCGCTGGACACAATTCATGGTCATGCTCATTGGTCAAATCTCAGGCCGCAAGAGTCTCCGGGACCTGGTGATGAATGTGAATGCCCAGCAAAACAAAGTCTACCACCCGGGGATCAAACCATGTTCCCGGGCTACCCTAGCCCAAGGTCAATGAAAAACAGCCAGCGTCGCTCTACGGGGCTGTCTTTTACAGGTTGCTCCAGAAGTGCCGCATGTATGCTCCCAAGCACCGGTTCAAATTCAATGGCAAGCTATACCTTCTCGATGCCACGGTCGTGGACCTTTGCCTGTCCGTATTTCCCTGGGCCAAGTTCCGGAAGACCAAGGGAGCCATCAAACTACATGTCGGTCTGGATGGTGATGGCTACCTCCCTGAATTCAAGGATCTCACAGAAGGAAAATTCCACGAAAGCAGGTGGGCAAAAGTTTTAAAACTGCCTCGGGGGTCCATGGCCGTTTTCGATATGGGCTACACAGACTACCAGTGGTATCAGACCCTCATGGAGGGTGGAATTTTCTTCGTCACCCGACTTAAAAGAAACGCAAAAATCCAACATCTTCGCAAACGGCCAGGCCGGAAACCGACTGGAGTCTCCGTTGACCAAGCCATTCTCCTTGGTGATATTCCAAAACCCCTCCGGCTCATCGTTTACCAGGATCCCGACACTGGTAAGGAGTTCCGTTTTGTCACCAATGCTGATCACTTGGATGCCAGGACCATTACTGAGCTGTACAAAGAACGTTGGCAGATTGAACTGTTCTTCAAGTGGATCAAGCAAAACTTGAAGATCAAGACGTTCCTGGGGACCTCACGAAACGCGGTACTTACCCAGATCTGGATCGCCCTGAGTGTCTACCTCCTCCTTGCTTTCCTGAAATTCAAAGCTAAATTAAGCAGTTCCATGCAGCAGATTCTTCGCCTGCTTCAGCTGAACCTGTTTGAACGACGCAATTTAATCGAGCTTTTCGAGCCTCCGGGCAAGCAACCAACAGTTTCTCCACAACTTTTACTGTGGGAAAAAGTATGAGACAGCAGTGATAAAAAATAAATATATCATCTTTTTAACTGCATGATCTTAATGGATTTCCCTGTTGGACCAAAAGTCACCCATTGATTATATCACATAATGGCACTATAGTGTAAGTAAGATGGTGCTTTAATCACTGCGCAACTCTTAAAATGTAAATTGAAAACGGTCGTTTTGTGTCTTTTCACACACCGGTTGTGTGTTGACTATACTACACGTATTAGGCAAATATCTTCACGAAGACCTTTCAAGAATATTTTGACCATGACATACATAACATGACATACTAAAGGAGAATAATCATGCATGACAGACAAGAATTATGTAGCAAGATAGTCAAGATGTATCCTGAAATAGGCCAGTGTGACATTGACATTATGGTTGATTGGGATGGTAATAAAAATGTATGGGTTGTTGATTTGAAAAAAGATGAACACGAACTTCAGCATTACCTGGAAGAGATGGACGCTGACAACTGCATGGACAACAAGAAATGTGTATCTCTTGGTCTTGAAATTGCCCAGCTAGTTGAAAACGTCAAAGGAAAACAGTATTGATTACTGCTGCGGAAAAGAATAAAACGTAACGTAAAGATGGAAGGAAATCGAGGACAGACCACGATTTATCTCTATCCACCTCCAGGTGCCGACCAAGATCCTCGGCTACGGAAACAAGTTCATCGAGCATGCGCCCCAGCCGGTCCTATGGAAAAACTCCTGCATCGACGCACCCGGCATCATTAAAGGTGCCCTGGAAGAAGTACTGCAGCAGAAAAAAATAAGGTGCCTATGGGGTCATTTCCCCACAGGCACCCTGCTTTCAGCCGAAAAGCATACCTCGGATTCATCTGCAGAAAAGGTTCGGCTCCAGAGTCGACCACACCTCCATGTCACCCCTTTTCCGCGAGCGCCAGACGGACCCCCAGGCCCACTAACACCGTACCCGAAAAACGATCAAGCCAGGTGGCAACTTTTCTGTTGCCGCGAAAGAACGCCGTGGCCTGGACCGCAACCATGACAACCAGGAATTCCACGACCACAGCGACGAGAATAACCAGGCTCCCCAGCATGAATATCTGGGCAGAATCATGGCCCACCTCAGGACGGACAAACTGGGGCAGAAAGGCCATAAAGAAGAGAGCGACCTTCGGATTCAAGACATCCACCAACACGCCTTGCCGGAAAGCCTGCCATGGTGACATTTTTTTGTCGCTCAACTCGCATATGTCGAAGCTGCCCCCTCCTGACCTGAACGATTGGACCCCCAGATAAATCAGGTACGCCGCTCCTATGTATTTGACAATGCCGAAGGCCAGGGCTGATGTGGCAAGGATTGCAGAAATACCAAGAGAAGCGGCCAGGACATGGACCATGGCACCGGAACAGACTCCAAGAGAGGAAGCCACTCCCACTTTCCTCCCGCCCGAGATCGTTTTTGAAACAATGTATATCAGGTCTGGACCTGGCGATATGTTGATAGCCAACGCTGCCGAGAAAAACACGGCCCAGTTGGTCATTGAATCCATAATTCGAGCTCCGAAACATTACCTGTAAATCCTCCGCGTGACGAAAGCTGCACTGCTTCCGGTCGTCCCGGGGGATTTGTCTTTTGTATACCTGTAGAGTCCCGCTCGATTACATACCTCGGAGGAGCTATCCTTTATTCCGTGCCAGGCACCTGCTCTAGGGTATCCTGAGTCATGCAGATGTGAAGACGACGGAAATCTACACCCACGTCATGCGCAAGGATGTCCAGTCTTTGCAAAATCTCCAGGATCGTCTCTTACGAATCCAGACCGTGACGGTCGCAACCGGCAAACGACCGCGAAAGTGGAAGGGCCTAGGCGTATCAGCGAGCCTGTCCGGGGACACACGCCCTTGAGGCACCAATCCACCGTTGTGCCTGTTCTCAGACTTTGTAATACTCCCGGTACCAGTCGACAAACTTCTGGATACCTTCCTCGATGGAGGTATCGGGCTTGAAGTTTATCTCCCGGACCAGGTCGCTGACGTCAGCGTAGGTGGCAGGGACATCGCCGTCCTGCATGGGCAGGAAATTCTTCTTCGCCTTTTTACCGAGGCAGTCTTCCAGGACCTCGATATAGCGCATCAGCTTTTCCTTGTTGTTGTTGCCGATGTTGTAGACCCGCCAGGGGCAATAGCTGGTGGCCGGGTCCGGGGCGTCGCCGCTCCAGTCCGGGTTGGGTTCGGGAAGATGATCGATCAGGCGGAACACCCCTTCGACGATATCGTCGATGTAGGTGAAGTCCCGTTCCATGTTGCCGTTGTTGAACACATTGATGGGCCGGTCTTCGAGGATGGCCTTGGTGAAGAGAAAAAGGGCCATGTCCGGCCGCCCCCAGGGGCCGTAGACCGTAAAAAAACGAAGCCCGGTGGTTGGCAGGCCAAAGAGATGGCTGTAGGTGTGGGCCATGAGCTCGTTGGCTTTCTTGGAGGCCGCGTAGAGGGAAACAGGATGGTCCACGTTGTCATGAACCGAAAAGGGCATGGAGGTGTTGGCGCCATAGACCGAGCTCGACGAGGCATAGACCAGGTGTTTGACCTTGTTGTGCCGGCACCCTTCCAGGACATTGACAAACCCCACCAGGTTGGTATCCACGTAGGAATGCGGGTTTTCCAGGGAATAACGGACCCCGGCCTGGGCCGCCAGGTTGACCACCGCATCAAACTTCTCCCCGCTGAAGAGATCGGCCATCTTCTCCCGGTCGGCCATATCGAAACCGGCGTGGGAAAACTTGTCGTACTGCTCGAGCAGGGCCAGCCGATCCCGCTTCAGGGCCGGATCGTAATAGTCGTTGAGGTTATCCAGGCCGACCACGGTCCGCCCATCCTCAAGCAGCCGCCTGGACAGGTGGTAGCCAATAAATCCGGCCGCGCCGGTAATCAGAATCTTTTGCATGCTGGTTCCTTTATGTGCTTCGGAGATTAACAACCATGATGGAGCCCGGCGGAGTGCGCCGGGCAGATCAGGCGGGGTAACGCGGAGTACAACACGTCGCACCGGGGCGCTGTCCTCCGCGTTGGTCTCGTTTCCCGAAAAAGGGATCAGTCGTCGAAATCGCCCTCGGGTCCCTTGTCGGTGGACAGTCGGGCCGCCTTTTCGCGGATCTTTTCCTCGGTCCACTCTTCGGGCGACTCGATCCGGCCGGTCTTGGGGCCAAGATCAAAGGAACCGGCCTCGAGGATGGCATCCACTGCATACCGGGCCGTATCGCCGGCATTGAAGACCTCGACGAGCATGGTGTAGACGAAATCTTCCACCCTCCGGGCCATGCGTTCACGGATGTGGCGTGGCTGGCCGAGGATCTTGTTTTCAAAGATGGCATTGAGCTTCTTGTAATTGCCGCCCGTCCATCCCTGGCTGTCGGCATAGGCCACCATCTCCTGCCACAGCTCTTCGCTCACGCCCTCGCCCTTGACCTTGATGAAGCGGCCGTCATCGTCGAGAATGGCGTTGCCGTAATCATTGACCACCACTCCCCAGGAGATCATCTGCAGGGCCGTGGCCACATTGGCCTTGGTGGTTCGGGTCTTGGAGGCAATGGCCCGCAGCCGGTCCGAGTTGTTTCCAGAGGTGCCGTGCTGGGCGCCGGAGATACCGTATCCAGCCAGGGCCTCGTGGATCTCCGCGGTCAGCTCCACCTGGATGCCGGCGTCGCTTGCCTCCAGGCCATGGGTGGTACCGTTGTTGAGGGCTATCCAGTCCGGGAAGATATCGTGGGCATTGAGCCCCTGGACAAGGAACAGTGCCTCGTCAACCGACGAAAGGCCATACTTGCCCTTGATCTCGCCGACCTCGGTCTCGTAGCCTGCCCAGTTGGGCACCAGCCGGGCCAGGTCGATGGAAGCGAGCAGGTTCTCGTCGTCGGGCATGTGCGAGGCATCGATGGCGATGGAGGTGATTCCGGCGTCGAACAGGGAGGGAATCTCCTGGCGGGCATAGGGCAGATCATCGGGGCTCTTTATGCCGTAATGGTCGGCATGGATAGCCACCGGGACAGTGATTCCGAGTTCGTTGCACACTGCGTCCACCTGGCGGGCGATGTTCCAGTAGTTGACCGCGCAGTAGGCCTTGGCCCCGCCTTCGGAACGGGCGATCTCGATGATCACCGCAGCCCGGGCCCGCTGGGCGGCCCGCAGGACGCCACGGATGATGATATGATTGCGACCGTTGGCCGCCATGGTCATGGCCTTGCCCTTGGCAAGAAGAGCCCGGTCGATGACCTTGCCGCTGACTATCAGGGCGCGAGAGTTGGGAAAGAGGGAGCGGATATTGGGCGGACGGCCTATCTCCAGGGCCTTTTCGAAATCAACACTGTACGACATGATTACCTCCTGTTAAGCATCTTCATCTTCACTGTCACTGGCCTGTTCGGCAAACCCGAAAAATTTCCTTTTCCCGAAAACAGCCACCGCAACCACACTGATCTCGTAGAGGACAAGCAGCGGTCCGGCCATGAGCAGCTGGTTCACCACATCCGGCGTCGGGGTCAGGATGGCGGCGATCACAAAGGCGATCAGTATGGCATATTTGCGGTTTTTACGAAGCAACTCCGGTGTCACCAGGCCGATCTTGGCCAGAAAAACCATGAGTACCGGCAGCTCGAAAACCGCGCCAAAGGCCAGCAGCAACCTGAGCGAGAGGGAAAAGTACTCGCTTACCGCCGGCAGGGGATCGAGAATATCACTGGAATATCCGATAAGAAAACGGAACGCGGGCGGAAAGACGACAAAATAGCCAAAGGCGGCTCCGCCCAGAAAACAGAGCGTGGAAACAAGGGTAAAGGGCAGAAGCAGCCTTTTCTCATGTTCGTATAGACCCGGGGCAACAAAACGCCAGATCTGGTAAAAGATGACAGGACTGCCGATCAGAACGCCGCAGACAAGGGCGAGCTTCAGATAAAAAAAAACCCTTCCTGGTACGAGGTGAAGATCAGGGTCTTGCCCTCGGGCAACACCCGGACAAGGGGACGGAAGAACCAGTCTGATATGGGGCGGATCACGCTGTAGGCCCCGGCGAATCCGGCTGCAACCGCTGCAAGAGAAATAAGCAG
Source organism: Desulfolithobacter dissulfuricans (assembly GCF_025998535.1). Classification (NCBI taxonomy): domain Bacteria; kingdom Pseudomonadati; phylum Thermodesulfobacteriota; class Desulfobulbia; order Desulfobulbales; family Desulfobulbaceae; genus Desulfolithobacter; species Desulfolithobacter dissulfuricans. Next base: position 1,476,483 of record NZ_AP024233.1, on the reverse strand, counting down.
GCAGGATCGCAGGTCCGCAAGATGCTCGGTCAATGTCTGTTTATCGAGTTTGTCCTGACTGGTCATTATCCAAAGGAAGGTTTGATTTCAGGTGAAATGGTGTTCTGATCCTGGCGCTATCATACTCTGTTTACTCAACGATGTAAACCTGTTATAGCAGTGATCCCCTGGACCGCCGGCCATACCCTCCCCTGTTTTTACTTTGACTTGGCCCGCGGCTTGACGCTACACTGCAGGCAGGACAACACTCTCTTTTTATTTAAAATTCATACAACAAGATGACCTCCATACTGATTGTCGACGATGAACGATCCATGCGGGAATTCCTCGGGATCCTGCTGAAAAAGGAAGGCTACAGCACCACCACCGCCGCCGATGGCAAGACCGCTCTGGAGCTTGCCCGGAAACAGGATTTTGATCTGGTCATCTCGGACATCCGCATGCCGCAAATGAGCGGGCTGGAACTCCTGGCCGCGCTCAAGGAAGAACAAAACGACCTGCCCGTGATTATGATCACCGCCTTTGCCTCCCCCGACGACGCGGTCACCGCCATGAAGAACGGGGCGTTTGATTACATCACCAAGCCGTTCAACGTGGGAGAGATCCAGAAGGTCATCAAGGCGGCCCTGAATCGGAAAGGAAGCCGGAGCAACGACGACCTCTCCGGGGCCTTTCCGGAAATAGTGGGCGACAGTCCGGAGATGCTCAAAATCTTCGACCTGATCAGACGTATCGCCCCTACCCCGGCCAATGTCCTCATCCTGGGCGAATCAGGCACCGGCAAGGAACTGGTGGCCAAGGCCATCCACAAGCATTCCAAGGTCGCCGACCATCCCTTTGTGCCGATCACCTGCAGCGCCATTCCGGAAACCCTGATGGAAAGCGAGCTCTTCGGGCACAGGAAAGGGGCCTTCACCGGAGCCATTGCCGACAAGGCCGGCCTCTTTCAGCAGGCAGACGGTGGGACCGTGTTCCTGGACGAGATCGGTGAACTGCCGCTCATCGTCCAGACAAAGCTGCTCCGCGTTCTCCAGGAGCGGGAGATCATGCCGGTGGGCTCCACCACCACCAGGAAGGTGAATGTCCGCATCATTGCCGCCACCAACAGGGATCTGGAAAAAGAGATCCTCGCCGGACGGTTCCGCGAGGACCTGTTCTACCGGCTCTCGGTGGTCCCCATCCGGGTTCCTCCTCTGCGGGAACGGAAGGGTGACGTCCCCCTGCTGGTGGATCACTTTCTGAAGAAATATTCCCGGCTCCTGGGCAAGGAAGTACAGACAATTTCCTCCTATGGCCTGGAAGTATTGATGCAGTATGATTTTCCCGGTAACGTACGCGAACTGGAAAATATCATCGAGCGCGGCGTGGCCCTGGAATCCTCCAACATCATTCTGCCCGAGAGCCTGGTGCTCTCCCAGGGCGGCAAAACAAAGAGCACCCCGGCCTCCGAGGCCCTCTTTGTTGCGGCCCGCGACGAAGAAGAGCTCTTTTCCCTGGGCATGGAAAACATCCTGGTCAGCCTGGAAAAGAAAATGATCCGTCACGCACTCGAGAGGGCCGGCGGTTCCAAGATGAAGGCGGCGGAACTCCTGAAGATCAGTTTCCGGTCCCTGCGCTACAAAATCAAAAAATACGAGATCGACTGATCTCCAGGGACGGCCCCTTCCCCATGCGATGTAAGTTTTTCAAATCTCTCCCGTTCACACCGGTCCAGGAGACCCGCGAACAGCTGCGCCAGCACATCCTCTGGTTCCTGCTCATTCGCATCGTTCTTTTCACCCTGCTGCTGGGCACCACCCTGATACTGCAATCCCGGGGCCATGAACTCATCATGCCCCCCACCAGGTATGTGCTGGCGTTCATCTCCATTGTCTTCATCTACACCATCGGTTCAGCCGCCATCCTGCAGCGCCAAGAGCTCTCCCTGGTCCGGTTCGGGACCATCCAGCTGCTTTCGGACACCTTTTTCGCCGCCCTGGTGATCTATGGCACCGGCTGCAGCCAGTCCATTTTCACCCCGGTCTTTATCCTGCCCATCATTGCCGGCGGGCTCATCCTCTACCGGATATCCAGCCTGATCACGGCGGCCACCGCCACCCTGTTCTTCGGCATCATCCTGCTGACTGAATATTTCGGGTACCTGCCCTCTTATTACGGTCATACCGTCTACCAGCCGGTCTCCTCGCCGATTATCGGCGCCAATATCTTCGCGGTCTACGGCACCACTTTCTTCGTGACCGCCCTGCTAAGCTCCATGTTGGCTACCCGGCTGCGGACCACCCAGGAAGCCCTGTCCGAGACCTCGCTCCAACTCGACCGGCTTTCCCTGCTCTACAAGCAGATCTTCGATGATATCAACACCGGTATCATAACCGTGGACAGCCGCGACCGTATCACCTCGGCCAACCGGGCGGCCCAGCGTATCACCGGCTTTGAACCAAGGGAGATCATCGGCCTGCCCTTTGCCACCGTCTTCCCCACCCTCCAGCTGGAAAACAGCGGCCGACACGTGGCGGACCTGCGGCGCAGGGACGGGAATATGATCCGGGTGGGATACAACTTCTCCAGCCTGCACATGCCTGCCGACACCGGGGATTCACCCTGTACCGACTGTAAGGTTATCACCCTGCAGGATATCAGTAAGATAGAGGAGATGGAACGGCAGATGCGGGAAGCGGAAAAGATGGCCGCCATCGGTGAACTGAGCGCCTCCATCGCCCACGACTTCAGAAATCCCCTGGCCGCCATTTCCGGCTCGGCGCAGATTCTCTCCATGGAAGCCGATGAGAGCGGCAGCCCCACCATCCGAACCCTGGCCTCGATCATCGAGCGGGAATCGGCCCGGATGGCCAGGACGATCAACGAGTTTCTCCAGTTTGCCCGGCCTGCCCCCCTCCAGTACGAGTGGTTCAACCTCGGCAACCTGGTCCGGGAATGCGTGGATCAACTGCAGCAGAACAGCGACGAACAGGCCGCCTGGCAGATAGAGCTGGATATACCTGAACACCTGGACGGCTGGGGTGACCGCCAGCAGATCCAGTGCATCCTCGTTCACCTGATGGAAAACAGTTGTGCGGCCAGTAATGACACCCGGGAGCCCATCGTTGTCCGGGCCGGCGAAGAGGAAGGAAGAAAGATATGGTTCGAAGTGGTGGACCAGGGAAGCGGGGTGGATCCGGAAATTCGCGAGCGGATTTTCGAGCCTTTTTTCACCACCAGGGAAAACGGTACCGGCCTTGGCCTAGCCATTGTCCGGCACATAGCCGAGAACCATGGCGGCAGGGTGGAAATCACCAGCAGTCCCGGCCAGGGCTGCACGGTGCGGGTCTTTCTTCCCCTGCCGGAATCGGCTATGCCGGAACCTTCATGATATCGGCGCCCAGCCCCTGAAGTTTTTCCACCATCCGTTCGTACCCGCGTTCCAGATGATAAATACGGGTGATTTCGGTTACTCCGGACGCGGCCAGACCGGCGATGACCAGCGAGGCCGAGGCCCGCAGGTCCGTGGCCATGACCGGCGCTCCGCACAGCTGGTAGCCGTGGCAGCCCTTCACAACCGCACTGGAACCGTCGATTGAGATATCAGCCCCCAGCCGCTGCAGTTCGGCCACGTGCATGAACCGGTTTTCAAAGATGGTTTCATGGATGATGGAAACCCCGTCAGCCTGAATCATCAGGGCCATGAACTGGGCCTGGAGATCGGTGGGAAAACCGGGATAGGGCATGGTCCGGATGTCCACACTGCGCAGCCGCCTCTCCCGAACGCCGTTTCCTGGCGGGAAACGGACCGTGATGGTGCTCTCCCCTTCCTCGATATCCACTCCGGCACTGCGCAGTTTCTCGGTCAGGGCCGGCAGGTGCCCGGGGATACAGTCGGTCACCGTCACCTCACCGCCGGTGGCGGCCACGGCGATGAGCCAGGTTCCGGCTTCAATCCGGTCCGGGATGATCCGGGTCTCGGCCGGGCGGAGACTGTCAACCCCGTGGATGACCAGCCGATCCGAATCCCTCCCCTCGATTTCCGCTCCCATGGCCGTCAGCATATCGATGAGATTACCGATCTCCGGCTCCCGGGCCGCATTCTTGATTATTGTCGTCCCCCGGGCAACCACGGCGGCCATGAGCACGTTCTCTGTTCCGGTGACCGACGGGGTATCGAAATAAACCGTGCCGCCCTGAAGCCGTCCGCCGGCAGTGGCCTCCACGTAGCCCTCTGTTATGCCGGTGGTGGCTCCCAGCTGTTCAAAGCCCTTGAGGTGCAAAGTGATGGGCCGCAGACCGATAGCGCAACCGCCGGGCAGGGAGACCCGGGCATGACCGGATCGGGCCAGCAGCGGACCAAGAACCAGCACAGAGGCCCGCATGGTTTTGACCAGGTCATAGGGTGCCTCGGCCCCGGTCAGGGTGGAGGTGTCGATGCGCACGGATCGCCTCTCCCACTGCCAGCGGGCACCCAGGGTTTCCAGCACCTTGAGCATGGTCCTGGTGTCACGCAGGTCGGGAACATTGTGGAGCACATGCTCGCCCGGAGCCAGGAGGGTTGCAGCCATGAGGGGCAGGGCGGCGTTCTTGGCCCCGCTCACCGCCACCTGGCCGTGGAGCGGCCGGCCGCCGCGGATTACTATTTTATCCATTAATACAAGCGTTGTAAGGGTTGTTAACCGTTGCCGGTCATGTTTTTCGTTTTTCGGGCCTGCAGCACCCGCGGCCGGCCGGCCCAGTCCGCCAGGACCCTGACTTCCTCGAATCCGCCCGGCGCAGTGGCGGCCACAAGCTCCATCACCGACTCGCCCTGATCGGCGCCGATCTCCAGGAAAAGCCAGCCGCCCGGTACGAGCAGGCCGGCGCCGTCCCGGATAATCCGTTCTATAATATCGAGCCCCCGCTCTCCGCCACTGAGGGCAAGGAGAGGCTCCCAGTCCCGTACCTCGGGCTGGAGGGTCTGGATATCGTCGGCCTTCACGTAGGGAGGATTGGAGACAATGCAGCCAAGCCTTGCCCCGGGCCGGCACCAGGACAGCAGATCGCCGCCCACCAGGCTGACCCGGTCTTCCACGCCATGGAGACGGATATTACTGCGGGCCATGGCCAGGGCATCCAGAGAGATATCCACCCCGGTTACCGTCAGGCCAAGCTCCAGGGCGAGAATAACAGCAATCACTCCGCTGCCGGTGCAGAGGTCGACAACCGGCCCGGCCACCGGAGCCTTCCGCAGGGTGGACAGGACGTGCTCCAGAAGAAATTCTGTTTCAGGACGGGGGATGAGAACCGCAGGGGAGACCAGAAAGGTCCGGGACCAGAACTCGCAGGAGCCAAGAATATACTGCAGTGGTTCGCGGCGCAGCCGCCGGTGGAGGAGTTGCCGGAGCCGGTCGCTTTCCTCCCGGCCCACCGGTCGGTCGCCCTGGAGGAATAGCTCGGTCCGGCCAAGACCGGTGACATGCTGCACCAGAAGCCGGGCGTCCAGTTCAGGATTTTCGATATCCGGATCCTGCCGCAGCTCGCGGATGGCATCCTGGTACAGGGTGGACAGGCGCATGAAGGCCTCGACTCCGCAGGTCTACTGCAGGGTTTTCAATGCTTCAGCCTGGTAATGGGTGATAAGCGGCATGATGATCTCGTCGAGCGCCCCGCCCATGACCTGTTCAAGCTTGTAGAGGGTGAGGTTGATCCGGTGATCGGTAACCCGCCCCTGGGGGAAGTTGTAGGTCCGGATCCGTTCGCTCCGGTCACCGGAGCCGACCTGGCTCTTGCGCTCTTCGGAAATCTTGTCATGCTGTTCCTGTTCGAGCTTGTCGAGCAGCCGGGCCCGTAGGACCTGGAGCGCCTTGGCCTTGTTCTTGTGCTGGGATTTCTCATCCTGGCAGGTTACCACAAGTCCGGTGGGCAGATGGGTGATGCGGACGGCGGAATCAGTGGTGTTGACCGATTGACCGCCCGGTCCGGACGAGCGATAGACATCGAATTTGAGCTCATTGGGATCGATCTGCAGCTCCACCTCGTCGGCCTCAGGTATGATGGCCACGGTGACCGCCGAGGTGTGGATGCGTCCCTGGGTCTCGGTGTCGGGAACCCGCTGGACCCGGTGAACCCCGGACTCATACTTGAGCCGGGAATAGACCTGGTCGCCGCTGATCAGAGCGATGATTTCCTTGAAGCCGCCAATACCGATGGGATTGGAGCTCATAACCTCCACCTTCCATCCCTGTTCCTCGGCATAACGGCTGTACATGCGGAAAAGATCGGCCACGAACAGGGCCGCCTCGTCGCCGCCGGTGCCGGCCCGGATCTCGAGAAAGATATTCTTCTCGTCATTGGGATCCTTGGGCAGCAGCATAACCCGGATGGCCTCTTCCAGACGGTCTGCCTCCCGGGTCAGTTCCTCCACCTCGGCCCTGGCCAGTTCCATCAGCTCCGGATCTTCGTCTTCCTTGAGCAGTTCCCTGTTCTCGGCCAGGTCCTCCTGAACCGCCTGATAGGAGCGGTACAGGTCCAGCAGTCTGGAAACCCGGGAATGTTCACGCACCACCTGCTGATATTTTTTCTGGTCATTCACCAGGGAAGGATCAGAGAGCTGCTGCTCAAGGGTAGCAAGTTTTTCGTCTAACTCAGCAAGATTTTCAAACATGGCCTGGATTGCGTATCAGGAATCTGGGGACAGGAACAGGTGACGAGACAGCCGTCCGCCCTGGAGGCCGCCGGTTTTTTCCCGCCCTTCTGCAGGTCGGAAGCGAATGCCGGCGGATTCCGAAGAAACTGCGCCGGGCGGATCTGCCCGGACGGAAAAAACAAAACCCGTGTGACACACCACAGGCATCACACGGGTCTTTGGACTGCGGGTTATTTGCTGTCTTTCTTATCGAAATGCTTGGCGTATTTACGCTTGAACTTCTCGATTCGACCGGCGGTGTCAACGAGTTTCTGCTTGCCGGTGAAAAACGGATGGCAGGCGGAACAGATTTCCACTTTCATCTCCGCATTGACAGAGCCAAGTTCAATTTCATTACCACAGGCGCACTGGGCCTTGATCTTGTGATATTCAGGATGGATATCGGGTTTCATCGTTCTTTGCCTCCAAAGAGAATACGTTGCCTGACCTGGACAACAATATAATTGTTTTGAAAACTGCTAATAATACCAGTTCGGGACATTTTTTAAACAAAAAAACGAACTCATCGGTTCATGGAGGCGAAGAATTCCTCGTTGGTCTTGGTCTGGCGCATCCTGTCCAGGAGAAATTCCATGGCATCGGCCGGATTCATGGACGAGAGAATCTTGCGCAGAATCCAGACCTTGTTGAGTTCATCGGCCGACAGGAGCAGGTCTTCCTTCCTGGTGCCGGACTTCTGAATATCGATGGCCGGGTAGATTCTACGGTCCGCCATCTTGCGGTCAAGGACGATCTCCATGTTACCGGTACCCTTGAACTCCTCGAAGATGACATCGTCCATGCGGCTGCCGGTCTCGATGAGTGCAGTGGCCAGAATGGTCAGACTGCCGCCCTCCTCGATGTTCCGGGCCGCACCGAAGAACCGCTTGGGCCGGTGCAGGGCGTTGGCCTCCACACCACCGGAGAGGATCTTGCCCGAGGCCGGGGTCACCGTGTTATAGGCGCGGGCCAGCCGGGTGATGGAGTCAAGCAGAATGACGACATCACGCTTATGCTCCACCAGCCGCTTGGCCTTTTCGATCACCATTTCCGCCACCTGGATATGCCGCTGGGGCGGTTCGTCAAAGGTGGAGCTGACCACCTCGGCGTCCACATTGCGCTTCATGTCGGTGACCTCCTCGGGCCGCTCGTCGATGAGCAGGACAATGAGGGTGATCTCCTTGTGATTATGGACGATGGCGTTGGCGATCTTCTGCATGAGCATGGTCTTACCGGTCCGCGGCGGTGCCACGATCAGGCCGCGCTGCCCCTTACCCAGCGGAGCGACGATATTCATCACCCTGGTGGAATAGTTGTCCGGTTCCCACTCCAGGTTGATCCGCTCTTCGGGATACATGGGAGTGAGGTTGACAAACAGGGTCTTGTTGCGGGACGCCTCGGCCGGCTCGTAATTGATGGTATCAACCTTGAGGAGCGCAAAATAGCGTTCATTGTCCTTGGGCGCGCGAACCTCGCCTTCGATGGTGTCACCGGTGCGCAGGTTGAGCCGCCTGATCTGTGACGGAGAGACATAGATATCATCCGGACCCGGCAGATAGTTGTAATCCGGAGCCCGCAGGAAACCAAAACCGTCCTGCAGCACTTCAAGAACACCGCTGCCCCGCAGCTTGCCGTCGCCCTCGGCCCGGGCCTTCAGAATGGCAAAGATGAGTTCCTGTTTGCGCATGCCGGTATAGCCCTCGATATTGAGCTTGGCAGCCATGGAGACGAGTTCGTTAATTTTTTTGTTTTTCAGATCGGCCGGATTCATTGATCAGTTCTTCCTCCTCATGGATAGAACATTTACATGAAAGCCCCATGTGTACTCACATGACTCGGCTTTCATTTTTCCCCCGGACAGGGAGCGGACTCCATGACCGGGTACTGGTTTATTCACAGGCAGGGGCAACATGAAAAATCATGGGCCCCGTACTCAGATGTAAGTATCAGAATTGTCGCAGCAGGCATGCAGCAGAATCATTTTCACGAAATGCAGACCGCAAAACGACACACAGCATTATCATACTGTGACAGGTCCTGCAGCAGAAAAATAACCACGTATTCAACTGTCAGGATACTCCTGAATAAATATGTTCAACGTAGAGCGCAATATCAGTTGCGCTTATGTTCTGTTATTGAATTATTGATGCAATATGAAATTAAGTGGCAGGAACAATACCTGAAATGATTTATACTGAAATATTCAATCGCGCTCCCTTCCCTCAACAGAGGTGGCAGCTTTTTGCAAATATATTAAGTTTGAAAAATCAGAACGTGATTCCAACAGGGGGAGGGATCTGTACGTTGGAAATGCGTTTAAATCCTAATTATTGGTTTCCAGGATTTCTGTCAAGGACTTTCTTTTAAAAAAAACGGATCAGAATCCGGTTTTTTGCCTGGCAGACAAAAGTTTTCCCAAATGGATCACTTGCAGATACGTTAATACCCAGGGCCCCCCGTTGTCAATGGCATGGTCGGCCTCAAGTACTTTTTCAAAGAGATCCATCTGGGATTCAATGGCCCGCAGGGCTTCCCGACCATCCACCGAATCCCGCCGCATCACCCTGGCACAGCGTGTTTGCAGCCCGGCCCAGACAACCACGATACGATCAAAATCCGCCTGCCAGCCAGCTTCGCACAGTAGCGGCACCTCGACCAGGACCATCCTGTGGTCCCGGGTGAGATTCCTGCAGCATGCGATCATCTCCTGCCTGGCCAGGGGATGGAGCGCCGCATCCACCTGGTGTCGCAAGTCGCTGTCATCAAACAGGGCCTGGCGCAACCGTTTGCGGTCCAGCACCTGGTCTGTAAAAAAACTCGGACCCAGCAGGGACCGCAGCGCCTTCCAGCCCGATTGCCCGGGCTCCAGCAACTGCCGGCATATCTGGTCCAGGTCGACCAGCGGCAGGTTGAATTTTTTTGCCCAGCAGTGGCTCACCCGGCTCTTGCCGGAGCCTATACCACCGGTGATACCGATGACACAAGGGCGGGATTTAATGCGCTCCGCCACCGAGTTGCTCCATGAACTGGGTCATATCAGGCCACAGGGGTATGGAAAAACGCATGTTGCGCCCGGTGACCGGGTGATTGAACCGGATTTCCGATGCATGGAGAAGCTGACGCTCCACCGCGGGCAGTGACTTGTCGGTTACCCGCCCGCCATAGACCTGGTCCCCGGCCACGGGGCAACCCAGGGAGGCCATGTGGACTCTGATCTGATGGGTCCGCCCGGTTTCGATGGAGAGTCGTACCAGGCATAACCCCCGCGCCAGGACTTCCTCCACCTCCCAGCTTGTCACAGCGTACCGGCCCCTGGTAGGCCGGATGGCCATTTTCTTGCGGTGCACCGGATGGCGGCCGATGGGAGCAACCAGCCGGCCGCTTTCTTCGGCCGGGCAGCGCAGGAGAATGGCATGGTAGCGCTTGGCGACCCGCCGCTGCTTGAAATCATCCGCCAGCCTGGCCAGGGCCTCTTCGCTCTTGGCCACCACCATGATCCCGGACGTGTCCTTGTCGAGCCGATGGACAATGCCCGGCCTGCCCTGCTCCAGGGCCGGCAGGTTTCGGCAGTGGTGCAGCAGGCCGTTGACCAGTGTTCCAGAGGCATGGCCGGCCGCCGGATGCACAACCAGGCCCGGAGGCTTGACCAGGACCAGGAGATGGGTATCTTCGAAAAGAATATCAAAGGGTATCGGCTGGGCCTGCAGCTCTGAAGAAGGTGCGGGGGGCAGATGGACAGATACGGTCTGCCCTGGTGTCAGACGAAGCCCCGGCTTGACTTTCCTGTTATCGACCAGCACATGACCTTCCCTGATCAGCCGGGAAAGGGAGGCCCGTGAATGTTTTTCCAGCTGGGCAACCAGGAACTGATCCAGTCGCTGCCCCCCGCTGCCCGTCGGAACCGTCAGGACAAACTGGCTGGAACTCTGATCTGCACCATCTGTAGCTGGAGAGGATGCGCCCGCACTTCCTGTTACGATGCCCATCAATTCGGAAAAACAGGATCAGGCAAAGAGCTTTTCAATCAGCTGCTCTACTTGGTCTTCGTCCATATTTTTGGCAAGGGAAATCTCTTTAACCAGGAGATTCTTGGCAGTGTCCATCATTTTGCGCTCACCGTAGGAGAGTTCCTTGTCATCTTTCAGGATATACAGGTCACGCAGCACAACGGCCACTTCGAACACAGAGCCGGTCTTGATCTTCTCCATGTAATCGCGGTAGCGGCGATTCCATGTCTGGGAACTGATTTTGATATCGCGCTCCCGGAGTATTTCCATGACTTTTTCGACTTCCTCGGTGGAAATGATGGCCCTTAGCCCGACGTTGTCACTGTTCGCCGTCGGGATCATGATGGTCATGTCATTATCCAGAATTTTCATCACATAAAAGGACTGGTCAACACCGCCTACCGACTGTGTCTCAATGGCCTTTATCACACCAACACCATGGGCCGGATAAACAGCCATATCACCTGCAGAAAACACTCGCTCCTCCCGGGAACAGATCACTGATTTTTCTTGTTTCATAAACGCAAGAAAGCATACGACAGACTCGTATAAAATATAACTATAGCATATTTTCCTGAAATAGCAAAGGAGAGAGAGGTGCGAGACGAAAACTTTGGGCTTTCGAGTGACTGTAATTTCGCTCTTCCTGCGAAGCCGGAGAGCGACAAAACGAAAGAGATCAGGTGCGGCCGTTAAAGCGGTTCATACACACCTGCACCCCGTCGGTGATAAAGGTTTCAATGGCCTGGCAGACCAGGTCCAGCCGCTCCTCAAAGAGGCGCTGCTCCTCCGGGGTGAAGGGGGCGAGCACATACCGCTCCACCGGCATTCCGCGACCACTGTCGTTGACCTCTGGCCGGCCGATGCCGATCTTTACCCTGGCGAACTCACTGGAGCCGAGATGGGAGATGATGGACCGGATCCCGTTATGACCGCCGGCCCCTCCCCTGGCGACAATCTTGATCCGTCCCGGCGCCAGATCGAGGTCGTCATGAACCACGAGGATGTTTTGCAGCGGAATCTTGAAAAACCTGGTAAAGCCGGCCACGCACTGGCCGGACTTGTTCATAAAGGTCTGCGGTTTGACCAGAACCACCTGGCGGTCCCCAAGCCTTTCCCGGCAGTACAGTCCCTGGTACCTGGAGCTGGTGATGCTCCAGCCCTGCTGGCTGGCGAAATGGTCCAGGGCCAGGAAACCGGCATTATGCCTGGTAGTGGCGTATTTCTGCCCGGGGTTGCCAAGACCGGCTATGAGAAAATCGGTTGCAGACATGGATAGAGCAGTAAACAGGGAACAGGAGAGTGGTGATTTTTATCTCCCGGAAAACAGGTCTTCCCGTGGCCGGGCGTACCGGGCCTGTCTGATCCGGTTGCCGGACGCAGCGGGTGCAGCGGTGACAGCCGGACACGGTCGTGGGAACAACGCAAAAGAGCCGGGAACAAAATTCCCGGCTCTGTACTCAACTAAAAAACCGTTCCGGTCAGAACCGGATCCGGAGTTAAGAACGAATGCTGCAGTCTACGAAACGGTAACGCAGACCTTGTCCTTGTCGTCAAGCATTTCAACGTTCTCGGGAATCTCGATGTCGCCGCAGGTGATACCGGTATCGCCACGGTCCAGCGGAGTGACATCCACCTCAATGGCGTCCGGAATATCCAGCGGACACCCCTTGAGCATGACGGAGTTCTTGTAGACCAGCAGATCGCCACCAAGATCAACACCCTTGGCCACACCGACATAGTTCAGCGGCACCTTGAAGGCAATGGGTCTGTCCAACTCGATCTCGAGAAAATCCACGTGTACGACCCGGTCGCTGACAGGATCTTTCTGGATCTCCTGGACAAGAACATGGCGCTTGTCCTTATCATCACCCTCGATCTCCAGGGTAACCACGGCGTTGCGGCCATGGATCCAGAAGAGCGTCTTGTAGAGCGTGGTTGCATCGAACTGCAGGGCCAGCGCATCCTTACCCCCGGCATACAACACAGCCGGTGTCTTCCCGGCCATGCGCAGCCGGCGATTTTCACCCTTGCCAAACACGGTACGAACGGCAGCGGGCATATCAACCTGTAACATGATAACCTCCTTTTCTCTCAGAGGAACTGTTCCTCGGAAATTCTCTCGACTTTTAACGCCACCGCCCGAAAAAGCAGCGGATCAGGCAACATGAATCAGTAATCTCAGACAAAGAGATAGCTGACAGAATCTTCGTTATGAATACGACGAATGGCCTCGCCCAGCAGTTCGGCCACGGTCAGTACGGTAATTTTTTTGCAGTCCTTTGCGTTGTCCCGCAGCGGAATGGAGTCGGTCACCACCAGGGACTTGATACAGGATTTCTCCAGCCGGTCGATGGCCGGTCCGGAAAGCACGGCATGCGAACAACAGGCATGGACCTCGCGCGCCCCCATCTCGGTCAGCTTGGCTGCCGCCCCGCACAGCGTACCAGCGGTGTCCACCATGTCGTCGAGCAGAATGGCGGTCTTACCCTTCACATCACCGATGACATGCATGGCCTCGCATTCGTTGGCCCGCTCGCGGCGTTTATCGATGATGGCCAGGCCGGCATTGAGTCGCTTGGCAAAAGCCCTGGTCCGCTCCACACCACCGGCATCGGGCGATACCATGACCACGTCGTCAAAGGTTTCCCGGATATACTTGAGCAGGATGGGCGCCGCATAGAGATGATCCACCGGGATATTGAAAAATCCCTGGATCTGGCCGGCATGGAGATCCATGCACAGAACCCGCCGGGTTCCGACAGCCATCAGCATTTCCGCCACCGCTTTGGCTGTGATCGGTACCCGGGGCCGCACTTTCCGATCCTGGCGGGCATAACCGTAGTAGGGAATGACCGCGGTGATGCGGCGTGCCGAGGCCCGACGCAGGGCGTCCACCATGATGATCAGCTCCATGAGATGATCGTTGACCGGCGGACTGGTGGGCTGAACAACAAACACATCGGTGCCGCGGACATTCTCGCCAATTTCGACCGATATTTCTCCATCGCTGAATTTTTTGACTTCAGCGGCCGACAACGGCAGGTCCAGGTATTCGCAGATGGCCTGCGCCATGGCAGGGTTGGCATTGCCGCTAAAAATTTTCATTATATTTGGCATAGTACAAGCCTCAAAAGAAAAATGGCTGGGGCGGCAGGATTCGAACCTGCGAATACAGGAGTCAAAGTCCTGTGTCTTACCACTTGACGACGCCCCATCCCGGGAATCTCCGGTGAAATGCTACTGCACCGCGCGATGCCGGGCATCCACAAGGTAGGTCAGGGGATAGTCCTGACGCAGGTCTGCATAACAGACCTCAGCCCGTTTACGCAGTGCATACGGAAATAATCCAAACACTGTTGCCCCGCTGCCAGACATCATGGCCCCGACAGCACCGCCACGGACAAGCCGCTCCTTTATTGTCTGTATTTCCGGATACCTGGTTACGGTAACCGTCTCCAGATCATTGACCAAATAGCCGCCTTCCCGCTCCCCGGAAAAATCCAGATTCTTCCCTGGTTGCGCTCGCGACTTATTTTGCGAACTTGTTAGGTTAAAAATATTTTTCGGAGCTGTCAACGCAAAAGTCTCGAAAGCCCATCTGGTAGAGACAGAAAAGCCGGGATTAACCAGCAGAACCAGAGTTTCGCCGAGCACCGGGGCCGGCTCGAGCACCTCGCCGATGCCGCTGGCCCAGACCGCTTCCTCGGGGACCACGAAAAACGGGACATCCGCCCCGAGCCGCACCCCCATGCCGATGAGTTCCTCCCTTGTGCAGGAGGTGCCAAACAACCGGTCAAGCCCCAACAGCACTGCAGCGGCATCGCTGGAGCCACCACCCAGTCCGGCCGCCACCGGGATCCTTTTTTTCAGGGTGATCTCCACCCCGAACGAACCGGCCAGCCTTGCCCCCACGGTCTGCCGGAACAATTCGGCCGCCCGCCAGGCAAGGTTGGTTTCATCTTCGGGCAGATCACTGTCCGGACAGCGAAGCACGATCCCTTCTCTCGGCCGCAGCGTCACCTCATCGGCCAGGTCGATCTTCTGCATCAGGGTCGAGAGCAGGTGATAGCCATCTTCCCGCCGACCGACGATCCGGAGGTGGAGATTGATCTTGGCCGGAGCCGGGAGAATCAGCTCCCCTGCCCGGATCCCACCGCTGGGCGGCGTGGTTTCAGCCATTGTCTGCGCGGTCCCGGGCAAAGGGTTCAGTCTCCGGCGATCTTGACATACCGCAGCTTGAGCTCATAAAGGATATTATCGAGCAGTTCTTTCTCATCCTCTTCCAGGTTGCCCCGGGTCTTATCCTGCAGCATGCGCAGGGTGTCGATGGAATGGCGGGCAAGCTCCAGATCCACGGCCTTCTCACCGGTTTCCGGATGCGGCAGCTCGCCCATGTGGAACAGGGCCGAGGTGTTGAGTGACAGGATAAAGGTACTGAAACTCACCTCGGGCATCACGCACTTGCCATCAGCCCCGCGTACTTTACCATCAGGACATGGCCTGTTGCTTTCTGCCTGATTTCCCATACTGTTTATCCTCCTCTTAGGTCACCCGGAAAGGGCTCTGGCCTTATCCCCCGTAGGGAGGCAGCTCCAGAACCATGGCATCGTCGATATTGGGCAGCTCCTGCACCTTGGCCAGCAGCTCCTTGGAAATACGGGTATCGGTGTTGAGGAGAATCACGTTCTGGTTGCTCTCCTCTTCGCGACCCACGGTCATGCGCGAGATATTGACCCCACCCTCGCCCAGGGTTGTGCCCAGGGCTCCGATCACGCCGGGGACATCCTTGTTGTAGACCAGCAGCATGGGGCCGGCAGGCAGGGCTTCGAGCCGGAAGGAGTTGAGGCGGACCAGCCGGGGCTCTTTCTTGCCAAACACCGTGCCGGCCAGCATATTTTCACCCTCGTTGGTCTTGACCCGGATCCGGAGCAGGTTGGTAAAATCGGCCGCGTGCTGGGTCTTGGACTCCACCACCCGGATGCCGCGTTCCTTGGCGATCAGCGGTGCGTTGACATAGTTGACCGCGTCCTGAAGGATGGGGGTGAACAGCCCCTTGAGAAAGGCCACGGTCACCGGGCCGGTATCCTGTTCTGCCAGGTCGCCGGAGAATTCCAGCTCCACCTCTTCCACGCCGCCGCGGGCGATCTGCATGTGCAGCGAACCGAGCATCTCGCCAAGGGCGATGTAAGGCCCGACCTTGGCCAGAACATCGTCACTGACCGAGGGAACGTTGACCGCGTTGCGGACAACACCTTTGAGCAGATAATCGGCCACCTGCTCGGCAATGGCCACGGCCACGTTTTCCTGGGCCTCGGAGGTGGAGGCGCCGAGATGCGGGGTGCAGATGAAGTTGTCAAGGCCAAGCAGCGGGGTGTCTTCCAGGGTGGTGGGCTCCTTCTCAAAAACATCCAGGGCAGCTCCGGCAATCCGGCCTTCCTTAAGGGCCTCGTAGAGCGCTTCTTCATCGAGCACGCCGCCGCGGGCGCAGTCGATGAACATGGCGTCCGGCTTCATGTTGGCGAAAAACTCGGTGGAGAGCAGGTGCTTGGTGTCCTTGGTCAGCGGAGTGTGAACAGAGACAAAGTCGGCCCGCCTGGCCAGCTCCATCAGGTCCACCAGTTCCACGCCCAGCTCTTCCACCAGTTCCGGCGGCATGTATGGATCATAGGCGATCACCTTCATCCTGAGTCCCTGAGCCCTGTTGGCCACGATGGAACCGATACGACCGATGCCGACAATGCCAAGGGTTTTGCCGGTGACCTCGCGCCCCATGAACTTCTTTTTTTCCCACTTGCCGGCCTTCATCGAAGCGGTGGCCTGGGGAATATTGCGGGCAAGCGACATCATCATGGCGATGGCATGTTCAGCAGCCGTGGTAGCGTTTCCGTCCGGGGCGTTCATGACCACGATACCCTTCTGGCTCGCAGCCGGGATATCGACGTTGTCCAGCCCGATTCCGGCCCGACCGACCACCTTGAGTTTGGTGGCCGCTTCGATGATATCTTCACGCACCTTGGTGGCACTGCGGATAACCAGCCCGTCATAGTCGGGAATGATGGCCTTGAGCTCTTCGGGCGGCAGCCCTGTCTTGACATCAACATCCAGACCGGCATCCCGCAGAATCTTTTCTCCGACCGGTGCCAGGTTATCACTGATAAGTACTTTCATTGTCCCCCCTTACAACTGATATGGTATGGAATTGAGTTACGGTATAATATGGCGTTTTTCCACTCAAACAGAGCCGGACGCCGAGACCAGTCCTGCGGAAAAAACATTGCTTTTTTAACGGGAAAAAGGGACTATACCGCTAAACAGATCTCTCTACAACAGGAAAAACCAACAGACCTCCCGTGTCCCGACCCGGGTGATTTTGCCTGCACCCCGGGAAGCAGCCGCCACCCTCCTTCCCTGGATGCTGCCCGGATACCCTCCTTCCCCCTGGAGTGCAACCAGGGCCATGGTCGTCCAGGGTACAGGCCACCGACAATTTGACAAACCCGGCAGTAATCAGGTAATCTGCGAGGTTATCCATCAGACAACAGCTCAATTGAGGTTGAAGAAAGCCTGCCCGCAGTATATATAGGGCGGTTCCGTTTTTCATAAATATCATCTGCTTTTCCTCTCACCATTCCGGCCTGGCCGGTAAAGGAGATTTATTTCATGACTGAAGTACGTGTGCGTTTTCCCCCCAGTCCCACAGGGTATCTCCATATCGGCGGAGCCCGAACCGCCCTGCTCAACTGGCTGTATGCAAGAAAAACCGGCGGCAAGCTGATCCTGCGTATCGAGGATACCGATGCCGAACGCTCGACCCAGGAATCCATTGAAGGTATCCTGGACGGCCTGAACTGGCTGGGCCTGGACTGGGACGAAGGCCCCTATTTCCAGACCGAGTTTGCCGACGAGCATGTGGCGGCCGCCAACCGGCTGCTGGAATCCGGCCATGCCTACAAGTGCTTCTGCACCAAGGAAGAGCTGGATGCCAAACGGGAAGCTGCCCTGGCCGCCAAAAAGGACGTACGCTACGACGGCACATGCCGCAACCTGAGCCCCGAGGAAGTGGCTGAAAAGGAAGCCGCCGGCATCCCGTACGTGGTTCGCTTCAAGGTCCCGCAGAAAGAGGGTACCGTGGCCTACGAGGACAAGGTGCTCGGCCGGATTGAACGGGCCTACAGCGACATCGAGGATTTTGTCATTGTCCGCTCAAACGGCAGGCCGCTCTACCTGCTGTGCAACGTGGTCGATGACATCCGGGACCGGATCACCCACGTGATCCGCGGCCAGGACCACATGACCAACACCACCCGCCAGATCCTGCTCTACGAGGCCCTGGGCGCGCCTATTCCGGTCTTTGCCCACATGCCCCTGACCCTGGATCTGCAAAAGCGAAAAATCTCCAAGCGCAGCCATGGCGAAATCGTGGCCGTGCAGTTCTACCGCGATAAGGGGTTCATTCCCTGGGCGCTGTGCAACTTCCTGGTGCTTCTGGGCTGGAACCCGGGCACGGACCAGGAAATCTTCTCGCGCGAGGAACTGATCGAAGCCTTCACCCTGGAGCGAATAAGCAAGGTCAACTCGGTCTTCAACTACCGCAAGGGCGATCCCAAGTTTTTCACCGATCCCAAGGCCATCTCCATCAACGCCCACTACCTGCGGACCATGGATATCGAGGAACTGGGCGCCATGGTCAAAAAGGAGCTGGAGGAGGCCGGACTGTGGGACGAGGCCTATGACAATGACAAAAAACAGTGGTATCTGGAGACCCTGGACCTGATCCGCGACCGGTTCCATACCCTGAAAGACTTCTGCACCATGGGTCGGGCCTATTTTGGTGACGATTACGAGATCGAGGCCAAGCCGCTGAAGAAAAACATTCTCAAGCACCCTGACCTGAAAAAATGGCTGCCCATGCTGGCCGAGCGCTTCGCGCAGCTCCCAGAGTGGACAAAGGAAGAGACCGAACGGGTTACCCGGGCGCTGGCCGGCGAACTCGACATCAAGCCGGGCATCCTGATCAACGGCATGCGGACCGTGCTCACCGGTCAGCTGGCCGGACCGGGCATGTTCGACATTCTCATTGCCCTGGGACAGGACCGGGTGGTACAACGGTTACAAAACATCGATCACCTGTACGAAGAAAACGCATCATGACACCACATGACACGGCTGACAAGCCGCAGGATTTCATCCGCCAGATCATTGCCGAAGACCTGAAATCGGGTAAACACTCCCAGGTGATCACCCGGTTCCCGCCCGAGCCCAACGGCTTTCTCCACATCGGCCATGCCAAGTCCATCTGCCTCAACTTCGGCATTGCAAAGGAGTACAACTCGGTCTGTCACCTCCGCTTTGACGACACCAATCCGGGCAAGGAATCCACTGAATACGTGGAGGCCATCAAGGAGGACGTGCGCTGGCTGGGCTACGACTGGGGCGAGCATCTTTATTATGCCTCGGACTATTTCGACAAACTCTACCGGTACGCCATCCAGCTCATCGAGATGGGCAAGGCCTATGTCTGCCATCTGAGCGGTGAGGAGATCCGTGCCTACCGGGGCACCCTGACCGAACCCGGCAAGGAGAGCCCCTATCGCAACCGGAGCGTGGAGGAGAACCTGGAGCTGTTCGAGCGGATGCGGGCAGGAGAGTTCGACGAGGGTGAGTGCGTCCTGCGGGCCAAGATCGACATGGCCTCGCCCAACATCCTGATGCGTGATCCGGTCATCTACCGGATCCTCAAGATACCCCATCACCGGACCGGGGATAAGTGGTGCATCTACCCGATGTACGATTTCACCCACTGCCTCTCGGACATGCTCGAAGGGATCACCCACTCCCTGTGCACCCTGGAATTCGAGAACAACCGGCCGCTCTACGACTGGTTCCTGGACACCCTCAAGACTCCCTGCCATCCCCAGCAGATCGAGTTTGCCCGCCTCAACATCAACTACACGGTGATGAGCAAACGTAAACTCCTGCAACTGGTGGACGAAGGGCACGTGAACGGCTGGGACGACCCCAGGATGCTGACCCTGTCCGGGCTGCGCCGCCGTGGCTACACACCGGCATCGATCCGAAATTTCTGCGATATCATCGGGATCGGCAAGCGCAACTCCTGGGTGGACATGGGCGTGCTGGAAAACGCGGTCCGCGACGATCTCAACGACCATGCCCCCCGCGTTCTGGGCGTGCTGCGGCCACTCAAGGTGGTCATCACCAACTACCCGGAAGAGCAGGTGGAGTATTTCGAGGCCCAGAACCACCCCAAGAACCCGGAGATGGGCACCCGTCCCCTGCCCTTTTGCCGCGAGATCTACATCGAAGCCACCGACTTCATGGAAGATCCGCCGAAGAAATTCTTCCGCCTCGGACCGGGCCGGGAAGTACGGCTGCGTTACGCCTATTTCATAACCTGTCAGGAGGTCATCAAGGACGAAGAGGGCAACGTTGTGGAGCTGCGCTGCACCTATGATCCGGAAACCAGAGGCGGATCAGCGCCGGATGGCCGCAAGGTCAAGGGCACCATCCACTGGGTTTCGGCCAGGCACGGCATCCCGGCCGAGATTCGGCTCTACGACCGCCTTTTCACGGTCGAGCATCCGGACATGGACAAGAAAAAGGACTTCAAGGAATTCCTCAACCCCCATTCCCTGGATATCCTGACCGATGCCATTGTCGAGCCCGGGCTGGCCAGGGCCACCCTGGATGACCGGTTCCAGTTCGAACGGCAGGGCTACTTCTGCCTGGACAGCAAGGACAGCCGGCCAGACCACCTGGTCTTCAACCGCATTGTTACCCTTCGCGATACCTGGCAGAAGATGAATAAAAAGAACCTGAATCCGTGAAGCTGGAATTTCGCCGCAGGCGCAAGGAAGAGGCCCATTGATTAGAGTGACGCTCTATCAATGGGTTGATGACGCAGCGGATGCGGTGAAAGTCCAGCTCCCGAAGGGCGGCTCCATTACAAATGGGTGAATTGGAAAACCCAATATTATCTCTTCATTTTGATTGAAATTCAAGGCAGCTAACCCAAAACAGTAATTTTTCCGTCACGGATTCAGGAAGAAGTAATAGCAGCCACGAACACTGCCAGAGAAAGGAATCACACTCAGGCCGGGCAGCAGTCCGGCCTGTTTATGTGTAACTGATTACAGGGTGCGCACCAGACCGATATTGCAGGGGAAAAAATGTAAGCCGTCTCAGGCGCCACATATTTGTGTAGTCGTGGCTGGCCGCTATAGCCCCTCTATGCGGACAGACGCGACCGCGCAAAGATGGGGTGCCTGTGACGACTTACGTTTATGTTTCAGCACCAGTGTCCTTCCCGGGAAGGGGAAGAGACATCCCCCGGTACGGCGAGGAGCGACCGAAATCAGTCTGCAGCGTCTGACTTCTCCTCCCCATTCTCATCGTGCCCG
The DNA here is from genome assembly GCF_025998535.1 of Desulfolithobacter dissulfuricans. Lineage (NCBI taxonomy): Bacteria > Pseudomonadati > Thermodesulfobacteriota > Desulfobulbia > Desulfobulbales > Desulfobulbaceae > Desulfolithobacter > Desulfolithobacter dissulfuricans. Next base: position 1,455,406 of record NZ_AP024233.1, on the reverse strand, counting down.
GCAGCCGCCCTGTCCTTGCCGTCCTCATCCTCGACGATGATCGTGGCCATCATGTCCTCGGCATCCTCTTCTGCTGCCTCATAAAACATGAGACTCTGCATGGGACCGCCACTGCCCTTGTCAAGACGCCGCTCCGACTTGTCCGAAGGCGCCGCGCCCACGGAAGCGACAGCAGGAAAAGAGAAAAAAATCAACATCAGAGCAAGGCTGGCAAATCGTTTCATACTCTTCAATACCCACAGTGAAAATTTGTAAGGACAAGGCGGCCCCGCAAAGCTGGGGACCGACCCCAATACGCAAAACGTCCTGTCAGCTTACCCAGCCCGAAACGAAACGCAAGTTTTTTCCCACCGACCTTGCCGGGCCGGAACAATACATGAGCTCACAGCCAGAACCAGGTAAAAAACAATGAAAATATGGGTCGATGCCGACGCCTGTCCCGTAGTGATCAAGGATATCCTCTTCCGAGCGGCGGAACGTACCAGGGTGGAGATGACCCTGGTCGCCAACCAGCCGATGCGCATCCCCCGCTCCCCCTGGATAACCTTCCTCCAGGTAGCGGCAGGACCTGATGTGGCCGACGATGAGATCATAAAAAGGCTCAACCCCGGCGACCTGGTCATAACCGGCGACATCCCCCTGGCCGCCAGGGTCATCGAAAGGGGAGCCCATGCCCTGAACCCCCGCGGTGAACTCTACACCACCGAGAACATCAACTCCCGCCTGAGCATGAGGGATTTCATGGATACCCTCCGCGCCAGCGGCATCGACACCGGCGGCCCGCCAGCCCTGAGCAAACAGGATCGGCAAACCTTTGCCAACAGCCTGGACCGGTTCCTGACCGGCCACACAGATTAGAAAACCACCGGTCCAAAAACTCACAGGACAACCTGCAACACACCATAAACTGCACCCACTGCCTGCACTGCCACTATCACCACCCCGGCGAAACAACCAGGGCCCCCTGGTTTCTCCTGCCCCTCTGCAGCATGCTCTTCGTACATGATCCGATCCAGGGCATCATCCTCATCAAACAGGTTGTCATCATCCATAGTTGAGCCCTTCCCCAACTTCAACACCAATCACCGAACGGCCCCAAACACTACCTGGTGCCACCCGCTCTGCGGTGGCACCCGTCCATCGACAAAACCAGCAAAGTTTCAGAAAGTTATCACCCCCTCCCGCGGGGTAAACGCCATGACCTCTGCAAAAGCCTGAACCATCCGCCCCCCGACCCTGGCTGCCGAGACAAAGGCACTACGTTTTTTGCAGCACGCTGCATACGGCCTGCAGCAACTCATCTCTGGTCAAGGGTTTCTGAAGAAACATACCAATGCCGAGTTCATTTTTCTTCTCGACCTCGTTCATATCCTTACTGTAGCCGGTGCAGAGGATAACCGGCAGTTCAGGTCTGATTTCCCTTACCCGCCTCACCAGTTCCAGCCCGCCCATGCCCGGCATGGTCATATCGGAGATCAACAGGTCCCATCTCTCTGGATCCCTGGACAGAAGGTCCCAGGCCGCAAAACCATTTTCAAAGGCCTCGACAATATAACCTTCCTGACCAAGGAATGCGCTGACCAGCTCCCTGATGGTCTCTTCATCATCCACCACCATGATCTGTGCATCTCCCCGGCAATCGACCTGTTCCGCCTGGGGTTCCCTGCCAGCTATTGCCCTGGCCCCATGAACCGGTAGATAAATCGTAAACGTGGAACCATGCCCCTCCGCACTTTCCACGACGATCTCCCCACGGCAATCTTTAATGATCCCATGGACGACAGCCATCCCGAGACCGGTCCCTTTACCATGTTCTTTACTGGTGAAATAGGGCTCAAAGATTTTTGCCATGGTTTTCTCATCCATGCCGGATCCCGTATCACGGACCATAATCCGCACATACCGGCCGGGATCAAGCGTGATCCCGGGTTGCGGATGGTCGCTGTCTACTGCAACATCATGCAGGGCAAGGGTAAGGATCCCTCCGGTATGCTCCATGGCATGATAGGCATTGGTACAGAGATTCAGGATCACCTGGTGCATCTGGGTCTCATCTGCATACACCAGGGCCTCCGAACGGAAATCCTGCCTGATTTCGATGGAGGCCGGAATAGTGGAACGGAGCAGGCTGACCACTTCAGAGATGATGTCTACCAGTTTGAGAGGCCTTTTACTCTGTTCTGCCTTGCGGCTGAAAGCCAGGATCTGCCGGACCAGATCACGGGCCCTGACGGCACCGAGATGCGCCTTCTCAAGATGATTCAGCAGGGTAGCGTCTTTGGCTCCCCTGAACATGGCCAGCTCAAGATATCCGAAGATAGCCGTCAGGATGTTATTGAAATCATGGGCTATACCGCCGGCAAGTGTGCCGATGGCTTCCATCTTCTGTGCCTGCCGCAACTCGGTTTCCAGGCGCCTGCGATCGGTTATATCCCTGACCGATGCCAGGATGGAATCTTCCCCGGCAATGGTCGATTTTTTCAGCGACACCTCCACCCAGAAGAGCTCTCCATTTTTTCGCCTGGCATGCCATTCAAAAACCTGCGGCCCCTCGGTGAGGGTTTTCTGCAGCCACTTCCTTGCATCGTCCTGGGAGTATGGCGGCCTGCCCACGCTGAAGTCCTGAAGCTGCCTGGAAAGTGCCTCCTCCCGTGTACAGCCATACATCTTGAGCATGGTCTCGTTGACATCGCGCAACTGACCTGTGACAGGGTCGTGGATAAACAATGCATCGCTGGTGGAGTTGAAGATTTCCCGGAAGCGCTGCTCGCCCATGGCCAGCTCCATGGTTCTCTCCTGCACGCTTTTCTTCAGTTTCAGGTTAAAGGTGAAAAGCAGGAGAGCCACGAAGGCCACCAGCAGCATGGCGGTGGCAAGTACAGGGAGAATCAGCCGCAGATAAGGCCGTTCCGCTGCCTTATCAGGCGAGTAGATGAAGTCATCCAGGGGAAAATCCGCGCTGAGCATGCCAAGCTCGACAAAGGTATCGGCAATGCGACGCCACCTTCCGGGATTCATGTGCCCGATCTGGATGAACCTGGGCAGCATCAGTTCCCGCACCTTTTCCGCCTCGTACCGCAGGGTTTCTCTGCTGAGCCTGGTACTGTAGTGTTCCAGGATGATATCGATCATCTCCTCGGGATGCTCCATGGCATACTGCCAGCCACGCAGACTTGCCTCCAGAAAGGCCCTGACACGCTCCGGATGCTCCCGCATCTCCCTGCTGCTGGTATAGAGGCAGTCTCCATAAAAATCGATTCCATAATTGATAGGAAAGAGCAACGTGTAGGCAATGCCACGCTTTTCCAGCACATACGGCATATCGGTCAGGTAACCGCTCTGGGCATCGACCCGGCCGGAGATCAGATCCTCGATATCCCAGCTGTGATCGAGAATGGTCAGATCAGTGCTGCGTATCCCTTCATGGCTGAACATGGCTCTTGTTTCGAAATTACCATGGGGCATCAGCATGAGACGCTTGCCGATCAGATCATGGGGACTGGCGATCCCGGTATCCTTCCGGGCTATAACCACCTCCGGGGAATGCTGGAGAATGGCCGCCAGGACCACAACCGGTTTGCCAGCCTGCCGTTCGAGCAGCAGGCCCGGCATCTCCACCGCAAACTGTGCCCGACCGAAAACCAGTTCATCGGCAATGGCTATCCCAGGTTTCCTTTCCTTCAGGATAACTTTCAGCCCTGCTTCCCGGTAAAATCCCTTGACTACAGCGGCATAATAGCCGGCAAACTGGAACTGATGCTGCCACTTGAGCTGCAGAACAACCTCCTCCAGCCCGTCCTCCGTACCTGCCGCCTGGGCAGCGACAGAACAACAACTGTTGAACACCAGCAGGAATATCAGAAGAAGAGCCTTCCTCATCTCGCCTCATCATGGACTTGTCGTACAAGCCACATTCCTTTTTCCAAAATTGAGCGTTTCAGTTTCAATGTCTACCCCGTCAGACCGGCACAACCAGACATTGCACCGATAAACCATGCCGGCCCGGAACAGTTCAAAGGTTCACTTCCCGGGCCGGCACGCGGCCCTCAGAGTATCGAACGCCCTTCACACAGCCCCAGACGCACCTCGACGCTCTGCAGGTTGCCAAGGCATCCGCAGCTGTCTGTGGTTACGTGAGACGCTGACAACTTCAGGGAGACGGTACAGATGAAGCGGACAGGGCCGGTTCTCCAGGATAACGATAACCTGGACAACGCATGATCGTTGACCTGGAACCTTTTTACCTGAACCAGTGTACCACAACTGGCTTTCAGATTGTAGAGGTCACCACAATTTAGAATGATATTTATTTCTTTTTACAAAGCCAAAACTCCACAGGTAATCCGCCCATGTCCCGGTACGGTCACGAAACGAGGCTAATGGCGGCCACCAAGCCTGGGCAGTTGATCGGTCAGTTAGGTGAGGTTTAATTGGCGGTTACGTATACGCAGACGGAGTGAGCGTCAACGAGGCCCTAGTCCGTAACAGCATGGCCTAGGTGTACCGGAAGTATTGCAAGGCTGTCTGTTGATTCTTAAATTCCCTTCACAAAAAGATGAGAAATTTTTCAGATTCTGTTGACAGGGACCAGTGAGAAATCGGATTATTTGAATGACGTCTTCCTTTCATGAATAGAGGTGGAGTGATGAGCCTATCGAAGAGGCCCATCACTCCCTCCAGGCAGGAGTAGCAGCTCCTGCCTGGAGTTGGATCACTGGTACTTTTTGTTCCCGTTTCCGTCAAGGATATCGTCTGTCTTCGACACACTGCTCTCCTTGGCCGATTTTTTCCCTGGCCGGAGTTCGACCGGTGCCCTTGTTGCGGAACTCTGCGCTTGTGGGGGCACGGCTTTGTGCTGGCCTATTTTTCCTGCTGTCCGGAACCGATCTCTATCCGCCGGTTGCGATGTCATCGCTGCGGCAGGGTATTCCGGTTGAAACCGGTTGGCTACTTCCCCCGGTTTCGTTCTTTCATCCAGGAAAACGCGGTACCATTGCCTATCGAAGCCAGAAGAACCGCTGGCGTCCTGACCTGGCCAGGCCGAGACAGCGCCAGTGGTGGCGCCGTCTCGGCCGCATGATTGCCCTGATCCTCGGGATCAGTTATTCCGGCTCCCCTGCTTATGCTTTCAACCTCCTCATGAACAAAGGCTTCATTCCTGTTACCAGCGCAGAATTACAGGAGAACAGAACCATGTAACCCCCACCCTACCGTATTGTATCCCTACCCGGATTCCTCCAGGATTGGTAGCGATATGGACCGAACTCAACCGTTCATATCCATTCAACCAAGGAGGATTCCATGGATGAAAAACAACGAGAAGAAGTCGCCCTGTTCCGTTTCGGTGTGATCAGCGATCTGGTCTGCACCCGCCTTGATCCCGGAACCATGGCGGAGATGATCCGCAGCAAGAGCAACCAGCGCTGGCATATCCCCTACTCGAACCGCACCAGGATCTCTGCCTCCACCATCAGGCACTGGATGCGCCTGTAGACAGAGAGCGGCAGGCAGATCAGCGCTCTCTATCCCGCCCACCGGAGTGATCGGGGCAGGAGCCGGAGGGTGGACGAGGAGACCATCCTGGCGCTGGTCAAACTGCGCAGGCAGATGCCCGGGCTACCCGTGGCCAGGCTGCTGCACGAGATGAAAAAAAGAAATCTCTGCCCGCCGGACCTGACCATCTCCCTGTCCACCGCTTACCGCATCCTGAGACAGGAAGGGCTTTCCGGCAGAAATCCCGCTGTAAAGGTGGACCGCCGCCGGTTCGAGGCCGAGTACCCCAATGACATCTGGCAGTCCGATGTTTTCATCTGCCGAGAGAGTTTTTACGACAGGAAAATATTGCAATATTTTTGTTGAATTTTCAATGTGTTAATTGCAAAGAAGCGGTGTTTTTCCAGCACTTTCGTCACGGATTGAGGATTTTGAGCAGGCCGTGTTTTTTTTGGAGTCGTTCAAATTTTTCCAGGTTTATCCATGGTATTTTTATGGTATTCTCGATGGCACTAAATGTGTCACGGTTGAATTAAACAGACCGGGGAACAGGAATGGCCGTGGCAAAAACCAGAGAGAGGAATGCATTCATGAAAAAGATAGATCTCAACGAGACCAGGGAGTTCAGTCCCCTGGGGATGAAGAGTATCGTGCTGCACGATTCTGAGTTTTTCAAGATTCTCAACTTCAACATCAAGGGCGGTTCCATCTTTCCGGTCCACAGCCATGATCTGGACGGTCAGCTGAGTATCCTGGTGATCGAGGGAGAGGGGGCTTTTCTGGCGGACAACGACGAAGAGATTCCGGCCAGGACCGGGGACATGCTGATCTCGGATATTCGTGAGCCCCACGGGGTCAAGGCGGATACGGACATGCGCATTGTGGTGACTATTGCGCCGCCTATTTGAGAAGACGCCGGTACGCGGTCAAGAAATCACCGCCCTGAGGGGCCATTCCCAAGGGTCGGAGGCAGACTCGGGACAGGGCGGGACGTTTATGTTTATCTCCGTACCGGCCGTTCCAGGTGACGGTATTGCCCGGAGGAGAGTGTCCTCCGGGGCAGGTCACGGCAATCAGAGCAGGGAGGAGCGGCGTTTGCGGGATCTGCCGCTGCCAAGGCCGATCAGCCAGCCGATGAGGAGCACTCCACTGCCGGCGAGGAACCACTTGATGCTGGTGTTTTTGCGCAGGCGCCGGTTTTCCTCTTCCACGGTCAGGTAGCGCTGGCGGACCTCTTCCACCTCCCGCCGGGTGTCTTTCAGCTGCTGCTTGGTCTGCACCACATCGGCCGCATCCCGTTGCAGGGCCTCGTACTGGTTGCGGACCAAGTCCAGCTCGGCCAGGCACTCGTCTTTCTGGCTTTCGCTCTCCTGCAGCGCTGCCTGCAGGGAATCGATCTCTTCCTGCATGGTCGCCTTGAGTTCGGCTATCCGTTCCTTGAACGTGGCCTGTTTTTCCTGCAGGGTCCTGTTTTCCTTCTTCAGCCTGGAGACCACCTCGTTCAGGGGCGGCTCCGTGGAGAGATACCTTTTGAGAATCCATCCCTCCTTGCCCTTTTCCGTGCGGATCCTGGCCCAGTCACCCTGTTCTTCAAGCAGCTCTACCCTGGTGCCATCGTTGACGATCACCACGATCCGGTAGTCCATGCCCTGGCCGCGGCGTACCGGCACCTCCAGCGAGGGTTTGACATAGCGGATCTCGGCCATGGCCGCGCCACTCCAGAGCAGGAGAACAACCACCATCACCGGGAAACATCGAGAAAATAAAAGAAAACGGCTCATCGTGCGCACTCCTGTAAAACCAGACATCGGGACCTCTCTTTTCTGCAAACCAGCTCAATCCGCCTGCCCAAAGTATTGACGTATTGCCCGGCCGGCTTTCTCTCGCGGGCAGTACATACTGTTTGAAAAAACCTGATATACACACATACCCCGAATCAGTTGCAAGTTCAACCGTGCCTGGATGGTGACAGCTGTGGGGTGGCCCTGATCAGAACGCCGATGGTCAGCACCAGGAGAATGGACACCAGCCCCAGGACCGGGTACACGGCCGCAAGCCCGCGGCTGCTTTCCACCAGGTGCACCAGCTTGACGGCCAGGGCCCCGATCCCGAAGGTAAGGACGAACTTCATCCCATAGGCCGAGCTGTGGAGGCCCGGCGGGGTGAGCCTGGCCACCAGCGTGTTCTCGATGGGCTGCATCCCCAGGAGGAAAAACGAGTGGGCCGTGGCCAGCAGGACCAGCGGCACATCGGTCACCCGGCCGATAACAAAGGCCAGCGGGATGGTCACCAGGTGAAAGGCCAGGTAGCCCCGGCGCAGGTCGAACCGCTCCCCCACCCGGCCACCGGCAAACTGGCCAAGCATCCCCACCAGGTACAGTCCGGAGGTGATCACCGTGGCCACCACGTTACCGGACAAGGTTCCGGGAAGCAGGCTGCTGAGAGTGGTATAGATCCCCTGGCCCTTTAACTCGAAGAGTGATGGCAGGGTGACCGTGGTGCCACGATACACGATGCCGCCAAGCATCATGGCCACCAGCAGGACCCCGAAGCCGAGCCAGGAGGCGCTACTATTGGTACTGTTGTGGCTGGTCTGTTTTTTCTGGGACTCGGTACGGACCTGGACGAGAAAGACAATCCCGGCCAGGTTGAGCAGGCCGACGGCCACGTACACCGCCTGGGCCCCCCAGAGCCAGTTGATGAGACCGGCCAGCAGCGGCCCGGTGGCCAGGCCGAAGTTGCCGAACATGCCGTTATAGGCCATGCCGGTGGAGGTGCGGGAGACACAGCAGGCTATCCATCCCAGGCCCGCCGGATGGTATATGCCGGAAAAGAGCCCGATGCCGGCCAGGGTCCAGCGAAGGATCTGCGGATCATCGATGAAAAATCCACTGGCCAGGGCCGACACCCCGGCGCCGACATAGAAAAGCGCCAGCAGCGGCCTGGCCCCGAACCGGTCCGAGAGCAGGCCCCACGGCAGGGCGGTAATCCCGAACAGCAGGTACATCCAGAACCCGAGTTCCAGGGTCTCGGCCATGCCCAGGCCCAGCCTGCTGGAAAGCGGCAGCAGGATGGCCGGAAAGACCAGCATGTTGCAGTGGCTCAGGAAATGACCGTAACAGGTGACTGACAGTATTTTCCGATCACTGTGGTTCATTTGAATCCGTACAGTCCAGGGAAGATTACAAGGGATGCCAGCACCAGAACCTGGATACAGATAAAGGGCAGGACCCCCTTATAGATATCCGTGGTGTGCACCTCAGGAGGCGAGACGCCCTTCAGGTAGAAGAGAGAAAAGCCAAAGGGCGGGGTAAGAAACGAACTCTGCAGGTTCATGGCGATCAATATGGCAAACCACATGGGGTTGATACCGATGGTGTCGGCGATGGGCAGCAGGATCGGGACCACGATATAGGAAATCTCGATGAAATCGATAAAAAACCCGAGCAGCATGATCGCCACCATGGAGAGGACCAGGAAACCCCATTTCTCACCGGGCAGGTTGGTCATGAACTGCTCCACTATGGAATCCGCCCCGGTGTAGACAAACACCATGGAAAAGGCCGTGGCACCGATGAGGATGGCAAAGACCATGGCGGTGATTTTGACGGTTTCCAGGGAGGAGTCCATGACGATCTTCCAGCTCAGCTTCCGATACATGGCCGCAAGGATCATGGAGCCAAGGGCCCCCACCGAAGCAGACTCGGTCGGAGTGGCCACCCCGGCAAAGATGGAGCCCAGCACCAGGACGATCAGGGTCATGGGCGGCAGGATGGCAAAGATCGCCCGCTTCAGAGAACCCTTTCTGTCGGCCGGGTCCACGTTGATGGCCGGCGCCACCTCGGGCTTCAGAAAGGCAACGACAAGAATATAGAAGATATAGCAGGCCACCAGGGTCAGGCCCGGCCAGAGTGCGGCCTGAAAGAGGTCACCCACCGGGAGCTGGAACACGTCGCCCAGGATGATCAGGACAATGGAGGGCGGAATGATCTGCCCGAGAGTTCCCGAAGCGCAGATGGTACCGGTGGCGATCTTCTTGGAGTAGCCGTACTTGAGCATGACCGGCAGGGAAATAACCCCCATGGCCACCACGCTGGCGCCGACCACGCCGGTGGAGGCGGCCAGCAGCGTTCCCACCAGGACAGTGGAGATGGCCAGGCCACCGCGGACCTTGCCGAACAGCACCCCCATGGATTCCAGCAGCCGCTCGGCCAGCTGTGACTTCTGCAGGACAATGCCCATGAAGATAAAAAGCGGCACGGCCATGAGAATGGTGTTGGTCATGATGGAGTAGATGCGAAACGGCATCATGGAGAACATGAGAAAAAACTCTTCCGCCACCGCGGCCAGCGCCGGATGGGGTAGCAGCTCGATATAGGCGGCAATGGCCCCGAAAAACATGGCCACGGCCCCGAAGGTGAATGCCACCGGATAGCCCAGGGTGAGCAGCGCAAGCGCTGCAAGGAACATGATGATACCAGTCATTTTATCTCCCTCAACTTCCTGACGTTCTGGAGGATGTACCCGATGGCGCTGATGATCAGGAATCCAAAGGACAGCGGAATCATCCCCTTGATGACCCACCGGAAAGGGAGCCCGCCGGGATCTTCAGAGATCTCATGGGTCTCGTAGGCGTCCCGGACAAATTCCAGCGAGCCGCCGAAGATGAGCAGGGCCAGGGGGATGAGGAAGAACAGGGTGCCGATGATGTTGACGATCGCCTTTTTGCGCGGGCTGAATTTATCAAACAGAAAGTCCACCCGGACATGCCCCTCGTCCTTGAGGGCCACGGAGATACCAAAGAGGATGATGACAGCGAACAGATGCCACTCCATCTCCTGCATGCCCACCGAGGAGTTGTGGAAGAGATAGCGCATCATCACGTCCCAGGAGACATTGAGGACCATGAGCAGGAGGAGCACCGACAAAATCCTGCCCAGTCCGTTCACCATTTTTATTATTATCTTTTCGAGGATATCCAGCATGACCGATAACTGTGCCAAAAAAAAAAGATCCATCAGGATCGAAAACCAGATCCGCCCTGCCGAAAGTGGTCTGACAGGGCGGAAAACTAAAGCCTTCTGCAAGAGAAAAAAGGGAATCAGTCTTCTTCCAGCTCCAGGCAGGTCTTGATGTAGTTGTAGTCGGAGATAATGGTCCACTGGCGGGCCTTTTTCATGAACGACCGCTGGGATTCGAGGATCTCCTTAAATACCGGATCTTTGGCGGCATAGGAGTTAAGCACCTCGTCGGTGGCCTTTTTCATAGCCTTGAGAACCGGTTTGGGGAAGGTCTTGACCTTGATGTTGGGGTACTCGGTCTTCATCTTCTCCCAGGCCTCGGCGCTGCCGGCAAAGTTCTCGAAATACATCTCCGAGGCCACAGCCTTCATGGCGGACTGGAGCATGGCCTGGTACTCGGGCGGCAGCTTGCTGTAGGCCCGCTTGTTGATCAGGAACTGCATCTCGGAGGCCGGTTCATGCCAGCCGGTGTAGTAATAGGGCGCGATCTTGTGGAAACCCATCTTGATGTCCATGCCCGGGCCAACCCACTCCAGGGCGTCGATGGTGCCCCGATCAAGGGAGGTATAGAGCTCACCGGCCGGGATATTGGTCACGTTGACGCCCAGCTTGGCAAACACCTCGCCGGCCAGGCCGGGAATCCTCATCTTCAGGCCCTTCAGGTCATCGAGGGACTTTATCTCCTTCCGGAACCAGCCGCCCATCTGCACGCCGGTGTTGCCGCCGGGATAGCTGAGGACCTTGTAGCGGTCATAGACCTGCTGCATGTACTTCATGCCGTCGCCATAGTAAAACCAGGCATACTGCTCAAAGGCGGTCATGCCGAAGGGCACGGTGGTAAAGAAGACCATGCTCATGTCCTTACCCTTCCAGTAGTAGGACGCGCTGTGGCCCATCTGGTACTGGCCACCCTTGACCATATCAAGAATGCCCAGCGGCGCCTTGTGCTTTTCCTTGCCTTCCACCTTGATGATGAACTTGCCGCCGCTCATCTCCTTGACCATCTCGGCCAGCCGCAGGGGCGGAGAGGCCAGCGGAGTAAGGGTCGAGGGCCAGGTCATGGCCAGCTTCCATTTCACGGTTTTCTGGGCCAGCGCCGGGGTTGCCAGCATGGCCAGGGCCGCGAGGGCAACAACAGCTCTTGTCAGAATCTTCATTCTTACCTCCACGAAATAATCTTAAAAAACAAAGAGAAACACTGGCCCGGTTCCACCGGCCCAGCCTGAAAAACCCGGGTAGGCTTCCCGGATACGCCTGCTTCACTGCTTATTTTCTGCTTTAGTCCATCTTGCCGGTGAAGAACTTTTCCGCCAGATCCACATCCTCTTTGGAACCGATGATGAGCGGTACCCGCTGATGCAGACCGGTGGGCTGGATATCGAGAATGTCGCGGCCATCGTCGGTGATGGCCCGGCCGCCTGCCTGCTCGACGATCATGGCCATGGGGGCGGCCTCGTAGAGGAGCCGCAGCTTGCCCTCGGGCTTGTCGGTGGATTTTTTGTCCCGGGGATAGAGGAAGATGCCGCCGCTGATCAGGTTGCGGTGGAAATCGGCCACCAGGGAACCGATATAGCGCAGGCTGTAGGGCCGGCCGGACTCCTTGTCGATGGTCTTGACGTAGTCGATGTAGCGGCGGGTCGGTTCGTGCCAGTAGTTGGTGTAGGCCTCGTTGACCGAATAGTATTTGGCCCGGGAGGGGATCCTGATATCGGGGTGGGAGAGGAAGAACTCGCCCACGCTCGGGTCCAGGGTAAAGCCGTGCACACCGTCGCCGGTGGTGTAGACCAGCATGGTGGAGGAGCCGTAGATGATATAGCCGGCCGCGACCTGCACCCTGCCCTTCTGCAGCAGGTCCTCCTCAGTGCCCTGTTTGCCGTCGCTGAGACGGCGGTGGATGGAAAAAATCGTCCCGATGGAGACATTGACATCGATATTGGACGAGCCGTCCAGCGGATCAAAGGCCAGGGAATACTTACCCTCGTAGCCATCGAGTACCGGGATGATACCGTCCTCCTCCTCCGAGGCCATCACGCAGATATAGCCGCACTGCTCCATGCGCCGTTTGATGGTGGAGTTGGCGAACTCGTCAAGTTTCTGCACATCTTCGCCCTGAACATTGGTCTTGCCCGACTGCCCCAGAATATCGGCCAGCCCCGCCATGTTGACCTCGGCGGAGATGATCTTGGCCGCGACAATCAGTTCACTGAGCAGACCTGTCAGTTCACCGGTTGCCTCCGGGTGCAGTTTCTGGCAATCCATAAGCTGTCTGGATACGGTAATACCTATACGTTTCGCCATGCTCTCACCTCAAGTTCACTGGTACCGGAAAATATTGTCGTACACACTGTCATCTGTCAGGGCAACATATTGAACAGCCATCACCTTGTCAATCTTTCCCACCCCCTGGCTGACCGAGATTTTTCCAGTGCAGCACCAGGTTGATAATCGTCCGGGTGCCGATCCCGGACGGCCCTTTCGGGATATAGGATTTTTCGGTGAAATTCCAGGCTGTTCCGGCGATATCAAGATGGGCCCATGGAACTTCTCCGACAAATTCCTCCAGGTAGCAGGCCGCGGTGATGGTTCCTGCGGGTCGACCGCCGGTATTTTTCAGATCCGCCACCTCGGATTTGAGCTGCTTGCGATACTCCCTGCCCAGGGGCAGCCGCCACAGGGGTTCACCGGCAAGCTCGCCTGCCCTCAGCAGCTGCCCGGCCAGCTGGTCGTTATTGGCCAGCAGGCCGGTGTGGTGATGACCAAGGCCGATAATGACCGCGCCGGTCAGGGTTGCCAGGTCCACCACCCCGTCGGGCCTGAATTTTTCCACCCCGTAGGCCAGGGCATCGGCCAGGATCAGCCGCCCTTCGGCATCGGTGTTTATTATCTCGCTGGTCTTGCCGTTGTAATGGGTGATAATATCACCTGGCTTGGTGGCCGTGCCGCTGGGCATGTTGTCGGTGGCTGGAACCAGAGCAACCACGTTGATCCCTGCCGGTTTTTCCTGAGCAATGGCCTCCATGGCCGCCATCACCGCCGCCCCGCCGCACATGTCATATTTCATCTCCTCCATGCCGGAAGCCGGTTTCAGGCTGACCCCGCCGGAATCAAAGGTCAACCCCTTGCCGACCAGCATGAGGGTGGGATTTTTTTTCCTGGTCCGGTATTCAAGGATAACCAGTCTGGGCGGCGTGGCCGAACCCTGATTGACGGCCAGGATACCGCCCATGCCGAGTTTCTCCATCTCCTGTTTGTCGAGCACCTGACACCGCAACCCGTATTCCCTGGCAAGACGGTTGCCATAGAGGGCAAACCTCTCCGGGGTCCAGCCATTGCCAGGCTCATTGGCCATGTCCCGGGTCGTGCAGGCGGCCAGCGCTGCATGACGGCCCCGGGTCATACCTTTGCGGACCGCCGACTCACCATGGGAGCCCGGATGGAGAATGAACCGTTCCACCGCCCCGGTACCATCCTCATCTTCGGATTTGGTCTTGTACTTGTCGAACCGGTAGTTGCCAAGGATCAGGCCCTCGGTCACGCATTCCGCCATCTGGCGCGATGGCAGGTCCACCGAGTCGGGCAGAACCACCACCATTTCCTTTGCCTTGAGATCGATCCCTTTCCGGGCGGCCGTACCGGCAGCCAGCCGGAGCTGTTCGCGTCTGGCGCTGTCCAGCTTTTCCGGTTTTCCCAGTCCAACCAGCAGGATCCGGCCTGCCCTGATGTCCTTTTTGTGCAACCCGGCGGCCATGGATGGATAGATCAAAAACACCTGCCCCTCTTTGCCACTGAAGTCACCATTTTTCCAGGGAACCCTCAGGATTTTGCGGATATCGGGATCAGCGCAGTCTGGGGTTTTTTTGCCGGTTTCAGCGGCAAAATAGACCAGGATGTCCGAGGAGAGAGAACGGGGCTCACGGGATGTCGTCTGTATCATAGCAACCTTCAAGAGTTCTTTTTTTGGATGTATCGCCTGGGCCGGGGCGGGCCACGTCCCGTTGTACACTGCTTTACCCGCGCAAGTCAATTACCTGGCAGGCCACAACCGACCGGCCATCACCAGTATTTCGCGCAACAGGATAGCATCCGCCGGGGAATCTGGATATAATTCTGCATTACCAGACAAGATTCAATAGAGGCAGGCGGAAAAAACCAGGGTTCCAGCCGTTTTTTTAACCGACCCTTCCGTGGTTCCGCTGCTGACAAAGAAAAATCGATCTGATTACCATCAATCTTTGGCATTGAAACCGGTGTCGACCTCACTTGTTTCACGGGACGCCATAAACCCGTCCCTGGGGGCTTGACTGTGGCCATCCAGGCCACAGACACCCGTGAAACAAGTGAGGTCGACACCTTCATCCATCGGTGGCTGAATTTCAGTGGTAATCACAAAAATCGAACGGAGGTCCCTCTTGCTCATAGAACTCGTTGTGGCTGTCAGCCTGGCCATCACCATCTCCGCCATGTGCTCGGTCTTCGAGGCAGTGCTCTATTCCCTGCCGCTCAGTCATGTGGAACTCATCGCCAAGACCCATCCACGCAGCGCCAGTACACTAAGGAAGCTGAAGCAGAACATAGACCAGCCCATCACCGCCATCCTCACCTTAAACACCATCGCCAACACCACCGGCGCGGCCGTGGCCGGGGCTGCGGCCGCCGCGGTCCTCGGGGAACAGAACGTCTTCTGGTTTTCGATCTTCTTCACCCTGTCCATTCTCTTTCTTTCGGAGATTCTTCCCAAGACCATCGGGGTCGAGTTCAACCGCAACCTGGCTCCCTATATCGCCACGCCCCTGCACTGGATGGTCATTGTTCTGCAGCCCATCATCCTGGTCTGTCAGGCGGTGACCCGGCTCATCCCCAAACGGTCCACCAGCCAGGTTTCTGCCGAGGAGCTGCGGACCATCGCCCGTCTGAGCCGCAAATCCGGTGAAATCGAGGTAGAACAGGAAAAGGTGATCATCAACATCCTTCAACTCGGGGAAAAGACAGTGCGCCAGGTCATGACCCCGCGCACTGTCACCTTTGCGCTGAGCAAGGACATGACCGTGGGCGAGGCAGCCAAGCTCAAAGATAAATGGCGCATGCACAGCCGGGTACCGGTCTATGACAAGGATTTCGATGATGTGGTCGGCATTGTCCTGAGCAAGGATGTCTACATGGCGGCGGCGGAAAACCGTTACAACCTCAAACTCGCCAAGATCATGCACCCGGTCCATTTCGTTCCGGAAACCGCGCCGCTCAACCGGGTGTTCATCGATTTTTTTGAACGGCACCAGCATCTCTTCGTGGTGGTGGACGAGTATGGCTCTGTCACCGGTGTGATCAGCATGGAGGATATCATCGAGGAGATCATTGGCCGGGAGATCGTTGACGAGTCGGACAAGACCAAGGATATGCGGGAGCTGGCCAGAATCAAGACCGGGCGCAAACGCCGGACCTGATGCCTGCACCTGCGAAAGCCGGCAGGGCAGCTGCCCCACTGGTCGGAACCGTGCGAAAAAAAAGCCGCCGGCCGGGGATCACAATGATCACCCCGGACCGGCGGCTTTTTCTTTCACCCACCCGGAAAACGGTCTGCAGTTTTTTACCCGGGCAGCCTGCCCCCCTGCCCTGACCGGCCCGGCTTACTCCATGGCCTCGAGGACCACATCCACATCCATGGGCTGGCCGTCGCGCAGGATATTGAGCGTCACCGTGTCGCCCACGTCATAGCGCTCCAGTTCGTCCCGGAGGCTGTTGTAATCGTTGACCGGCCGGCCGTTGATCCCGACGATGATATCACCTAGGACAAAGCCGCCCTGCACCTGCCTCGTTCCGCGCAGCCCGGCCTTGTCCGCGTTGGAGCCGGGCATGACCTTCATGATCAGCAGTCCCTTGTCGACGATGCTCCTGGTCAACCGCGGATTGGCCAGGGCGACACCCAGGCCCGGGCGGATCATTCGACCGGTACGGATAACCTGGGGCACCACCTTGTTCACCTCGTCCACGGGTACGGCAAAACCGATACCCGAACTGGCACCGGACGGGGAGTAGATGGCGGTATTGACGCCGATGAGCCGGCCGGCGCTGTCCAGCAGCGGTCCGCCAGAGTTGCCGGGGTTGATGGCCGCATCGGTCTGGATCACATCGTGGATGGTCCGGCCGGTGACCGAGGTGATCTCCCGGCCAAGGGCGGAGACCACGCCGGTGGTCAGGGTCTGGTCCAGGCCGAAGGGATTACCGATGGCAAAGACCTTCTGCCCCACCAGCAGGTTACGGGATTCACCGATGGGGATGGGGATGAGCTTGGAGGAAGGGGCCGAAATCTGCAGAACAGCCAGGTCCCGGTCCGGAGCCGCACCCACCAGGACCGCCTTCCAGGTGGAATGGTCGGCCAGGGTGACCTCAATCCGGCTGGCATCCTTGATGACATGGAAATTGGTGACAATCCGCCCCTCGTTGTCCCAGATGAATCCGGAACCGGTACCCTGGGGAATTTCATAGACGTTGAGGGAGAAGATACCCCGCCGGACGGCGAGGGTGGTTATGTAGACCACCGATGGAGAGGCATTCTGGAAAATCTCGATGGTGTTTTTTTCGTCTTCGGCCAGGTCGCCCCGGGCCGCCACCACCCGCGGGGTCGCGTTGGGATCAAGCCCCGGCCGCTGCAATCCCTGATAGACCAGCCAGCCGCCGATCAGGACAATAACCAGCAGCAGGGCCGGATGGACTCTTCCTCTGTTCGAACCAGCAGCGCGCCATCTCAAGGTCTGATCCTCCTATAGCTCCAGCAATGTCTTTGCCACCATGAAGAATAACGATACACCAAGTATATCGATCGAGGTGGTTATAAAGGGGCCGGTGGCTATGGCCGCGTCGATGTTGAGCCGTTTGAGTATCAGCGGGACAATGGTACCCACGGTGGCGGCCATGGTCATGACCGCAAAAACCGAGATCCCCACCACAACCCCGAGATAGAGCGGATCGGCATACTTGAAATGGGCGAGAAACCCGAGCAGAGTGCCGAACACCGCCCCGAGGACGATACCGACCAGGAACTCCTTGATAACCACGGGAAAAAAATGCTGCATGTTGATCCGGCCGGTGGCCAGCCCCCGGACGACAATGGTGGAGGACTGGGTGGCGATGTTGCCGCCCATGCCGGCGATTATCGGGATGAACGAAGCCAGGGCCAGTACCTTCTGCAGTTCATACTGAAAGGAGTTGATGATGAACATAGCCGTAACCCCGCCGATCCAGGAAGCGAACAGCCACGGCGCCCGGAGAAGAATCTTCTGGTACAGGGGTTTGAGCAGAATCTCCCGCTCCCGGCCGGCACCGGCCATCTGCAGGAAATCCTCGGTGGCCTCTTCGCGGATAACATCGATGACGTCATCGACCGTGACGATACCGACCAGCTTGTAGGTGGCATCGACAACGGGAACCGCCAGAAGATTATACTGGGAAACCACGTGGGCAACCTCTTCCTGGTCGGTATCCGTGGTGACCGAGATGACGTTGCGGTTCATGATGTTCTTGAGCTTGCGGTGGGGCGGGTGGAGGAGCAGTTCCCGCAGAGAGAGCACTCCGGAGAGCTGACCGTCGCCGTGGGTGATGTAGAGATAGAAGACCATCTCTTTTTCTTCGCTGCGTTTCTGGACCTTTCTGATCGCCTCTTCGACAGTGAGATCCTCATCCAGGTACATGAAATCGGTGGACATGAGACCACCGGCGGTCTCGGGATCGTACTTGAGCAGCTCCTCCACTTCATGCCGGTCGTCCACCTGCATGTGCCGCCGGATTTCCACCGCGATATCGTTGGGCAGGGCTTCGAGCAGGTCGGCCGCGTCATCCGAGGCCATCCTGGTGACCACCTTGGCCATGAACTCGGGCGAGAGGTCTTCCACCAGTTCGACCATGATCGAGGTGTCGAGCTCGGAGAGGAAATCGGCAACCAGCTCGGTCTGGGCAATGATCTCGAAGATATCCTTGCGCTCGATGGGGGTGAGCGACCTGAAGACCCAGGCAAGATCGGCGGGATGGGTTTTGAAAATCAGTTTCCTGATATTGCCGACAGCTCCCTTGCGGTGCAGACGCCGCAGAGTTTCGAAGAGCACCCTCCCCTCGGTGCCTATCATTTCGCGTTTTGGTGATTTTTCCATGGGACTGTTTCCTCGGAGCTGGCCGTCGGCTGTTGGGATGTACCGATGGATACAAAAACTGTTTATTTTAGCAACGGAGCTGCGAAAAAGTCAAATATTAAAATACCGATACCGGGACCGGGTACGGACCGAGGACAAAAGGGAGAGCAGGGCTGTCACCCAAGCAGGCCGGAACGCTGGGCCAGAAAGCAGAGGAAAAAACCAATGGCCATGGCAAGGATCCCCATGAACCGCAGCTGTTCCGGACGCATCTCGGTGAGCTGTTTGAGCCAGCTCTGCATGGCCTCGGGCGAGGCAACGTAGGGCAGTCCTTCCAGGATAAGAATCAGGCCGATAAGAGTTACGAGTAATTTCATATATTCAGACTACCAGATGCGCTGTGGTGTTGCAACGAGCCGACAAACATATTGACAACACAGCTAAAAAAAAATAGTATTATCAGTTCAAAAACAGCATTCATCCCTGCCGGTCCGAAAGGGCTGGCGGACAAGACTTTTCTCTTTTTCTACTGATATTCATACTACCACTCATCCATGACAGATTCACCTTCAACATCGCGTTACAGCGAAGCCGGAGTCGATATCGACAAGGGCAATGCCTTTATTTCCCGGATAAAAAACATCGTTGCCGATACCCACGGCAGGGGCGTACTCAGTGATATCGGCGGTTTTTCCGGACTATTTGCCATAGGCAATGCCGGCTACGAGGACCCGGTCCTCATCGCCTCGACAGATGGTGTTGGCACCAAGCTCAATATCGCCAAGATGTGCAACAGGCACGACACCATCGGTATCGATCTTGTGGCCATGTGTGTAAACGATGTGGTGGTCAGCGGCGCCAAACCGCTCTTTTTCCTTGATTACTTTGCGGTCTCCAGTCTTGACCTGGATGTGGCCACCGATGTGGTCAAGGGGATTGCAAAGGGGTGCAAAATATCCGGATGCTCCCTCATTGGCGGAGAAACAGCGGAAATGCCGGGCCTGTACCAGCCGGGTGACTATGATCTAGCCGGATTTGTGGTCGGGATCGCGGACCGCAACTCCATCATCGACGGCAGCGATATCCGGGTGGGCAACAAGATCATCGGCCTGGCCTCGTCCGGCCTGCACTCCAACGGCTATTCCCTGGTCCGCAAGATATTCTTCGAGGAACTGGGACTGAGTGTGGATGACCAGGTCGAGGAACTGGGCTGCACTGTGGGCGAGGAACTCCTGCGCCCCACCCGAATCTATGTCCAGTCCCTGCTCAAGATACTCCGTAACTTCAAGATCAACGGCCTGATCCACAACACCGGTGGCGGCTTCATTGACAACGTGCCCCGTATCCTGCCCGGCGGCTGCAAGGCGGTCATCGAACCGGACAGCTGGGATGTGCCGCCGATCTTCACTTTTCTCCAGGACAAGGGCAATATATCCATCCAGGAGATGTACCGGACCTTCAACATGGGTATCGGTATGATGGCACTGGTTGATGCCGACCTGGTCGAGGACGTTGTCCACCAGTTCAAGGCCCTGGGCGAGACTCCCTACGTGATCGGCGAGATCACCAAGGTGGATGACACGGACGGCCAGTGGGTCACCATCGACGGCATTACCGGGTAGGCTGCCTCGCAGCCGGAACCAACGGGGTCCCTCTTACAAGCGACACGAAAAAAGCCCTGATCCGGTTACTCCGGACCAGGGCTTTTTTCTTTCTTTTTCCCGGGCAGTAGCAGCTCTGGTTAGCGCTCAGTGGCTGTCTGGCACCCCACAGTCGGCACTGCCACCCTTGAGCTTGTACAGGCCATGGCGCAGGGCCGGGAGCACTACCTCGATATTTTCCCGGGCCGCTTTTTTGCTTCCCGGCAGGTTGATGATCAGGGTTTCGTTGCGGATCCCGGCAATGCCCCGGGACCAGACAGCCTGGACAGTTTTCTCCAGGCTGGCCCGGCGCATGGCCTCCGCTATGCCCGGCACCTCGCGGTCAATCACGTTCCTGGTCGCCTCGGGGGTCACGTCGCTTGGCGACACCCCGGTGCCGCCGGTGGTGACGATCAGGTCGATCCCTCGGGTATCGGCCCAGCTCACCAGGGTGGCTTCGATGAGCTCCTGCCGGTCGGGAATAACCTCGTAGGCCACGATATCATAGCCCGCCTCACCGAGCATCTCCCGGAGCATGGCACCGGAAGTATCCTCCCGTTCACCGCGGGATCCTTTATCCGACAGAGTCAGAATCCCGCAGGTATAGATCTGATCTTTACTCACACCCATGGATATCAGTCGTCCGCGTTGGCCTCGGCGATGATCTTCTCCGCCAGGTGGGCCGGAACTTCCTCGTAGTGGGAAAACTTGACTGAAAACGAGCCCCGACCACCGGTCATGGAGGTCAGATCCGGAGCATACATCATGATCTCGGACTGGGGTACGTGGGCATTGATGATTTCATACTTGTCCGCCGAATCCATGCCCAGCACCTTGCCGCGGCGGCTGTTCAGATCGCCCATGACATCACCCACATAATCCTTGTCCACCCGCACGGTCAGCTCCATGATCGGTTCCAGAAGAATGGGGTTGGCTTCCATGGCCGCCTTCTTGAAGGCCAGGGAACCGGCGATTTTGAAGGCCATTTCCGAGGAGTCCACGGTGTGATAGGAGCCATCCACCAGGTAGACCCGGACATCGACAAACGGATAGCCTGCCAGCACACCTTTTTCCATGGCTTCGAGAATGCCCTTTTCCACTGCCGGACGGTACTGCTGCGGAATCACGCCGCCGACGATCCTGTCGACAAACTCGAATCCACCGCCGCGCGGCAACGGTTCCATCTCGATCCAGCAGTCGCCGTACTGGCCGCGGCCACCGGACTGTTTCTTGTGCTTGCCCTGGACCCGGGCCTTTCCCTTGATGGTCTCCTGGTAGGGCACCTTGGGCACCCGCAGATCCATCTCCACCCCGAACTTGCGCTTGAGCTTCTCGCCGATAACCTCCAGGTGCACCTGGCCGACACCGGAGATCAGGGTTTCTCTTGTCTGGTGCTGGCGGGTAAGTTTCAGGGTCTTGTCTTCATCGAGCATCCGGGTGATGGAGGAGAAGAGTTTTTCCTCGTCCCCCTTCCTGGCGCTGACCGCGTAAGAGATCACCGTCTCCATGGGTTCCAGTGGCTCGTAGAGGATCGGAGCCGACTCGTCGCACAGGGTATCACCGGTCTCGGTTTCCCTGAGCTTGGCCACGGCGACCACCATGCCGGGAACCGCCTGCTCCACCTGGGTCTGCTCCTTGCCTTCCATGGTAAAAAGGTGTCCGAACCGCTCGGAAACCCCCTTGGTGGAATTGTAGAAGCTGTCGCCCTTGAGTACGCCGGAGAAGACCCGGAAGATGGTCAGCCGACCGGCAAAGGGATCGGTGATGGTCTTGAAGACCTGGGCGGAAAACGGTTCGTCCACACTGGGAAAACGTTCAATAAGGTCACTGGTCCGCGGATCGGTGCCGACCATTGCCGGACGCTGATCCGGCGAGGGCAGCAGATCCACCATGGCGTCGAGGATGAGCGAGGTCCCGGCATTGTTGAGCGCGGCGCAGGCGCAGACTGGGGCTATCTTCCCACTCCGCACGCCGGCGGCCAGGCCATCCTGCATCTCCTGGACCGTGAGTTCGCCCTCTTCCAGAAACTTCTCGATCAGGTCGTCATCGGTTTCAGCCACATATTCCATCAGGCTTTCCCGCATGGTGGCCATGTCGTCGGCCATGTCGTCGGGGATATCACCGGCTTCCACCTTGCCCGAGCCGTCGGCGGCAAAGAACCAGGCCTTGTTCCGGATCAGGTCGACCACGCCCCTGAAATTGTCCTCGGCCCCGATGGGGTAGTAGAGGACCACCGGGTTGAGCTCGAATTCCTGTTTTATCTGCTCCACGGTCTTGCTGAAGTTGGCCCGTTCTCTGTCCATCTTGGTGATGCAGATGATACGCGGCAGGTTGCGCTCCTGGATGAACTCGACGAATTTCTCGGTCTGGTTGCGGACACCAAGAACCGCGCCCACGGTGAGGATGGCACTGTCCGCCACCTGGGAGGCGAACTTGGCCTCGTTGACAAAGTTGTCGTCACCGGGAGTATCGGTCAGGAAGACCTCGGTTTTTTTCCAGTTGAGGTGATTAAACGCCGCACCGATGGAGATATGCCGCTTGATCTCTTCAGGCTCGAAATCCATGCAGGAAGTCCCGTCATCCACCTTACCCAGACGCTTGATGGCCCCGGCAGTAAACAGCAGGGCCTCTGCAAGAGTTGTCTTGCCGCTATTGCCATGTCCGAGAATTACCGTATTCCTGATCTGTTTCACGTCCTGCATGGAACCCTCCAAAGAACGAATGATTCTTCCAGAAGCCACGCCCGGAACGTTGTCCGGAGCGGGCGATTAAACCTGTCTTTTTATCTACCGATAGGTTCTGTTACCTTCCCGGCCAAACCCGCGGGTATCGGCCCTGACCTGTTTCCAGCGCTCCTTTTTTCTCTTCCTGTTTATCGTGGAAAATAGCTTTCTCTTTTTGCCTGACGATGGTAACCATTTGACCGGCAATGAAAGTGTTATATTCTCATTATCCCTGCAAAGTCAAGCAATAACCTCTGATTTTTCAAACAGTTCCCGGATTTTAAAATGAAAGGAAAACCAAGCGGTTCCACCGGAAAAATAGCCAGATCCGCCGGAGCGGTGAGCGGGGCGGTGATGTGCAGCCGGGTGCTTGGCCTGGTCCGGGAGCAGGTCTTTGCCACCATGTTCGGGGCCGGCTATGCCTACGATGCCTTTGTGGTCGCCTTCCGGATTCCCAATCTCCTCCGGGACCTGTTCGGCGAGGGAGCCCTGTCAGCCGCCTTTGTCACGGTCTTTTCTGATTACGATACCAACAGAGGTGCCGAGGCCACCTGGAGACTGGCCTCCAACCTGCTGGTCTTTGTCACCCTGCTGCTCAGCCTCCTGACCCTGGCAGGCATCTACCTGGCCGGGCCCCTGGTCAACCTGCTGGCCCCGGATTTCCAACTCATCGCCGGCAAGACCGAACTGACCGTGCTCCTGACCAGGATCATGTTCCCCTTTCTCATCTTCATCGCCCTGGCGGCAGTGGTCATGGGAATACTCAACACCAAGGGCCGGTTTTTCGTCCCGGCCATGGCCTCGAGTTTTTTCAATCTCGGCTCGATCATTGGCGGCACCAGCCTGGCCCTGCTCTTTCCCCACCTGGGCCAGCCGGCCATCGCCGGAATGGCGGTGGGCACCCTGATCGGCGGCTTCCTGCAACTCGCCATCCAGCTGCCCAGCCTGAAAAAAACCGGGTTCCGCTTCACACCGCGCCTCAACCTGCGCGACCCTGGCCTGCGGCGCATCCTCTACCTGATGCTGCCGGCCACTATCGGTCTGTCCGCCACCCAGATCAATATCTTCGTCAACACCAACTTTGCCGCCTCCTGCGCCGAGGGCTCGGTCTCGTGGCTCAACTACGCCTTCCGCATGGTCCAGCTGCCGATCGGGGTCTTCGGAGTGGCGCTGTCCATCGCCGCCATGCCGGTCCTGGCCAAACAGGCGGCCCTCGAGGACATGCAGGGGCTCAGAGAGACGTTTACCTCCTCGCTGGTCATGGTCTTCAGCCTGACCATTCCCGCCACCGCCGGGCTGATCCTCCTGGCCGAGCCCATCATCCGTCTTATCTTCGAGCATGGCGCCTTCACCGCCTTTGACACCGTTCGCACCGCCGAGGCCCTGACCTACTACGCATATGGCCTGTTCGCCTATTCGGCGGTCAAGATCATGGTCCCGGTCTTCTATGCCCTGAACAACACCAGATACCCGGTGGTGGGCAGTTTCCTGGCCGTGGCGGCCAACATCCTCATCATCTCCCTGACCATCAGTACCTTCCAGCACCGGGCCATCGCCCTGTCTACCTCCTGCACCATGGCCCTGAACTTTCTCTTCCTCGGCACCATCCTCTACAGAAAACTCAAAGGATTTTCCCTGGTCTACCTGGGGGCCGGAACCGGCAAGATTTTCGTCGCCACCCTGGTCATGGCCTCGGCAGTGTACTGGCTTCGCAACCTGCTTGCCGGCTGGCTGACGGGTGGGATCCCGGCGCAGCTTGCCGGTATCATTCTTCTGGTAGGTACCGGGGCAGTGGTTTACGGCCTTATCCTGCACATGCTCCGTCTGCCCGAGTTCACCGTGGTCACCGCCAGGATCGCTCAGCGGTTCAGATCCTGAAGCAGGCTGATCTGGGCCAGCAGAGCCACCACCGCGGTATCCACATGCAGGATCCGCGGTCCCATGGTAAAGGGAGCAAAGCCGAGCCTGGCAAACATCTCTATCTCGAACTCGTTCCAGCCCCCTTCCGGACCGATGGCCAGGACCACCGGGCAGGAAGGCGCACGGGCCGGCCGGTTCTCCCCTTCCCTGCCGCCGGAATCGTCACCCGACCCGGCAGGGTGGACGGTCCCGAACACCTCGGGCAGAGACTGCCTGGCCCCGGGATCGGCCAGCAGTTTCCTGCCGGCAAGGGTCGAGGCCACCTCCTCGATAAAGGGCTTGAAATAATGGTGGACATGGACACTGGGCAGCCGGGTGTCGGTGGCCTGCTCAAGCCCTTCGATGAGCAGGGCCTGGATTTTTTCCGGTTGCAGCACCGGTGAATGAAAAAAGGATTTTTCCACCCGGCGGGAACGGATCAGGTGCAGCTCCCGGACGCCCATGGTGGCAGCCTGCTTGAAGATACGCTGGACCATGATCGGCCGCGGCAGGGCAAGGATCAGGCTCACTTCCGGCTCTGGCTGGGGCTCCTGGTCAAGACTCACCTCAAGTTCCACCTGCTGTTCATCCACAGAGAGGATCCTGCCGGTGCCGCGGCGGCCGTTTATCATCCCGAGCCGCAGGGTATCACCGGGACTCAGCTTGAGAATTTTCCGCACATGCTCAGCCCGGCGGTCGGCCAGCTTAAGCCTGGTTCCTTCAATTTCCGTGTCTTTAAAAAGGAGTATGTTCAATTCCGTATGTATCCCGCTTAAGTTGAATTGATAATGAAATTAAACAACTGAGCACAAAGTCAGCTAAAATTCCATGACATTTTCGTCTGCTTGCATTACAAATGAAATGTGCCTGATTAATAGTGATCAAACCAGAGGTTAGTCCATAATGCCACCTTCCATACCACCAGCACTGCCTGTTGCACCACAGTGGCTCAGCGACTTTGACACCTATCTCATTGCCGAAGGCACCCATGAACGGACCTATGAAAAGATGGGGGCCCACCTGGTAACCATGCACGGCCAGGACGGTGTGGCCTTTGCCGTCTGGGCACCCAATGCCCGCCAGGTTTCGATCATCGGCGACTTCAACGGCTGGGACACCACCAGCCACCCCATGCACTCCAGCGATTCGGGCATCTGGACGCTGTTCGTACCCGGCATCAGCGAATTCACCATCTACAAATACCGGATCACTGCCGCCGATGGCCAGCTTTTTGACAAATCCGATCCCTACGGCTTCGGCATGGAGCTGCGCCCGCGGACCGGTTCTCTTGTCATCGACCTGGACCGCTACACCTGGAACGACAGCCAGTGGATGGAGGACCGGGCCGCACGCCAGGGACTGGACCGGCCGCTATCCATCTACGAGGTCCATGCCGGCTCATGGCGCCGGATTCCTGACGAGACCTGGGGACTGCGCTATCTCACCTACCGGGAGATGGCCGACACCCTGATTCCCTACGTGGTGGACATGGGCTACACCCATATCGAACTGATGCCCATCGCCGAACACCCCTTTGACGGCTCCTGGGGCTATCAGGTCCTGGGCTTCTTTGCCCCACCAGTCGCTTTGGCACCCCGCACGACTTCATGTACTTTGTCGACAGGTGTCATCAGGCCGGTATCGGCGTCATCCTCGACTGGGTTCCGGCCCATTTCCCGAAAGACGGAGCCGGGCTCAACTATTTCGACGGCACCCATCTCTACGCCCATGCCGACCCCCGCCAGGGAGAACACCAGGACTGGGGCACCATGATATTTAACTATGGCCGCAACGAGGTACGTTCATTTCTTATCTCCAATGCCCTGTTCTGGCTTGACAAGTATCACATAGACGGATTACGTGTGGATGCTGTGGCATCCATGCTCTATCTCGATTATTCCCGCGAGGAAGGGCAATGGGTACCCAACGAATATGGAGGCCGGGAAAATCTCGCCGCCATCTCGTTTCTGAGAAAGACCAACGAGGTGGTCCATGGCAATTTCCCGGGAATCCTCACCATTGCCGAGGAATCCACCTCCTGGCCCATGGTCTCCCGTCCCACCTATCTCGGCGGGCTGGGTTTCAGCATGAAATGGAATATGGGCTGGATGCACGACACGCTCCGATACATGAGCCACGATCCCATCCACCGCAAATTCCATCACAATGAAATGACCTTCGGCCTCCTCTATGCCTTTCAGGAAAACTTTGTTCTGCCCATTTCCCACGACGAGGTGGTGCACGGCAAGGGGTCGCTGATCAACAAGATGCCCGGCGACGACTGGCAGAAATTCGCCAACCTCCGAGCCTATCTCGGTTTCATGTGGACCTACCCGGGCAAAAAACTCCTCTTCATGGGGTGTGAATTCGGCCAGTGGCAGGAGTGGAACTATGACAAGGGCCTGGAATGGGCGGCACTTGAGGCGGATAATCACAGGGGCCTCAAGCGGTATGTCCGGGACCTCAATCTGGTATACCAGGCCGAGCCAGCGCTTTTTGAAAACGATTTCGACTGGGAAGGTTTCAGCTGGATCGACGCCAGCGACAGCGACAACTCGGTCTTTTCCTATATCCGCTATGCCAGGAACAAGGATGATTTCCTGGTTGTTATATCCAATTTCACGCCGATTGTTCGTGAAAATTACTGTATCGGTGTTCCCAAAGGGGGCTGTTACCGGGAGCTTGTCAACAGCGACCTGGATGTCTACTGGGGCAGCAATGTGCAAAATGGCGGCGAATTGACCGCCACCGACGAATCCTGCCACGGTTTCGACCATCGCCTGCGCCTGGCCCTGCCCCCCTGGCAACACTGATACTCAAGCCAGGGCAATAGGTAGTATCGACACCAACCAGCACAACCAATAGAAACGCCATGAAACCACGCACCACAGCTCTGATCATCGCCGGAATTATCGTCTATATTTTCCTTGCCATCTACCATGGCAAGCAGGTCCGCAAATACCCCAAAGCCGCATCCGGGCACCAGGCGGTTGTGCAGGAGCACAACGCGGCCCTGGCCGAATGCAACAGCCAGGTGGAGAAGTGCAAGGCCCGGCTCAACGAAGCCAGGCAGGAGATTCTGACCCTGCAGGAACAGCAGAAACTGCTGGCCAGCCAGAAGGTCGAGAACGCGGAAAAAGAAAAACAACTCGCCGCCCTGCGTGACCAGCTCAATGCTGCCCGTGAAGATCTCGCCACCCGGGAACAGGAACTGCGCGCCGCCCGCGAACAGCTCGCCGCCCTGGACACCAGACTGCAGGACTGTCTTAAACAGGGCAGTGGCAGTGCGGATATCGAAGCCCTGAAAAAGGCAATTGCCGCCCGGGATGCGGAGATAGAGAAGCTGCAGCAGCAGGTTCAGGTACTGACCGAGGCCCGAGACCAGGCCCTGGCAGCCAAACAACACACCAGCAAGAGCTGCCAGGAGGCGGCCGCGCTCAAGGAACGGATAGCGACTCTTGAAAAGGAGCTCGAGCGGAAGACCGCCGAACTCGAGGATACCCAGACCATCCTTGCCTCGCTCCGCCAGCAGAACACCACCCTGCAGCAGAAACTGCGCAAAGCCGAGATCATCACCAAGCACCTGGAAAAAGTCCGGGCCGACCTGGAGAACAAGGCTGAAGGGCTGATGACCGCCAACGACCGCATCCAGGCCCTGTCACTGCGGGTCCAGCAGGCCGAGGCCAACCTGGTGGCGGCCGAGGATACCATCGATCAGCTGAAAAAATCCCTGGCCGAGGCACAACTTGCCAGAGAAACAGCCGAGAAAACCGCCAAACGCCAGGAAGAGGAACTGGCTACCCTGCGAGAGACCATCCAGAAACAGCTCGGTGAGATCGGCACCCTGCGAGCCAAGCTGAGCGACGCCCTGTCCAGGGTGGCGGTCCTCAAGGCGGCCCGTAAACGGGCTGAGCTCAAGGCCGAGGCCATGTTCAAATACGGCCAGGAACGCAGCAAGCTGATCGCTCCCACGGAGCTGGAAGCCAACACCCTGGAAGAGCAGCTCACCCAGAGCCGTCAGGCCCTGGCCGAGGCCCAGGCCCAGCTTGCCACCCTGCAGCAGGAACTGCAGGCCAAGACCAGCCAGCTTCAGGAACTCGAGCAGCGGGCTACCCGGGCCGAAGAGGAAAAGAAGGCGGCCATGGATGCCATGGAGTCGCTCCGCACGGAGCTTGCCAAAGCCCGCCAGGCAGAGCAGGAGGCCATGGAAGAGGGCAAGCGGCTGGTGCGCCAGATCGTGGCCTTCACCGAGTCCAGGATTGTCTGGGATAACGAGATGAACCAGCTCAAGGGCAAGCTGGCAGATACCATCGCCGCCCGCGACGCACTGCAGAGCGAGCTGGATACGGCCAAGGCCACCATCGAACAACTGGAAGCCGACCTGGCCGATAAGAACAGTCGTCTGGAAGAAGCAAACAACCAGATAGCCGAGCTGCAGAAAGAAAAGGAGCGTCTGGAACAGGTCATCACTGTCAAGGATGAGGAGCTGGCCAGGACCACCGAGGCCAAAGAGCAGTGTGCTGCAGACCTGGAGACGAAAACTGCGGAACTTGACGAGCTGAACACCACGCTTGCCAACCTGGAAACCGATAAGCAGAATCTTGAAACCCAGGTTCAGGAACTGACCGCTCAGCTGGAAGAAGCCCGTGGTGCCGCCCAGGAGCTGGAGACGGTCAAGACAGCGCTTGCTGAAAAGGAAACAGCGCTGACCGAGGCCCAGACCAAGGTCGACGAGCTGACCGGCCAGGTGACCGAACTCACGGAAAAGCTCACCGCTTCCGAAGCAAAGATCGCCTCGCTTGAGGAAGAACTGGCCGCGGCCCGGGCCCTTGGCGAAGAGCTTGAAGGTGCCAGGGCAAGGATCAGCGAACTTGAGGCCGAACTGGCCACGGCCCGCGAGGCCCAGAATACGGCGGCCTCCAAGCTGGTCTCGACCGAGGAAGAACTGACCCGGCTGCAGCAGGAACTTGCTACCCTGCAGACCGAAAAAGAGCAGCTCCAGGCCCAGCTGGATGAAAAGACAGCCCGTATCGAAGAGCTGACCCAGTCCCTGGAGAATGCCAAGGCTGTCATCGCCGAGAAGACCGAAGCGGCAGCCAATGTTCCGGTTCTCACCGAGAAAGTGGAGCAGCTGCAGCTGCTGCTGAAGGAAAAGAATGACGAGCTTCAGCAGCTCCAGGCCACCAGCCAGGCCGTTCTTGCCGAAAAGGAAGCGCTGGCGGCCCAGCTGCAGGAAGTGCAGGAGAAACTGGCTGAGCTGGAAACCACCAGCCAGGATCTGAAGACCCAGCTGGAGGAGGCACAGAGCAAGGCTGCGCAGATCAATGAGCTCAAGACCGAGCTTAAATCCAGGGAAGAAGCCATCGCTGCCCTGCAGGACAAGATAGCTTCCCTTGAAAACGCCGGCCGGGAAATGGCCAGCCAGCTGGAGGAAGCCAGAGCCCGGGCCGCGCAGATCGATGAGCTCAAGGCGGAACTGCAGACCAGGCAGGAGGCCATTGTCGCCCTGCAGGAGAAAATCGCCACTCTGGAAGCCATGGACGAGCAGCTGAGTGGGCAGCTGGAAGCGGCCAGGAGCGAGGCTGCGCAGGTCGATGAACTCAAGGCCGCCCTGGCGGAAAAGGAATCGATCCTTGCCGAGCTTGAGCAGAAGCTGACCGCGCTGGAAACCACCAGGCAGGAGCTGGCCGCCCTCCAGGAAGAGGCCGCAGGACTCAAAGAGGCCCTGGAAACCAGCCAGTCCAGGGAGCAGGCCCTGGCCGAGCAGCTGCAGGCCCTCCAGCAGGAGATCGAGGCCCTGCAGAAAGAAAAGGAACAACTGCTCCTCCAGACCACCGACAGTGACAACGACGGGGTCTCCGATGCCGTGGACGCCTGTCCGGATACCGTGGCCGGGGCCGCTGTCGATTCGCTGGGCTGCGAGCTTGACAGCGACAACGACGGTATCGTGGACCGGCTGGACCTCTGCCCTGAAACCGCCGCTGCAGACGAATCCGGAACATTGGGCTGCCCGGCCGACAAGCCCATTGTTCTCACCGGGGTCACCTTTGCCACCGGAACCGCGGATCTCACCGACGAGGCCAGGGCCTACCTGGACCAGGTTGCCGCCATCCTGCGCGATGAGCCCGACACCGTGTTCGAAGTGGCCGGATATACCGATTCAGTGGGTGATCCCGAGCGCAATCTCAAGGTATCCATGGCCCGGGCCCAGGCCGTGCGGAAATACCTGATCGAGAGCGGAGTTGCCGAGAACAGGCTGCTGGCCAAGGGCTACGGCCCTGAAAACCCTATTGCCGACAACGCCACCGCCGAAGGCCGGGCCAAAAACCGGCGCGTGGAGCTGCATCCGGTTACACTCCAGTAATCACTCCTCTCAAAAAAACATCCCGATTACCGGGGACCGGTTCTGCGGTCCCCGGTTTTTTTTATTTTCCCTGGTAATCGTCCCACACCGTTCCCCAATCCGCCACTTCCCTGTCTCCGCCTGACCAGAATCCTTAATTGAAGATGTAATGCAGCATCTTGTTGAGAATTTTTTTTAAAAAGTGATTTGCATTGTAGATCAGGAGATGGCACAATAGTGGCAGAAAATCGTTTAATACCAATCAAAATTCGAATTTCAACTGGAACAGTACTGCTGTCAGCCCTGCAACACCTGACCTCTGGACATTTGTCCTGATATCTGCTTCAGTCGTTCCAGGAGGTAAGAGTGTACCGATCCGGACCGGCATTCTGCCGTTTACTGCTGTTCATACTGGTGCTGTTTATCTTTCAGTGCCCCTGTTATTCCGGGACCGATGACACCCGGTCATACCACGGAACCTACTCCACGGATTCTCCAGATCCGGTGCTTTTCTCCCTGACCCCGGAAGAACAACAATACCTGGCTGCCAAGAAGCGGATCACCATGTGTATCGATCCTGACTGGATGCCGCTTGAGAAAATCGAAAATGGCCAGCATATCGGCATGACGGCCGAGTACATGGATATCTTCTCCAGGATCCTCGACATCCCCATCGTCATGATCCCCACCGTGGACTGGATGGAGTCCATCGCCTATGCCAAGGAGCGCAAATGCGACATCTTCTCCCTGGCCATGCCCACGCCGGAGCGGGAGACCTACATGAATTTCACCCGGCCCTATCTCAATATCCCGCTGGTCATGGCCGCCAAGTACGACACCCCCTTTATTGACGACATCTCCACCATCACCGATAAAAAAATTGGCATTGTCCGGGGCTATGCCTTCAACGAACTGCTGCGCAAGCGGTACCCGAAGATGCAGATCATCGACGTGGATTCGGTCTCGGATGGTCTCAAACGGGTGGTGGAAGGCAAGATTTTCGGTTTCATCGGCACCCTGGCCACGGTGGGCTACACCATCCAGAAGGATTTTGTCGGTGAGCTCAAGGTGTCGGGCAAATTCGACGAGCGGTGGCAGCTTGGTATCGCTGCCCGCAACGACGAACCCCTGCTGGTCAACATCTTCGACAAGGCCATTGCCTCCATCGACCCGGCGACCCACCAGAAGATCCTCAACGACTGGATCGCCGTCCGATTCGAACAGGGCAGGGACTACAGGCAGCTGTGGCGCTTTACCCCCCTGGTCCTGGCCGCGGTTCTGGTCCTGCTCTACCGGACCTATGATCTGGGCAAATACAACCGCAAACTGGAACAGCAGAACCGGGAAATCCGCAACCAGGCGGAAAAACTGCGCCAGGCCGAACAGCAGCTCCTCTTCACCCAGCACGCCGTGGAGACCTGCGTCTTTCCCATTGTCTGGATCAAAAACTCACCAGTACTCGAAGAGACATCCATCATCCATGCCAACCGGGCGGCCGCGACCATGCTGGGCTACAGCCCCGACGAACTCTCCGGGTTGTCGGTGGCGGATATCGATGCCGAGATTTCCCAGGAGCGCTGGGAACAGGAACTGCAGGGGATGAAGGAAAGCGCCTTCTACACCCTGACCACCACCTGCCTGCGCAAGGACGGGTCCACCTTTCCGGCCGAACTCTACCTCAACTATTTTGAATACGAAAACGAGGCCTATCATTTCGCCTTTTTCATGGATGTCAGCCGTCAGCTGGAGATGGAGGAAAAACTGCACCGCTCCATGAAAATGGAGGCCGTCGGCCTGATGGCCGGCGGGGTGGCCCATGACCTGAACAACATCCTCTCCGGCATTGTCAGCTACCCGGAACTGCTACTTCTCAAACTGCCCAAGGACAGTGAGCTGCGCGCTCCGCTGGCCTTGATTCGTGACTCCGGCCTGCGGGCCGCCGAAGTGGTGGCGGACATGCTCACCGTGACCCGTGGAGCGGCGGCGTCCAGGGAAACTGTCAACATAAATTACCTGATCCAGGAACAGCTGGACTCGCCGGAATTCAAACAGATCGTCGAGGACCTGGACGACCTGACCTGCCAAACCGTGCTGGACCCGGACCTGCTCAACATTTCCTGTTCGCCCATTCATATCCGCAAATCGCTCCTGAACCTGCTGGTCAACGCGGTGGAGGCAGTCAATGGCCGGGGCACCGTCACGGTGAGCACTGCCAATTGCTACATCGAACGGCCAGTGGCGGAAAATCAGTACATGAAGCGGGGTGAATATGTCCTGCTCTCGGTGGCCGATGACGGTCCGGGCATTTCCCCGAAGACCAGAAACACATCTTTGAGCCGTTCTACAGCAAGAAGGTGATGGGAAAAAGCGGCACCGGCCTGGGGCTGACCATTGTCTGGAACACGGTCCAGGACCATGGCGGCGACATCACGGTGGAGAGCAATGAAAACGGGACCACCTTCACCCTCTACTTTCCCGCCACCAGGGCCAAGGCCGGACCGCGCAAGGAGGAATCGGCCGACGACAGCCTGCGGGGAAACGGAAACCAGATCCTGGTGGTCGATGATGAGGCGCAGCAGCGTGACATCGCCGGCCAACTGCTGGAATCCCTTGGCTACAGGGTGCTGACCGCCAGTTCCGGCGAAGAGGCGCTGACTGTGATCGAAGAACAGGATGTCGACCTGGTACTGCTGGATATGATCATGGATCCGGGAATGAACGGCCGCCAGTGCTACGAACAGATGCTCAGCCGCAAACCGGACCTCAAGGCGGTCATAGCCAGTGGTTTCTCGGAAAGTGAAGAGGTGAAAAAGGCCCTGGCCCTGGGCGCGTCCGCCTTTATCCGCAAGCCCTATACCATGATGCAGCTGGGCAAGGTGATCCGCACGGCCCTGAAAAGCCGAACCACGGCCTGAGGAAACGCGCCACGGGAGGCGTGTTCTATCCCAGCCTGAGGATCAGCAGGTTGGCCATGCCGATCAGGAAACCGAGCAGGGCTCCGAAGAGGTTGATGTACTTGAACTGCTCCTCCATGATGGAAAGCAGGAGGCGTTCCAGGCGCAGAAGATCGAGCGAATCCACCTTTTCCGTGACGATACGGCGGATATTGAGTGAATCCACCAGCCCCGGTACCTGGGTCTGGAGCAGACGGTTGATCTGCTGCACGAGATACTCGGTGATCCCCCTGCGGACTCCGGCGGGCAGAAGGTCGCGCAGCACGCCTATGGGCCGGGCCGTGAGCCGGTCGATCATGGTGCCCAGCATGGAATCGATAATGGATTTCACCTGCCTGGAGCGTAGCAGGGTAACGCTTTCACGGACTATGGTCCGCTGCAGCGAAACCGTGGTTTCCGGGCCAAGCAGCCGGCCGGCCACCTCGCCCAGCGGCCGCCGACCTTCATCGAGCATGGACTCCATGGAATCGTGGAGCAGGGAGGCGAAGGTCCGCCGCACCCCTTCGGTGCGCAGCACAGCCAGCAGCTGGTGGGCCGTCTCCTGGAAAATATGATCGAGTTGCTCCCCGTCCACCTTGTCCAGCAATGCGCCGATGGGCGTGGCCAGGAATTTTTCGGCCTGCTGCCCCAGTACATCGGCGAACCGGTCCTGGACCGCCGGCTGCTTGAGCCAGGTGGCGATATCCTCTTCCTTATCCTCCAGGTACTGACGGATTTTCTTTTCCAGGCTGCCTGCATCAAGGAAACTTGAGGCCATGGCCGCCAGCGGCCCCAGGGTACTTAAAAAGCCATTGATGGCATCACGAATGCCGCAGATGATCTTCTCGCGCATGGTCGGTTCCGCAAGCATCCTGGCCAGCTGTTCCAGCAGCCGCGGAGCCTGCTCGCGGATGGTGGACACGATCAGAAAGGCCAGGGACTCGGGCAGATGATCGCCGATGGAACGGTCCTCGCTGGCTGCCTTTTCCACCTGTTCGCGCAGATAGGCGGCAAGCCATTTTTCCACCTCCTCCCCGGCCAGCAGCTCGCCGACAAAGTCCTCGATAAACCGGTATACCGCCTGCCGATCATCATGGGAGAGAAACTCGTTCACCGACCGTTTCCCGAGCCGGTCGAGTTCCCTGATCAGGATCTCCTCCAGGGTGCTGGCAAAGGCCTCGCTCTTGAAGAACCCGTGCACCCCGCTCTTGAGCTGGTACTTCAGGGTCCGGATACCGATCTTGAAATAGGCCCGGAACCGACGGGGCACCACCGAGGCGGCCGGGCCCAGGTCGCGACTCAGGACATCCCGGACCATGTCGTCGACGATCCGGTAGAGGTGATCCTGGAACCGTTCCCGGGAGAGTGCCTCACCGATGTCCTTGCTGGTCAGCAGATGCTGGCCCACCATTTCACCGATGTTGACGGCCAGCTCATGCCGCTTGGACGGGATGACGCCGGGGGTCATGGGCACACGAATGGAGCCGATCCGCCAGGGCTTCAGCGGCCGAAACAGCATCCTGATGGCCACCTTGTTGGTCAGGTAGCCGATAAAGGCGCCCAGAACCGGAGGGCCGGCCCAGGCAAGAAGTGCTGGATCCAGGGGTGGTGTGATCATTTATCCCTAAAAAAGTCTGTGAGTTGTCAGGCCGTTGAAAAACTACTGCGCCAGGGGATGATGCGTCAAAATCAGGCTCGGGCAAGCGAGTTCGAAGTCTGCGCTTATCTGCAAGACTTGGCAATGCTCATGTACTCCATGTACACTGCGCTTTTTCGCCTCATTTTTCCTTGTCTCATCTTCGCTCGCTACGTTTTTCAGCAGCCTGTCATGTGGGTTCAGTCCTGCACTGACGCCGTCTTGTCCCTGACCAGTTCGACAACTTCGCCGGGATGGCTCACCAGGTGGGCCGCCCCGCTCTGGCGGAGCTCGTCGGCGGTTCTGAATCCCCAGAGTGCGCCCACCGGTGTCATGCCGGCCCGCAGCGCGGTCTCCATGTCTGTTGCCGTATCACCGAGATAGAGGATATCCGCCGGTGTAAGCCCCATGGTCTCTGCAATTTCCAGAGCCCCGTCCGGGGCCGGTTTCCTGGGCACGCCCGGACGGTGACCGAGCACCGAGACAAAAGAGTGATTGCCAAGCAGCTCCTGGACGCAATGGCGCGTAAAGTCGTCAGGTTTGTTGGAGAGCACGGCCAGGGAGAGACCCAGCCGGCGCAGTTCTTCGAGCATGTCGTCGACGCCGGGATAGGGCCGGCTCAGCACATTCCAGTTTCTGGAGTACACCTCCCGGAATTCCTGGATCAACCGACGGATGGTCTCTTCGTCGCGGCGATCCTCGGGGACGATCCTGCGAATCAGCATCTCCAGGCCGTCACCGACAAAATAGCAGTAGGCTTCCCGCGGATGGGTGGGCATGCCCTGGGCGGCCAGCACCCGGTTACCGCTTTCCGCCAGATCATCGAGGGTATCGAGCAGTGTTCCGTCCAGATCAAAGATCACAGCCTTGTAGCCCATGCAGGTCCTCCGGAGATGTTTGTGAAACAGCGCTGGAAGCCTGGATCTTTTCGGCTCCAGCCGGTCATACACAAAGTTGTCAAAATATCGCAGAACCTGCGCCGCGTCCACAAGTAAATCCATACCCAGGGAAAACTTCCTGAAAAAACAGGCTTTTCCGTTTGACATGAAAAAACCCTTTCTATAAGGTATAGTGATACGGAAACAGGAACCATTCATTTATTTTTCAAGGATATAGAACATGACCAAAGTTATAGCCATGGCAGGCAAGGGTGGTACCGGCAAGACCACCACATCGGCCCTGCTCATCAAATATCTTCTCCAGTGCAAGATGACGCCCATCCTCGCTGTGGACGCCGATGCCAACGCCAACCTCAACGAACTGCTGGAACTCGATGTCCACATGACCCTGGGCGAGATCCGCAAGGAGATGAAGGGCGATATCCCGCACGGCATGAGCCGCGACCAGTACATGGAGATGAAAATCCACCAGGCCCTGATCGAGGAATCGGGCTTTGACCTGCTGGTCATGGGCCAGCCGGACGGGCCGGGATGCTACTGCGCAGCCAACCAGTACCTGGCCATGACCATGGACAAACTGGCTGAAAACTACAGGTACATCATCGTTGACAACGAGGCGGGCATGGAACATCTGAGCCGCATGAACCTGCACGCCATCGATACCCTGATCATTGTCTCGGATCCGTCTGCCCGGGGCATCCTGACCGCCCGGCGGATTGCCGATATAACCGGCCCGCTCCAGCTGGAGATAAAGCGCCAGTATCTCGTCGTCAACCGGGCCCCGGACCCGGTGCCCCCTGCCCTAGAGGAAAAAATCGACCAGGCCGTGGCCGAGGCGGACATGGAGCTGGCCGGCATCATCCCGGCCAGTGACGAACTGGTCCAGCAGGAACTCTCCGGCAGCTCCTATCTCAGTCTGCCAGATGATGCCAGGGTGGTCCAGCAGGCCTTTGCCATCTTTGACAAGATCTTTGCCCAGTCCTGAGGGTGCCTGGCCGGTGACAGAGCAGGAACATCCCACCAGCATGGTCGAACTGATCAAGGTGGCCAAGATCTATCCGCCCTCGGTGGAAGCGCTCAGCGACGTCTCGCTGTCCGTGAAGCAGGGGGAGATGGTCTTTCTCACTGGCCGCAGCGGGGCCGGCAAGACCACCCTGCTCCGGCTTCTGTGCGGCCTGGAAACTCCGACAAGGGGGCTGGTGGAGATCGGCGGCAACGACCTGGCCAAGCTGTCCCGCGCGGCCATCCAGCGGCTCAGGCGATCCATAGGCATGGCCTACCAGGACTTCAAGCTGCTGCCTGACAAGAGCGTGGCCGAAAACATCGCCATTTCCATGGAGGTCTCCTACCGGAGCCGCACCTTTATCCGCAAGCGTACCCGCTACCTGCTCGACCGGCTCGACCTGACCGACAAGCTCCGGGCCCGGGTCGGTGATCTTTCCCGGGGCGAACAGCAGCGGGTGGCCATTGCCCGGGCAGTGGCCAACAAACCCGAACTCATCCTGGCCGACGAACCGACCGGCAACCTGGATGGAGAGACCACCGAGCGGGTCATGGAGCTGTTCAGGCAATGTCACCGCCAGGGCGCCACCCTGATCATCGCCACCCATGATCTCTCCATTTTCCAGGGTACAGGCCACCGGGTGGTCGAGCTCCGTGCCGGCCGCCGGGTTCAGACCACAGACCCGGACCGGACCCCTTCGCTACCTGGTGAGGCTAAGGCAGAGATATGAACTTTCTCTACGCTGTCATCACCCAGACAGGACGCAATCTCCGGCAGACCTGGTCAACCCAGATCCTCTCCCTGCTCACCATTGGTCTGTCAGTGCTTATTTTCTCCTTTTTCTATCTCATCTACACCAATGTCCTGAATATCGGCCGTCATTTCGGGGATGACCTGCGGCTGGTGGCCTACCTGGACGAAGAACCCGGGCCCCGGCTCCAGGACGAGTACCGGCGCAAGATCCTCAAGTTTGACCAGGTGGAAAAAATCGTCTTCATCAGCAGGGAGCAGGCCTATGATCGCTTTGCCGCCCAGCTGGGCCGCGATCGGGATATCCTGGCTGACATGCCGCGTGATTTCCTTCCACCATCCATGGAAATCTATCCGCACCGGTCGCTGACCTCCCTGACCCGGATCAAACGTTTTTCCGACTATATCCAGACCCTGCCCGGCGTTCTCCGGGTCCAGTACGGCCAGGAATGGGTGGAGCGCTTTTACTCGTTTGTCCAGCTCCTGCGGGTGGTCGTCGTCCTCTCCGGTGCCCTTCTTGTCCTGGTAACCTCGTTCATGGTGGCCCATTCACTGCGGCTGGCAATTCTGGGCCGACAGCAGGAACTGGAACTGCTCCGCCTCGTGGGGGCCACCAACAACTATATCCGCATGCCCTTTTTCATCGAGGGTGCCATGCAGGGGTTGCTCGGTTCCAGCCTGGGGCTGGCGGCCCTGTACCTGCTCTTCAACTGGATTAAACTGCGCTTTGCCGGCTCGGCCCTGCTTGAGCTGTTTCCCTTTACCTTTTTTCCCCTTCCGGTCCTGGGCGGCATCGTTGGGGTTGCCACCCTGCTCTGCGCCAGTGGCAGTTATTTTTCGACCAGAAAGTTCCTCCGCCTATGAAGCTGCACCGTTGGAAATCATGGCTGCTGCCTGGTTGCCTGTACCTGCTGCTGACAACCGGGGCTGGCGGTTGGGCGGTGGCAAAAACAGCTGCAGAGATGGAACAGCACCGCCAGAATATCGGCAGGCTGCGGAGCGAACTTTCCAGCCATCTTGAAAAAATACAACAAACCGGGGAAAAGGAGACAAACCTGCTCGAAGAGCTAGAGCAGATCGACCAGAAGCTGAGCCACCAGAAAAAGACCGTGGCCACGATCATGGCCCAACTCCAGGCCCAGGAAAAACTGCTGGCTGAAAAGGAGCAGGAGC
This sequence comes from Desulfolithobacter dissulfuricans, assembly GCF_025998535.1. NCBI lineage: Bacteria > Pseudomonadati > Thermodesulfobacteriota > Desulfobulbia > Desulfobulbales > Desulfobulbaceae > Desulfolithobacter > Desulfolithobacter dissulfuricans. The sequence goes on along the minus strand of NZ_AP024233.1, from coordinate 1,415,773 downwards.
TGCGCAAGGCCTGGACCATCAAGGACGCGGTCCGGACGCATCTGCAGAAGAGACTGCGTGCCTACTACCTGGTGGGGCGGATAACGGTGCTCGATGTCACCTTTTCCAACCAGAAACTGCCTGACCTGATGGTGTTTGGCGACTCGTTTCGCCGGCTGCTGGAATATGACCAGGAGCTCATGGTCAAATACCGTGACACCATTGAAGAACTGCGCCGGGCGAGAGATGCCGAGCAGCTTGAAAAATCGGTCCTTGAGAATTTCCTTGCCCAGGCCGAGAAAGAAAAGGACAAGCTGGCCAGGCTGCGCCGGGAGAAAGAACAGCTCCTGGCCCGGATCCGGACAGAGAAAAGTCTCTACATGCAGGCGGTACGGGAGATGCAGCGGGCGGAACAACACCTGAGCCTGACCCTGACCCGACTCAAGCAACAGCAGGAAAACCGGACCAGGGGCTTTGTCCTGAACCGGGGCCGGCTGGAGCCCCCGGTCCGGGGCCGTCTCACCCGCTGCTTTGGCGAAAGGAGAGATGATGATCCCGAAAGCGTGGATAAATCGCGGGGTATCTCCATTGAGACACCGGATAACGCCCCGGTGCGTGCCGTCTATAAGGGCAAGGTGCTCTTTGCCGGCTACATGCGCGGGTATGGCAACATGGTGATCATTGACCACGGACTGCGCTACTACACGGTCACCGCCCGGCTGGACCAGGTCCTGGTCCACGAGGGACAGCAGGTGGAGACCGGCGGGCAGATCGGGATCACCGGTGACATCGCCACCCTGTTTGACCAGGGACTTTATTTTGAAATCCGTCACGGCGCCAGGGCCGAAGATCCGCTGCCCTGGTTCAGGCCCGGCAGCCTCCAGCAGTGACAGGGACCTGAATCAAGAGGCCTTTTCTCCGTGGAGGGCAGCGGGGTACGGACGACAGGCGAAAACTCCAGCTTCACCGATTGCGGAGCAAGTAAAAAAATATTCTGTGAAGCCGCCTGGTAATCTGATACATTCGTTTTTGACCAAATCACAGGGTGCCTGAAAGTACCAAGGTACGGGGTGACCCACATTCCTTTTCCATCCGGGTATAGAACCAGTCCATGAAAAAATACTGCATCCTGCTGCTCACCCTTGTTTTTCTCACCTTTCCCGGCCCGCATGGTCAGGCCGGGGAACAGGCCCAAGATGACCAGGAAACCTACAAGAGCCTGGAGACCTTTTCCAACGTCCTGATGCTGCTCCAGCAGCATTACGTGGACAAGGTCGATATTCACCAGGTCATCGTCGGCGCCATCAACGGCATGCTCTCGTCCCTTGACCCGCACTCCTCCTACCTGGAGCCCGAGGATTTCAAGGAACTGCAGGTGGAAACAAAGGGTAGTTTCACCGGTATCGGTATCGAGATCACCGTCCGGGACGGTGTGCTGACCGTGGTTTCTCCCATCGAGGGAACCCCGGCCTACAAGGAGGGCATCCGTGCCGGTGACCAGATAATCCGCATCAACGGCAAACTGACCAAGAACATGACACTGATGGACGCGGTCAAGAAACTCCGCGGCCCCAAGGGCAGCAAGGTGACGCTGTCCATCTTTCGCTCCGGGTGGTCCGAACTCAGGGATTTCACCCTGGTCCGGGCGGAGATCCCGCTTCACTCGGTCAAGAGCATGATCCTGGAGCCTGGCTTTGTCTACATCCGGATAACCAACTTCCAGGCATCCACCACCAGAGATTTCCGCAAGGCCTTACGGAATGCGGCCAAGAAGGGTGAGATCAAGGGGTTGGTGCTGGACCTGCGCAACAATCCCGGCGGGCTGCTGGACCAGGCTGTCAAGGTGGCGGATGTGTTCATCGACAAGGGTGTTATCGTGTCCACCCGTGGCCGCGACCCGGAACAGGACATGGTGTTCGAGGCCCACCGGGACAGCGACGCCTTCCAGTTCCCGATCATCGTCCTGGTCAACGAAGGATCGGCCAGCGCCTCTGAAATCGTTGCCGGCGCCCTGCAGGATCACGGACGGGCCATCATCCTCGGTACGGTGACCTTTGGCAAGGGCTCGGTGCAGACCGTGATCCCCATGCCCGACGGGGCCGGACTGCGGCTTACCACGGCCCGCTACTATACTCCCAGCGGCGAGTCCATCCAGGCCAGAGGCATCAAGCCCGATGTGGAGATCCCCTTTGTTCCGCCGGTAGAAAACGTTGATCAGAACAAAAGAAAAAATTTCTGGACCGTGCGGGAAAAGGATCTTCCCCACCATTTCAAAAACGGCGGGGAAGACCAGAAAGAAGAGATGTCCCAGGAGGACAAGGATCTGCAGAAGGCCAGGGAAAAGCTGCAAAAGGACAACCAGCTGCGCACAGCGCTGATCATCCTGAAAAGCCTGCAGATAGCGGCCAAGAACAAGGTCCTGGCCGACTGAACCCGCAAGAGATCTTTTCTCTGACCAACACAGAAGGCCCTGCCATCCCAGAGATGGCAGGGCCTTCTTCTTTGACCTTTACTGAAAACAGACGATTGTCAGAGAATGCCCAGCTGACGCCAGCCTTCATCCATGAGGATGAAAAAACCGAAATGTTCGTAGCCGTACACAGCGGGATCGGCCAGCGGATCGTACGGGGCAACCAGGTGCTCGGTGGCATAGACAAGCCGGCCCAGATAGAGGCCGTCGGCGATCTCGACCACCTCGTCTACCAGGTACCGGCTCGGCGGGGTGTTACCCAGTCCCTGCCAGCGGTAATTGAGCTGGAATACCTCCCGGTCCCCATCTGCCGGATAAACAGAGCGCGCTTTTCTGGCTATGAACAGCCCGCCTTTTTTCTGGTAGCCATACAGAGCCTCCTCCTCCGGGGTTGCATCCTTGAGATTCATCATGAAATCCAGCACGGTCACACTCAGCTGATTGAGCGGTGACTCGGGAAAGCGCTGGAATCCGTTCAATCCCACGAAGACGGTCTCGGTGTCTGTTTCATGGCCGCCGGTGTACTTCAGAAGCTCTTCGCCACTGGCCCGGTGAAGAATCTTTCCCTCCCAGGGGGAGACCTCTCCCAGCGTGTATCCCCAGATCTGGTTTAAAATTTCGCCCCCTGGATCCTCGCCCTTTTTCAGGTACAGACTGTAGCCATGCAAATGGCCTTCCAGCTGTTCCGGCACCGTACCGCAGGCAAAGAGATGCTCCAGGTTACGGAAATACCTGGAGTCCGTACCAGGCTCCTGCTTCATACCCTCCACATAGAGTTTGAGCAGGGAAAGGACCGTGTGATCTCCGGCCAGTTCCTGTTCTATCTCGTCAATCACCGGATCACGGGCCCTGCAGGTATCGTCGAGCGTCAGCCGCCGATACCTGTCAGTCACCACCTGCAGGGTCTCGGTTGCCTCGTCATAAGATTCGCGACAGCCGGCAAGCGACAGGCTGCCAAGCAGCAACAGTATCAGTACACAGGTACAGCGCCTCCACTTCATGGGTCCACCTCCATCTCCTCCACCACTATTCCGGACCGATGATTCGGTTCGGATCCTTCCCCTCCGGTTGCCGCCGATTACCCAGGCAGGTTGCAGGCCAGTGCTTTCCACGGAAACAGGAAAAACGATTGACACTTAACTCCTTGTTTTGATATTATTATTAATAGATGACAGAACTCATTGCCAGCTAAAAAAAAAATCATGACAGGTCCATCGGGATCAACGGCATGGTTATGGCAACGGGTTGTTATCATGCTTTGACCGCCACCATGACGTCCGTTCAGGCGTCCGTCCTCCCGGTGGTCATCCCTGCCAGGAACAAGGTGAGTGAGAACATGTGCGAAAAGCACTCTCCATCCATGGCTCACCGCCCGAAAACGGTGCCTGACCCTTCAACCGCATCGTCGGGTACATCTACGTCCCCAAACAACCCCCACTGTAAACTCTTCGATACGAGATTGCGGGCCGTATTATCCGGGCACCTGTGGTCTGCGATATCGCGAGACACACGGCTACTCCGAACCTGTAATCCAGACCAGATCAAGGCGGGAATATCATGAATGCACTGCAACAGAAAACCGCGGACAAGCTCCTGGAGCTACACCCTTCCAACCGCATCTTCTGGCATGAGGACACCACCCGGCCCAAATTCATCATGGGCAGGCTCAGTGAACCCAGTGACCGGTCGCCGGAAGAGATCGCCCTTACGTTTCTTGAAAAACATGCCGACCTCTATGCCCTGCCCGAAACTTTTGACGAGCAGACCTTCGTGGTCAGCAGGGAAAGCGATCCCCACGGGGTCCATCACGTCTGCCTGGCCCAGAGCGTGGCTGGTGTACCGGTCTACGAGGGTTCGGTACAGGTTCACGTGGACAGTGACGGCGTGGTCATCGCCTGCAAGGACAACCGGCTCTCGCAGCTGCCTGCGGCCACGGAACCCGTGCTGAGCGCGGACGAGGCGGTTGCCGGAGCCAGGGAAGAGATACAGGGCCGGATCACTTCCCTGCGGGAGCCAAAGCTCATCATTGTCCGGACCCGGGACCAGGTCCCCCGCCTCTGCTGGGAGATCCAGCTCCTGCTGGAAGGAGAACTCGGAGCCCGTATCCTGTATGTGGATGCGGTGGATGGCGCCATCCTGCTGCAGATCTCGGAACATCGCGACATCATGAGGCGCACCACCTACACGGCCAACAACGGCTCATCGCTGCCCGGTGCGCTTGTCCTGGAGGATGACCAGGTATGCGACGACCAGGTGGCCCAGGCAGCACACGATAATGCGGCCAACGTGTATCGTTATTTCGAGACCATCTTTGGCCGCAAGAGTTACGACGACCGGGATGCACCCATCGTCTCCACGGTCCACTTCGGGCAGCGCTACAACAATGCTTACTGGAGCAGCTGGTACAACCAGATGGTGTACGGGGACGGAGACGGCCGGGTCTTCGGACCACTGGCCCGGGCCCTGGATGTGGTCGGCCACGAATACACCCACGCCATCAGCTCACGCACTGCCCGCTTTGTCTACGCCGAAGAAGCAGGCGCGCTGGATGAATCCTTTGCCGACTTCTTCGGGGTGATGATCAGCAATGACGGCGAGATCACCAACTGGCTCATCGGTGAGGGTGTCTACACGCCGTATCGCTCGGACGACGCCCTGCGCGATCTCTCTGATCCTCCCAGGTGCCGCCAGCCTGACCATGTGGAGGACATGCTTCTACTTAAAGAAGGAGAACGTCCTGATCCCGACAAAAACGATAATGGCTGGGTTCATGTCAATTCCGGTATTCCCAACAAGGCTGCCTGGCTCACCGTGGCCGGCGGCACCCACCATGGTATCGACGTCACCGGCATCGGCAGGGAAAAGGCGGAACAGATCTATTACCTGGCCATGACCCAGTATCTTAAAAGCGCGACCCGCAGCCGCTGGACCTTCCGTCAGGCCCGCTACGCCCTGCTCAATGCCTGCCGGCAGCTCTACACCGACCAGGGGTCGGAATACGCGGCCATAAAGAACGCCTGGGCCGCGGTGGGCATCGGCGAGCCAGCCTCTGACTTCGCCATGATCCGCAGGGAACGGCGGCCAGCCCTGGATATTCCGGACAATGATCCGGCCGGTGTCATCGACACCCTCACCGTGGAGGAAGAGGGCACCATCCGCGACATCAGGTGCCAGGTCGACATCCAACATACCTATATCGGTGATCTGCGGCTTATCCTGCGCTCGCCGGGCCAAGAGAGCGTGGTTCTCCACGACCGGGAAGGCGGCGGAGCCGATGATCTCGTCCGGGAATACTCCCTGGCCGATTATGTACCCCTGGCGACTCTCAAGGGTGATCAGGCCCATGGTACCTGGGAATTGCAGGTCAGCGATCATGCCGGTCTGGATACAGGGGTGCTCAGGAAATGGAGCCTGGGTCTCTCGCTTATAAAACAGACTGAAAAACGGTTACAGAAAACCTCCCAACCCCAGCTCCTCATCCCGGACAACAATCCTGGCGGCATACGGGACACCATCGAGATCACGGAGCAGGGCACCATCGTCAAACTCAAGATCAGCCTGGATATCGAGCACACCTATATCGGCGACCTGCGCTGTACCCTGACTGCTCCGGACGGCACGGATGTCGTCCTTCATGACCGCAGCGGCAACGGTCGTGACAACATCAAAAAAACCTATGACGGTGTCCAGGTGCCCGGCCTGCTCACCCTTGAGGGCACGCCTATGCAGGGGCAGTGGCAGCTCGCGGTCAGCGACCACGCGGCTGAAGATGAAGGTGCTCTCAGGCAGTGGGGCCTGGACATAACCTGGAGGTGAAAAAGAGCGTTGTGCCAAGGAGTACCCTGTAATCCCGCAGGAAAAAAAGCAGTGACAGGAGGTAGTCATGGCAGATGGAACGAGCACGGCAGTAACAGAGGCTGCAAGACTGGACGAAATCGGCTTTCCGGAATTCACCTGCAAACTCATAACCGATGTGTTTGATGCCCTGGTCTCGGCCAACATCCGGCAGACCGAGGCCTACGTGGAACTGCTGAGGGCTGTTTCCGCATCCCTCAAGGACTACATCAACAACACCAAGGACGATATCGGCGGCGACCAGATCCTTCAGTTTCTGGCCCAGGTCCTTCCGCCGGAAACCGCCAATGCCGATAAGGATGGCACCAAGGTGAAACCCGGCTCCAGCCTGACCGATGATGAGGCCGAGGCCCTGAACAAGGCACTCACGGTGCCGGAAGAGGCCGGGGTCAGCAACAACAACCAGGTGGCGGCAGCCGGCGCTCTGGACCAGGACAAGGTCAACGCCATCATAGAGGCGGTGGCTGTCCGGCTGGCGGCCAACAAGTATGACATCCTCAAGGAGATGGTCAAACAGGGTATCCTGAGGATCGTGGTGGAAAGCGGTACCATCGAGACCAGGCTGACCTTCACCACCTATGGTTCCACCTTTTATCAGAAACAGAGCGGCACCTATCATCGCGACAGCTTCCGCTTCCGGGCCAAGGCGCGCACCGGCAGCCTGCTTTCGTCCTGGGTCAAGGCCTCGGCGTCCACGTCCTACACGAACATTAATATCCGGACCACCAAGGAGACCCAGCGCGATATCTCCGGCAGCCGGGTCCAGATATTTGGTGGTGTGAAGCTCAATATCAAAACCGATTATCTTCCCCTTAACCAGTAGGCAGTAGGGAGCAGATCCATGGCCGAAGTGGACAGCCCGGTTGAAGTTGGTTTTGCCGAATTCATCGCCCGCCTGATGTCCGAGGTGTTTGATTCGGTGGTGACCAGTCAGGTCGACCAGGAGCAGCGGTATGCCGAAATGTATGCCGCTGCTTCGCTGAGCGAGGAGGAATATGGACGACAGCATGTGAGCGACGAAGATGTGGCGGCCGAGCTGGCGGACCTCTTTCCTCCCCACCCGGATGAGAGGGAGAGGGAAAGCGCCGTCTATCCCGGCGCGCCCTACCATCCTCCGGGTGTTGACCGGTCCGAGGATCCGCCCCTCTACGAAGTGCTTGGCCTGAGGCTGGAGGAGGACGACCTGAAAAAAAAGGAGGACCGGCTGGTTCTTGGCCAGTCGGCGGTGAACAAGGTGCACGGGAAGGTCCGCAGCCTGCTGGCCGCCAGGCATCTGGCGGTGGTCAAGCAACTTTTGTCCCGCGGTCTGCCGCGGGTGGTGGTAGATTCCGGGCGGGTGAACGGCAAGCTCACCTTCCATCTGACCACCAGCCAGGGCTCGACAACGGGAGAAACGGGCGGTACGGGGTTGGCAGCCACAGACATCCGCGCGGCCACGGCGGGGGTGCTGCCGAAGTTCGGGAGCCGGAGTGTCTTTACCCTGCCCCGGGCCCGCATCCTGCCGGGGGTCAAGGTGCTGGTGAAACAGGCCGACGACCGCTCGCCCCAGAGTTCCCAGGTCAAGGCCAATGTGTATGGTGAAGTGGAAATAACCTTCAAAACCGTTACATGAGCCAGATAGAGACCATACCGGAGTCGCTGGGGGACTTTGCCGCCGTCCTGGTGCGCGAGATATCCCGCTCTCTCGCCCTGATGCGCCATGACGCGCCACTGATTAGGGTGGACCGGGTCCGGATCCGGTTCGGCCAGCCGGAAGGCGAGGATTCGGTGCTGACAGACCGTTATCCCTTTCTGGCAGATGGCTGGGTGGTGGAAATGGAAATGGATCCTCTGGTCCAGGCCCGCCTCCAGGGAGAACCTTTACCCGAAGAACCGGCCGTCCGCACTCTGCTCGATATTTTCAAGGATCATTCCATTACAGATATCAAGGGGGTGAACAGGGACTGGTCCGCATTTTTCAAACACCACGGCCTGGAAACCATCGGCCAGCTGGCGGCAATATCCACCAACCAACTCAGCGCCCTGGCCCGGCAACGACGCTCGGTAAAACTCTGGGAGCTCCATGGCAAGGCCAGGCTGCTGCAGAGTGACATGGTCTATTTTCCCTCCACCGCCCTGGACAGGGATCGGCTGTATACACTGCTGAAAATGGACCCGGAGGAGCTGTTGCAACGTGCCGGAGCGACAAAAGTGTCCAGGGCGGAAATAGAACGGCTGGGAGAAATCATGGAGCTCCTGGCCATTGTCGTGGACAGCCGGGTACTGCAGAGCATGCGCCTGAGAGACCTGCTCTGGTAAGCCGAACCTCCCTCGTGACATCCGCCTCCATGAGAAAGCCTGTCAAGCACAGTTCGACGTGGCAAACCATTTTTTATAAATCCCTGGTAACGTCAGGCTTCCATTCGCATACATATAAAGAGCTCAGCCCAAGCTCGATGCATCGTACAATCCGTCCTGGAAGCTGCAACCTCCGCGAAGGTCTTTGAATATGTCACTAACTGATAACGGACCGAGCGGTGTCACGCAGTCTTCCGGATGGGACGTTTTTTCGAGGGAGATATCAAAAACTCTTTATCGCCGGCCTTGCCCTCACGGGAAACACTGCCTTTGACATCCCTGTCAGCCGGTTTTCTACGCAGCTTTTGCCAGGTGTCGACAACCCCGGTCCCGAGATCTCGACCACCTCGTGGATCAGGTATTGGCGCGGCTGGACGCTGCAAGTATCCAGTTCGATTGTCCAGCTACCCTGCTGCTCGGTGATGGCTCGAATACTGATTTCCACCTCTCCCGGGACATTACATGCAGGCGCCATGAAACGATACTTGGACACAAAAACAATGTGATACTGGCGGATCCATATCGTTTATGCTAACGTGCGAGAGGGACTCACTACCTGCTTCTGTTGCCGTTTAGGAGAATAACCCGCTCTGGTTGCAGCAATAAATCGGTGCAGTGCGACGCTTGTGGACTCATACTTCGGCTGCAGGACAAGGGGTTCTACGCTGAACTGAAAGTTTTCAAAAAGGGCCTCCTGTGCACCACCTTATGTCGGCTTGTTGGTCATGTCGGGAGTTGCTGCCGGATCTCAGACGCCCACTGAACCAGGACGAAAAAAATGAAGAAAAAAAAACAGTCTCCTGCCTATAGATTGTGCCAGCAGGCAACCAAGGCCAAACAGAAAGGTTTATATAGAAAAGCCCATGAGCTCTACAATAAGTCACTGAAAATAAATCCTTTTCTTGCTGCAACTTATTATGAACGTTCAGACTTGCCTGATTTGAACATCTCAGATATGGAACTTGCCAGAATGGAAAAAGTTTTTTCCACGGCAAACACCCTGCAGGACAAAATAATAATGGCATTTGCTCTGGCCCGTGCTTATGACTGTCAATAGCCAAAAAAACTGACCCACTACCGGACGACAAAATTGACCCACCCGGACAAAAAAATTGACCCACCCGAGGCCCCTGGCCAAGAGCCTGTCCGGTGCCCGCAAGGAGAGCGGGCTGGGAGAGTTCCAGGTCGAGACCACGGAGGCGATATGCGTTGTCGTGACGCTCCTGCATGGCGGTCACCCTGTCAGCTTCTGGCGCAGCCTGTAGCTCTCGCCGCCGAGCATGAAGACGCGGGAGTGGTGGACCAGGCGGTCGATGATGGGCACCGCCACGTTGTCGTCGTGGAAGAAGTCGCCCCAGGCGGTGAACTCCTTGTTGGTGGTGACGACGATGGAGCGGTACTCGTACAGGCTGTTGACGAGTTGGAAGAGGTTGTAGAGCGCGGTTTTGTTCATGGGCAGGTAGCCGAGCTCGTCGATGATCAGGAGGTCGTTCTTGGCCAGGGCCGTTATCCTGGCCTTGAGCTCGCCCTTGGCCAGGGCCAGGTCGAGCGACTCCACCAGTTCGGCGGCCCGGGTGAAGAGGACCTTGTAGCCGGCCTCGACGGCCTTGTGGCCGATGCCGATGGCCAGGTGGGTCTTGCCCACGCCCGGGGGGCCGATGAAGATCAGGTTCTCGCGGTTGTCGATGAAGGAGAAATCGAGCAGGGCGTTGACCTGGCGCTTGGTGATGGTGGTCTGGTATCTGTAGTCGAACTCCTCCAGCCGCTTGATTGTGGGGAAGCCCGCCGCCTTGCGGTTGCGGAGGATGCGCTTGTGGTTGCGCTGCCGGCGCTCGTGCTCCACCAGCATGTCGGCGAACTCCAGGTATGAGACCTCGTTGGTCTCGGCGGCGGCGAGCAGGTCCGGGAGGCCGGCGGCGATGCTGGTACAGCGCAGGCCGCGGAACTTGGCAACGGTGGTCTCAATGGACGGCATCGCTCACCTCCCCTGTCTCGCAGATAGCGGCGTATGGGCGCAGCATGGCCCTGGTGGCGCTGTCGGCCGCGGCTGCCGGCCGCTCCCGGGGCTCCTGGCCTGTCCGCAGTTCGTCGAGCAGGTCCGGGCGCTTCCGGTACGCCTCCAGGTAGTCCTCGATGCGGGAGGTGGTCAGGCGCGGCTGGTCGAGGAGATGCGCCAGCAGGGGGGCCGGGATCCCGTGGCGGTCCAGCAGGCGGATCAGGCCGGTCAGCTGGTCCTTGTAGATGTCCGGCGCGCCCTTCTTGAGCAGGGCGCTCATGCGGATGCCGTCGTCGCCCAGGCGGCGCTGGATCTCCGCCTCGCAGTCGGCGATCCGCCGGGCCTTGTCCCGGTAGTGGGACTTCTTCTTGATCACCTGGCCCCGGCCGTGACACAGGGCGTGCCGCGTGATCTCCTCGCCGGTCTCCAGGTCCAGGAACACCAGGAAGTCCTGCTCCTCGCGCACCCCCACCGTGGCGCGCTGGTAACGCATGGGCACCGAGTAACGGTTGCTCTTCCAGGAGACGAGCCCGGTCTTGTCCGCCTTGCGGGTCTCCCGGCAGGCGGGGGTGAAGTCGATGCTCGGGGTGAGGTAGGGCCGCATGTGGCGCCGTTCGTCCCGCTCGTAGCGCTGCCGCGGTGACTCGCCAGTGCTGCCGTGCTTTCTGGCGTTGGCCGTGGCGTCGAGCCATTCGGCCATATAGGCTTCCAGGTCGGCCCAGGAGTCGAAATGCTCCCCGGCCAGTCCATTACCCTTTACGTACCGGACCCCGGCTTCCACCTTGCCCTTGCTCTCGGGGTCGTATCCCTCGCAGGCCCGGATCCGGAAACCGGCTACGGTGGCATAGCCATGGAACTGCTCGTTGAGGGTCAGCTCCCGGTAGCGTTCCTTGATCACCACCAGCCTGGTCTGGTCGTAGACGCACTCCTCGGGCCGACCGCCGAAGTACCGAAACGCTGCGTCGTGCATGCGGATGAACGTGCCGGTGTCGATAGGCCGGGGAGAAAGCCCCACGTACATCAGCCTCGAATAGGAGAGGACAAAGACCACGAAGTAGACGGTCGTCGGCTGGCAGGCCACCAGGACTCCCCGCAACTCCCCGGGGTCCACCTGGCATTGGACCCCGGGGACCATGTCCAGAACCGGCTCGTAATAGCGCTCCTGCTTGAGCGTGGAGGTCTGCTTGAGCCGGGCCACGTATCTTCGCACCGTCCGGATCGACACCGGCAGGTCAGGGTGTTTCTCCTTAAGTTTGCGGTGGATCTTCACCGCGCTCAAGCCGGGAAACGACTCCATGAGATGCCGGATGTAGGCCCGGTGGGGATCGAGGAGCTTGCGCCTCTCACGGTTGCTCTGCCGGGCCTGGATCTCCTCTTCGGACATGGCCAGGTACTTCCGGACCGTGTTGCGGGAGATCCCCAGCCGTCGCGCAATGCCACGGATGGACATCCCCGACCCATTGCTATGTAACGCTTTGATTTTGTGTATCATGTTCCACCCCTTCAAGGTTGCCTCCTCCCGGTTTGTATGGTTGGGAAAAGGAGAGAGGATACAGCCAAACGGCTGCCGTTTCAGCCTCGAAATGGGTCAAAATTGTTGGCCTTATGTGGGTCAATATACTTGGCCATTGACATTATGACAGAAGAGAAGAGTATGAAAAAGCATTCGATATATTGCAGACAGGTAATGAATTAAAAAGAAAAACTATTGAGTATAATCCATCAACTATCAAAAAAGATATTGTCAGGATAATGGAGGTCTTTTCAGAATTCGAATTTTCCGGGACTGAATCATCAGGACATGAAACAAGGAAACCGATATTCATTATTGGTATGCCACGCAGTGGAACAACATTGATTGAACAAATAATTTCATCACATCCTGATGTTGTTGCTGGAGGTGAACTATATGCCTTGAACAAAGCAGTGATCCCGGCTTTTTCTTATGTCAACATGGCAGCCCCCATGGGCAAAAGACTTTCGGCTGTGAATAAAAATATACGTATCAGATGCGCAGAAAACTATTTAAAAATGTTACCTGGAAACAGACGGCGAGTAACGGATAAAATGCCTGCGAATTTCCTCCATGTAGGATGGATATGCCTTTTATTCAAAAACGCAAAAATAATACATGTAAACAGAAACAAGATGGCTACGATTTTCAGCTGCTATCAACAATACTTTACCAATGGAAACGAATACGCATACAATCTTCACGAACTTAGCGAATATTATGATTCATACTATTTACTTATGCAATATTGGAATATCCTTTTCAAGGAAAGGATACTTGATATAAACTACGAAGATATCGTATTGAACCAGGAAGATGAAACAAGAAAAATAATAGAATTTTGTGAACTTGAATGGAACGATGCCTGTTTGTCTTTCGAAAAAAACAAACGTACCGTTACGACATTAAGTGCTAGCCAGGTACGGAGACCAATTTACAGATCCTCGCTTGATCACTGGAAAAAATACGCTCAATACCTTGATCAGGTCCGTTAGGCTTCCATAGGTTGCAGACAACCTTGTCAGGCTGTCGAAAAACTACTGCACCCGAAGCTGATACCGACCGCGTCGAGATTTGACTCAGGTAAGCGAGCTTGCGAGATTCCGAAATGCCCATGGGCACCACGTACACTGCGCTGTTTCACCTCATTCATCTTCCGCTCGCTACGTTTTTCAACGGCTCGTTATGAGCTGTTTTTTCCCTGTCCTCGACTGGAAAAAAGTTCTGTATCCTTCCAATGCTCCTGGCGATAGTTGCACTCAAGCAGAAAAATGCGCTGCCTCGCACAGGGGGTGCAGTCTTTCCAGGGCGTCCTCGCGGCAGGCACCGTTCCCGGCTGTCAATCCTGCCTTCCCGGGATGAAAACACGTCTCAACAACCCCACAGGCAGCTGAAGAGAGACACCCCGGGAGCGACCATGGTCCCGACGGGCAAGGAACAGCGAACGCCTGCGCATAACAGTCAGTTTCACTCCTTAAAAATAAATGAAATAGATCTGTTTATCCTCCTTCCTGGGGCGGAAGATTCTGTCAGGAGTTTATAGGGATTCACCATTTTTAACAAAAAAACTTCAAGAATTCAGCTAGTTGCTTTCACAAAACATGTAAGACCCTACACGCCTCCCAAGATTTCATCCCAAAAAAATATAGAAAAACAAGATAATGGGCGTTTTTCGCTTGCACATGTAAGACCCTACTGATATCTTGTGGATATGGCACACCTGCATAAAAAGATGAAAAAGGGAAGGCCCTACTATTATGTCCGGGAGATCGCGCGGGTCGACGGCAAACCCAAGGTCATCAATCAGATATACCTGGGGTCACCTGAACGTATTCTCGAGATGGCACAGGGCGGCAACAGCATGCCCAAAAAAATCCAGGCGCAAGCCTTTGGTGCACTCTGGCTCGCGAATCTCGTTGAAAAGGAAATAGACCTTGCCGGTCTGATTGACGGGATCGTGGCTGAAGAAAAAGATAATGCGCCATCTGTGGGCGAATATTTTCTCTATGCCGTCTATAACCGGATGATCCAGGCCTGTTCGAAACGGGCAATGCCGGGATGGTATAAGGCCACTGCCATCCAGCATATTCGCCCTGTTCAGATTGACGAGCTCAACTCACAGATGTTCTGGTTCAAATGGAATCAGGTTGGAGAGCGGCAACTGCAGCAGATCGCGAAGGATTTTCTTCGGCGCATCTCCAGGATAGAGTCCTCGTCTTCAGACTGCTTCATGTTTGACACAACCAATTACTACACCTTTATGGCCACAGATACCGAGTCGGTACTGGCCCAGAGGGGGAAAAGCAAGGAAGGGCGCAACTGGTTACGCCAGATAGGCGTTGCTCTTCTTGTCAGTCGGGATAAACGAATCCCGCTCTATTACAGGGAATACGAAGGCAATCGGCACGACTCAAAAATGTTTCTTCAGACCATGGAGGATATGTTCAGGGTCATGCGCGACTCTGCTGGGGAAGATGGTGCCTTGACCGTTGTCTTTGACAAGGGAATGAACAGTGAGGATAATATCGCCGCCATCGATGCCAGGGAAGGTGTCAACTTTATCACCACATATTCAACCCATTATGCTGACCATCTTGTCCATGTCGATCTGGACAGATTCAAGCCTGTTGATACTCGGAAAAACCGGAAACTTGCTCAAAAGGGCAGAGAAGATGACCGGTTGCTGGCCTGGCGGACTCAAGGTGAATACTGGGGCGGAAGCGCACAGTGGTGGTTACATACAATCCACTGACGGCCGCAAAACAGCGTTACGCCTTTGAAAAAAAGATGCTTCGCCTTCAGGATACCCTGTTTGAATTTCAATCCAGGGTCAACAGGCAGGCCCCGTACTGGCGTAAGCAATCAGTTGTTCTCAAGCGGTACATGGACATCTGCTCGGAGTTGCACATCCCGTCAGACCTGTACAAGGTTGAATTTTATGTTACAGACAAGCGGCTCAGAATGAATTTTCGAAAGAACCATTACCGGATTGGGCGCTATATTGACCGGTTTGGCAAGAATATCATCATTACCAATATAACCGACTGGTCAACCGATGAAATCGTCCAGGCAAGCCTGGACCGCTGGACTGTTGAGGATGCTTTCCGGCTGACAAAAGATGAGTCACAGGTGGCGCTCAGGCCGGTACGTCATTGGACTGACAGCAAGATCAGGTGCCACATCTTCACCTGCATAGCAGCCCTGGCACTCCTGCGCATCATCGAATTAAGGCTCAGGAAGGCAGGTGTTAACATGACAGCCAAGGCAGCTATGCGCCATATGGGCAATTTGCACTCCTGCCTTCTGTGGTTACCCGGAAAAAGGAAAGCCGTACGTATGCTGGAAGAACCGGACGAGGCTCAGGCTGATATTATGCGGGCATTTGGATGGAAAATAGCCGGTGTAGAGTAGAGCGCTGTCAACAATGATCTTCAACGACTATGCCCTGCCGCACGCGGCTACTACATATCAGAGGAGGTCTCATTGCGGACAGCGCCCCCTCGTCGAACCGGACGTGCGGTTTTACCGCATCCGGCTCTCCGATGATCTCTCGCCTCAAGGCATTCACAGGGAGTTGACGGCTCTTTTATGCAGATAGACCAGCCCCTTGGACATAAGCGCCTTGTACAACGACGGTCCATCAAGGTGCCGGCAGTGCCGGTGGCTCCGTGTCCTCATAAAGCGACTGAACCGGGTCTGCACGTACCAATCAATCTTCTTGAACGACACCTTCGGGTATCCGAAGGAAAAGTAGTTGCCCCAGCCAATCAGAAATCGATTGACCTGATCAATTACTTTTTCTACCGGCTCTTGAATCCTGCGAATCGTCAGAGCATGTATCCTCTCCCGCGCCCGTTTCAGGCTCTTGGCAGAAGGGACAATGTTCAAATACCGACCCGCTCCGTACAGACTGCGATCAAAGCGGAACGTAAATCCAAGGAAATCAAAACTACTGCCGGGATCTTTCAAGTTAACTATGGTTGTCTTGTTCCGATTCAGGATCAGGTCGAGTTCCCCCAGCGTCTTGTCAACAAAGGCGTGAATGCGAGGTCCGATGTACCGAGCCATGATAACCCAGTCGTCGGCATATCGTACCAGCCTTGCGTTGGCAAAATTGCGGGGACCTTCCGGGCTGTGAAAGCGTTGGTCGAATTCATGGAGAAAGATGTTGGCCAGCAGAGGCGAGATGACTCCACCCTGTGGCGTACCCTTGCGGGAGCGAGTGATCTTGCGACCGCCCTGCCCATCCTCTTCAACGATATCGCTTTTCAACCACATCCTGATCAGCTTCAAAACGGATCGGTCAGCTATTCGACGCTCCAGGCATTGCATCAGTTTGCCATGGTCAATCGTGTCAAAGTAGCTGCTCAGATCCGCATCCAGGACTTCAGTAAATCCCGCCTTGAGCGCCTGCCGAATCGCGGCGAGAGCATCATGGGCCTTAAGGCCCGGGCGGAATCCGTACGAGCAGTCCTCAAAGTCTGCCTCGAAAATCGGCTCCAGGATCAACAGGACCGCCATCTGTACAACCCGATCCTTGACGGTCGGGATACCCAGCGGACGCATCTTTCCATTCGCCTTTGGGATATAGACCCGTTTTACCGGCATGGGCCGGTAGGTCTTATCCTTCAATTCCTGCTGTATTGTTTGCAGCAGGCCTGCTACACCTTCCGAACTCTCCTTGATGGACGCAAGGCTTACTCCATCCACCCCGGCAGCGCCTCGATTGGCGTAAACCCGGTTCCAGGCACTTTGCAGTACATCTAGGCGATACACCCGGTCGTACAGGGCATAGAATCGAAACTCCGGTTCCTGCTTGGCCTTGTGGCCCAGTTTCTTTCGCAAGAGGGAGACCTTCGGGCTCAGGCCGAACTCCTGCCCTGCCCGTTTATCCGTAGTGGGAGACAAACATGTGTACTCCAAGCGGGACTTCCTCCATTGTCAGAAACACGATCAAAGTCCTGCCCCTTCGCTCCACGGGAGTTACCCCGCTTCAACACTACTATGGGCAGGTCCGACTCCCGGCCGGGACCGCACAGAGGGTTATGCATTCCCCTCCAGCGTTTGGACTCGGGCTATCTGCTGCCCTGCCCGTCCCGCCGGGTCTCCCAGGTTCCCTGGCGCTCCCTTGAGTACATGCCATCTCCAAACACCCCGGGCGGCCCAACGCAACGCTCCTGTTGTCTCATCGCGTCAATGACTGGCTTCCCCATGACCTCGGAGGGTCGCCGCCGCCAAATGTGTAACGAGGCCGAATCGAGTTCACAGATGTTACGGCCTATACTCTATCTGACCTTACGGCCTTTTCCGACCCTGCTTGACGATTCGGGTTACCCCTACACGCCGGGTCGGCGATTTCGCGGTGAACAGGCAATTACCGCGGGTGGCATCGCAGCCACCAGATTCGCCAGAGCTTCGCCTGGCACACGGGGTCTTACAGGAAATATAGATTTATCACTCTGGAATACCGTCATTTTAATGAAAAAGTATGGAGGATTCTATAAACTCCTGTCTGTCATTTTGCGGCTCGATGAACAGCACTTCCTTCTGGTCGGTTACGGCAACATTGATAGCATGGTGGCCTTCCTGTTAATGACACTCCATATAGAGCCACTTCATGATCACCTTAATCGGGCCACCCGATGATCGCCGTAATGGAGCCACCTGATGATCACGCTAATTGAGCCACCCCGTGATCATCATAATCGAGCCAGCCGGTGATCAGGTTAATCGAGCCACTTTACCGGTCGTAACCGGTTCTCGGACTCCCTGACAATCTGGTATATCTCCGTGGAACAGAGCACAATCGTTTCCAGGGAGGTGTACCAATGGCCAACAGGAGGTTCGAGATGTTCCAATACCGTCAGATCCTTGCCTACATGCGCTCCGGCCAGTCGGATCGCCAGATTGCCAAAGCCGGTCTCATGGGACGAGCCAAAGCTTCGGAATTCCGTCGTATCGCAACGGAAAAGGGCTGGCTCTCCCCAAAGAGGCCTTTGCCGGATGACCACACCCTGGCTGCAGTTCTCAAGCGTCCCCGGCGCCCTGCTTCAGGTTCCATTCTGGCGCCCTACCACGAGAAGATCAAGTCCTGGCACAGGCAGGGAATCTCTGGCACCACCATCCATCAGGCACTGGTACGCGATCATGGTTTTTCCGGCAGTTATTCAGCGGTACGCCGGTACCTGCAGCAACTGAAGAATGACTCGCCAGAGGCCACGGTCATGCTCGACTTCAAGCCGGGCGAGGTGGCCCAGGTCGACTTCGGCAAGGGGCCGAAAATCACGGATACGACCACCGGCGAGGTGTTTTCCACCTGGTTCTTTGTCATGACCCTGGCCTTCAGCCGGCATCAGTATGCCGAGATCGTCAGGGACCAAAAAATACACACCTGGCTTGGCTGTCACCGACGGGCCTTTGAATTCTTCGGCGGTATCCCGAAAAAGGTGGTGGTCGACAACCTGAAGTCCGCCATCACCAGGGCATGCTGGCGGGATCCCAGGATCCAGCGTTCCTATGCTGAACTGGCCGAAGGCTATGGTTTCCTGGTCTCGCCCTGTCCGCCCAACGAGCCAAGGAAAAAAGGCAGGGTCGAGGCCGGAGTCAAGTATATCAAGCGCAGCTTCCTGCCTTTACGCCGATTCAGAAGCCTTGGTGATGCCAACCGCCAACTGCGCAAATGGATCATGGAGAGCGCCGGCAACCGTGTCCATGGCACTACCAGACAGAAGCCGCTTTCCCTCTTTGCAGAAGCGGAAAAACACCTGCTCAAGCCCCTGCCGGCCAAGGTGCCGGAGCTGGCGGTCTGGTCTGCACACAAGCTGCATGGCAACTGTCATCTGCAATTTGAAAAATGCTTTTACTCGGCACCCTACAGGCTGGTCCGCAAACAGCTCTGGGTCAAGGCCACGGAAACGACCGTCAAGATCTTTCACGATCACGAACTGGTGGCGGTTCATCCCCGGAAACACAGGCCCGGCGAGAAATCGACCATCATCGGTCACCTGCCGCCCGATGCCGTGGCCTACCTGATGCGTGACCCGCAATGGTGCCTCAGGCAGGCTGGTGTAACAGGCCCCAACTGTTTACGTCTCATCGAGTCTCTTTTCGCTCACCGAGTCCTGGACAATCTCAGGGCTGCCCAGGGAGTCATCGGCCTTGCCGGGAAGTATGGTCAGGTCCGCCTGGAAGCCGCCTGTCGGCGTGCTCTTTTCTTTGACAGTCCAAAGTACATCACGGTCAAGACCATCCTGGCAAAGGGGCTCGATCAACTGCCCGACGATCCCGTTCCCACACCCCTGCCGGCAACCTATACCGGCAAAGGACGTTTTCAAAGAACATGCTCGAGAGTGGTCACAACCTCTTCGTCCAAGGAGGACTCGATATGCATCCCATGCCCGAACTGATCCCCATGCTCAAGCAGCTGCGCCTCTCCGGGATCATGGATTCCCTGGAGATCCGGAACCGGCAGGCGATCGATGAAAAAATGGCCTATACCGACTTCCTCGCCCTCCTTATCCAGGACGAGGTGGCGCGCCGTACGCAACGAAAATTCGACATGCGGATCAGGCGTGCCGGGTTCCGCAATCAGAAAACCCTGGAGGATTTCGACTTTTCCTTCAATCCCGCCATCAACAAGGCCCAGGTAATGGACTTGGCCACCTGCCGTTTCATGGAGGAAAAGGCCTGTGTCCTGATCGTGGGCCCCTGCGGCACCGGAAAGAGTCACATCGCCCAGGCACTCGGCCATTGCGCCATCCGGCTGGGTCGTGATGTTGTCTTCACGACCCAGACAAAACTGCTCGGTCAGCTCCAGGCCGCCCGGGCCACCAACACTTACGACCGGCGCCTGAATACCCTGGCCAAGGTCGACCTGCTGATCATCGACGATTTTGGACTCAAGCCTCTCCGCACACCCCAGGACGAGGATATCCACGACCTGATCGGCGAACGGTATGAACGACGTTCGACCATCATCACCAGTAACCTGGATCTGTCCGAATGGCGTGACGCCTTTCCCAACAAACTGCTGGGTGCAGCCACCATCGACCGCATACGCCATGGCGCCTATTGCGTGGTCCTCGATGGCAAAAGTTACCGGACCACAAAACCACTGCCAAAACCCCAAAAAAAGGAGGTGGAAAAAACAGAAAAATCGTCTAAAAATTAACCACGTTCGAGAGCCCAAAATGACCACCTGAAAGTGGCCTCATTAACCCGATCATGGATGGCTCCATTAGGTGATCATTAACACTTCCTTCAGGGCCCTGCCCCAGAGGATCCCCAGGCTGTGGGGATACCTTCTTTTACCGTCCAGGTAGGCGTCCCGGACAAAATCGTACTTGAGCGACAGGGCAAAATCGTCACAGTCATGTTTTTCCGTTATCCACCTAGTCCTGTCGATACTGCTGTCGCGTACCAGCCTGTCGATGTCACTGCGCGGGCTGCAATAATACGTGCCATCTGCAAAGAGAAAGCGGCATGTTTTGTTGAGGTTGTCTCCTAGGCTGTTCTTGAGAATTTTCCGTAGCTCGCCGCTTGTCAGGAGCAAGCGGATCGCGTATTCGTACGGCTTGGCGTATCTGTCCAGGTCCGAACTGGCCCCTGAGCTGACGGTCCCGTCCCGGTACCAGGCATAACAGCGGTCGTTTGATCCGGCGATTGCAATACCAACTATCGTTCCAGCCATTCCAGCACCCCCATCAGATAAACCAACTGGTTGTCAGTGTATGAATAAGTTACCTAACGTGCCCCAGCCAAGTTTCTGGACGACACGGCGAAGTGGTATCCGCCCGCGTCCTCGGAAAAACAACTCCCCTTCCCCCTGATCACCTCCTTGTACACACCCGGGCCGACTATAGGATTCGCTTTTGTACGATTCATACATCCAGATAAAGAGGTCCTTCCGGGTTTTCAGTGGGTAACGGGATACATTTCGAGGCCGCCAAAGTGAAAGAGGATAGCAATCCTCAGGCGGGCCTTGTTCCGAAAACCACAGGCTGTTTTCAGCAGGGTTGCGATCCGGGAGTTGATTCCCTCGGCGGCACCATTGGTAATGCGATGTTTAAAATAATTCATGATTCCATACAGATGGTTCTTCAGGGTATAGGCCGCTTTTCTCACAGGTTCAAGACGGCTGTGGGTTGCCCAGAAAAACCATCGCTTCCAGTGGTGCCAGGCCCAATGCGAACATTTATAATCCCACAATTTTCGAATGTTCTCCTTGAGGGCCCAGGCTCGCGCTGTTTTCAGATCAGCATCCTTCAGACAGGAGTTTATAGAATCCTCCATACTTTTTCATTAAAATGACGGTATTCCAGAGTGATAAATCTATATTTCCTGTAAGACCCCACCGGCTATTTTCCATCCAAATGCCCGCATAATATCAGCCTGAGCCTCGTCCGGTTCTTCCAGCATACGTACGGCTTTCCTTTTTCCGGGTAACCACAGAAGGCAGGAGTGCAAATTGCCCATATGGCGCATAGCTGCCTTGGCTGTCATGTTAACACCTGCCTTCCTGAGCCTTAATTCGATGATGCGCAGGAGTGCCAGGGCTGCTATGCAGGTGAAGATGTGGCACCTGATCTTGCTGTCAGTCCAATGACGTACCGGCCTGAGCGCCACCTGTGACTCATCTTTTGTCAGCCGGAAAGCATCCTCAACAGTCCAGCGGTCCAGGCTTGCCTGGACGATTTCATCGGTTGACCAGTCGGTTATATTGGTAATGATGATATTCTTGCCAAACCGGTCAATATAGCGCCCAATCCGGTAATGGTTCTTTCGAAAATTCATTCTGAGCCGCTTGTCTGTAACATAAAATTCAACCTTGTACAGGTCTGACGGGATGTGCAACTCCGAGCAGATGTCCATGTACCGCTTGAGAACAACTGATTGCTTACGCCAGTACGGGGCCTGCCTGTTGACCCTGGATTGAAATTCAAACAGGGTATCCTGAAGGCGAAGCATCTTTTTTTCAAAGGCGTAACGCTGTTTTGCGGCCGTCAGTGGATTGTATGTAACCACCACTGTGCGCTTCCGCCCCCAGTATTCACCTTGAGTCCGCCAGGCCAGCAACCGGTCATCTTCTCTGCCCTTTTGAGCAAGTTTCCGGTTTTTCCGAGTATCAACAGGCTTGAATCTGTCCAGATCGACATGGACAAGATGGTCAGCATAATGGGTTGAATATGTGGTGATAAAGTTGACACCTTCCCTGGCATCGATGGCGGCGATATTATCCTCACTGTTCATTCCCTTGTCAAAGACAACGGTCAAGGCACCATCTTCCCCAGCAGAGTCGCGCATGACCCTGAACATATCCTCCATGGTCTGAAGAAACATTTTTGAGTCGTGCCGATTGCCTTCGTATTCCCTGTAATAGAGCGGGATTCGTTTATCCCGACTGACAAGAAGAGCAACGCCTATCTGGCGTAACCAGTTGCGCCCTTCCTTGCTTTTCCCCCTCTGGGCCAGTACCGACTCGGTATCTGTGGCCATAAAGGTGTAGTAATTGGTTGTGTCAAACATGAAGCAGTCTGAAGACGAGGACTCTATCCTGGAGATGCGCCGAAGAAAATCCTTCGCGATCTGCTGCAGTTGCCGCTCTCCAACCTGATTCCATTTGAACCAGAACATCTGTGAGTTGAGCTCGTCAATCTGAACAGGGCGAATATGCTGGATGGCAGTGGCCTTATACCATCCCGGCATTGCCCGTTTCGAACAGGCCTGGATCATCCGGTTATAGACGGCATAGAGAAAATATTCGCCCACAGATGGCGCATTATCTTTTTCTTCAGCCACGATCCCGTCAATCAGACCGGCAAGGTCTATTTCCTTTTCAACGAGATTCGCGAGCCAGAGTGCACCAAAGGCTTGCGCCTGGATTTTTTTGGGCATGCTGTTGCCGCCCTGTGCCATCTCGAGAATACGTTCAGGTGACCCCAGGTATATCTGATTGATGACCTTGGGTTTGCCGTCGACCCGCGCGATCTCCCGGACATAATAGTAGGGCCTTCCCTTTTTCATCTTTTTATGCAGGTGTGCCATATCCACAAGATATCAGTAGGGTCTTACATGTGCAAGCGAAAAACGCCCATTATCTTGTTTTTCTATATTTTTTTGGGATGAAATCTTGGGAGGCGTGTAGGGTCTTACATGTTTTGTGAAAGCAACTAGCTGAATTCTTGAAGTTTTTTTGTTAAAAATGGTGAATCCCTATAAACTCCTGTCAGACGGAAGAACCTGTTCCAGTACTTTTCAGGCAGGTTCTCCCTGGCATAGAGCCAGATATATCTGGTTCCGGTGAGCAGGCTGCTGCCTGCCCGAAGCAGGGCCTTGTGCTCCTGTCTTCGCACCTTGTCCACTGCATCACCAAGCTGTTTCATCACGTGAAAACGGTCAAAAACGATCTTGTCCCTCCCGTCCTCCGGCCACGTTTTCTCCACCGCCGAGATATAGGCACTGGACATGTCCATGGAGACAGCTTCAATGGTATCCCGCTGCTGTGGCGTCAGCTGCTGAAAATATGTTTCCAGGCTCCTGCTGCTCCGGCCAACGATAACCTCTTCCACCGTGCTGCGGCCAAGGTCACTGACCACGGTGACGTAGTTCCGCTGGCCCTTGCCGACCGACTTCTCGTCAACCCCGATAACAGGAATGGTCTTGCACCCCTTTCGTCTGAGTCCCCTGGTCACGGCGCGTTCCATGAGATGGTACGCCTCATCCCAGCTGACCCTCAGGATACGCCTGGCCGCCTGTATAGAGGTGTGCAGCAGGACATCGATAGCAAACCCTTCAAACAGCAGGGTGAACCTGGCATGTGGTTCGGCCCATGGCAGCCGTACACGGCGCACACCATGCCTGGAACACTTCATCCGTGGTGGTCTTGCATGAAGAAAGGTCTGAAACTGGCAGCTGTCCAGATGGCGCCACGTTCTTTCTTCGGCATGGTCATGCAGGTTTCCGGGCTTTCCACATTCCGGGCAGGGCCATTTCTCGCCCCGGGGATGGTCAACCCAGATATCTACCCTCTGGGAACCAGGATCAAGTTCAACACGGGCAACAGACCATGGCTTTTCCAGGCCTAACAGATGATAGTACAGGTCAATATCACGCATATCACTCCTCCGGAATTCATGGTTTGGAGGTAAATGTAGCGTGATAGCCTGAAAATCGCTACCAGGAGCCAGGTGGGAACTGGTTTCATTCCCTCAACTACCCTCACAATCAACCTGAAGGGGTGGTTGAGGAAATGAAACCAGGGGATTTACCCACTGAATTTTCGGAAGCACCGATAAAGAGGTAGCGAGACCGACTTCTCTCCCAGGCAACATGCATCTGGGTCTCCCCGTCTGGCTGGGCAAAGGTCGGATAAAATCCTTCGCCATGCGTGTTGCCGTCCTTGTCGAGAAGATATGCCCCCAGCCGGACCTGACCGGAAAGGACCAATTTAAGAAAATATGATTGAACTTTGTGATTGCTCTGCCCCTTTCCAATGCCAAGCTCATACAGCCTGAAGCCAAAATACCCTAACGATATGGCCCCAACCATTATGAAAACACGTTCAGATCTCCGCTAGAATACCGGGTCATCCAGTATTACCGTAACCCTCTCAGACTATTTCATTGATAAGCAACCAGTTGATTTCACAACTTATGGTTCCATACTGCAGTCCTTTATTATTGATAACACACTAAAGGTAACAAAATGGTTACAAAAGGAAGTTTTTATTGCAGATCAGCAAGTACAAGATTCATAAATGAAAATAACTGGTAGGCAATCAGTTGGATGGAGAACAAGGGGAAGTGCAGAAAGGATTTCAGGAGTAGCCTCACCAGACGAATTTAATTCCAACATTCGAAGAGTTGGCCAGGGACAATCATCCGCGTACGGAACACGCACGTCAATATAATCTCGCCTTTGTACAGGTAACCGGCCAGAACCGGCCTGGTTGTGGGACAGCAAATGGCAATTTTTCTCCGCTACTGCCAAGTGATTGGATTGTTTACGTGTTGAGGAGAAGAAAGGGACAGACATACTCCTGTCTCTTGGTTCTTCTTTATCTTTGCATCAGCAACCTTACCACAGTCAGATGCTGGTACAGATAAAAGATCTATTTTTGATCCAACACTTGCCTGATAATTTTTGCAAGTGAATCTACAGAATATGGTTTATGGAGAAATTTTACACCTTCCTCCAATAATCCGTTGTGCACAATGTGATTATCAGTATATCCTGATACGTAAATCACTTTAGATTCAGGTAATATTTTTTTAACTTGTTCCACAAGCTCCTTGCCGTTCATTTCTGGCATGATTAAATCTGTTAAAATCAGGTCAAACTTACATTCACCTGAATGTATTAAATCTAAAGCAATTCTGCCATTTGATGCCTGGTAAACTTTGTAGCCTAAAGATTCCAGCGTTACACTTGCAAAGTTACGAACATTTTCGTCATCTTCAACTAATAAAATAGTTTCATTGCTTGACAATTTTACAGTTTCTTCATGAATATTTTTTTCAAGAGAAACTTCCTCGTTGCATACAGGCCAATATATTTTAAACATCGTCCCTTCGTCTGGCTCGGTATAGACGTAGATGCTGCCATTATTTTGCTTGACGATTCCATATACCATCGACAAGCCTAAGCCAGTACCTTTTTCTTTCGCTGTGAAAAACGGTTCAAATATTTGTCTCTTTGTTTCTTTGGTCATACCAATTCCGTTATCGGAAACAGCAAAAAAAACATGCTGGCCTTTTTTACCTCCGGAATGACTTGAGACATCTTCATTATCAAGTATAACATTTCCAGTTTCAATTATTATTTTTTTCTTAAAATTTGGCTCTAAAACAGCACCAAGTGCATCACGTGCATTTAGCACCAGATTAATTAATATTTGATCTATTTGAGATTTATCAGCTTTGATATTCGGAAGATCTTCAGCTAAGATAGTCTTGATGCTAATATCTTCCCATATCAACCTACGCAGCATATCAGCTATTCCCGGAAGGTCACAATCGACCGCCGAAGAGTTGATTTTTCAGTCGAGGAAACAAGCCGAGAGGTAAAACCAGCTCTTCCTGTCGACATATTTGCAGTATTTTGCCTGCCGGAAGGTAAAAATTCCGTTTTTTGGACAGACGTGTCCATCCGCCCCCGGTTGTTATTTTTCAACCGGAAGGCCTGATCTTTGAAATAGCGATATAACCTCTCCCGTCTATGAGGTAAGGTTACGTCGGCGTGCCAGTAACAGGGTATAATACAATTCCTCCATGGTTTTGAGAACATAACCGTAGAAATGGTATCGAACCTTTTCCCAGAAGGATCGATTGGTGCGATACAGCTTACGGGCTGCTTTAAACAATGGGCAGCATAGCTGCTGAATCTGATCCACCAGAAAGGCCAGCATCATAAGGTGTACAAACACCTCACTCAAGTGCTGTTTGCCAAGGCCAAAATTATGGCCAAACTGGTACCCCTGGTTCTTCAAGGTGTTGAAGGTCTCATTCTCTATCTTCCACCGGGCCCGGGCACCACGCATGAACTGGTACACATTGTCCGGTGTTACGGACAGATCGGTTATCCAGCTGAAGCGCAACGGCTTCTTTCTCTTGGGATTATCCTCCCAATACTCGACAAAGGTGACCCGGATGTCCTGGTTGCCCTTATTGAGCGGAGCATGGTAGACAATGCGGAAACAGTGGGATATCTCCTCTTTCTTTGTATCGGGAAGAACCAACTCCACTGCCTGACCGTCCTCCACGGCCTGATCAACGTATTCAAAGAGAAACTTATGGTCCCCCTCTTTGACACCCAGGATGTAACGGAAACCCAGTTCCCGCAGGTCTCTGATATGCGGTGCGTTGGAGGCCAGGGAATCCTCGTTGACGATGAACTTCAGGTGAGGATGATCCTGGCGCAGTTTGACCAGCATCCTTCTGACGGCGTTTCGTTCACAATCCTGTTTGGTGGTGCCGTCCTGCTTCCTGATGATCTCCGGACAAAGAGGGATCATCTCCCGGAATCCAGGATGAACAACGGCTGCGCCAACCGCTTGTAAATGGTAGGTTATTTTACCACTGCGGCTCTTCTTTTCCAGGCAGGCCGGAGAATACAGCTTACTGGAAGAAAAATAACCGGTACCGTCCAGGTTGAGCAAGTATCCCTCTTCCATGAAGACCATCTTCTCCAGCACCTTGCCTCGCTGTAACGGACGAAAGGCGTCCTTGAACAGCGGTCTGAGGAGAGTAGGGTCAACCGGGTCGAGAATCTCACGCATGGATGTGTCGCTGGGAATCGTAGCCATGCCGTAGATGGTCTTCAGATTATCGGGGTCGTCGAGCCGTCGGCAATCAAAAGCCAGCAACGACGGATCTTTCAGGGAAAACATGGCAAAAGCCGACATGAGCGTATCGGCCAGCGTATGCTTGACCTGACCTGGACGATGGTCCTTGATTTTTTCAAATCCAGAGCGCATTGTTGCAAACAGAGCATCCGCATTCAGGTCCTTGCGCAACCTGATCTGCTCGATATGTGCGGCTTGTCTGATGCTTGCTTTCACGATTGTTCTGATTTGGTTCGACATGGTCGCCTCCTTGTAAGTTATTGTTTTTCTTACAAAAAGGCGGAAATCGCTAACTCATTGATATGTCAAGAAAAATTTAACATTCACCGTAAAAATTTGCATAAAGTTTACGAAAGGACTTTTGACAAATTGCATTATATCAGGGATTCAGCGTCCTCCGGGAATTGCTGGCAGCATATTGTCCAATGATTTAATAGCATTATTAATATTCAGTACTTCAGGCTTATATATTTGTTTTCGGCTGAATGCCAACAATTGACTGGTTAAATTTTCAGCTTTTTTTCCGGCTTGCCGTATCGACGTAACAGCATTATACAGTGGATTGTTTTCATCGATCCGCATTAATGCCATCTCGGCATATCCATTTATAACTGTCAAAAGATTATTAAAATCATGAGCGATACCTCCGTGGTTGTGCTAACCTAAAATTGACCAGAAAAGAGGTGTTGTGCTAACGGAAAATTGACCACCCTGAGCGCAGAATTTCCGTGTGTTATGGTAGGAGGAAAAACCATAACCAGGGAGGAGAGGAGTTGCTCAGCATGGATCAGTACGAGTTCATACGGACGGCCCATCGAGTGTATGGCAAGAACATCAGTGAGTTGTCGAGGATGACCGGACATTCCCGCAATACAGTGAAGAAAGCGCTTCGGGGAGAACCTTGGGGCTACAGTGAACGGAAGAATCAGCCGTATCCTGTATTAGGGAGGTATCTTGAGGTGATAGACGGTTGGCTGGAAGGTGACAGGGCTGTTCCGAAGAAGCAGCGACATACCTCCCGTCGGATTTACCACCGTCTTGTCGAGGAATATGGCTATAGCGGAGGTGAGTCGACAGTCCGTCGCTATGTGAGGATTGCAAAAGCCCGGCTGGGGCTGAACGTCCCCGGGGCCTTTATCCCCTGTGATCCTGAAGCCGGGCTGGAGGCTGAAGTTGACTGGGGCACGGCCACGGTGGTGCTTGGCGGGAAGAGGCAGACGATTAAGCTGTTCTGCATGCGGTCCAGGTACTCGGGCAAACACTTTGTCCGCGCCTATCCATGTGAACGTCAGCAGGCTTTTTTCGATGCCCACCAGCATGGTTTTCAGTTTTTCGGGGGTATTTTCCCTGTCCTGATCTATGACAACCTGACCACGGCTGTGCGCAAGGTCCTGCAGGGGCGTAACCGCATCGAGCAGGAGTCGTTTGTCAAATTTCGGAGCTACCACAACTTCGAGGCACGCTTCACCAATCCGGCCGCGGGCAATGAGAAGGGCGGCGTCGAAGGTCTGGTGGGTTTTTCCCGGCGCAACTACCTGGTTCCCATCCCGGTTGTTGACAGCCTGGAAGAACTCAACAGGAATCTCCTCAAACGGTGCCAGGCCTATGGTGGACATATCATATCAGGCCGGGAGCACACCGTGAATGAGCTCCATGCCATGGAGAAGGAGCGGCTTCTTACCCTGCCTGCCCAGGTATACAGCAACCAGTTATCCACAAGCGGAAAGGTGGACAAGTTTGGGACCGTGATTGTCGACAAGAACCGCTATTCGGTCCCGACCAGCCTGGTCGGGCATCAGGTCAGCATCCTGCTTGGCGTGGACAGAGTATCCATTTACCTGAGGAGCCAAAAGGTTGCCGAACATGAGCGGGTATTTGGCAACAATAAGTGGCAGCTGGATCCCGACCATTACCTGGACCTGCTCCGGCAGCGTCCCATGGCCTTTGACAGCGCCCGTCCCATTCGCCAGTGGCGGTCTAGGTGGCCCGCCTGCTACGAGAGTCTTCTGGAACGATTTCAGCAGGCCCAGGGGGAGACCCGGGGGATCAAGGATTTTCTATCGGTGCTGATGCTGCATCGCCGATATACGGCCACCGAGGTCGAGGCGGCCGTGGAACTGGCCGTGGAACAGGGGATCAGCTCGAGTGAAGGAGTCCGCCATGTGCTCATTTATGCCAACGAACCCCGGGTGGAGACAGCTCCCCTGGATGGCTGGGAGACCATAGCCCCTGCCGACATCCGTCAATATGGCCAGTTGGGAGGTGTGCAATGAACGAAACTGGCCTGTTTGAGCTCAAGGCGAACCTGAAAGATCTGAAACTGTCGGCCATGGTCCGGGAACTGGAAACCACTCTCCGGCAGGCCCGGGACTCCGGCATGGGGTATGACGAGCTGCTCATCGATCTGACCCGTCTGGAGATCGCGTCACGGGCGGCCAACCGTTTGAAACGGAGAATCCGCGAGGCCCGGTTCCCGCTGCTCAAGCCCCTGGAGACCTTTGACCTGTCGGCCGTGCCGGAGCTGGATATCAGGATGTTCAGGGAACTGACGACCTGCGAGTACATCCGGGAACATAGGAATGTGATTTTTCTTGGCCCAAGCGGTACCGGCAAGACCCATATGGCCACGGCGCTTGGCCTGGAGGCCTGCAAGAACAATTACCGAACCCGTTTTGTGACCTGCTACGGCCTGGTCAACGAGCTGATCGAGGCCCGGGAGGATCGTGATCTGCAGCGGTTGCTGAAACGGTACAGCCGTTACGACCTCCTGATCCTTGACGAGTTGGGGTATATCCCTTTTTCCAAAGAAGGAGCGGAACTGCTCTTTCAGGTTCTGGCCGAGCGCCATGAAAAGGGCTCGGTGATGATCACCAGCAACCTTGGCTTTGCCGACTGGACCCAGGTCTTTGGGGACCAGGCCATGACCGCGGCCCTGCTGGACCGGCTGACCCACAAGGCCAGAATCATCAACTGTAACTGGGAGAGCTACCGCCTGAGACAAAGCCTTGCCGACCGTCGTTCAAACGGTTCAGAAATTTCCCAGAGCTGCGAACAGCCACGACAGGGGCAGGGAACTGATCAGCCGGTATCCGTGACAAGGTAACGAATAGCGTAAACTGCGGCCACCAAGCCTGGCCAGTAATTCCGGTCGCCCGTAGGGCTCCCTCCATTACTGGCCAGGCTTGAACCGCCATTTTTTAACCAAAGCTCAGGGTGGTCAAATTTGGGTTAGCACAGGTGGTCATTTTTCGGTTGTCATTTCCACCTCCGGCTAAGTTGCCAATAGACTCCATCTTAACCGATTGCCTTAACTGTGTTTCCAGCTTTTTCTCTATTGTAATGTCTTGTTTTACTGCTGCATAGTTCACTATTTGACCTTCAGTGTTTTTTATTGGAAAAATTGTAGCTTTTTCATAAAACATAGTCCCGTCTTTTTTCTTATTATGAAAAATTCCATGCCATACTTTTCCACTTGAAATGGTATCCCACAACTCTTCATAAACATGGGCATCTAATTCACAGATTTTCAGAATACGCCAATTTTGTCCTTTCGCTTCCGCAAAGGTATATCCAGTAGATTTTTCAAACGCTGGATTCACATACTCAATATTTCCTTCTGAATCAAAAATTACAATTACCTGGCTAGCTTGCTCAACTACTGTTGCCAACCTCAATATTTCTTTTTCATAATTTTTACGTTCTGTTATTTCTCTGACAATGGTCAGTACTTCTTTATCTCCTTTTGGAACCATCCTAGCTTCATAGAAACGAATTTCACCTTTCATTTCTAATGAATATTCATAACTATGAATTTGCTTTGAACGCAATACGTTATCAATACTTTCCATAGTTAACGCGGAAAGCTCTGCAGGAAGAACTTCGTTAATTTTTTTATTAATGAAAAAATCAGGTGGAGCGTATAATTCTTCAACTTTTTGAGTATAATAACACCTGAACACATATTTATTGTCTAATATAAAAATGCTATCTGGCATTGCTTCCAGAATAGCTTGCGTAGTTTCTTGATTTTTTAGCAGGTTTTCAACCTGCCTTTCTAATTCGTTTACCCTTTCCTTCAACTTGCTAACAATATTTTCACTCACAACAATATCCCTTTAAACAAAACAAGAAATCAAATGCATTTTTATAGTAATTAATTACTAACCTAATAGATGTATATTTAAAATTTAACGTTCCAGATAACAGATAACTGTCCCAGACATCCAGACACAAAAGATCGAGAAGATAATCTCTAATAAACCAATATAATATGAGTGAGATGATTAATTCGGAAAACCGCCAATATTTTGCGGTCTGAGTTGATTACCTTGTGTCCGCGCGGCACGGGCGTGAGCTTATGGGGGGGAGAATTCCCGTAACCGCAAATTAATCCCCACCTAACTGGCCGATCAACTGCCTGGGATCAATATTCCACGGCAGCATGGCCTCGTAATCCTCCAGGGTGGCAGCCAGGGGTATCTTCTCGAAGATGTAGCGCAGGTAATTGTAAGGCTCCTGTCCATTGGCCCTGGCTGTCTCGACCAGGCTGTAGATCAGGGCGCTGGCCTCTGCTCCTTCCGGAGTGCCAGAAAAGAGCCAGTTCTTGCGGCCGACTACAAAGGGACGGATACTGTTTTCTGCTCTATTGTTGTCCATAGATAGCCTCCCATCTTCCAGGTAGCCCACAAGACGATCCCACTGGCGCAGGGAGTAGGAAATGGCCTGGCCGAGTAACCCCTTGGGCGGTGTCTGGGAGGATCTTTTCACCAGCCATCTGTAAAAGTCATCCAGGATCGGCCTGGACTGTTCCTGGCGCAGCCGATGGATCTCCTCCCGGACAAGCCCTGTTTTCTTCCACTTCTTTTCCAGGCTGTAGAGCCTGGAGATATAACCCAGTGCCTTGTCCGCACTGCCGCGTTTTCTGTTTTTACCCTGGGCCCTGACCACATCCTTGAACTTACGTCGTGCGTGTGCCCAGCAGCCGACATGTCGGATCCCATCAACCTGGTCAAGAAAATCATAACCGGAATAGCCGTCTGTCTGCACGTATCCCCTGAAACCATCGAGGAAGTTCCTGGCCACATCTCCGCTCCGGGTCGGATGGTACTGATAGATCAACACCTGCCTGTCGGGATCTCCCCTTTGAAAGATCCACATGTAGGATTTTGACGTCGGCTTCCGGCCCGGCTCCTTCAAGACCTGGACCGTGGTCTCATCGACATGGATATAAGACCCGGCAAGAACTTCCTCCTGGAGCAGGTTGAGCAGGGGCTGGCAGGCTTTGGCCGCCTGCATGGCCCAGTTGCACATGGATGCACGCGACAGTTCCAGCCCAATGCGGGCAAACAGCTTTTCCTGCCGATAAAACGGCAGGTGGTCAACAAACTTTGCCACCAGGATATGAGACAGCAACCCAGCCGTGGCAATGGACTTCGGGATAATCTGTGCCGGCGGCGGAGCAACCTTTACTGTCGGCCCCTCGTCCTGCACGCCTTCACAGTTCCTGCAGGCATACTTGGGACGGATATGACGAATCACCTGCACCCGGGCCGGAACGATATCGAGCTGCTCGGACACCTCCTCCCCTATGCGGGTCAGCTCGCAGCCGCAACGGCAGACCTTGTCCTTGTCGTCGATATCATGAACGACCTCGATCCTGGGCAGGTCCTCGGGCAGAGGTTTCCGGCCGCGCTTCCTGCGGGTATGACCAGTGACCTCAACCCCAGGGTCGGCAGGCTCCACATCCGAAGGCTCGGGCATATCGAACAGGGGCAGTTGGACCTTGTTGTTAACAACAGGAGTTTTTTCGCTCGTGCGACTGAACAGCAAGGCCCTCAGATGGCGGACCTGCTCGTGCAGGATGCTGGTTTCCCGGTCATGGCGCTCAAGGATCTCAAGCAGGATCTGCTTGAGCTGTTCGCTGTCTTCGGGCAATGTGGATACGTCTATTTTCATAGACGTATATGTAACATATCATCTTGTTTTTTCAAGGTTTTTCTGCAAAAAAGTGTGCTTTACACCACCAATTCATAGCGCAGTTCCTCGTGCCCACAGCATCGGTCCAGGGACAGGCCATCCAACAGCCAGGCCAGCTCCCGACCCCTGATGGCAAGGACCTCTGCCTCAGTCTGCGGCCAGCTGAACCGATCCTTTTCCAGCCGTTTGTGCCACAGGCAAAATCCGTTGCTGTCCCAGTAGAGCACCTTGACCATATCCCGCTTCCGGTTGCAGAATCCGAACAGATGACCGGACAAAGGGTCCAGTTCCAGCTCCTCGGCAACCAGAATGGACAACCCGTTGATCGACTTGCGCATGTCTGTTGGACCCGGGGCGATATAGACCCGGACAGAACTTGCGGGAAAAAACATTATCGCTGCTCCAGGACCGCCAGCAACCTGGAAAGGGCAGAAGGCGAAAAGTCGTTCTCCACTTCCACGGTCAGGTTGCCGGGCAGGCAGGTAATCCGTAATGGAGCAGATCCTCTCTGGACACGAGTCCGGCAGGCACCATGTAAAACACCGGCGGGAACCAGTCTCCTCTCCTGATTGCCATCGGTGCGGCCCAGCTTTCGGCACCAGTAGGTCAGGGCATGGTAGGATACTCCCCTCCGGCGACAGTACTCGGCCCGACTCAGACCGCTCCGATCAAGTGCTTTTACATGGGCCTGCCAGTGGTGCTGGCCAAGTGCATCATTTACCTGCTCGTTCTTTCTGCTCATACGCAACCTCCTGTGAATAGGTATCATGGTTGCTTGACAGTATGGCAGAACTTACCGTGTTATTGAAGATGCGGTTCTTTTTGCGCTTACGGGGGGAGAATTCCCTGTAAGTCTTCCAACGCAAAATGGCTAACTTAGCATAAATTACCAGTCAAAGGCAAGGGCGTTACGGTGTGATAGGGCATGAAGGATGCCGGAGACAAAGACGTCGCCAACAGGGAGATACGCCATTCATGCCGAGGCTCCGGGCAAGATAGCAAAACATGTCACTGCCCGGGGGACATCGGATACCGGCTTGTAAGTGTTCCGATACAGACGATAGAGGGTTTTACTACTTACGTGAGATGCGAAGCTGGAAGTTCGGCAGGGCAGCAGGAAACGGATTATCCAGCAATGTGCAAGTAATCCGCATGGCAAAAAGACAGAGTGTCCCTGTAGGGTTGTCCCTTCGAGTTCAATAATTAAGTATGCTGTCCCTGGAACAACCTGCCAAGATCGACTAATTAAGTATGCTGTCCCTGGAACAACTTATTGTCCTGGAAGTTCTCCCCAATGAAAAATCGTGGACTGGCCCGATCATAAATAATCAAACTCAACAGCTACGACCCGGATGGAGCAGGAAGGGCTATTGTTCTGTATAGCAACTGTCCTGGAACTGTTCATAATTCCTGAGTACTCTGCCTACTTCTCCCTTCACACCCCTGTTCAGCTTCCGGCTTACAAAACGCACTCCTGATACACGAATGACAACCTTCAGAATTGCCCGGGGTTCAATCCGGTCCACAATGATTTTGATCTTCTGGCCCTCCGGATCTCTGACCACACGGAGCCTGCCCTTGCCACTGTTGAAGTCTTTATCCTGCAGAACCTGCACCTCACCCTCCCTGTTCAGTTCCAGTTCAATATCGGGCGAAAGGGTTCTGTCCGCATCAGGGTTCAACGCCCTGAGATCACGGATCAGCTGCTCCCGGGTACGCGGTTCACCGGTCCGGTTGATGATGAAAAAATCAATATTCATCTCCCTGTTTCCGCTGCCCAGGTAGGGTTCCGCAGTGCAGAACAGGGGATATTCCGGCAGCTGCGGCCCCTGGAATAGGCTGAATACCAGCGGCTTGAGGGAAACGGCCAGCAGGAACAGGACTACAGCGGACAACACGTTGACCGCGACGGGCCTGAGGATGTTCTGGGGCCATTTATCGAACAGGGACCGCAGAAAGGGCATGGATCTTCCTTGCAGATTTTTTGTTATCGCCGCGCCCCGGGGCGTTGGCATTGATACGCAGAACGGACAGAGAGCACCGGCTGGAATACCCTCACTGGGACAGCAGGTTTACCCGCTGTTAATGATCACCTAATCGAGCCACCCATGATCGGGTTAATCGAGCCACTTTCAGGTGGTCATTTTTGGCTCTCGGACGTGGTTAATTTTTAGACGATTTTACCCTTTTTTCCACCTCCTTTTTTTGAGGTTTTGGCAGTGGTTTTGTAGTCCGGTAACTTTTGCCGTCGAGCACCACGCAATAGGCGCCGTGGCGTATACGGTCAATGGTGGCCGCACCCAGCAGTTTGTTGGGAAAGGCGTCCCGCCACTCGGAGAGATCAAGGTTGCTGGTGATGATGGTCGAACGACGTTCATATCGCTCACCGATCAGGTCGTGGATATCCTCGTCCTGTGGTGTTCTGAGGGGCTTGAGCCCGAAGTCGTCGATGATCAGCAGATCGACCTTGGCCAGGGTATTGAGGCGTCGATCATAAGAGTTTGTCGCCCTGGCCGCCTGGAGCTGGCCAAGCAGCTTCGTCTGGGTGGTGAAGAGGACGTCACGGCCCTGGCGAATGGCACAATGGCCAAGTGCCTGGGCAATATGACTTTTCCCGGTCCCGCAGGGCCCCACGATAAGGACACAGGCCTTTTCCTCCATGAAGCGGCAGGTAGCCAGGTCCATGATCTGGGCCTTGTTGATGGCAGGGTTGAAGGAAAAATCGAAATCCTCCAGGGTCTTCTGATTCCGGAACCCGGCCCGCCTGATACGCAGGTCGAATTTCCGTTGCGTCCGCCGCGCCACCTCGTCCTGGATAAGGAGGGCGAGGAAGTCGGTATAGGCCATTTTTTCATCGATCGCCTGCCGGTTACGGATCTCCAGGGAGTCCATGATCCCGGAGAGACGCAGTTGCTTGAGCATGGGAATCAGTTCGGGCATGGGGTGCATATCGTGTCCTCCCTGTGTGAAGCGGTAATCACCTGATATGTTCTTTGAAAACGTCCCTTGCCGGTATAGGCCAGTGGCAGCCGGGTGGGAACTGGATCAGGGATTTCCTGATCCAATCCCTTGGCCAGGATGGTCTTGACCGTAATATACTTGGGGCTGTCAAAGATGATTGCTCGCCGGCAGGCCGCTTCCAGGCGGACCTGGCCATACTTCCTGGCAAGTCCGATGACACCCTGGGCGGCTCTGAGATTGTCGGTAACCCGATGAGAGAAGAGCGACCTGATGAGCCGTGAGCAGTTAGGTCCTATTGCCTCCGCCCGCCTGAGGCACCACTGCGGATCCCGCATCAGGTAGGCCACGGCATCCGGCGGCAGGTGAGCTGTGCTGGTCGATTTTTCACCCGGCCTGTGTTTGCGGGGGTGGAGCGCCACCAGCTCATGCTCGTGAAAGATCCTGACCGTCGTTTCCGTGGCCTTGACCCAGAGCTCTTTGCCGACCAGTCGGTAGGGTGCCGAGTAAAAGCACTTCTCAAACTGCAGGTGGCAGTTGCCGTGCAGCTTGTGGAGGGACCAGACCGCTGGTTCCGGTGCCCTGTCCGGCAGGGGCCGGAGGATATGTTTTTCCGCTTCCGCGAACAGGGTAAGTGGCTTTTGCTTTGTGGTGCCATGGATCCGGTTGCCGGCAGTCTCCAGGATCCATTGGCGCAGTTGCCGGTTGGCGTCGGCAAGGCTCCTGAACCGGCGCAGCGGCAGAAAGCTGCGTTTGATATACTTGACTCCGGCCTCGACCCTGCCTTTTTTCCTGGGCTCGTTGGGCGGACAGGGCGAGATCAGAAAACCATAGCCCTGGGCCAGTTCGGCATAGGATCGCTGGACTTTGGGATCTCGCCAGCACGCTTTGGTGATGGCGGACTTCAGGTTGTCGACCACGACCTTTTCCGGAACGCCGCCAAAGAACTCGAAGGCCCGTCGATGGCAGCCGAGCCAGGTGGGTATTTTCTGATCTCTGACCAGCTCGGCGTACTGATGGCGACTGAAGGCCAGAGTCATGACAAAGAACCAGGTGGAGAAGATCTCGCCAGTGGTCGTGTCGGTGATTTTCGGCCCCTTACCGAAGTCGACCTGTGCTACCTCGCCCGGCTTGAAGTCGAGCATGACCGTAGCTTCGGGCGCACTGGCCTTCAATTGCTGCAGATACCGGCGTACTGCAGAATAACTGCCGGTAAAACCGTAGTTGCGAACCAGAGCCTGATGGATGGTGGTACCAGCGATGCCCTGCTGGTGCCAGGATTTGATCTTGTCGTGGTAGGGTGCCAGAATGGACTCCGATGCTGGCCGCTTCGGCCCTTTGAGAACGGCTGCCAGGGTCTGGTCCTCGGGCAGAGGACGCCTGGGGTCAAGCCAACCCTGTTCCGTCGCGATACGACGGAGCTCCGACGCCTTGGCCCGTCCCATAAGACCGGCTTTGGCAATCTGGCGATCTGACTGCCCGGACCGCATGTGGGCGAGAACCTGACGGTAATGAAACATCTCGAACCTCCTGTTGGCCATTGGTACACCTCCATGGAAACGTTTTCCTGGTTTCGCGAAGGTATACCAGATCATCTGGAAGTCCGAGAACCGATTATGATCCGAGGAAGTGGCTCGATTACCATGATCCTCCAGTGGCTCCATTAGATGATCACAGGGTGGCTCGATTAGCCTGATCATCGGGTGGCTCCATTACGGCGATCATGAGGTGGCCCGATTAGGGTGATCATGAAATGGCTCTATATGGAGTGTCATTAACACCCGCTGCCGGACCTGCTCCAGTTCATCCCAGACAGCATTAAGTTCATCGCGCAGGACCTGGAGACTGCTGAGACCTGCCGCATCATCCTTGCCGCCACCCCTGGCTGCTCTCGGTATCTGCGGAAGGTTGCGTCGCCCCTGGAACGGTTGGCCGTTCCGGTCGACGATGGCGCCCATTACCTGGAGTGTTCCATTGATCCTGACCAGTCCCGGATGGCTGATGGACATGTATTCATACTGCCCTGGCCGTCCTCCACCGGAAAACCGCAGCCGATGGCCGCCCGGATTGTCGATACTGTAGAAACCCGTTCCGTCCGGCGGCATGAAGGTCAGCTGCCCACCCTGGACCCCGGCCTGGCCAAGCACGGTCCATCCCTTCACCCGCACCATCTCTCCCCGGCCGCTGAGCGGCGTACCGACCGCCAGAGCATCGAAAAAAGCATGCTGGGCCTTTGCCGAGGGCACGGAGATGAGATACACCGCAAGGAGACCGCCCAGAAAAGAAGTAACCAGTGACAGGCCTAGAATTGTGACGAATTGTTTTGCAGACATGTTACCCTCCTGTGGTGTATGGCGTTCAGGCAGCCAAGGTTCAGTGGCTGGATATAACCGGGCCAAAAATGGCAATGAAAAGTGTACCAGCGTCACTGATGGTCACCTTCCCCTCCCGGGTAATGACTGGGTGTCCGTCCTGCTCCCTCGTCATACGGATTCACGGACAGATTCTCCCTCCAACCGAGTTCGTCACGATCCACGCTATGCTGCTGCACGACGCCGGAACGGCACAAGGCCTGAGCCTTGTTTTCAGACATTGCACATTGCAGCCCGAGCTTTTGACACTGCCGGCAACACAATCGGCGCTACAGGGGTAACAGACAAGGAATGTCTTAGCCTAAAAATCCCTGGAGCCGAACGGGAAGTCTCAACGAGAGACCTGTATAAAAGAACTGCCAGCCGGTAACCGATTGAGAGAAGAATGGAATGTTATGCCAACCTCTTTGTATCGTACGACAACCAGGTCTTTCTAAGTGGTTGGCGATGTAGCCGTTGCTTTTCTTTTGCGCGTGGGATATTCCCTCTCAGTATTTGATAACACACCTCAGGTAACAAAAAGGTCACACGATGATTTTTTTATTGATGGAGCAAAGCTGATCCGGAGCAGTAACGACGGAGTGCGGGTGGGAAGGCAGGCTAGATATGGAAGGTCAAGGTGGCAGAGGTGGTTGGTCAGCTGCTGCTTGTGTGACAAGAATGGAGAGATAACCCTGATGCCACTTGCCTATAAATCAGCAGGCTTGATCCTTTTTCTTGGTTTGGTAAGCTCTTTTCACGCACCTGGTTGCATGAAGAGCCCCGTTATCAACCCTCACCAGAAACACGACCGCTAACATAGGAAAACAAAACAGTCATGGGCGGAACACGATTCATAGTGGCGGGAAGTTTTATCGACGGTAGCGGCGCCGATGTGCGCAGGAATGTCTTTCTGGCAGTGAAGGACGGCATTATTACCGCCATGGGCTCCGCAGCGGATCTTCCTCGCAACGACGGGGCTGCAATCGACGATTTCACGCACTGTACCATTTTGCCGGCGCTGGTTGACTGCAGCGTCTCCCTGTCGCAATCGCCCTCCGTGGACAGGATGGTAAGGTTATCCATTGAAGAAGCCGGCTTTGCGAAAAAGGCCGCCATGGTGGAGCAGCATATCCGTTACTGCCATGCACACGGAGTGCTTGGAGTGGCCGACAGCGATGATATAACCGACCTGGTGGCACGTTCTCAGGAGAGAATGACGCAGGGGATTATAATTAACCTTAGAACATGCGGACGACTCTGCCGGAGCTGGCAGGACGTTGCAGCTGGCTACCCGGCAGGAGCTGATTATCTCAAGATCGGTTATTCCGGCAATATCGAAGACGAGGGAGCCCCACATCCACGGCTAGACCATGAAGACCTGTGCCGCATTCTGCAGCACAGAGGAGGAAAAAAGGCGATAGTGGTGGCCAATGGCCCGCAACAGGTTGAGGAGGCGCTTGAGGCAGGGTGCGATGCCATCGAGCAGGGATACCTTATGGGCGAAGACAATCTCAGGAAAATGGCGGAAAAGAATGTGCTGTGGATACCCAGTGTACTGCGGGCCAAGAATGCTCTGGACGGTGCCGGGACCGGCGGGGATGTGTGCTGCCGGTTCTCGCAGCGCTATGTGGCACCGGGAAAGTCGGACCCCGGCGCAGAGGCTTTCTGGAAAAAGATGCTCGCCGGGCAACTGACGCAACTGCGGTCTGCCAGAAAACTGGGGGTGACAACGGCTGTGGGAACCGGTGCCGGCAGTGTTGGCATACTCCATGGCGAGTCGATGGTCGAGGAGATGAAATTGTTCATCAAGGCCGGCTATTCACTGGCGGAGACTATCCGGTGCGCATCGGAAAACGGAGCCAGGTTCTTCGGCATGGAGAAGCTGGGCACGCTTACCGTTGGGCGGAGAGCAACTTTCCTGATTGCCAGGGGCACGGTGAAACAGCTCCCGAGAAAACTCTCCTATCTGGAAGGCATCTATATTGACGGCGAACCAAGCGCCACATACCAAAAAAATCCCGTCAAGCCAGCGTGATATCAGAAACAGGAGTCTATCTCCCATTCTTGCCTGGGGTTGGCTTTTGGCCAGGAACTGCTGCAAACCCAACAAGTTATTATCATGGCAGAATGCCTGACAGGTTTGATAGCAATGGTGTTTTCAGGCCTTTTGTCCTGTTTTGATATCTTGAAGCCAGTTACGCTCAGGCCGGAAAATGTTCTGCCTCGTACAGGGGGTGCAGTCTTTTCAGAGCGTCTTCGCGGTGGGCGATAACGGCCTGCTGGAACCTGTACCAGTCGGACTGTTCGAATTCTTCCCGGCTGCCTTTGGCCCAGTACTTGTCGAACAGATCGATTTCAAACTCTCGCTTTTCCACGGCCGCGTAGCGCCACCGGTTTTCGTCGTAGTCGGGCATGTCGTCGCAGATTTTGCGATAGGCCTTTTTTCTGGCCCGGTCATCGGCGCCCAGGAGGTAGGTCTCGTCCATGGCGGTCAGAAGCTGTTTTTTCAGTTCCTGCCAGAGGGGGGTCGGGTCATCCTGATCGGAATTTTTCACCTGCCACAGAGTTTTGAAGATCTTTTCCGCCGCCTGGATGAAACGGTCGTTATTGTCGACCACCTCAAGCTCCTCCACCAAACGGTCGTCTTTCCAGCGGTTATTCACCGTGTCCGGTTCATGCTTGGCATCGGCGTGGCCGATATTAGGGATGAGAGACTCGACAAGGCCGGGCAAGGCGTTGAACTTATTTTTCAGGCCGAGAAAGTTCTGGTGGGCCCAGGTGTCGGCGTAGGCGTGCAAGGCCACACCCATGCGGTAGAGATCACCTGAAGCCAGGGCCCGCTGAAGCAGGTAGCGGGCATTTTCGCTGTCCGGGGTGGTGTTGAAGGGATGGGTCTTGCCATCCTTGCGCCGGGCCGTGGGGCTGTCCGGATCACCGGGAATGAAATGGAACAGGGGATAGATCTTCTGCCGCTTGGGTGAGGGCTTGGTGATATCCATGGTCTGGGAGACCTCGGATATGAAATGGCCCCCATCGGGGTAATTTATGTAGTAGTGGAAGGCGTTGTCATCCACGTACTGGCTGGAATAGGCCAGGATAAAGGCATCCTGGCTGTCAAACCGGGCTTTTCTGGCAAGGATGTAGGTGATGTTGTAATGAAACTCGATATTCATTGTGCTCCCTCCCCTTATCGGTTTGCCGATTATCTCACGGTGCAGTACTGGAAATGCATACCATCTCACTGCTGTCCGGTTAAGGAAAATAGATACGGCCTGAAGAGCTCCTTTCGTGTATATTATTGTTACCGCTAACAACTTAACATAAAAGGAGATTCAGGCCATGGCGCATAATAACACGGTACTCGCTCAATTGCTCAAACTTATTGACAGACATGATTTTCAAACGCTGGAAAATGGTCAGTTTCGGCCCCAGCGTACATACCGCGCGTTGAGCCGCTGGGGACAATTTACAACCATGATGTTTGCGCAAATCACCGGTAGAGCAAGCCTTCGGGATATCAGTGCGTCCCTGCAGGCCCAGGCGGGCAGGTTGTACCACCTTGGATTAAAACCGGTGAAGAAATCCACCCTTGCCGATGCAAACAACAACCGGACTGCTGAATTCTTCCAGGCCTTTTTCGAGAAAACATATCAGCGCTGTGGTGCCATCGCGCCGGGTAAAAAAAAGTTTCGGTTCAAAAACAAGCTCTATTCGCTTGATGCCTCCACCATCGATCTTTGTCTGTCGGTTTTTCCCTGGGCCAGGTTTCGTTCCGCCAAAGGCGGCATCAAGTTGCATGCCGTCCTTGATCACGATGGCCATATTCCGCAATTCGCCAGTATCACCGATGCCAAGACTTCAGATCTTGCCTTTGCGAGAACACTGGCACTACCTGCCGGTTCCATCGTGGCTGCAGACAGAGCCTATATCGATTTTGCCTGGCTCTATCAACTCAATGAGAGAAGAAATTACCTCGTCACCCGTCTCAAAAGCAACATCAAGTACCGTGTCGTTGAACGGCGCTCTGTCCTCAAAAACAAAGGACTCACCTCTGATCAGACCATTATCCTGACCGGCCCCAAGGCCGGTGACTGTCCCATTCCATTACGCAGGATCGGCTATAGAGACCCAGAGACTGGCAAGCAGTACTTTTTTCTGACCAATAATTTTCACCTTGCCGCCAAGACCATTGCCGATATCTACAAGGATCGCTGGAAGATCGAGCTGTTTTTCAAGTGGATCAAGCAGAACCTGAAGATCAAGACCTTCCTGGGCACCAGTCGCAACGCTGTCATGACGCAGATTTGGGTTGCCTTGATCACCATGCTGGTCCTCGCGTATATGAAGTTCCTGGCAAATCTCGGCCAGTCAATTACTCAAATCCAGCGTTTACTGCAGCTAAACCTGTTCAAAAGGCAGAGTTTGTGGGCACTGTTTGAACGACCGCCTGCTAAACACAAAATCGACAATCCACAAAAAATGTTATTTGATTTCAGTTAACTATAACCGGACACTAGTGATACCATCTGGCCGGTTCCAGCGGCCGCCCCAGACAAATCCTGCCTCTTCA
Organism: Desulfolithobacter dissulfuricans; assembly: GCF_025998535.1. NCBI lineage: Bacteria > Pseudomonadati > Thermodesulfobacteriota > Desulfobulbia > Desulfobulbales > Desulfobulbaceae > Desulfolithobacter > Desulfolithobacter dissulfuricans. The sequence goes on along the minus strand of NZ_AP024233.1, from coordinate 1,372,425 downwards.
AAACACGCTGCCACCTCTTCATCCATGGCAAAGTTCCGCTGTCCGAAGCGGTTCCAGGGCGCATCCAGGTCAAAGGCAATGCCCCAGGAATGGGTAGACCACTGGCCGGCACCGCGCATGTGCCGTACATTGAAACAGCCGTCCCAGGTTCGGATTTTGTCGGCCAGGCCCCGTTCCACCACGGTCTGGAAGGCGGCCTGGATATGGGGCGCCACCAGGCGGTGACAGACAAAACCAAATCAGTTATGATGGACAAAGGCCTTGTCGTCTTCGGTGAGCCAGCTGATGTAGATATGCCCCAGGGCATCGGCCATCTCCGAGAGGTCGCAGCGGACCAGGCTCTGTTCCTGCCAGCCTGCGACCCGGAAATCACCAAAGACATCAAAACACTGGCTGTAGGAAGGTGGCCTGGTCAGCTCTGAAACTACCTCCGGTATGGGGCTGGCAAACAGACCGTTCCAGGTTTCCCGCCCGACCACGCCGTCCACTGAAAGACCCTTGTCCTCCTGAAAAGCGAGCACCGCCATCTCGGTCCTCGGGCCAAAGACACCGTCCGCCGGTCCCGGATCGTAGCCCAGTTCCTGGAGCCGTTTCTGCAGTTCCTCCACCCTCTGGTTCTGTATTCCCTTTTTCAACAGCATGATCTCTACTCCTTTTCTTCAGCCCACTGAAAAAGACTCTGCCACTTCAAAAGCTCCCCTGGCACAGAGACTTGCGGGGCAGTCTTTCGTCCACCTGCCTGCCGATATTTTCAGCCTTTGAGATGCCAAACGGATGGAACGGCAGGAGAACCACCTGCCGGGCACCGATATCTTCAAGCCAGGAGGAAAGAGCATAGAGGTTTTCCGCAAAGGCCGTGTACCCCGGAACAATGGGTATTCTCACCACGACCTCCTTGTCCGGGAACTCACGTATAAGCCGTTCCAGGTTCTCCCGAATAACCGTATTCTCGACCCCGGTGACAAGCCGGTGCTCCCGAGGGTCAGCTATTTTGATATCCATGAAGATGAGATCGAGCAGCGGCAGGGGCCCACTGGCAAACTCCTCCCAGACAAAGTAACCGCTGGTCTGGATGGCAGTGTGGACTCCCCTGGCTTTGAGTTCCTTCAGCAGGGCGGAGATGAACTCCATCTGCACCGTGGGCTCGCCGCCGGACAGGGTGACCCCGCCGCCCGAGACCTCGTAGAAGTGCTGGTCGCGCATGATGATCTCCAGCACTTCCTCCACGCTCATCTCCTGGCCGACAAACTCCAGGGCCCGGGCCGGGCAGGCCTCGACGCAGAGGCCGCAGACGGTACATCTGTTGCGGATGATCCGCAGCGGGGTGGCATAGCTGATGGCCTGGTCCCGGCAGACCTCGCCGCACTCCCCGCAGCCCACGCAGCGGCTGTGATAAAAGGCGATCTCCGGGGCTGGATTGATGAATTCCGGGTTATGGCACCAGGGACATTGCAGGGGACACCCTTTAAGGAACACCGTTGTCCGAATGCCGGGTCCGTCGTGGAGGCAATACCGCCCTATGGAACCTATACGGCCTCGCTTCACTGGCCAGGTGCCATTTCCAGGAGTTGCTTGGCAAGATAGCCAAATCGGTAGAGGTAGTTGAGGTTGCCATCGGTCTCCACGTCGTGCCGGAGGATGGAACCGATGATATCCTGGCGCGGCGAGATGAGGTAGTTGAACAGGGCTCTTCCGTCCCGGAAGGTGATGGTGATATGCGGGTCCGGGATGACGGCCTCCCTGACCTCCATGCGGCCATCCCGGAAAATGGCGGCAACGGTAATCTCACCATCCTTGCTGAGAAACTGGTAGCGGCCGTTAAAATCCTGGATGTTTTGTCGGTAGTCGCGGTTCAGGCGAAACATGACCATCATCAGCGTGAGGAGCAACTGGAGAAACTCCTCGGCAGCTTCCGACTCGGTACATTCCCTGAAGCTGGCCCACAGGTTCTGGATCAGCATGTCATCGAGGCGGCTGATCTCAAAATCATCCAGGTCAAGTTTTTTGAGAAAGTCGAACATCACGCATCCCTCCCTGCAGTGTTACCTGGGAAAGGCACTGCCGCACCGCTGTCGAGATCGTATTGGGTGCGGGTTATGAGTTCATCCTGCATCATCTCGTTGAGATCCTTGTAATAGGCCGAGTAACCGGATACCCGGACCATGAGCTCCGGATATTCGTCCGGATGGGCCTTGGCATCAAGGAGCATCTCATAGGTCATGATGTTGAACTGGACCTGGTGGCCGCCGGACAGGAAGTAGGCTTCCATGGTCTGGGCAAACCGCTTTTTCATGATCTCCTGGTCAGGTTCCGGGGAGTACTTGAGGTTGAAGGCCCAGCCGCCGGGGACCTGAAGGCCGCCAAGGTAGGACACCGCGTTGAGGCAGGCGGTGAGCTCCGGGGCTGCGCCGGAGACAGGGGTGATGCCACTGGCCAGGACACTGTGTGGCTTGCGGCCGCTGGGCAGCGCGCCGGTAATGCCGCCCAGCCCGGCGTGGTTGGTCATGGTCCAGAAGGCTGGACGGTAAGGACCGCCACGGTAGTTGGTGTGCGACTGGTAGACAGTGAACAGGTGATCCACCAGTTCCCTGGAGTTGCGCAGGGCAATGGGGTGTTCGGTGCCGAACTTGGGACAACGGTTCTGCAGGTAGACCCGCAGCGTTTCGTGATCCCGGCCGGAAAAACCGGACCGGATGGCCTCGATCAGTTCAGCAAAGGTGCATTTCTTTTCATTGAAGACCGCGTGCTCGATACCGTTTAAGGAATCGACCACGTCGGCAAAGCCGATATGGGTAGCCCCGGACGAGTTGTAGATCGAGCCGCCGTGGATAAGATCGCGGCCCTTCTCCATCGGCCCTTCGAAAAAAGCGGACAGCAGGGGTGAGGGCAGCATCTCCTGATGGATGACACCCATCTGTTCATTGAGCTCGATGGCGTTCTCGATGAGCCAGTCGAGCTGGGTATAGAAGGCCTCTTTGAAGTCGGCAAAGGAAGTCATGGTGGCCGGGTCGGGGGTGACCGGCCCGATCTGCTCGGAGCCGGTGATGGGTCGCCGGCCGCTGAACAGGGCCATCTCCAGCGGTGCCACCAGGTTGAGCATAATGGAGCTCGAGGCCGGGTAATCCCGGCCGCAGCTGACCAACTCCACGCAGCCCACCACTCCGTAATCCCTGGCATGCTCGGGCCTCTCACCCTGCCCTTCCAGGGCGGCTATGTTGGCCACGTCGTTGTAGACCGCCGGTACTGCCCGGGTGTTGAGAATGACCTCGGAGACCCGCTCCAGGTACTCTTTTGAATTTTTCCGGTAATGGTAGCGGGCATTGACATTGGGGTCGCGGATGGAGAGCAGTTCGGTAACCCGGAGCATAAGGTAGGTGAGATCGTTGACCGCGTCCTCTTCATTTTCATCCACCCCGCCAAGGGTCAGGGCGGGTACCGTGCCGGCGCCGCCAAACATCTCCTCCGAGGCCTCGGGAACCATGGTGACATTGTCGGCAATCTTGCACCAGAGGCTTGCCAGGATCTCCATGGCCTCCCCGACGGTCAGCCGGCCCGCCTCCATATCCTGTTTGTAGTAGGGATAGAGGATCTGGTCCAACCTGCCCGGACTCATGGCCATGTTGATGTTTTCCGCGTGGATGCCGATCTGGCACAACCAGATGGCCTGGACCGCCTCCTTGAAGGTTCTGGCCGGCTGGGCCGGGACCCAGCGGCACATGAGTGCCATCTCTTCAAGTTCCTTTTTCCGCTGACTGTCCACCTCCTGCGTGGCCAGGGCCTCGGCCCGGTCGGCCAGATGGTCGGCATGGATCATGATGCCCTGGAGGGCGATCTGCACTGCACGGAAGAATTCGGCCTGGTGATGGGACTCGGGCGTGTCCCTCCGGCACCACTCCTCCTCCCGCACCCGGGCCTCTTCCGAGAGCCCCACCAGTCCCTTCTCCAGCATGGGTCGATAGGTGGGAACGCAGTGGGAAATGCAGCCGGCCTTGGCCGCGATGAAGAAGACCAGGTCCTCGAAAAGCGAAAGCCCGGTGGACTTGCCGAACCGGGCCCTGGTGCGTTCCAGTACATTTCTCTCCATCCAGTACGGGAAAATATTGAAGTTCAATTCGCGGGCATCCCGTTGATCGAGGATCTGCGGGTTCTTGGCCCTGGTACTTATGGTGGTCAGTTCGGGCCAGATGGACAGGGCGAAAAACTCGGGAAAGAGCGGCGCGCCCAGGGGTTTGCTGGTAGTATTGCCGGCCAGGAGATTGGCCCGACTGAAAAAGACCGGGGTCTTGTTTTCCAGGAAATAACGAACCGCCTTGGCCCTTCGGACCTCGGGGATATCTGATCTGTCGTCATGATGTTTGAGGTATATCGTGATGTAGCGTGCCCGTTCGATACAGATGGCTGGTTTTTCCCGGAAGCAGCTGGCGCGGAGTTCCTGCAGGCGGGGCAGGTTTTCAAAGGAATAGTCGGCAAGCCTGATATCGTCCAGGGTGACTTGAGTGCTCTTTTGCTCCACTTTCCTCTCCTCCTTTGCTCAGGTCGGAAATGTAGAATGGGCGGGGTGGTGAGGGAATCGGTCTGCGATACAGGGGAGATTCGGGTCGATCCAGCGAGAACAATGCGACGACACCACGAAATAATAACTACAAAACAGACACTTATAAGTCAACAGCTTTTCCGGGCATCCGCTAAAAGCCTTGCGTCGCAACCTCTTTGAGGAGAGATTTTTTAAAGGGTCAGGAAAGGGAGGGGGCCGAAAGAAGGCATGGGAGGCGGTCGGTCCTGCCCGGTGGAGTGAAAATTACAGGCCAAGTTCCTTCAATATCTGTTCGTTACGGGTCCATTTCTTCTTCACCTTGACCCAGAGCTTCAGTACCACCCGGCAGCCCAGCAGCTCCTCGATCTCCAGGCGGGCACTGCGGCCTATTTCCACCAGCATCTGCCCTTTGCGGCCGATGATGATGCCCTTTTGCGAACTGCGCTCCACGAGAATGGTGGCATGGATGGTGACCCGATTTTTCTCCTCCTGGAAGGAGTCGATCAGGACTGCAGTGGAATAGGGAACCTCCTCGCGGGTGAGAAGGAAGATCTTTTCCCGGATGATCTCGGCGACAATGAACCGTTCGGTGGCGTCGGTGGGGATATCGTCGGGGTAGTACTGCGGTCCTTCGGGCAGCCTGGAGACCAGTTCCTCGAGCAGAGTGTCGGTTCCGACTCCCTGGAGGGCGGAAATCGGCACCACGGCGTCAAAGGGATGGAGGCTGGAGTACCAGTCGATGACCGGCAGCAGTTCCTCTTTCCTGAGCAGGTCGATCTTGTTGAGGGCCAGCACGGCCGGAGTGCGCACCTTGTCGAGGTAGCCGGTATACTCCTGCCGGTGTTTTTCAAGTTTCTTTTTATTTCCGGCAAAGGCCGAGGCATCGGCCAGGAAGAGCACCACGTCGGCCTCGCCCAGGCTTTCCATGGCGATCCGTACCATCTCCCGGTTGAGTAGTTCCCTGGCCTTGTGCAGGCCCGGGGTATCGAGCATGATGATCTGGTAGTCAGGCCCGGTGACGATACCCAGGATCCGGTTGCGGGTGGTCTGGGGCCGGGGAGTGACGATGGCGATCTTCTGGCCCAGGTAGCGGTTGAGCAGGGTCGATTTGCCGGCATTGGGCGGGCCGACAATGGCCACCACGCCTGAGCGGTACAGGGGCTGGGTATTTTCGGTGTCCATATCTGTTACGATTTACGTGTACTGATTTCCATGGTAAGGGTAGTGTGCCGTGGCGCGTGCACAAATCATAGCACGGCCATGACCGACAGACAACGTACTCTTTTACTGCAAGATTGAACATATAATTTCATGACTCTTCCCGGCACTCTGGTTGAATATATAGACGGCGGCAAATTTCTCTGTGGCCTGGTACTCCAGGATACGGGCAAACGGCTGCGCATCATAAATCAAAACGGTCGCGAGGTGAACCTGCCCCAGTCCCGGCTGCTCACGGCCTCCCGCTCGACCTATCCTGTGGACATCAGCCGCGACGACATGGTCCGGTTGCTGCGTGAGACCAGCGAGAACAGAGAGCGGTTGGCTGCGACCATCGATCTCAGTGAGATATGGGAGCTGGCCGTAACCGAGGAGGATGCCAGTTTTTCCGCCGATTTCCTGGCCGAACTCTGCTTTGGCGACAAGCTCAGCGATGACCAGGTGGCGGCCTTTCTCCGGGCCGTGCTGCGGGACCGGTTTTATTTCAAGTACAAAAACGGCCAGGTCACGGTACACACCGAGGAAAAGGTGGAACAGCTCAAGCACCAGCGGGCCAGGGAAAAGGAACGGGAGCAGATCCTGGAAAACGGCGCCAGAGCCCTCTGCAGTATTATGGCCGGCGAAGAGGTGACCTGTGAGGATTGGCCGCAGCGGGAACAGTGCCTGGAGTGGATCAGCCAGTATGTCCTGTTTGGCAACGAGAGCGCCGAGGCGGACCTGGTCCGGCAGCTCCTGAAAAAGGCGGAACTGACCAGGCCGGGCGACGGTTTCAACCTCCTTGTCCGGGCCGGGGTCTGGCACCGGGACGAGAACACCATGCTGCTCAAGGCCGAGCAGCCAGTGGAGTTTGACGAGGCGGCCATGGAGCAGGCCCGCTCCATCCGGGAGCCGGATGTGGACGAACTGCTGGCCGACCCCAGGCGTAAGGATCTGCGCGAGCTCGATGTCTTCACGGTGGACGGCGAGTCCACCCGCGATTTCGACGACGCCCTGCACGTGCAACCGCTGGAGGACGGCAACATCGAAGTCGGGGTTCACATCGCCGATGTGGCCCATTACATCAAGCCCCGTGATCCGCTCTTTGACGAGGCCATGGAGCGGTGTACCTCCCTCTATTTCCCTGAACAGCAGATCCCCATGCTGCCCGAGGAATTGTCCCAGGGGGTGTGCAGCCTGCTGGTGGATAAACCGCGACCGGTGATGAGCTTCATCATGACCCTGTCACCGGAGGGTGAGCTGATCCGCTCCAAGATCGTACCGGCGGTGGTGACGGTGAAACAGCAGCTCACCTACACCCAGGTGGATGAGCTGGTGGCCGAAGGCCTGAAAAAAAACACAAACAAAAACCTGCTCATCCTGAACCGTCTGCGGGAACAGCTGCGCCGCAGGCGGGTGGAAAACGGCGCCCTGCTGTTGCCCTTTCCCGATGTCAACATCGAGATCGGCGAGGACGGCCGGATTGGTATTTCCCTTGCCCCGGTGGACACACCGGCCCGGACCATTGTCTCGGAGCTGATGATCCTGGCCAACCATGTGGCGGCGTCCTATCTTGCCGCCCAGGAAGCGCCGGGGCTGTTCCGCTCCCAGGGACCGCCGCGCAAACGGCTCATCGACGGTATGGATACCAGCCTGCCGGAAGTGGCCCGGCAGCGGCGTTTTCTGTCCAGGGGCGAGCTGACCACCCATCCCAAGGCCCATTCCGGGCTGGGACTGAGCTGCTACACCACGGTGACCTCACCCATCCGCCGGTTTCTCGACCTGGTCATGCAGCTGCAGATAAGCAACATGATCCGGGGCAAAGGGATTCTGTTCACCGATACAGAATGCAGGGATTTTGCCGGCACCATCCACCAGAAGCTGGGGCGGGCCAACATGGTGCGCCAGCAGCGGTACCGCTACTGGATTCTCAGGTATCTGGAGCAGCAGGTGGGGAACACGGTCAACGCCCTGGTGATCAACAGCGGCCCCAAGCGAATCAACCTCCTGCTGGCCGACTGTCTCTTTGATATCGATCTGCCGCCCAACCCCGCCTTTCCCGTGGAGCCGGGCGATATGGTCCGGGTGCGGCTGGCCCGGGTCAATGCCCGCGACAACACCCTGCGGGTGGAATGGCCCTGACAGGGACCACGACCAGGCTCCGTTGCCGCCAACCGGTGGTATCCCTGTGTCAGACGACATCATAAACTGCCCTTGTCCGGGAAGAAATCACACCGCTGGATCTCCCGCAAATCTCGTGCTCTTTGCTCCAGCAGTGTCACAGATCAGGCAAAGACCTCGGCATCCCTGAACAGGGAGGCGTTCCGATCTTTTTCCGAGAGAATCGGCTCGCCGGTGTGGGGCCAGGCGATGGCCAGGTCGGGGTCGTTCCAGAGGATGGCCCGTTCGTGCTCGGGCGCGTAGTAATCGGTGGTGAGATAAAGAAACTCCGCCACCTCGGAGAGGACGACAAAGCCGTGGGCAAAACCCTCCGGGACCCAGAACTGACGTTTGTTTTCCGCCGAGAGATGGACGCCGACCCAGCGACCAAAAGTGGGCGAGCTGCGGCGGATATCCACCGCCACATCAAAGACCTCGCCTGAAATCACCCGTACCAGCTTGCCCTGGGGCTGGCGGATCTGGTAGTGAAGGCCGCGCAGGACGTTGTGGTTGGAGCGGGAATGGTTTTCCTGGACAAAGCGGGTGGCAAGTCCGGTCTTCTCCTCCCAGCGGCGCTGGTTGAAGCTCTCGAAAAAAAACCCCCGCTCATCGCCGTAAACCCGGGGCTCGATGATGAGCACCTCGGGTATCTCCGTTGCGATCACCTGCATCATCTCACCTGTTGCCATACATTTTTTCATAATACTGGCGATACGAGCCATCCATGACCGCTTCCATCCAGGACCGGTTGCCCAGATACCACTCAACCGTCCGTTCCATACCCTGGTCAAAGGTATATTTCGGGGTCCAGCCCAGCTCCCGTTCGATCTTGGTGGCATCGATGGCATAGCGGCGGTCGTGGCCGAGCCGGTCCTTGACAAAGGTGATCAGCGAACGCCGGGGTTTGCCGCCCGGCAGCGGCTCCACCCGTTCATCGAGCATGTCACAGAGCAACTCCACCACCTCGATGTTCTTTTTCTCGTTATGGCCGCCGATATTGTAGGACTCACCAGGTCTGCCCTGCTCCAGGACCCGGACAATGGCCTCGCAGTGGTCCTGGACGTAGAGCCAGTCCCGCACGTTGCCGCCATCACCGTAGACCGGCAGTGGTCGACCGTGCAGACCATTGTTGAGTACCAGGGGAATAAGCTTTTCGGGAAACTGGTAGGGACCGTAGTTGTTGGAACAGTTGGTGATCAGCACAGGCAGACCGTAGGTATGGAAGCTGGCCCGGGCCAGGTGATCTGAAGAGGCCTTGGAGGCAGAGTATGGCGAGCGGGGATCATAGCAGGAGGTCTCGGTGAAATAGCCGCTCTCGCCAAGCGAGCCGTATACTTCGTCGGTGGAGACATGGAGAAAACGGACCTGGTCGGGAAAACCGTTCGACGTCTCCCAGACTTCCCGGGCCACTTCAAGCAGGGTAAAGGTGCCGAAGATATTGGTTTTGATGAACGCATCCGGGCCGGTAATGGAACGGTCCACATGGGATTCGGCGGCAAAATGGACCACGGTATCGATATCATGGTCCTGGAAGAGTTGCCGCACCAGGTCCCGGTCGCAGATATCACCCCGGACAAAAGTGTGGTGTGGATGGTCGATCAGGTCGCCCAGGCTTTCCAGGTTACCCGCATAGGTCAGCTTGTCCAGGTTGACGACCCGCCAGTCAGGACAGGAACCGAGAACAAGCCGGACAAAATTCACTCCGATAAAACCGCAACCACCGGTTACAAGAACCGTTCTGCCCATACTCTCTGCTCCGGATACATGTTTTAACTTAAGGAAATAACAACGAATCGTTGCCGAAAGACAGCCATGGACCAAGTGACGGAAAACCTGCAGGAGACCGCCCGGCCATGGATATCAGAACTGCACTATAGAAACAGAGACAGACTCTGTCAAACAGGGGCGTAAAAAAAAACAGATGCGCCTGCAGGGAAGGAGGAAGAAACCCTGCAGGCGCTGGGAGAGGTAGGAGAATGAGTATTTCTCAGGAGGGCAACCTGACGGTCAGGACCGGGATGGGACTTTTTTCTACCACTCCCCTGGCCACCGAGCCGACAAGTATCTTGTCAAGAAGGCCGTGGCCGTGGGTACCCATGACCACCAGATCAAAATCCCCTTCTTGTATTGTGTCGATGATTTCCCGGACCGGGTGACCATTGCGGATCACTATATTTTCCAGATCCAGAGAACAGCCGGCTTCGTTCTGCACGTCTTTGCAGACCGAACGAATCCGGTTCTTGATGGATTCCACCACAGCGCTGCGTCCTTCTTCGCCAAAGGCCTGCAGGTCCTCAGCCCCGAAATGGGATTCCAGGTCATAGCCCATGAGCACCGACATCTCTTCGATCAGGTCGGGCATGACATGGAGAATGGTGATGGTCGCATCGTATTTTTCAGCCAGGCTGACCGCCCAGGTCAATGCCTCCCTGGCTGTGTCCGACAGATCGGTGGCATACAGTATGCTTTTTACCCGTGGCTTCATACCTTTGCCCCCCACTTGTTACCGGACCTGCTCCGGCCCGGCGGGATATCCCTTACCAAGCCGTTGAAAAACTACTGCACCAGATGATACTGCGACAAAATTCGGCTCAGGTAAGCGACCGAAGGGAGACTCCGGGTAAGCGAGCTCGAAGTCTGCGCTTATCTGCGAGACTCCGAAATGCTCATGTACTCCATGTACACTGCGCTTTTTCGCCTCATTTTTCCTTGTCTCATCTTCGCTCGCTACGTTTTTCAACAGCCTGTTACAGTTCGGTTACGGTAATTGCCCCTTCGGGACACACCTCGACACAGGTCTCACAGCCCAGGCACTCATCCATGTTGACAGGGTCCGACTTTCCGTCAACCAGTTCGAACACCTGGGCCGGACAACTGTTCACACATTCCTCGCAACCCGTACATTTATCCTTGTCGACATCTACCTGGAACATGGTCTACCCCCTGTATTTGAGTTGGTATCTGATGGCACACCTGCACCATCTTTTTATGTGCATATGTTTACAAATAATCCGTCCCCTGCCATCTGTCAACCGTTTTGCCAAACAAAAATCCGGCAGGCTACCTGGCTGATTTAAGGTTACTCCCGGCCATGCTCGTCTTCCTCGAAGACCAGGGCCGCACCGGTGGTCAGGGCCTCGGCGATCTTGCGCCGGGCCGAGGTAAGAATCCGCTGTACGGTTCCCCTCGACACCCCCATTCTCTCACCGGCCTGTTCCTGAAACAGGCCTTCGTAATCACAGAGCTTGATGACTTCGAGCTCATCCCGGTACAGGGGGATGTGCTTGAGTTCGGGAATTGATATGCCGGTGGGCTTGAAGGCCCGACCGCAAAATTTTCCCTTGCAGACACGTTTCTTCTTGGGGCGTGGTGACATCTGTCTTCTGAAAATTCAGATCCAACCCCGGCCCGGTGCCGGCTGGCGCCAGGACCGGGAGCAGGACCCGGGTTACCTGTCAATGACAGTTCCCATGACCGGAACAGGCCTGGTCGGGGCGGATAAGGGGAAAAGAGCCTTTGATAATGCCGTCCACGGCTTCCTGAACCGTTTTGACACTGTTGTTAGCTGCATAATACACGGCAATACCAACCTCTGCAAATCCCTGCAGGGGGCGGGCGCCGATTCCTCCGACCACAATGGCGTCCACGTTCTGGTCGCGGAGAAACTGGACCGGTACCATGCAGCCACCGGCCCCGTGATCCTGGTTGGGTACGATCACGGACTGGATTATTTTCCCGTCGCTGATATCAATGAGGGTAAAGGCATCGCAGTGACCGAAATGATCGGACCTGGTGGCCTCAAGCCCGCCCGGACTGTTGGATGGGACTGCCAGCCGAAGTGATTCTTCCATGATGATACACCCTCCGTTATCTTGGGTTCATATATATGTGTTTGTTTCAGGCCGCCTTTTCCTCAGGCGGGCCAAACAGCTTGTCGGTAAACTTCACGTACCAGGCCGCGGACTGAACCTGGATGATATACGAGGTGGCGATGACCAGAGCCGCGTCCGCCCCCTTGGTGCCAAAGGCGTTGATGGAGATGGCCAGGGCAATGGAGAGATTGCGCATGACCGTTCCGTAAACCAGGGCAATGGCGTCGCCCCGGTTGAACAGCATCTTGCCGACCAGGGTACCCAGGGTGAAGTTGAGAAAGTAGATGATCAAAAGCGGCTGAAAAATGGACCAGAGAATGCCAGGGTTGGCCGCCAGCTGTCTGGATTTGAGGGCCATGGCCACAAACACGATCCCCAGCACACCCAGGGTGGAAAGGGATGGAAAACGGGGCGCAAGCCGGGCCTTGAACTCCTTCATCCCATACTTTTTCAAAAGCCAGGACCTGGTCAAATAGCCAAGCAGCATGGGAATGAAGACGATGTAGACGATCTGCTTGACCACCAGGATGATGTTCATGTCCACCTTGGTGCCCATCAGCACCTGGACATAGAGCGGCGTAGCCAGGGAACCAAGCGTCAGGCCGATGACCGTCATGTTGATGGCCGCACCCATGTTACCCTTGGCAAACCCTGTCCAGGAGATGGTCATGCCCGAGGTAGGCAGCAGGGATGCGAGCAGGAGCCCCAGGGCCATGTAGGAGTTATCCCTGAAAAAATACATCCCCAGCCCATAGGCGACAAAGGGGACGATGCAGAAGTTGATGAACTGTGTGGTCAGCTGCAGTTTGACGTTCTGGATACCCTCCTTGAGATGTTTGATGTTGAGCGTTACCATCATCGGGTAGACCATGAGGAAGGTCAGGGGCATAATAAGGGTCTTGAGCTTTTTGATCAGGACCGGATCGGTGTTGATTCCGAAGAGAAACCCCAGAACCATCATGGTGGGGATGGCATAGACCAGTTTCTTGTTGATGGAAATGAGAAATTTCCACATAACAGTCTCCTTATGCAGGGCCCGGAGGCCCTGTATCTGCGAGAGGATAGATCCTGCTCATTTTGCTCATTTACAGCGCAATGGCCTCTTCTATCATGGAAATGATCTTCTTGTAGGTCTGGGCCAGAGAGTCTGGAAAGGCCTCGTCATCGACCATGGCCCTGATGTTTTCCGCACTGAAATAGAAGAAGCGAATCTGGGTTTTGCCGTCCTTGGAGAAGGTCATAACATATTTGGGCATGAGAATGGCCCGCTCGGGATTGGCCTGCAGGCTCTTGGCCGCCTTTTCCGGCTTGCAGATCTGTATCATGTGCAGATCGAACTCCTCTGCCACTTCCACGCCGTGCTTGCCAAAGGAATGGGCCATGTCCATATTGGACTCGTTGTGGATGACAAAGCCATACTTACCCACAACCCTGCCCAGGTCCCGGGCAAATTCTGCTGCCGATTTGGTGGTTTCCGCCTTGTACAGATGGTCACTCATGGAACTTCCTCCTGTAAAAAGTTAAAAAGTTAAAAAGTTAAAAATATAAAATATATAAACGGTTAAAACGGCATAAACTGCATCAGGGCCGGTAGCGGCGGCCAACTGTTTTGAGCATATGCACACACTAGTGTGTCTCATTTCCAGTGTCAAGGAGGATTTTATTCATGGCAGACGCCGGGATCCGGGTCACTTCCGGATGGACAAGCGGAGTGCCAGTTGCTAAAGTGGTGAATTTTACTCTGGATGCAGGCCCGCCTGTGCCCAGACACTTCCCGACGATCCACCTGACTCTCTCAAGAGATTTTTTTATATATGACGCACCTGCTCCGTACCATGCGACTGACTGTATGTTTCCTGCTCGTTGCCCTGCTGCTTCCCCTGTCACCCAGGGCCCAGCAGGAAGCCGAGCCGGAGATAGTTGATATCATTATCACCACCTCAAGCAGCCACCTGCTCCTCTTTGCCACCATAAAAAACTGTTTTACCGATGAGATGATCGAGGGCGTACGCAACGGTATCCCGGTATCGTTCACCTTCATGGTGGAACTGGACCAGTTACGCAACAACTGGTTCGACACCACCCTGGCCGATCTGAGCGTCACCCACACCATGACCTATGATGCGCTGAAAGAGGAGTACCATGTCCAGTTGACCGAGTTTGGCAACCGGATCGAAAAGACCAAGTCCCTGGACGAAGCGAAGCAGTTCATGACCGAGCTCAGCGGCCTCAAGGTTATTCCCTTGGACGTGCTGGAGCCCGATGCGCCCTACGAGCTGCGCATCAAGGCAAAGCTGGCGGAAAAAAAGCTGCCCCTGGGTATCCATTACCTTGTGCCCTTTGTCTCCCTGTGGGACTTTGAAACCGACTGGCGCGCCATTGAATTCAGGTACTGAACCCTGACTGCGAAGGCTCCTGAAAAACCCATGGCCTGAGAGACGCCCGAAACTCCCTTCTACCGGCAGAGAACCACCGAGACAAGTTGATGCTGACCCCTGAACAACGCCAGAAAAAACGCCGCCTGGTCCGGTATGTCATCGGCTGCTGTGTCCTGCTGATTCCGCTGCTTGGCTACCTGCAGGCCTCCATTCTCCGTGGCAATCTCAACCTTCCGGTTTCCAGCACCGTCCTGGTCTTTGCCCTGATCAACATCAATGCCCTCCTGCTCCTGCTCATGCTCTACCTGGTCCTGCGTAACCTTGTGGAGCTGATATTTGAGCGCCGGCATAATATCCTCGGCTCCAAGCTGCGAACCCGGCTGGTGGTCTCGTTTGTCTCCCTGTCGCTCATCCCGACAATCCTGCTCTTTGTCATTGCCCTGCGCTTTGTCTCCACGTCCATGGATTACTGGTTCAACACCAACGTGGAACAGTCGCTCCAGGCCTCGCTCAAGCTTGCCCAGACCATCTTTCGGGACACGGAAAAACGGGCCGAGAACATGGGCAGCCGGATCGCGCGGCTGATCGACTCGGGATTGATTTCTCTTGAGAACAGGGAACTGGTGGAGGAACTGTTCAAGCGGACCCTGGAGACCGCTCCGCCGGGCGCACCCGATGCCCTGACCCTCATCGACGCCAACCGGAGGGAACTGCTCTCGGTCCGGGGGCCACGGCTTTTGCCTGTGGTTCTGCCGGAGATTCCCACCGAGGCCATGCGGCGGGCAAGTGAGGAAAACCGACCCGAGGTCATCACCCAGGATTCCAGTGCCGGCGAGCTGGTCCAGGCCATTGTCCCGCTCGCGGTGAACCAAAAGGAAGAACTGGCCACCTACCTGGTCACCACCCTGCTGATCCCGGCCGAACAGCTGGCACAGATGCAGGCGATCACCAGCGGCATCAACGACTATCGCCAGCTGGTCATGCTCAAGGCGCCCATCAAGCTGAGCCTGCTGATCATGCTTCTCATCATCACCCTGCTCATCCTCTTTGGCGCCATCTGGTTCGGGTTCTACATCGCCCGCACCCTGACCGGCCCCATCAACAAATTGGCTCAGGCCACCCGGCGGGTTGCCGAGGGAGAGCTGGACTTCACCCTGGAGAAGGAATCCGACGATGAGATGGGCCTGCTGGTGGACTCTTTCAACCAGATGACCTCCGATCTGCTGGCCTCCAACCGGCAGCTGGCCCAGGCCCACGAGGCCCTGCAGCAGTCCAACCAGGTGTCGGAACAGCGACGGCGCTACCTGGAGACCATCCTGGAAAACGTGGCCGCCGGCGTCATCGCCATCAACGAGAACAACCAGATCACCACCATCAACCGGTTCGCCGAAGATCTCCTCAAGATAAACCCCAAAGAATTTCTGCACAGGGATTACCACGAGGTGCTCGCCCGGCCTCACGTGATGATCGTGGAAAATTTTTTCCGGGAGCTGCTGGAATCCGGCAAACATTCCGTTGAGCGCCACCTGCGGATCACTGTGCGCCGGGGAGAGACCCTGTCCCTGCTGGTCAACATCACCCGCCTGATGGATGAGAATCAACGCGCCATCGGCTATGTCATCGTCTTTGACAACCTGACCAACCTGGAAAAGGCCCAGCGCCTGGCCGCCTGGCAGGAGGTTGCAAGGCGGATCGCCCACGAGATCAAAAACCCGCTTACCCCTATTCAACTCTCGGCCCAGCGGCTCAGAAAACGGTACCTGGACCGGATCGAAGGAGATGTGGAGATCTTTGACCAGTGCACCCGGACCATCGTCAACCAGGTGGACGAGATCAAGCGGTTGGTCAGTGAATTCTCCGACTTTGCCCGCATGCCGAGACTGAAAAAGGAACAGGGTGATCTGGTCGCCATGGCCCGCGATGTCCTGGTCCTGTACCGCGAAGCCCACAAGCATATCGATTTCACCCTTGAGGAACCGGGCGATATCCCGCCGTTTCACTTTGATCCGGTACAGATGAAACGGGTGCTGATCAACCTGCTTGATAACGCGGTCACCGTGCTCCACGAGGGAGGATCCATCCACCTGCGTTTCTCCCTGACCGATAACGGCAAAAAGGTGTGCATGGAGGTGGCGGACTCGGGCCCGGGCATCAGCGAAAAGGTGCGGCTCCGGCTTTTCGAACCCTACTTCTCCACCCGCAAGTCCGGCACCGGCCTGGGCCTGGCCATCGCCCACACCATTGTCTCCGAGCATAACGGGGTTATCAGGGTGGCCGACAACCGGCCTGGCGGCGCGGTGTTTATCGTTGAGCTTCCCCTGGATTCCTGATAACCTGTATCATCAGATCCATGGCTTGACAGGCTGTTGAAAAACGTAAACGGCCTGTCAAGCCAGAGCAACCGAGACTTCCCTGACAGCTGAATACGACACCCATGGCCTCCACCATCCTGATTATCGATGACGAAGACTCCATCCGCGAATCGCTCTCCGGGATTCTCGCCGACGAGGGGTTTCATCCTCGGACCGCGGCTTCAGCCGAGGAGGGCCTGGCTCTCCTGGATCAGGAAAAGGTGGACCTGGTACTGCTCGACATCTGGATGCCCGGCATGGACGGATTGGAGGCGTTGAAGGAAATAAAAGAGCGTTTTGACCTGCCGGTCATCATGATATCGGGCCACGGCACCATTGAAACTGCGGTGCAGGCCACCCGCATCGGCGCCTTTGACTTCATTGAAAAACCACTGTCCTACGACAAGATCGTCCTGGCCATCAACAAGGGGTTGCACGTGGCCAGGCTGGAGCGGGAAAACCAGCTCCTGCGGGAAAGCTCGCCCGCCACTCCGGACCTGACCGGAAACTCCCCTGCCATCCGCCAGGTACGGGAACAGATCGACCGGGTCGCCCCCACCGATGCCTGGGTCCTCATCCGCGGTGGGCACGGCACCGGCAAGGAACTGGTGGCCCAGACCATCCATCGCAAGTCCCGGCGCAGCAGTAAGCCCATGATCGAGGTCAACTGCGCCGCCATCCCGGAGGACCTTATCGAATCTGAACTCTTTGGCCACGAGAAAGGTGCCTTCACCGGCGCCACCACCAGCCGTAAGGGCAAGTTCGATCAGGCCGACGGCTCCACGTTGTTTCTCGATGAAATCGGAGACATGAGCCTCAAGAGCCAGGCCAAGGTCCTGCGGATCCTCCAGGAGCAGAAATTCGAGCGGGTCGGCGGGTCACGAACCATCCAGGTGGATGTCCGGGTGCTGGCCGCCACCAACAAGGACCTGGAAAAGGAAATCGAGGCCGGTACCTTCCGGGCCGATCTCTTCTACCGCCTCAACGTGGTGCCGATCCGGGTACCGGATCTCAGGGAGCGGCTGGAGGATATTCCCCTGCTGGTGGAGGACTTCCTGATCCAGTTTTCGAAAAAGGGGCTGGGCCGCAAACAGTTTTCCGACGATGCCCTGACCGAACTCATGCACCATTCCTGGCCCGGCAATGTCCGGGAGCTGCGCAACCTGGTGGAACGGCTGGTCATCATGTCACCGGAGCCGATCATTCACGCCAGCGACGTGACCCTGTTCCTGGGCAGTGGCAGCCAGGCCTCCTCCCCTGCCCCGGCGGTCAGCGTGCCCTACCGCCATCTTGGCTTCAGGGAGGCGAGAAAACAGTTTGAACGCGATTATCTGCAGGCCAGGCTGGCAGAAAACAACGGCAACATCTCCCAGACCGCTGAAAAAATCGGCCTGGAACGCAGCCACCTGCATAAAAAGGTCAAGGCCCTGGGCATAAAGAACGACAAGTGAAAAAAGTGATGGCGGCCGCCAGGCTCATTCTTCGGGGGATACCATCGCTTGGCCTCAGAAAGAGTTACTCGTACGGGCGTATCTCTGAGCAACCACGTTTTTTCTACAGATAGAGAGAATAAGCGATGGTATCCCTCATATCGGTGACAGCTGAGCTTTGGTGGTACTCGCAAGAAACAGAAACTTTTCCGTCACTGATTCAGGTAAACCAGCATGGCTGGACCAGGTAAGCGACCGAAGGGAGACTCCGGGTAAGCGACCGAAGGGAGACTCCGGGTTTCGGCACGGCCCAGCCTCAACCGATAGCGAAGACTTCGACCTATGAAAATCACAATGTAATCATGCAAAGTTGTGGTGATTTTCGGATAAAATCAGAGATCAAGTTTACCAAAACGGGATTTCCCATTAACAGACTCCGGCGAATGCCGGCCAAGGAGTGCAACTATGGTTTTTCCAGAATATCGTCCCCGTCGACTGCGGCAAAATGAAAACTTCCGGGCCATGATCCGGGAAACCACCCTGGTGCCGGAACAGATGATCTATCCCCTGTTTGTCATGCCGGGCAAGAACAGGCGCGAACCCGTGCCCTCCATGCCCGGGGTCTTCCGGCTCAGTGTGGATCAGCTGGCCCGGGAAGGAAAGGAATGCCTGGAACTCGGCGTCCGCTCGGTCATTCTCTTTGGCCTGCCCGAGAAAAAAGATCCCATGGGCTCCGGTGCCCATGCCGGTGACGGCATTGTCCAGCGGGCGATCCGCGAACTGAAGAACAAGGTACCCGAGCTGACCGTGGTCACTGACGTCTGCCTCTGCGAGTACACCGACCACGGCCACTGCGGCTGCCTGGTGGGAGGCGAGGTGGACAACGACACCACCCTCGAACTGCTGGCCCGCACAGCCCTGTCCCACGCCAAGGCCGGCGCGGACATGGTGGCGCCCTCGGACATGATGGACGGCCGGGTTTCCGAGATCCGCTCTGCCCTGGATGAAAACAACTTTCACATGGTCCCGATCATGTCCTATGCGGTGAAGTACGCCTCGGCCTTCTATGGACCCTTCCGGGACGCGGCAGACTGCGCGCCCCAGTTCGGCGACCGCCGCAGTTACCAGATGGATCCGGCCAATTCCCGCGAGGCTCTGCGGGAGGCCACCCTGGATGTGGACGAAGGGGCAGACATCCTCATGGTCAAACCGGCCGTGGCCTACCTGGATATCATTCGCCAGCTGCGCGACGAATTCGATCTGCCGGTGGCGGCCTATCATGTGAGCGGCGAGTATGCCATGATCAAGGCTGCGGCTGAAAAGGGCTGGATCGACGGCGACCGGGTCATGGCCGAGACCCTGCTCTCCATCCGGAGGGCCGGGGCTGATATCATCATCACCTATTTTGCCAAGGACATGGCCAGGCTGCTTCGGGGCGGCTGATAACGAAAAAAAGAAAAAGAAAAAAAGCCCGGTCGATTGCTCGACCGGGCTTTTTTTGTCACTTGATGCAGAACCAAAAAGCTATCTGGAGGTTAGCATGGCCGCTAGACGAGCGCCGAACCTCCGCCGCAGATACCAGAGCCAGGCCCCCTGGGTCAGCAGGGCGCCGGTCATATCGGCAGCCACATCCCAGCCACTGGTGTCCCGGCCGGCAACAAAGGACTGATGAAACTCATCGCTGATCCCATAGCCCAGGCAAAAGGCCAGGACCAGCAGGGCCATCCGCAACGGATAGCGTCGCCAGAGGTCCATCCTGAGGGCAAAGATCGCGCTGCCGGCCAGAGCGCCGTAGGCCAGGGCATGGCAGACCTTGTCGATATCCGGCAGGTCGGGCAGCTCCAGGGTATCACCCGGCTGATGGGAGAGGTAGAAGATTATCCCCATGACCAGGATCAGGGGGATATATCGATACCAGCGGTTCATGTTCGTGTTCAGGAATCTGCCGTTTCGGTATTCTCCTGGGGGATGTGGACCTGATTGAGCAGTTCCTCGGGATACCGTTTCCGTATCCTGCGGATGGCAGCCCGGACCTGCTGGGTGGGTACTCCGGGGAGCAGGGCCTCGCTCTTGTCCTCGTAGGAGGTCAGGTAGAATTTCTTGTCCCGGATGGCAAAGGTGTGACTCCAGTTAATCTCAATGGTCTCCGGATTTTCATCGATGGGGGTGTCAAGCGGTTTACCCGCCTCGGCCACCTGGACCGCATCTGAGTCGGTTATCTCCAGGAGCCAGGCATCGCCGTCACGCTTGCTGAAGAAAACGAACACGCCCACTTCAAAAACTTTCTCTTTTCCGGCGGCCGCGGCCCGCTGGATTTTTTCGATCTGGCCCATCAGGGAAACCCGGGCCTGTTCCATGGGAGTGACCGGCTGACCTACCTGTGCTTTGGGCAGACAGCATTTTTTGTATTTGCTACCGCTGCCACAGGGGCAGGGATCATTTCGTCCAATCTTTGCCATATTTTGTTCTTCCTTGTCCAGTTACCATCAAAGGGCCATGAAGCCCGGGCAGTCCAAACCCGGCGGGCTCAGGAACACTTGGAATAGCCGCAGTCGTGACAGGTCTCGCACCCTTCCTCGAAGACCAGCTTACCGGAACACTCCGGGCAGATGGAAGCAAATCCGTGGTGGGTGCCGGCCATGAACGACTTGAGCAGTTTGCCGAGCTGGGCCGGCAGGTCGAGCATGTGCCCGCTGGAGCGGTCCAGCTGCTTGATGATCTCATCCATGGGGATCTGGTAGCGCAGGGCCAGCGAGACCAGCCGGCAGGTGGTGGTCCACATGGTGGATTTATCCTTCAGGTCGACCCGGTTGTCAAATGGAAATTTGGCAAAGACCTCCATGGGGTTTTCATTGTCGTCAAAACAGACGATGATATAGATCGTGTTCTCGTTGGCGTCCTTGAGCCGATACCGCTTGGCGCTCAGGACATCGGGCAGGGTCTTCTTGCGGATCAACCCCTGGGTGGAGACCGTGGCGGTCTGGTCTTCCTTTTCTTTGGCCGCGGTGTTCAATACCTGGGCATCCCGGGAACCGTCCCGGTAGACGGTCAGTCCCTTACAGCCGAGCTCGTAGCCGAGCAGATAGGAGAGACGTACATCCTCCCTGGTGGCTGTGGAAGGCAGGTTGATGGTCTTTGAGATGGACGAGTCCACCCCATTTGTCTGCAGGGCACCCTGCATGCGGATATGATCCTCGGGCGGGATGTCCTGGGCCGTACGGAAGATCTCCTGCCACTCCTCGGGAATATCCTTATGGCCGATCACGGTGCCGCTTTCCGCCACCTCATTCATCAGCTCCTCGGAATAGAAACCCTCGGCCCGGGCCACCTGCTCAAACAGCTTGTTGACCATCAGCAACCGGTCTCCGTCCATGACATGCTTGACCATGACAATGGAAAAATAGGGTTCACAGCCCGAAGCACAGTCCGCGATCATGGAGACCGTGCCGGTGGGCTGGATGGAGGTCAGGGCGGCGTTGCGTCGGGCCGGATACTTGTTGACCTGCGGGTCGTAGGCTGGAAAAGGTCCCTTGAGTTCAGCCAGCTCGATGGAGGCTTGCTCTGCTTCCTCACGGATGAAACGCATCACATCGGCCGAGGCTGCACGTCCCTCTTCGCTGGCATAGGGAAGGCGCATCTGGATGAGCATGTCGTGCATGCCCATGATGCCCAGCCCCACCTTGCGGGTTTTCTGGGTCATCTCAGCAATCTCGGGAATGGGGAACCGGTTGCAGTCGATGACGTTGTCCAGAAAACGCACGGCCAGCCGGACCGTCCGGCCCAGCCGCTCCCGGTCAACGACCCCGTCCTTCACATAGCGCCCAAGGTTGATGGACCCCAGGTTGCACGACTCGTAGGGCAGCAGCCACTGTTCGCCGCAGGGGTTGGTGGCCTCGAATTCGCCTAGCTGGGGAGTGGTGTTGGCCCGGTTGGCCGCATCGATGAACAGGACCCCGGGCTCGCCGTTATGCCAGGCCAGATTGACGATGGTATCAAAAACTTCAGCCGCATTGAGGGTGTCCACCACCTCGCCGGTGGAGGGATCAATCAGATCATAATCCTGACCTGCCTTGGCCGCCTCCATGAACTTGTCGGTAATGGCCACGCTGAAGTTGAAATTGGTGAAACGGTTCTGATCCTGCTTGGCATGGATAAAGTCCATGATATCGGGATGATCCACCCGAAGCACGCCCATATTGGCGCCGCGGCGCTTGCCACCCTGCTTGATGGTCTCGGTGGCGGCGTCAAACACGGCGGCAAAGCTCAGCGGCCCGGACGCCACGCCCTGGGTGGAACGGACGGCGGAATTCTTGGGCCGCAGCCGGGAAAAGGAGTAGCCGGTGCCGCCGCCGGTCTTATGGACCAGAGCCCCATTGCGAATGGAGCTGAAAATTCCATCCATGGAGTCTTCCACCGGCAGGACAAAACAGGCAGAAAGCTGGCCAAGATCCGTACCCGCATTCATCAGGCAGGGCGAATTGGGTAGAAAATCGAGGTAGTAGATCATGTTGAAGAAACTGTCGCGCAGTTCTTCATATTCTGGGTACTCCCGGTCGACCACGGCAACCGCATCGGCTACCCGATGACACAGCGACTCCCAGTTCTCGATAGGATTACCGTTGCGGTCCTTGAGATAGTACCGGCGCCGGAGCACGGTTTCCGCGGTTTTTGTCAATTCCATTTTAGGAATATCACGTGTCATGAGCCCCTCCCCTGCATGGCTTTTCTCGCTCAGGTTTTGTGGTGTGGAGTCTGATAAAATCCGGCCGGCTGGCCGGAGTTGTTCAACATGGCATTGCGGTCTTATAGCACAACATATAGGGGCAGGCAACTACAAAAAGCGCAACAGGTTGTGTTTTGACCCATTCCAACAAAAGCACATATTTTCAACCAGTTCCTGACGGAATGGCCTTTTTGAACTGGAAAAAAATAGTGCGTCCGGATCTCTGCTACAGTATGTTTACCGTGGTTTTTCAAACGGTTCCGGACCCGGACCCGTAGAGAGAAAAAAATACAAAATATCTGCCACAGACAATCAGAGGTACAAAATATGGTCGCCGTCACATGCCTGAGCTGTAAATTCTACAAGGTCAAGGATACTACCAGTGGCTTTTGCCTGGTAACAGTGAAAAAAACAGGAAACCGTGAGGCCGAGCGGCCTGCGGTCGAGGCCCAGACCAGCTGTGATCAGTGGGAAGACGCAGGCCAACAGTACTACATCCGCCTGGGATGGATCAAGTCGCAGACCAACCAGGAGTAACCATGATGAGGTGCCCGGCGAACTCCACCCGGTCGCCGGGGACAATCTTTTTGCGTTTGCGGGTTTCCACGCTGCCATTGACCAGAACCATGCCCTCGGAGATCACATATTTCGCCTCTCCGCCGCTGGCCACCAGGTTCTGCAGCTTGAGGATTTTGTAGAGCTCAATATATCCTTCGCGGATCTCCATCTGTTCGCACTTCTCCACAGCAGCTCCTCTGTATCGGCTATTTACGGACAACCATCCTGAAAGAAAAAAATAAAAATCCAGGGAACGGCCCCTGACCAGCACCATGCGGCGCACCGCGGCCGCAGCAGCTATCCCCGGTCGGCTGAAGCGGCGGCAGAGCAGAAAAGGAACCGGCCAGACGGCCTCCGGCCCGCAAAACGAAAAAAGGGACTCAGCCATACTGACTGAGTCCCTGGATATACTGGCGGGGCCGACGAGACTCGAACTCGCGACCTCCGGCGTGACAGGCCGGTTTTTCATTTTTAATATATTGATATTACAGGATTCTTTTTTTGTTGGTTTGTTCATTATGGGCTGTTTTGCTGGGTAAAGGCCCACCGACCGGCCCACCTTTTATCGATTATATTTACTTTTTCCATGTTGACGTCTCTACTTTATTGTCAATAATCTGGTATTTTATTATTTTGTCTATTTTTGATTCATCTATATTTGTTATTAATCCTGTTTTTGTATAAGCTATAATAATATTTTCGTTTTTGTTTACACCTGAACACTCAACTTTCCCTCCATCTTTCAAGTAAACAATATATTTAAGTGTTCTGTCTTCATTTTTTTTCTTTTTTTCTGCTCTTATTCTTTCTACTTCTTTAAATTTCGCCATTATAACTTTTATTCGATCTGGTCCTACAGGTACATTTGAATAATGTGTTTTTCCGTCTTTATCAGTCCATTTGTATATCTTATTTTTCTTGTTTTTTGTCGCAACCTGGTTTTCTGCGCTGTCTTTTTTATATAACGTTATCGCTTTATTATCTTTTTGTTTAAGCTTTATATAGTTGCTTAATCCAGCAATAAAAATTCCTGCGCTTAACATATATATTACTGGTGTAACCACAATGCAGCATATTAGCAGCATTATTCCTTCGACGGTTTTTCCTTTCGACAGCACTATTATTGACAGTATTGTTGCTGCCAGATTTATCACCATCGCTATTGGTCCTGTCCCTGGTATCGGTACTAATAGTATGACCCATCCAGTTAACAAAACAATCCATGCTTTTTTAACTCTGCTGCTGTTTTTCATTTTGTTATCTCTTTTTAAGCAACATTTCTATTCGTATCACCTTCCCCCTGCCCTTGGGCCTCACGTCGTTTCATCCATTCCTTGAATCCCGGGAATGAGTCTTCGAACTGATATCGAAACCATTCAGCTCTGCGTGGTTCTTTCCTGGTTAGCTCGGTAAGCCACTCATCCACCAGTTCCAGGAATTCGTTTTCATAGCTTTCCCTGGTCGTTTGTTGGTCAAGCCTCTTGGGACCTTTTCCAGTCAGGATCCATTCGGTGGACAGGCCATATTTTTTGGCTACCAGGTAGGCCCATTTTATGGGGAAATCGTTCGCTTTTTTCTTTCTTGATACGTATTGATGCGTCGTTTTTGCTACTCTTGCTAACTCTGTAAAATTATTAATTTTTGTTTCGTTTTTTATCCGTTCCCATATTTTTTCAAATGTCATTTTGTCTTTTATATGCAATTTTTCCTTGACTGCATCTTTTTTGTTCAATAAATAGTATATAAAGCATAAAAAAGATGCACCGTGATTGTTTCCTTTACAACTTTACAGCGTATCACAAACAGATCTCAGAAATCAAATGTACGACGAACCAGACAGCCTCTATGACTTGGACGGTCTTCCCCGTGATGATGACGGTTTTGATCCCCACGAACCCTCATCTTGTCCGACCTGTGGTGGTCGTGGTGTCGTTTATTATCTCGGTCCTGGTCCTCATGATTGTCCTCAGTGCGATGGTACCGGCGAGATTATTCCATACGAATCTTCACCTTTCTGAAAACGATGAAATCGATGACGAACGCCAGCACTACTTTTCGCGACTCAGGCCCCATCTGTCATTTTTGCGGCCTTCCTCTCCGTCTCTACAAATTTCGCAGTCCTCTTTCTGGCCGTCCTGTGTACACTTTTCGTTGTTACAACCCGGTTAAATGTCCCGTTTCGGTTCGTGTGTATCCTTTTCCTCAAGCAAGGTGATTATTATGCCGTACTCTGAGCCTGATGAACTTGATTGGTCAATCCCTGAAGATAGTCCCTTTGCTGACCCTGACTTCATTCGTCCAGTTGAGGGTCGCGACTTTACTCCAATGCCTGATGTCTCTTTGTCTCATTCTGAAGATGACGATTATGACGACTGTTATTAGCTGATCCTGGCGGACCAGCATGATCAAAACGTTCTTTTTACGGAACAAAACGACAAATAAACTATTGAGGTAATCGAAATGACTGAAAAGAAACGCAACCCTCTTCAGGTGATCATCAAAGGCAAGCTTGAAGGCCACCAGCAGGTCCAGTCTGACCGCGGTACCTTTTTCGCAAACCACATTATTGTCCCAGCCCCTGATGAATTCAGTTTTCCGCAGCGTTTTGCCGTCAATGCCCGCTCCCCACTGGGCGCTGACGGCTCCCTGGTTGAAGTACTGTGTGACGTGCGATCCAGTAACCGCCGCAAGGATGGCCAGATGTATTACAACATCCAGCTCTGGGAAGCTCAACCTTAGTTTTACATGAGAGGTTGCCCCAGGCTCCCACAGGTTGAGGTTCCGGGCATTCGGCGCCGGCCGAGGCCCGGTTCCTCATCCTGTGGGGATCTCCGTCAACCAAAAACCCTGAGGTACTTTTATGACCTGGACACCACTCATTGAAGCAACCATGTTTGATGGCATTCGCGCTGACCTGCTTGTTGCCGTTGGTGGCATTCTCTCACTTGTTCTGATTGTTGTCGGTCTTGGCGTGCTGATCAAGGCATTTATGCATTGATCAGTCTTTTATTAATCTTTCCATAGGGAGGTGAATCTTATGGATGCTCTGTTTGCCGCCGTGGATATTTCCACTTTGTCCACGAATGTTTCCGCTCTGATGATCTCGTTCATCGGTATTGGTCTTCTGTTCGTTGGCTACCGGAATATCAGCAAGCTCATTCGTTTCCGGCTTTAATCTCGGCCTCTGGGGAAGGTAACTTCCCCTTCTTTGCTTATGGACACTTTCCTTTTTGACCTCGCATCCCAGCTTACAGGTGGTCTTGTGACAGATCTCAAGACCGCTTTGTCTGGAATGTTGGTTATCGTTTTTATCTTAGCTGGTCTCGATTATATTATTTTATCTCTTTCAACATCATTATCTTCTTTTAAAACTGCTCGACATTACGGAAAGGCAAAACACTTTTTCAGTATTAGAAATACCTACTCTAAAGATTCATTTGAATATCAATACTATTCTTTAATGTATCGTAAACATTTATCTGATGCCGTTAGTGGCGGTGGTTTATCTGGTAAAAGTAGAGATTTTTCTTTCGGATCCCCTGATTATTTTCACCCAGATTCTATTGAATGGGACTCTGATCGTTTGGAAGATCACTCAAGATTTTTGTAATTTTAAAAAATTATGGAACTAAACCTTGAATCATTTGGCTATGGCCTGGGTCTTGTTATGGTCGGCTGGGTCTGCGGTCTCGTTGTCAGCTACATATTTTCTATCATTCGAGGTATCGGTAGACTGTCATGACCGCTGATGAGCTTTCCGCGATCCTTCAAGTCTTCATCCTCCAGCTCGGAGACATCGTATCCTTTTGCCTTGGCGCTCTCTGTGCCATTTCCTTTGTTGTTGCAACCCGCATGAGGTGGTTCTGATGATCACGTTACCTGCTGATTTTGATGTTGCTACCCTCGTCAACGATTTCTTTTCTCTTGCTTTACCCTTTGTCAGCCTGTCTTTCCTCATCGCTTGTGGTTTCCTGATTAACAACATCTTGCGTCGTGTCTGATCACCATGGCCGCTCCTGTTCCATCTTTCACCAGGATCCGTGCAGTTGTCATCGGTATCCTGTCAGTCGTGGTTTTCTTTCTTCTTGGCTTGTTGCGTCATTTTCTGTTTTTTTCTTTCATTCTATGCTCATTTTTAATTTTTGTTGGTCCTTCTTTCGCTGTTATTCCGCCGCCTTCTGCTTCAGTCGGAGATATTGTTGATCTATACGATAGTGATTACAATTTCAAGATTACTGAAATATTATCATCTACCTCTTTTTGCAATTATCCAGATAGTTACACTGGTGGCGTTTACCTTTATGAAGACTTAACCACCTGTAAGTACTACTCTTATACTGATGGTGGTTGCGATCCTGGGAAAGTGCTATGGACTAAGCATTTTTTTGGCGGGTATCGCACTACCGATCCGCCTACTCCACCGCCACCTAGTTGCGATGATTCCCAGAAGATCTGTGAATGCGGATCTGTTTCGGACGCTGCCGGTTTGGCTGTTGTTTATTTTGATCAATTCAAAGGTGCCGATACCTGTTCTGACGGTGGCTCACATGCCTGGAATCGAGATCCTGATCAGGACTTGTCCGCTTCCTCTGGTCTTTTTATAAATTTAATGGCTGAGCCTCGCTGTTTTTGTCCTGGTGATTCTGATGGGTTTCCCCCTGAAGTTCTTGCGACATCCGGCAATCTGGCTCCCCTTCCTCCTGGTGCCTCTGGCCCTGAAGAGCAACCGGTTGACCCCGATGTACCCGAGCCCTCTGCTGCTTGTGCGGCCGCCTGCTTGCCCAGGGATTATTTGTATTCTGATGGCAAGTGTATCTGTGTCGATTCCCCTTCCGCTCCGGTCGTTCCCGGCCTGACTGATCCTGATGACAGTGTCGGCAATGCCGGTGGTGATTCCGTTGCCGACAGTGACAATCTTCGCCAGCTGGTTGACCAGAATACCACTCTCAGCAATCAGCTGGCTGACCTGGCCACCATCGGCAATAATCAGATTGGCGCTCTCAATGATATCGCTGCTGGTGTTGGTGCTTTCGGATCTCAGATTTCAGATAGTCTCAGCACCGGTCTTTCCGATGGCCTATCCGATGTTTCCTCTTCTATTGGTGACCTGGCTACCAACATTGATGGTGTGCGTACCAGTGTTGATGCCATGCATTCTACCATGCAAAATGCTTTTGACGGTCAGTTCACACCCCCTGCAGATCCTCAACCCTATGATGTCGGCCAGGAGTTTGATTTTGTATCCCGCACCAATGATTTTATCGATCAGATGAAATCCACTGGCCTGTTTTCACTGCCTGGGCAAATTTCCCAGAACATACCCACTGGCGGCGAATCCGTAATGACCATCGAAGCCGGTCAGTACGGCACCCATGATTTTAATTTCGCTGATTGGGGCAATGCCCTGGCCGTGCTTCGTACTGTCTGCCTCATAGTGTTTTCCTGGATCGGAATCCGCATTGTCACGCTTAAGCGATAGGTGCTCTCATGCTTGACTGGCTCAAAGATTTTATCAATTCATTCTGGGATCTTCTCGTTTCTATTCTTTCCTGGCTCCTCGATGCCGTTTTTCTCGTTATCAGTTTTGTTGGCTACACCATCTACGATGGCTTCTTGATGGTTGTTCAGGCTTTTTTTGCAACTCTGGATTTTTCATCAGTTGCCTTTACTCATGCCGCTGAGTGGTCCAGCCTGCCACCTCAATTGATCTGGCTGATCAACCAGCTTGCTTTGCCCCAGTGCATCACCATTGTCAGCAGTGCTATTTTGCTGAGGGTGTTGCTTAATCTTGTCCCCGCAGCATTGACCAGGGTGTGAGATGATTATCTGTTTTGCCGGCACTCCCGGATCCGGGAAAACATACGAGGCTGTCAAAAAAATCCTCGATAACCTCTGCATGGGCCGGGTCGTGTACACCAATATCGATGGCATGGATGATCCTCAATGTCAGGAGATGATCAAATGTGTCTGCGGCCTATCGGATTTTGGTCTTTCCCGGCATCTTAAATTTCTTGAGCATGACCAACTGGAGGACTTCTGGAATCATATCGAACCTGGTTGCCTTGTGGTCCTCGATGAGATCCAGAAGGTGTTTTCCTCTCGGGAATGGCAGACCGAGAAAAACAAACTCTTCGGGTCCTGGGCCTCCACTCACCGGCACCATGGTTTTGATGTCGTCCTGATCACCCAGCACATCGAGCGTATTGATTCCGCGGTCAGGGCCCTGGTCGAATGGACCTATGTGTTCCGCAAGGTCAATTTTTTCGGTGGCGCTGTCCAGAAAAAATACATCTGCTACAGCTACGCCGGAGATGAGACCCGTACAGCTCCGCTTTCCAAGAACATACGTACCTATGACCAGGGCGTTTTCCTCTGCTATAAGTCCTACACTGGCAAGGACGTGAAAGAACTCGGCATCATGAAGCACGTTAACGTGCTCAAGCATCCAGTTTTCTTCGCTATTCCTCTCGTCTTTGCTTTCACTATCTATATGGTCTTTTTCAAGTCTTCCCTGGGTACCGGTGACCTTTTCGGATCCGGCAAGGCTCTATCCAGCCTGGACAAGGCAAAAACGCAGGTTGCCGGTCTCGGCACACCTTCTGATACAGACCAGGCCATTGCCGACCATAGTCCCAGTATTTCCCGGCAGACCACCGCCGGCGGCCGTGTCTTGTTTACCAATCGTTTATCAGTGCAGGGTGAGCAGAATGTTCAATAGAGTTTTTCTTTTTTCTGTGATTTTTTTGATTTTTGCCTGGAGCCCTGCAATTTCCGCCGATCCATCAGGGCGAATTGTTCCGGATAATTATATTGATGTCGATTTTGAGAACGTGGCGTTATCCGAGTTGGTCTTTCTCGTCGCCCGAACTACGGGTCTGGGATTTGTCTATACTGACCCTGGTAATACCCTCATTACCTGGTCTCAGCAGCGTATCTACAAGGACGACTTACTGTCAGCCTTTATTCGTGCTGTTTCGGTCTATGGCTTTACTGTTCAGCCACTCGATAAAAAATTACGACTGTTCAGTGTAAAGCCCGACTCCACCCTGTCATCCGGATCCTATGGGGTGTCAGCTGTGTACCAGCTCCGCTATGCCACCGCCGAGTCTGTCAAGGATTCTGTCGAGTCCCTCTATGGTACCCGACTGGCTCTTACCTTCTTCGAGGACAATAATTGCGTGGCTTTTTCCGGCAGTCCTGAGGTGGTGAAAGAATTCCTTTCGCTCCTTCCCCGTATCGACCAGGCTCCGACGGATAATATTTTATCCATACGCCTGCAACACATCTCTGTCCGTTCCGCTCTCAAAGCTCTTACAGACCTTGCCATCTTCGAAAAAAAATCTGTGTTTCCTGACTACTGGAACAGATCCATTCTTGTTTATGGCAACGATCATCAACAGTTTCTTGCTCGTGCGGTCCTTGCGGCCATAGATAAGCCCCAAAAGGACTGGGTTGACCAGGTGGCTTGGGTCCATACCATCGGTATTGACCAGGCGGTTGATGTTCTTTCCGGCCTATACCCAGACCTGGAGATCCGTAAGGTGGCCACCGGCCGGCTGCTCATTTCCGGCTCCCCAGATCTCGTTGATAAGGCCTCCGTTACCTTGTCACACATTGACGGTACTGGTATCCAGGTGAAAGTTGAAGCTGTGATAGCCTATCTCACCGACAGGGAGTTCAGGGAACTGGGATTGCGCCTGTCTTATGATTCTTCCAGCCTTCGTGCCGCTGTCAATGATAACATTGTTGAGTCCCTGCTTACCCGTAACACCGGTCTTTTGCTTGATTATTTCAACCAGACCCTCGGCTTGGATGTTGCTGCCAAGGAAGGTCGTGCTCATGGTGAAATTCTCTCTTCTCCTGTCCTCACCGTTCTGAATGGCCAGACAGCCACTATCCATGTAGGCCAGAATGTTCCGTTCCTCGAACGGGCTAATTTCGATAAGAACGATGGGCAGGAAACCGGTACTTCTATAAAACGTCAGGACATTGGCTTGTCTTTCCGTATCACTCCTTCAATAGATCCTGGCGGTGACTTCATCCTCCTCGAAGTCTATCAGGAGCTGTCCCACGTCACCGATGATTCCGAGCTCAGTCAGGATGCCATTGATATCGTGATCGATAAAAAGCAAATTTCATCCACTGTCCTCGTCGGCAACGGCGACACCATTTTCCTTGGTGGCCTCAGGACCGAAGAACAAGGCCATGCGACCGATTATATCCCTTTCCTGGGGGAACTGCCTCTTATCGGTCGACTTTTCAGTTATGACGTTGACCAGGTGGAAACCCGTCACCTGGTCGTGTCCCTGCGTGTCAATGTTGTTGGAAAAACAATCTGAAAATGAGGTGGAGAATGGCTTGTTTACTTCGGGCCGGAGTACGGACGGTAATTCCGTGCATTCCCTCCGTACATTCCATGAAATGCCCTTCTGATCAGTTTATCTGTGAGGAATTCAGCGGTGAATTACCGTTCGTGCTCGGCACACGACCGGCGCTTGTGATTGTTCTGGAAGTCAGAGGGTCATTCCGGGAGTGATCGGCTTCAGACGGTTTTTTGGACTGTTCTAAATTGCAAAAGCCCTGGTCATGTTTGTGTTCTTGGCGGACCAGCATGACCAGGGCACGTACCACATGAGGTGATACAATGGACAAGGTAAAATCGTTCACTGGAGATGTCAAAGGGAAATTAGATGCGTTGTCCCAAGCTGGAATAACATGGGGGGGTCAACTCGCCAAAGGTCTCGACAGGCTCAAGTATGGCCTTCACGTCGAATTTTCCGATGAAACTTTTTTCGATGTCCTTGGCGAGGGAAAAAATAAAGCGCAACAGGTCCATTCACCTGTCCCCATTACCTTTGAGGGACGCCAGGACCATGAGTACATCATTCACTCTACAGGCCGCCGCGGCGGCTTCGCCTTCCACCTGTCTCGTGCTGATGTCCATATATTCGTTTCTGTCCGCGAAGATTATATGTCCACTCCTAATATCTGGGTCGATATAGGCTCCATGTCCTGCTGGTCTCCTGGATATCAGGCTGTCATCGAACACGTGAACGACTTGGTGTTTCTCTTCGGTGGCAAGATTCGCAAGGTCGGTCTGTCCGAAGTGCATCTCTGTGTTGACTGTATTGGCCTGGAGATCGAGGAGCTTGGTTTACATGATTATTCTCGCTGGATCACCAGGGCGAACAAGTTCCGGTCATTTGCAGACCGGGTGAAGTTTACTGGTGTCGGTCTCGATCAGTCCGAGGGTCCCCTTGGAATAAGTGATTCTCCCTATGATCAGGTTGGCTATGCCTCGGAAACCGGCCTTTCCGTGGGTGAAGGTGATATTGCTCTCCGTGTTTACGACAAGACCCATGAGCTGCGTTCCCATGGTGCAAAACAGTCTGTCTTTGCATCGGTGTGGGGCCAGGATCAATACAATGATGTTCCGGTTACCCGGGTTGAATTTCAGTTGCGGCGTCCGGTTCTTCGTCAGCTTGGCGTTAGTGATCTGTATAACCTTCAGGAGAAGATTGGTGGTATCTGGGAATATTGCTCTGATAATTGGGCGAGATTTTCAGCGGTGGCCATTGACAGGAAAAACCGCCATCAGGATCGCGCTGTGATCCATCCCTGGTGGCAGGTTATTCAGTCTGTCGATTGGTTATCGTACCGCCCTGTTGTCCGTAAGCAACCTCTCCCCCAGAAGGATCAGCACCAGCTCATTGATATGATGGTCGGCTGTGCTCTCAATATCGCTGCCATCGATCGATGCAAGCCAACCATCGATCATATTACCACCCACTTGCAAGCTGTCATTGATACTTGGTGTCGCATTAAATCTCACGAAACAGATAAACGTGGTCAATCTGTGCTTATTGCCAAATACAACCAGAAGGTTCTGGAATGCTGGCCACACGGCTTTGGCGAGGTCCATGGTCCTCAATCTGCCTATCTCATCGGTGGCCAGTCATGACATTGCTGGAAAAACATCTCGGTCGCTCACTGTCTGCCATGGAAGTAGCTGAATATCTTCGATGCGATATTTCGACAGTCTATCGAAATTATAAACTTCTCGGCGGTATTCGTATTGGCCGGGCATACAGGTTTTTTGAAAACAGGTTAATTGATGCCGTACTTCGACAAACAGAAAAAGGTGTGGATCGCCCAGATAAAGTACAAGCAACGGAAATATCGATCGTATCACCAAAGCAAAACCGACGCGAAAAAATGGGAAGTCAAAAAACGAGAACAGTTGCAAGTAACCGAAGCAACTTCGAGGATCCCCACGGTCTCGTTGCTTGAGTTTGCTACCCGGTACCTTGATTACTCCAGGTCAAAACATGCTTCAAAAACGTACCATGAGAAGAAACTGGCGTTTCGTCTCCTATTCTCCTCAGTTGATCCTCAGTTACCAGCTGGGGAACTCCACCAGGGGGCGGTTCTTTTTCATCTTCAACAGCAGGCCCAGCAGCGTTCCGGAAATGCGGCGAACAAGGATCGCAAAAACCTGATAGCTGCCTGGAACTGGGCACAGAAATATATACCCGGCTTCCCTTCCACCAACCCATTTATGGTGGATCGTTTCCCGGAAACCAGGTCTCCCAGGTATGTTCCTCCGGAGTCTGATTTCTGGAAAGTCTATGATGTTGCGGAATCGGAACAGGATCGCCTAATGCTTCTTTGTTTCCTGCACCTTGCCGCCAGACGAAACGAAATTTTCTATCTCCGTTGGGAGGATGTGGATTTCAAACACCAGCAGATCAGGCTTTATACCCGCAAGCGCCGGGATGGTTCCCTGGAATATGACTGGATTCCCATGACCAGGCGTTTGTCTGCGGAACTGGATAACCATTTATCCAGCTCCGGATCCGGATTATCTGAATGGGTTTTTCCCAATCCGGATACAGGCATTCCATACATTGCCCGTCAGAAATGGATGCCTCGTCTCTGCCGGCTGGCCAATGTCAAGCCTTTCGGCCTCCATGCGATCCGTCACCTTACGGCGTCCATCCTGGTCAAGAATGATGTCTCTCTGATCGATATTCAAACCATTCTGCGTCACAAGAAACTGACCACCACGGAACGATACATTCACCGGCTGGCCAGTGTCCGGTCAGCTCTGGAAGTTTTGGAATGAGGTTTAACGGTGAAATTAAAGATTGAGGGATATAAGCCTGAGTCGCAACCATGGGTGCAGTGGATGGTTCTGACTCGTGACTGCCCGTTCCCGTATCATGCGCGCGGCCCTGGCCGGCCGGTAAAAGTCGGATCTTTCGCATGTCATGGCTGCGAGTCGCACAAAGGGGCAACGGATGAGTATGTGTATTGTGCGGCTGGGGATAAGCGATCAGGACGAAAGAAAAAGCCGGAATTGGAGATCGGGATGGTTGGTACCGATGGAAATTGTTTGTGTTGCGGCGGTACTGGTATCTGTACCAATATTGATGGTGTGGAAGAGGCTTGTTTAACTTGCAACGGCAGGGGTTCCTGAAAAACGTGTCCGGTCAGCTCTGGAAGTTTTGGAATAAGGTCCAGTTATGAAGAATGGATATTTGCTTTGCTGGTCTAGTGGACATGAACCGCCCAGGACAATGTATTTTCGTTTCACTGATAATGGATGGGGTTGTACGGAAGATAGGGCTCAGGCGCATGTATTCCGTTCACGTCGATCTGCTGTCCAGGCGTGGCGTGATCGTCACGTGGATCCGGACAGGTATCAGCGTTCTTGGGACATTGGCTCGATTCGGGTTGAGCACGTCAGGCAACCGATGTTGACTCTGGTTTCCGGAAAAAGGCCCACTTGAAGGCCCACCAGAAAAAGAAAAGGGACTTAACCAAATTGGCTAAGTCCCTGATTATACTGGCGGGGCCGACGAGACTCGAACTCGCGACCTCCGGCGTGACAGGCCGGCATTCTAACCAACTGAACTACGACCCCAGTATATTTGGTGGGCGGAACAGGGCTCGAACCTGTGACCCCCGGCTTGTAAGGCCGGTGCTCTCCCAACTGAGCTATCCGCCCCAAATGATGTGGTGTATTTATCAGGATAGGGGCTGTCCGTCAAGGAAAAAAGCGCCCCCGGGTCAACTCCTGCCAATTATTTATTCCACCTCACTGGGCAGGGGTGTTATGGGCTGACACCGTGAAGTCATTATAGATCGATTCCAGAGATACGTCCTGAAACAGTTCCTCTCCCTCCTTGAGGATAAGGGCCTTCTGGAGCACCTCGTCGACGTGTGATACCAGTTCGATGGTCAGGCTGTTACGGATCTTCTGGGGCACTTCTTTGAGATCCCGCTCGTTTTCCGCTGGAATCAGCACATGGGTGATATTACCCCGCCGGGCAGCCAGCAGCTTCTCGGTCAGGCCGCCGATGGGCAGGACCCGACCCCGGAGGGTGATCTCCCCGGTCATGGCCAGCTGCCGGTTCACCGGAAGCTTCAGCAGGGCCGAGACAATGGAGGTGGCAATGGTGATACCGGCCGATGGCCCGTCCTTGGGAATGGCGCCCTCGGGCACGTGGACATGGATATCTATCTTCTGGTAGAAATCCGGTTCCAGACCGAGCCGCATGGCCCGGGAACGGACATAGGACATGGCCGCCTGCACCGACTCCTGCATCACATCACCCAGCTTGCCCGTGACGGTGAGCTTGCCGGAACCGGGCATCAGGGTGGCCTCGATCTGCAGCAGCTCGCCGCCAACCTCGGTCCAGGCCATACCGGTGGCCAGACCGATTTCATGATGCTCCTCGGCAAGGCCGTAGCGATACCTGGGCACCCCGAGATAGCGGATCACCGACTGTCTGGAAATACGGTAGGTCTTGTCCAGGGTCTTTTTCTTGAGCCGGTCGCGCGCCACCTTGCGGCAGATGGCGGCAATGGTCCGCTCCAGGTTCCGAACCCCGGCCTCTCTTGTGTAGCGACGGATGATCTCGAGGATCGCATTATCGCTGAACTGGATGTCGCCCGGCTTGAAGCCATTGGCCTCCAGCTGTTTGGGGATCAGGTACCCCAGGGCGATATTGCGTTTTTCCTCCTCGGTATAGCCGGAAAGCCGAATGATCTCCATCCGGTCCTGCAGCGGCAGGGGGATACCGTGCAGGTTGTTGGCCGTGGTGATGAAAAAAACCTCGGACAGGTCGTAATCCAGGTCCAGGTAATGATCGTTGAAGGCAAAGTTCTGCTCCGGATCCAGGACCTCCAGGAGCGCTGCCGAAGGATCGCCCCGGAAATCGACACTCATCTTGTCCACCTCGTCCAGGCAGAAGACGGGATTGACCACCCCCGCCTTCTGCATGGAGTGGATGATCTTGCCGGGCATGGCACCGATATAGGTCCGACGATGGCCGCGGATCTCGGCCTCATCGCGGACCCCGCCCAGGGACAGACGGATGAACTTACGGTTCATGGCCCGGGCGATGGACTTGCAGACCGAAGTTTTGCCCACTCCCGGGGGGCCTACCAGACAGATGACCGGGCCCTTTATCTTTTTGACCTGGGCCTGTACCGCCAGATACTCGAGAATCCGCTCCTTGGGCTTACTGAGCCCGTAATGATCCTCATCAAGAATCTTTTCGGCCTGGACAATATCGATCTCTGACTTGCTCTTCTCGGACCAGGGCAGGCTGAGGATGGTATCGATGTAATTGCGCACCACCGTGGTTTCGGCGGACATGGGCGGCATCTGCTTGAGCTTTTTAAGCTCCTTGGTCGCCTTCTCGCGCACGGCCTCGGGCAGGTCCTTCTCGGCTATGGCCTGCTCCAGCTCCGCCAGGTCATCGGCCACATCCCCCTGGCCCATCTCCTCCTGGATAGCGCGGATCTTCTCGCCCAGGTAGTAGTTGCGCTGGGTGGTACCCATCCGCTTCTTGACCTTGGCGTGAATTGTCTTCTCCAGCTCGGCCAGCTCCATCTCACGGTAGATGGCCTCAAGAACCCTGCTGATACGTTCGGGCAGGGAGACGGTCTCGAGGAAAGCCTGCTTTTCCTCGGTTTTCAGCGGCAGATGCGAGGCAACGGTATCCACCAGGCGGGAAGGATCCTCAATGTTGTTGACCGAGCTGAGGACTTCCTTGGGGATCTTGCGGTTCACCTGGGTATACTGCTCAAAAGAACGCCGCAGTTCGCGCGCATAGGCAATGACCTCCGAACTGTCGCCATCCTGATCCGGGATTTCCACCACCTGGACCGAATAGAAGTCACCGGTTTCTTCAAAGTCGACGATCCGGGCCCGCTGCTTGCCTTCCACCAGCGCCTTGATGGTACCGTCGGGCAAGCGCAGCAGCTGCATGACCGAGGCCAGGGTGCCGACGGTGTAGAGATGTTCCTGTCGGGGATCGTCGACCCCGCCATCCTTCTGGGTCACCAGAAAAACAGGGGTCCGGCGCTCCATGGCATCTTCCAATGCCTGGATGGACTTTTTACGTCCAACCACAAGAGGAGCCACCATTCCGGGAAAGATAACAATGTCCCGGAGGGGCATCAGGGGATAGGGCATGCGTATTGTCTCTCTCATATAGGAAATTTTAAAAAATTAGGGTTCAGTTTCAAGATATTGATCAGCCTCCCGCGCAGGTAAGCGACCGAAGGGAGACTCCGGGTATACACCCAGCAGGAGGCCCCGGACAGGTTATCCAGATGGAGATCAGGGTCACCGCAGCCTGGACATGCCGGGCTCTGCCTGACCTGCAAGGCCAGAGGCCGGGGACACCCTTGGTCTTCATCCCCGGGACCGGGCGGCCGGCAGCGTGCCACCGGCCGTCTTGATTACTGTTTTCTCTTTGCTGAGGGGAAGGCAGGAACGTGGCACAGAGCCAGCAGCTACTTGACTTGAATCAGAGTATCACGCACTCTTTTTTGTTTCCTGAGAGTCGTAGAGAACAACAGGATATTCACCACTGGTGATGACCTGTTCGTTGATCACGCACTCGGCAACTCCTTCCTCTGAGGGCAGCTCATACATGATCTCAAGCATGGCCTCTTCCATGACCGAACGCAGGCCACGGGCACCGGACTTGCGATCCAGAGCCTTTCTGGCGATGGCCTTGAGCGCTCCCTCGGTGAATCGGAGCTTGATGTTTTCAAAGGCGAAAAGCTTTTGATACTGCTTGGTCAGCGCATTCCGCGGTTCCTTGAGTATCCGGATCAGATCCTCTTCCTCAAGCTCCTCCATGGTGGCAATGACCGGCAGCCGGCCGACCAGTTCAGGAATCAGACCAAACTTGAGCAGGTCTTCGGGCTGGATCCCGGCAAGCACCTCGCCAATGGTTTTCTTGCCTTCACTGACCACCTTGGCCCCAAAGCCGATGGCCTTGGTCCCGGTCCGTTTCTTGATCACCGTATCCAGGCCGACAAAGGCGCCACCACAGATAAACAGGATATTGGAAGTGTCTATCCGCACCAGTTCCTGCTGGGGATGCTTCCGTCCACCCTTGGGCGGAACAGAGGCAACAGTACCCTCAATAATTTTGAGCAGTGCCTGCTGTACACCTTCACCCGAGACGTCCCGGGTGAGAGACGG
The DNA here is from genome assembly GCF_025998535.1 of Desulfolithobacter dissulfuricans. Lineage (NCBI taxonomy): Bacteria > Pseudomonadati > Thermodesulfobacteriota > Desulfobulbia > Desulfobulbales > Desulfobulbaceae > Desulfolithobacter > Desulfolithobacter dissulfuricans. Next base: position 1,333,714 of record NZ_AP024233.1, on the reverse strand, counting down.
GGAATCCGATTTACGGGCAATCTTGTCTATCTCGTCTATATAGATAATACCTCGTTCCGCCCGGTCAATATCATAATCCGCCGCCTGAAGCAGATTGACCAGGATATTTTCCACGTCATCACCCACGTAACCGGCTTCGGTCAGGGTGGTGGCATCCGCTATGGTAAAGGGAACATTGAGGATTCTGGCCAGGGTCTGGGCCATGAGAGTCTTGCCGCTGCCCGTGGGGCCGATGAGGATGATATTGGATTTCTGCAGTTCGACATCACCCTCCTGCAGGCCCACCCGGGACTCGATGCGCTTGTAATGATTGTGGACCGCCACCGACAGGACCCGCTTGGCGTACTCCTGGCCGATCACGTACTCATCGAGATAGGCCTTGATCTCCTTTGGTTTGAGAACCCTGGCAGCCGCTTCGCCACCCTGGTCCTCATCATCGGTGGCATCACGGACGATTTCGTTACAGAGCTCGATGCATTCATCACAGATGTAGACATTGGGACCGGCAATGAGCTTGCCTACCTCGTCCTGGCTTTTCCCGCAGAACGAGCAGGAGCATGCTATTCCATGCCCGTCAACAAACTCGTCACTCATATTCAGTCCTCCTCCGTCTGTTCACGACGGACCAGCACCTCATCGATGATCCCGTACTTCCGGGCCTCTTCGGCGCTCATGAAATTATCCCGCTCGGTATCATTCTGGATCTTCTTCACCGTCCGGCCGGTATGTTTGGCCAGGATGGCGTTGAGATCCTTGCGCATGCGCAGGATTTCCCGGGCATGAATATCGATATCCGTTGCCTGTCCCTGGAAACCACCCATGGGCTGGTGGATCATGATCCGGGAATTGGGCAGGGCAAACCGTTTTCCCGCTGCCCCGGCAGCAAGAAGCAGCGCGCCCATGGACGCGGCCTGACCCATGCACAGCGTGGCCACATCACAGCGGACATACTGCATGGTATCATAGATGGCCAGCCCGGCGGTCACCGAACCGCCGGGCGAGTTGATGTAGAAAGTAATATCCTTGTCAGGATCATCGGCCTCCAGAAAGAGCAGCTGGGCTATGACCAGGCTGGCAACATCATCGGTTACCGAAGTACCCAGAAAAATGATGCGCTCTTTGAGCAGGCGCGAATAGATATCATAAGCCCGCTCACCGCGCGGGCTCTGTTCAACAACCATTGGAACCAGATTCATTGGCTCATACTCCTCGAAATCAGACCGCCGGCCTGACTGATATTTTCTTTAGACTATCTTGAAAAATTGCCTTTCAGAGTTTCGCTGGCTCGCCTACCTCGCCCGATCTCTTGTGTCACAGCGGGAAGAAGAAAGAAAAATGCTCACATATGTTTTATATGCTGCGCTTTTTCGCTGAACAGTCAAGCTGTCCGGCTATTTTCACTATTCCTCGGAGTCTCGTAGGCTCGCTTACCTGATCTCGAACGAAAATTCTAATTTTTCAAGGTACCCATTACTTTGATCTGGTGCCGGAACAGACCTCGCATCAGGCATCATCGCCCGATTCCTGCGCTCCGCCTTCTTCGGCCGCAGCATCTTCGCTGGGCTCGACAAAGGTGGCATTGTCGCGCAGAAACTGCAGAATCTTTTCATTGAGCAACTCATTCAAGAACGGCAGGATCTCTTCCCGACGCTTGAAGAACTGTTTCACTTCCGGCACGGTCATGTTGTACTGGTCGGCTATGCGCTGGTAGCCGCGCTCGATGTCCTCATCGGCCAGCTTGATATCCTCGAGCTCGGCGATCTTCTTGAGCAGGAAATCACCCTTGACCCGCTTGACCGCCACCTCGCGATTTTTCTCCACCAGTTCCTCACGGGTGATACCGGCGGATTCCAGGGTCAGTCCGGCCCGCTTGAGATTTTCCTCGGTCTGCTTGATCATCTCCTCGATCTCGTAGAGGACCAGCTTCTCGGGAACGTCAAACTCATTGAGTTCGATGAGCTTGTGCATGATCCGGTCGTCCAGGTCGCCTTCCAGCGCTTCTTCCTTCTTCTTCTGCAGCTCTTCGCGGATCCCCTTCTTCAGGTCTTCCAGGGTCTCGTACTCATCGCTGACATCCTTGGCGAACTCATCGTCGAGTTCAGGCTTGATACGCTGTTTGACGTCCTTGACGTCGACCTTGAACTCCACGGTTTTACCGGCAAGTACCGGATTGGGATATTCAGGCGGAAAATCCACCTCGTAGAGGGTCTTTTCGCCCTTCTTCATCCCGATGAGTTTCTCCTCGAAATCCTCACCCAGACGGCCGGAACCGACATCAACGGAATAGTCTTCGTTATGGACTTCCTTCATGGGCTTGCCTTCATGGAAGCCCTGGAAGTCGACGATGGCGATATCATCCCTGGCAATGGCATAGTCCTCGTCGGCAGAGCGCAGCACAGCGTGCTTGCGGCGCAGCTCCTCAAGTTCGGCTTCCACCTCCTCGTCCGAGACCTCGGTGACCGGTTTCTCCACCTCGATGCCCTTGTATTCCTTCATCTCGAATTCGGGCCGCACATCCACCATGGCCACATAGGTGAAGGTACCATCCTCGGGGAAATCATGCTTGACGATATCGGGGTGAACGACGGGATCGATCTTTTCCTGCTCGACGGCATCAAAATAGGTGGCCTGGACAAGCTGCTCACCCACATCGGCCTGCACCTGGTCCTTGAAATTTTTTTCAAGCACAGTCCGGGGAATCTTACCCCGCCTGAACCCCTTGAGCTTGACTTCCTTGTTCAGTTTGCGATACGCCTTGTCCAGTTCTTTCTGCACCTCCTCTTGAGGAAGGGTAATGGTGAGCTTACGGGTCAGATCAGATACGGTTTCTACGACAACGTCCATGGACCAAATTCCTTTTCACGTTACCTGCCATCGGCAGTCAGATTTCAGCCTGAATCAAGCGGGTTTCCTTCAGGCTTAATATGAGTTACGTCTGGTGCTTGGCACACCGGACACCGGTTTCCTTATCTGGTGCGAGAGGGGGGAGTTGAACCCCCACGCACTCGGTGCGCTGGATCCTAAGTCCAGTGCGTCTACCAGTTCCGCCACTCTCGCGTTAAATGTTAAACATTTACTATTAACCAATTAAAAGAGGGGCGTCAAGAGAGAGGGAGAGATAAAAATATGTATTTTCAACTAAATCTATAGGTTAGAAGTCTTCCCCAGCCCTTGATCGGGAGACCGGGCCAAAGATGAACCCCTGGAGCAACGCATCCGGCATTCAGGATCACAAATCCGACCGGCCCCGGAAGGACACCTGCCCCGTTAACCTGGCTACAGCCATGGCCTGCCAATGATTACCAACAGATACACCACTTCTTGCTTTCCTGCTGGCCAAGCAGTATCTTCTGTCTTATAGTCTTGCTGAAAACTTCGATCTGATCCCAAGCAACTACCAAGGACTTGATATGAAAAAAGCTCTGACACTTTGTGCCCTGCTCATGCTGCCTGTCCAGGCCCATGCCCTGCAGGAAACAGCAGATACCGCGGGCGAAGTGGACTGGTCGATCAGGACCAGCTGGAAACTGGATACCACCCCGCTCGACTTTGTCCACACTCTGGACGGTAAGAAGGTTTTTGTCCTGGGCAGCGACCACAAGGTCCATGTCTACACGGCAAGGGGCGAAAAACTGGGGGCCATCCCGGTGGACAGGAATATCAGCGGTATCGACATAGCTCCCAGAGGTGAAACACTGTACCTGGTCAGCAGGGATGGCAATTCCTTCACGGCCGTCGACGTCAGCTTCACCCAGAACATCGACGTCAGCAGGGCGCCCTTTCTGGGACCGGAAAACGCTCCGGTCACCCTGGTGGTTTTTTCGGACTTCCAGTGACCTTACTGCGGCAAGGTACAGCCGCTGCTCGAGCAGTTGCTCGAAAAAAACCCTGACACCCTTAAAATCGCCTACAAACATCTGCCGCTGGTCCGTATCCATGAATACGCCGAACCCGCTGCCCGGGCCGCTGTGGCCGCCCAGAACCAGGGTAAGTTCTGGCAGATGCATGACAAGCTGTTCGCGGCCGAAAAGCTGGACCCTGACAGCATCATGAAGATGGCAGAGGAACTGGGCCTGGACATGGAACAGTTCAGAAAGGACATGAACTCCCAGGAAACCAGGGCCCGGGTCTTGCAGGACATGCGGGACGCACAGCAGGCCAATGTATCTGGAACACCGACCCTGTTCGTCAACGGCCACCTGATCAGATCAGACAGCCGCAGCGTGTCGGCCATCCAGAAAATGATCGACAGAGAACTTGCGAGAAAAAAAGAGAAAGCAACCAGACAGAACTGATTTGAAGATAACTGCCACGCCAAAGAACAACCAGACCACCCGGAACCTGGACTTCAGCGACAATGCCGCGGCCCAGGTCCTGTTTGGCGACCTCAACCGTAACCTGCAGACCGTGGAACAGGCTACCGGCGTCTCCATCCACGCCCGCGGCAACCTGCTCCAGGTCAAGGGCCGCAGCCACGCCGTCGGCCTGGCCGCCTCGGTCCTGGAGCAGCTCTACGAACTGATCCGCAAGGGCTATCCCATCTTTACTCAGGATATCGCCTTTGGGGTTAAAATCCTGGAATCATCTCCCAGGACCCAACTCGAGGAGATCTTTCTCGACAAGGTGTACATCACCTCGCGCAACCGGGTGGTTTCACCCAAGAGCGTCAACCAGAAACGCTACATCGAGGCCATTCGCCACAATGACATTGTTTTCGGCATCGGTCCGGCAGGAACCGGCAAGACCTATCTTGCCGTGGCCATGGCGGTTTCGGCCCTGGCCAGCGAACAGGTCCGTTCCATCATCCTCACCCGGCCAGCGGTGGAAGCGGGCGAAAAACTGGGCTTTCTGCCCGGCGACATGGCCCAGAAGGTGGACCCCTACCTGCGGCCGCTCTACGACGCCCTTAACGACATGCTCGGCCAGGACAAGGCCCAGGAGCTGGTGGAGCGCGGAATTATCGAAATCGCGCCGCTGGCCTTCATGCGCGGCCGGACGCTGAACAACGCCTTTATCATTCTGGACGAGGCCCAGAACACCACCCGGGAGCAGATGAAGATGTTTCTCACCAGGATCGGTTTTGACTCCAAGGCCGTGGTCACCGGAGACATCACCCAGATCGACCTGCCCGGCTCGACCCGTTCCGGCCTGGTAGAGGCCCAGAATATCCTGGAAGGCATCCGGGGCATCCACTTCAGCCGTTTTGCCAAGTCCGACGTGGTTCGCCACCCGCTGGTTCAGGAAATCATCCAGGCCTACGAAGACCAGGAAGTCCGGGTTGCGGCCCGGTCAGGCAGGAAGAAAGAAAAGAAGCCATCAACCATTCTCCGGGCCGAGTAATACCCCATGCCAGTCCATATCCAGAGCCACCACCCAGCGCCGATCAGTACAGCTCTCCTTGCCAGGCGGACCCGCTGGCTGCTGCGCGAACTCGGTTGTGAAGGAAAGAGCCTGAGCATTATCCTCGTCGATGACGAGACCATGGCCGGGTACAATGCCCACTACCGCCACCGCACCGGTCCCACCAACGTGCTCGCCTTTGCCGCCGGAGGAGAAGAGCTGCCCCCCGGGCTGGCCCCGGCGGATGAACTCGGGGACATCATCATCTCGGTGGACACGGCCTCGCGGGAGGCAACACAGACCGGAACCACCCTGCACCAGCGTCTGACCCGGCTGATCGTCCATGGCCTGCTGCATCTGCTGGGCTGGGACCACGAACGATCCGAGTCCGAGGCAGAAGCCATGTGGGACCGGGAACTGCAACTGATCCATCAACTGCACGAGTCAAGGAGTGATACCATGCCTCATCTTGCCATCAATGTAGACCATGTAGCCACCGTGCGTCAGGCGCGCGGGATCGACGAACCCGACCCGGTCCTGGCCGCCGGTATCTGCGAGCTGGCCGGCGCCTCCGGCATTGTGGTGCATCTGCGGGAAGACCGCCGCCACATCCAGGACCGCGATGTCTGGCTGCTGCGGCAGACGGTGAAGACCAAGCTCAATCTGGAGATGGCCGCCTCCAAGGAAATCATCGGTATTGCCCTGGATATCAAGCCGGACATGATTACGCTGGTCCCGGAAAAACGCCAGGAACTGACCACCGAAGGCGGCCTGGACGTGATCGGCAATGAAAAGAAGATTCGCAAATGTATAGCCAAAATGGAGAAAGCCGGGATCCCTGTCTCCCTGTTCATAGACCCGGACGCGGTCCAGATCGAGGCGGCCGTTGATGTAGGAGCCACTTTTGTCGAACTGCATACGGGCCGCTACTGCGATGCGACCACGGAAAAGGAACGGGACCGGGAATTCCGCCTCATAGAAGAATCAGCGGAGCTGGCCTTTGCCTCGGGGCTGCGGGTCAATGCCGGCCATGGACTGGATTATCTGACAACCCCGAGGATCGCCGCTCTGGACACCATCGAGGAACTCTCCATCGGCCATGCGATCATAACCAGGGCTGTGTTTGTCGGCCTGGATCAGGCCGTCCGGGAGATGCTTGAGCGGATCAGACCTCCTTTTCCAAAGCACTGATCTGCTCGTACTGCCCCAGGACCACCAGAATATCACCGGGCAACAGGACCGTATCCGGGCCGGGATTGAACAGCATCTTCTCGCCGGCCCGCTTGATGGCGACCACGATCACGTCATATTTCTGGCGGATGCCCGATTCCATCAGATTTTTCCCCTTGAAGGAAGCATTCTCACTCACCAGAAGTTCCTCCATCCGCAGGCCCAGTTCTCCGGCATGCATGGTCAGATCGATAAAATCGATAACCGTGGGCCGGACGATAAGCTGGGCCATCCGCCTGGCCCCGATGTAGTAGGGCGAGATCACCTTGGAAGCCCCGGCCCGCATCAGCTTGGTTTCAGCGCCGTGGGCGCCGCTGGAGCGGGCCAGGATAAACAGATCGGGATTGAGACCGCGGGCGGTCAGGGTAATGTAGAGGTTATCCGCATCTGAAGAAACTACGGCAATAAGCCCCCTGGCCCGCTGGATTCCGGCCTTGAGCAGGATATCATCGTCCGAGGCTTCCCCGTGAAGCTCGATGTATTCCTCCTTTTCGATCTCCTTGATGACCTCCTCATCCCGCTCTATCACCAGAAAGGGCCGGTTGTTTTCCTTTAAAATCTCGCAGATCACCTGGCCGATACGGCCAAAGCCGCAGACGATATAATGATCCCGCAACCGGGCAATCTTTTTGTTCATTTTTCTCCTCTCCATGATTGAACGAAAACCGCCCTCCACCATGGTCTCGGTTATCTTGCCAAAGACATAGAAGACCAGGCCTACCCCGGCGAAAACCAGGAGTACGGTAAATACCTTGCCGGCGGGATGCACCGGAACAATATCACCATAGCCGACAGTGGTAATGGTGATCACCGTCAGATACATACCCTCCCAGAAGCCGGTATGCTCAAACAGCATATAACCAAAGGCACCGCCAAGCATGAGCAGCACCAGCATAAGGACAATGTTAGTAATTTTCTGCATAAATTCTGAACAGTTACCTCAAAAGCAGCTTCCACTCACCGCTCGCCGCCTGATTCCATCTTCCCCAACTATAGCATATCCTCCCCTGCCGGTACCAGTAACATCCTGAAACATAAGATCTTTGCCGTCTCCTCAATTGACAAACCCAGGCCACGCGTGTAAAGTATGGCCGTTTCACAACTGTCGGATAACCAGCCTCATCCCGCACTGTGAAACCAACGAATCAACCCGTACCGGGTAAGGATTTCTACGATATACGCCCGGATGGCGGAACTGGTAGACGCAAGAGACTTAAAATCTCTCGGTGCTAGTCACTGTGCGAGTTCGATTCTCGCTCCGGGCACCATGACATCATCCAGGGGCTTCCATTAAGCTCCGATAAACCCGCAGACTTCAAGAGTTTGCGGGTTTTTTTGTTCCATTGCCTTCCATTATTTTCCGTTGACATCCGCAACACAAAGCGGGTACAAAGGTGGGTACAGGCTTTCAAGAAGCGAATACCCATATTTTTTGTACCCACCTTATGTGGAGCCCTCATCATGTCAAAGCTCACGGCAATTCAGGTCCGCAACGCAAAACCCAAAGACAAGGGATACAAACTGGGAGACGGGCACGGTATGTACCTGCATGTGGCCAGGTCTGGAAAGAAGACATGGCGGTACCGGTACAAAATAGCAGGTAAAGAATCAACCTATGTGCTGGGAGAATACCCGCTTATGAATCTCAAGCAAGCCCGTAAAGCCCGGGAAAAGGCCAGGGAACTGGTGAAGGCCGGTTTAAACCCGGCAGAGGAACGAAAAAAGAAGAGACAGAAAGCCAGGACACAGCCACAGGTTGAAAAAAAACCTGACAGGGACAGTTTCGAGGCAATAGCCCTGGAATGGATCAGCCAGCAAAAAGACCGATGGAGCAGGGAACACGCCATGGCGGTCCGCTCGTCCCTTGCCCATGACGCCTTCCCTGCCCTGGGGCACCACCGGATAGACACCATAACCCCGCCCATGGTGCTTCAGGTTATCCGAACTATCGAAAATCGCGGATCCCTGGAGATTGCCCGCAAGGTTTTACAGAGGATGAATGCGGTCTTCCGGTATGCGGTCCAGACTGGCCGGGCCACCTACAACCCGGCAGCAGACATGAAAGGGGTACTCAAAACCAGGAAGGTCACTCACATGCCCGCCCTCGATGCAAGGGATCTGCCTGAATTCCTGCGGAAGCTGACCACATCCAAACTCCACGTAACCACCAGGCTTGCCCTGAAGTTCACCATTCTGACCGCAGCCAGAAGCGGAGAGGTCCGCGGGGCCACCTGGGATGAAATCGACCTTGACGGGGCAGTCTGGCGAATACCTGCCGAACGTATGAAAATGAGTGTTCCCCATATCGTTCCGCTTTCCAAACAGGCGGTGGCGATCCTGGAGCGGGCCGGCAAGCTGTTCGGGTACACCGGCTATGTCTTTCCGGGCATCAGGCAGGACAGCAAAAAACTATCCAGCAACACCATGCTTTATGCCATGCACCGCCTGGGGTACCAGGGCAAGGCCACCGTGCATGGTTTCCGGGCGGTTTTCAGCACTATCGCCAACGAAGCAGGGTTCAACCCTGACGCCATCGAGCGGCAGCTTGCGCACCGGGAACGCAACCAGGTGCGGGCCGCCTACCACAGGAGCGAATACCTCGAGCAACGCAAAGAAATGATGCAGTGGTGGGCCGACCACCTGGACTACCTTGAAGCCGGGGCCGAGGTCATCCCGATCAACAGGACGGCTGCCGGCACGTAACCAGACATCCAGTTCGAGCGCGGATAGGAGCTGACTGATCATCAACTCCGAAAAGCTGTTCCCCTCTGGCAGCCTTCCGCGCTTGATTCTTTTTCAGAGGTAACCCGAGAGGGAGGTTACATGAAATACAGTATAAATTTTATACCGATCAAAAATCTGATGGAAACTCATCAAATATCAAGAGACATCATAATTGCAGAAGCGATACAGGGGAACCTTAAACTATATGCTCAATGGCATGGCGAGTGGAAGTGCATACCGCCAAAGGATCTGGAATACCTGCCTCACCCAGAAGAGCCGTTCCCCCAAAAAAAAGATGTTCTTGGGATTTTAAAATATCGTTTCACAGTATCAAAAGGACTCCATATCAAAAAAGAAGACCTTGAAAAATATTTGGCTGCGAACAAGGAAGATAACGAAAAGAAAGAGAAACTTGATTCCCTTGGTGATGTTTTTGACTGCATAGCTGACGGTGACTTAACCAAAGGTGAAAAAAAGTCACTGAACAACTTAAGAAAAAAAATTCCAGAAGCATTAAAATTTTGCATTTTAATAATGATGGAGGCAGCAAAAGTGGGCGAGAACGGACAAGTAGAATGGGAGAAATATAGCCGGGACAAGCTTGAAAAGATGGCAGTGGATCGCGGGCTACCAGGCGTAATTGGGAGGGAAACCCATAAACAATTGCCCGGCGAAATGAAGGGAAAGTGATGTCTTTTACGCAATTTTAGCAGGTTCAACGCAATTAACAGAAAAATTATTCAGCAGATAACCACTTAGAATTACAATAAAAGTAGTCTTTACAAGGCGCAGTTTCATGAATACTGAAACTGCGCCTTTTTTTTGTTTGAACGGCGGCAAATAATGACAGCAACAAACACGGAGCGCTCCGGAGCCTATCAAGCCAAATTCAGCTTTTACGGAGAAGAAAAGAATGACTGCTGTAACCCTACTCAAGATCAAGGACGTTGAACGAATCACTGCTCTGAAGAAATCAGCTATTTATCAGGGAATTCATGAAGGCACCTTTCCAGAGCCTGTTCGCTTGTCCAAGAGATCGGTGGCCTGGAGATCCGACGAGCTTGAAACCTGGATCGAGAGCCGCCCCCGAGTAACCGCAGCCAGGAGCGCAAAGGAGGCTGCTGAATGAAGTGCTTTACCTGGAAACAGCATGATCGAGCCGGGCATGGGCTTCAGGTGTTGTACAACCAGAGCCTGATGGTATCCGACGCCATCCACCGGGGGTACCCTCGAAAGAACAAGCTTTGCCTGATGACAACAAAAGTTCAGCGGGCCGTGCTGGCGTTGCGAGAGATCCTCGAAAACCAGGCCATGACGGACTTTCAGAACGATCGTGACCGGGCCGGGAAACTCTATTTCAGGAGTGGGCAGCCTGACTTTTCCTGCCCGGAACTCCTGGTGGGTGTTCCCGGGATGTTGGCCAGAGAGTTTCAGCATATCCAGGAAAGAAGAAAAATGGCCGGGACAAAAAGGAAGACCGGTTTGACCCAGGCCGAGGCCCAAGCCCTGGTTATCGCCCTTGACCACTGGCAACAGAGAGTTGTTCTACTGCAAATCGACCTGCTGGACTCATACGGCGCAGGGAGCAAGGCTGTGTCTGCCGCAGATACCCTGCTTCGGACAATTCAGGACCTCAGCAAAATTCTCTCGATAATCCATCCATACTGCATGGAGAAACTTCATGAAAGATAACCAACTGACACTCGGGGAAGATAGACACTCTCAAGCAGCTCATGACCTGCCCTTGCTCTGCCTCTTGCTTACACATCACGCTTGCCACATTCGTGCGGTCTATAACCATGACCTTGAAGATCTGTCGGCCCAGGCTCAAAAGGCCGCAAATGCTGTCAGCCTCCTGGTGAGCATGCTCCGCGAGCAGGCAGAGAAAGAACACCCTGGCGCGGACTGGCTCGAACTCTACACTCAGCTTGAAAATTATACCGGCACCCAGTGGCCACCGAAGATCATCGGGAAGAGGGAGGCCAATGATGGACTTGCCTGATATAACCTTGTCCGAGCTCAAACAGTCCGAGTATTGGACACCGAAGACGAGAATAAGCGGGAACACAATTCAAGGGCTTACTTGTTCGGTCTGTGGCTTCGTCGGGGTCGGATGGGCCTATCTATCTGCCCCCTATAGCATCAACTGCAATCGCCTAAATCATTGTGGCGCCAGGACTAAGACTCTCGATCTGCTGGATATCCGAAAAGACATCGAGAAGCACTTTAAGCCGACCAGGCAGGATCCCCAGCGGCCGGCCAGAGCATACCTTGAGTCGAGAGGAATCAGGCAGGCGCTCAAAGGCCTGAAATTTTATTACCAGAAGAACGTAAGGAATTCGGGCACCGGCGCTGTTATGTTCCCGATCGGCAAAGACGAGAAAGGGAAAACCGTTGCCAACGGCCGCCTTCTCTCGCCGCCATCCGGAGTGGGAAAAACCCACAACAGTGGCTCGACCAGCGGCATTTTCTGGCAACATCCAGGGATCGAGTACGACCCGTATAGCCCAACCTATGTTGTCGAGGGAATTATTGACGCCTTAAGCCTCGTCGAGATTGGCCACCAGGCCATCGCTGTTCTTGCCGCCGGCCAGGACCCGAAAAAACTGGATCTTGCGCGTTTCAAAAAGCTGGTTCCAGCCTTTGATAACGATTTGGCCGGAGCCAGGGCCACCAAAAAATGGATAGATATTTATCCTGACATGCAGCCCATCATGCCGGATAGGGGTATGGATTGGAACGACCTTCTTTGTTCCGGCCCAGCCGAAGATGTGAAAAAGCGGTTCTCGGAGAGCCTGCCGCGATTTCTGGTCAATGCTCAGCTTGCCCTGGCCGGCTCGGCTCATGAGTATGCCACCATCTATCATGGGTTCTTTGGCTATCCACCGGGGATATTCGTGCACGATGGTTGCACCCACTTTGCGTTCTTAAAGAAACGTGGAGACGAGGCCAGGCTCGTTGTAGAGCGATGCGGCAGGTTTACCCTGAAGGTTGTTTCCTATCGCAAGGACACGTCCAACCCGGAAAATCCAGAGTACCGCTACCACCTGGAGATCCAACCCAAAGGATCCCGCCCTGTCCAAACAGCGGCCTCAGGGCGCGACCTGGCCACCCCGAGGGGCCTCAAGGAATTCTTCCTTACAAGAGCCAAGGTCGCCTTCGAAGCCAATGCCAACGCGGCAACCGCCATCGCGACAACCATCACCTCCAGCAAGGCCCCGAGGTGCTTCAGTACTCCTTGACAGGCTATCAGCGGGAAAATGGCTGGTACGTTTACCGTTATTTCGCCATCGATCCTGCCGGCAAGCTCCTCTTCCCGGACAAACGCGGCCTGTACAAAATCAGCTTTCGCGATTTTGCCACACCTCCGGCCCATGCCGCAGAAAAGGCCATCAAGCCCGCTGAAACCGGTCTTGAAGTCCGGGACATCCACAAGCTTGTCACTTCAGCCTGGGGAGACAATGGGGCTGCAGCCCTGGCCTGGATGGCGGCGGCCTGGTTTGTGAACCAGGTCAAAGAAAGGGTGAACTTTTTCCCCTTCCTGTCCTTCCATGGCGACCCGGCCAGCGGCAAGAGCGCCCTCACCGTCGTACTGAACGCCATGCAGGGCGTGGATGGGGAAGGAATCCCCCTTAGCCAGCTCAACACGAAAAAGGCCCTGGCCCGGTCCATTTCGCGGGTGTCCGGCCTGTTCACCGCCCTGCTGGAAGATAACCAGAGGAACGAGAAGGCATTTGACTACTCTATTCTTCTCACCGGGTACAACTCCGGGCCCCTGCAGCTAAAGGCAGCCTTCAGTAACGACAATCGCGTGTCAGAGAGCCCTTTCCAGGGGAGCTTGCTTTTTGTTCAGAACACGGAGCCCTTCAATCAAAAGGCCGAGAAGCAGCGCGTCATCTCCCTGCAGTTCGATCATACAGACCTGACCGAGCAGACCAGGGCAGCCTATGAAGAGCTTGTCAAGATCCCCTTACCCGAGCTGGCCCGCGTCCTGGTGCTGACCCTGCAGAAGCGCCAGGTTTTCGAGGAAGGCTGGATCAAGGAATACCAGAAGGCTATCAACGATCTCTGTCCCATGGATAACCGGCGCATCCTGGAGAATCACGCCTTGATACTCGCTTTCCACCGACTTTTTTGCCGGGTCCATGGAATCAAATACAATCTGACCAGCTTCATGCTGTCCACCGCTCATGAGAAGTGCCGAACTTCCGCTGCCCGTGAATATAGCCTGGCTGATCATTTTTTCGAGACCATAGACCTCCTGGACAAGGAAAAAGCCGCGGCCTGCCTGCACCTGGACCCAAAAAAAAGGCTGATCTACATCAACCTGCCCGGCATCGAGCAGTTGATACGGAACAAGGGAATTCAGTTACTTGTCAGTAGTCATTTAACCCGCGCCCTCATGCAGCATCCCGCTTATATCGAAAATTCAAAACGCTTCCGCTTTCCCAACGATCCGGAGATGGATAATTCAGGACGCCCCAAACAAAGAAGAGCATGGGTTTTTGACGCCAATAAGTTCGATTAATGCCAGAAAACACTTTCGAGCCCTGTCACCACCGTCATTTTTCAACCGATTTGGTGACACCTGTAAAAACAAGGGGGTAAGCATGTTTGCTTATATTATATATAATAATATTATATAGTTATATATATAATATTATTAAAAGGTGACAATGGGGACAGTGTGGACACCCCTTCTTCACTATTATAGAGCGTTTTCAGATTCTCCTGTTTTTAAAGTTATATGGCATAAATTTGGTGTCACCAGTGTGCACGGTGTCACCAGTTGCGCAAATTCAGGTAGATAGAAAGCGTTTTTGCTGTCACCACGGCTGTCACCGCACTGTCACCATTTCACCAGTGAGCACACCTATGAGTCTCTTTGATTTCATCGAAAATGATCATGACCAGGCCCAGGAGCCGGTGACACCACCAGCCCAAACCGGGTCAACATCACCGCCCAGGGTAGCCAACAGACACAGCCGGCAACCAGGGACCCAGAAAACCAGGCACCACCGGCCCAGGAAGGCTGCCAAGCCGGAAAAGCTCAAGTTCCTGAAGCCCTGCCCGATCTGCGGGGGCCGTGAGTTCACCTACGGCAGGAACGGCGGCTTTTACTGTACCACCTGCCAGCCAGGCATTCCTGGACGCCTGGTAATTGCTCTTGGCCACAGGGGGGGGCAGGAAGCGGAGAGCGTGCAGGGGCTACCCTGCGGTGGTTGTGGATCCACCACCTACAAGAAGAAAATGGACGGTTTCCAGTTCCCGGATGGCAGCGTAACCGATGGCTGGCACTGTGGCGGTGAGCACTGCGGTGTCAAGCTGTTCACCGGTAACAAAGAAACAGACCGAAAAACCAGGGAGCAGCGCCTTGAAGGTAACCAGGGCAGGCAGGACCTCCAGGGGGAGGCTGTCCAGCCCCGGAGACAACGCTTGGAGGGGGAAGCACGCAGGTGCTTCCACGCAGCATTTCCCTGGCTCATGGAGCACCTGCCGGAGCTGCTGGCAGCCGGCTGGACCAGACCCGAGCTGTTCAGGCGCGACAAAACAGCCTGGCCAGTCGGCCGCTGGGGAGTCGCCTGGCTGTCAGTGTGGAGTAAAAAAAATCTGACCATAGCCCTTGGTGTCCAGGGAGAGCTCACCTTCAGTTTCCCTTCATCAGGAAGGCAAATTGTGCAACGAACCTACCCAGCGACAGAAAAAAAATCGTCAAAAACCTGACACATCAAAAAAATGAAATCATGAGTCCAACAAACGCCATAAAGGCCACCATGTGGCACACAAAACACCCATGCAACACAAAAGTTGCATTTTTACTACCTAAAAACACTCAATTTTTTACAGAGACATGCTTATTGTCCAGATGTCCACCGTTTTCAGGACAACCTCCATGCGGAAATGTCGAGCTGGGCCAAACCGTCTCACGTCGAGACCCGGGAAGGACCCGTGCCCAAATCAGCCTCAGCAGCACATTATTTTCTTTATCTGTACCGAAAAAATTTATCACACGGGGTCGGGGGTGCATATAAGCAAACGCCTCATGTTAAGCAAGGGAAAGGCCTTAGCGACGGTGCAGCTACAAGCAGACATACAAATTACCATTCATAACTGTCAAAAAAATGACGTACGGAAACGCAACCGATCTTCAGCAATATGCGCAACATGTGCACTCGGCAAAACAATTACTGGTTAATATCAATGGATAAAATATTATCCACGTTGCTATGCCAGCGGACAGTCAACCTGCCGGCATAGACAAGCATGGATGTGACAATGGAGGAAGTCATGAAGAAATAATATTGAGAGAAAAGCAAGGAAAACAACTGGTTGCACTAATAATCACAACAAAGAAACGGAGACCATCATCATGGCAAAAACAAAAGAGCCCGCAAGCACAAGTGTAAACCCTCGTGATCTGGCCGATGACGTACTGGACATCCTGGAAGAGAGCCTGGACGTGAGAAAGGCGGCAAGGATCCTTACTGAAGCCATCGAGAAGAAAGAACGCCTTGAATCGGACATGGAGAACCTCATGGCGAGAGAAGAGGACCTGGAACAGGAGATTAAAAATCTCAAGAAAAACTTCGGCGCAGAGGACTCCATCAGCGATATGAAGAAACTGAAAAGCCTGACCATCGAGCGGCAGGCAGTCGCTGAAAGCATCGAGTTGCTGGGGCAGCAACTGAAAGATACCGGGAAGCTGGCCCGCGCCATCGTGGACCAGACGAACCACATCCCGGTTATCGTTAACCTGGAGCTTGCGCCTGTTGCGGCCAAATGGCAGGAGGATGTGGACAGAAAGGTTGATGAGCTGCTGCAGATGCTGACCATATATCAGGACGCTGCCCGTATTGTGTGCAAGAAACAGGACATCGTTCCCAGTGATATGTTCGGCACTATGGCGCTGCGTCCCATTATGCCCAAGATAAAGGAAATCAGACGCTTTGAGCGCTTTACAGACATGCTCGTGATCTGAAATGCCGTACAGCGCTCGGGAAGATCAATCATATCACTCTGTAACGAAAAGGAGTTTACCCATGGCAAAAGAAAAGAAAACCACCACAACCTTAACAGCAGATAAGCTGGCAGATGAAATGCTGGACACCATGAAGAAAGATCCCCAGATCTGCAAGGTGTCGGAAGAGCTGACATCAGCCCTTGAGCAGAAAAAGCGCCTGCAATCCGATCTGACATACTTTCAGGCAGAAAAGGAGCAGATCAAAACCGAGATCGAGATATTGAGGAAAAACTTCGGGGAACATGACACTGAAAGCGACATGGCCAGGCTCAAGGATCTCACTGCTGAACTGGAAGCGATCACCGAGGGCATCGAGCTCGTGCAGGTACGGCTAGAGGAGCGAAGTGACTTGAAATGGAGAATCGACGACAAGAAAAAATCACTGCCCATTGCCGTCACAAGTGCGCTGAAACCTCTTACTACCAGGTGGCAGAAGGAAATCGATGAAAAAGTGGACGAACTGTACCAGATGCTGTCAGCGTACCAAGAGGCTTTCCACATTGCCTGTTCTGAACAGAATATTGCCCACAGAAACGTACTCACCACCATCGTACTGCGCCCTCTCCTGCCCAAGATAGACATTGAGCGGTTCGAGCTCTTTACAGACGTGTTCATGACGGCATCCATGCGAGGGTCAAACGGAGCAGCAGGACAGGCCGGAGTAGACGGCAATAACGGAAACGCAGGCCCCTCAGACATATTTACATCACTTTCCGGTGGTGGCTACAGGGCAGCAGGTCTGCCGCCGCTGAAACAAGAGTATTGATCGCAGGATAACCCGGAATCAATACACTGCACGTTTGCAGGGGCAGCCGGCACGGTTGTCCCTCCCGATTACCGCTCATCGCACTGGAACAGACAGGATATACCAACCATGCCTATTGAAGAACCACGGAACTCCAGCAGGCACCATCAGGCAGACCAGCGGTCCTGCCCCAATGACTGGCCGGATGAATCGTATATCCACGGCTGCAAGCTCCTGCTGGTGGCCTTGTTCCGCCCGGAAATGTACCGGAAGTACCGGGAGCTGCAGACTATCAGCAGAAACAGGCAAAGCAGAGACGACAGTGGCAGCCAGCCCACTGGCCATCACCAGTAACCAGCAGGCCGTGGGATATGCTGTATTTTGACGCCACAAGAGGCCGAAGCCGGGTTTACGGTTTCCGGTACATGGTCAGACAGACCAGGCGCAGGAACAGGGCAAATCAGCGCTTCTTTGGGGATGGTGACGCAAGTCTGCCGACAATGGCCGGGTCACCACACCATCCACAGGGGTACAAGACCCGCTGCCGGATAAATAATTATCCATCCTGCCCGTGGCGTTGGCCAGGGCACTACAAAAAAGTTGCCTGCGAGTTGCCTGCCGAGGCAACCAGATTATCAACAGTAGAACAGAGAGATATGAAAAAAGTTGCCTGGTTGCCTCTGTATCAGGAGAACAGGCGCCTTTTCACCCTGCCCGCTGCGAACACAACCCCCCTGTGGTCATCCTGTGGCCATCACCACCGACAGCACCTCAGCCGGGGCATGAAACCCGGCAGCCGCCTGCAATTATCACGGACGCGCCGGCGATACAACATACAGTGGCTTGAATAACCGTTGAACATCCCTTATGGTAATGATATGAAGACATCAATGCGGAACATATTGAACGGCCTTGGAAGTGTCCTTCGCATAATGCCGACACGCAAGGTCAGCGACTTTTCCCGCTTCGTGCCTCGGGAAACAGATGAAGAGCGTATACTTGCCATCTGGCAACAGGTAGGGGACGATCTGAGGGGGGTCGTGGATCTTTATTCCGATGAGCTGCAAGAGCAAACCAGCAGGCCTGTGCATTGAGCGTTGAGAGAGGCAAGACAAATGAATCCGTTGGAACTGGCAAAATTCATCCTGGCAACATATCCAGACAAACATATCACGCCAATGAAGTTACAGAAATTGGCGTACTATGCAAAGGTGTGGTCTCTGGTTGCCGGCGAGCCTTTTATCAAGGCACAGTTTGTTAAATGGGCTTACGGTCCGGTAAATCAGGCCATTTACACAGCCTTTAAAAAATATGGCGCTGATCCGATCCCATCCAAAGGGATCGCAGTAAACATTGACCAGCCCAAAGAGAAACTTTTGCAGTTTATCCTGGATAACTACGCCGATTATTCCGCATTCGCGCTGAGTGCCATGACCCACAGCGAGAAGCCGTGGAAGGAAACGCCGGACAATGCCGTTATTACGGACGAAGCGATTGTTGCATATTACAGCCAGAAGCCATTTGCAAAAAATTTTACACAAGACTACCCCGGTAAGCCTTTTTACGTCCTGCAGTCAAATACATGGCATTCATTCACGCTGGATATGGACAAAAACGAGGCAGAATCCTTTGCAGTGTACTCCTCTTATGAGGAGTTCAAGAAGCTGGCAAATGCGGCCGCGATTGATTTCAAAAACCTGCTGGATGGCCTCAGTGTCACTGCCTGAGTGAATCACGATTACGACAGTCACGATAAAGACCATTTTCGCTGCCTGCAGCGCGACTTTCCCGTAAACACCACCATACCGGTCCACACTGCTCTATCCATTGTTCACGCCAGATATGACAAACTTAACACAGAGGCCTTTGTAAAAATTCTTGAGTCACTGGATGACCTGGAATTCCCTTCCTTTTTCTCCAGGCTTCCCCTTGCGTTACATACCTATCTTTTCAAAGACATCTTGTCCAATGCAGACAGGTACCGCCTTGAATCCGACCCTGGGCAGGGAGCGGTATTTTTTGGCCAGGGCCAGAAATTCGCAGGAGCTCCACCGGGCAAAATTAAACACCTGATCCGGGATGCCTGCTCCCGCCTCATTGTGGATCATGAACACGCTGTCTATAATGCGGTAAAATTTTACCAGCAGTTTGTCATGATTCATCCGTTTTATGATGCCAATGGCAGGATCGGGCGTTTTATGGTCGAGATTTACCTTAACTTTCATGGCATTGGTATTTCCTGGGAAGCTCTTTGTTCCAATGAGAAATGGATAAAAAAACTGAATGACTGTCACAAGAGAAGTACCAGCCATACATACGAACTGTATATTGGCCGGCTGAAACAACACTGGGAACAATTTATATTTGTGGAAGGCCTGGACGCTCCATCGATCTGCCCAAGGTAGCAGACCATACCAGGACACCTGTCCGGCCTTTTCTTTTTCCGCAGCCCACCAGGTTATCGCACCATCCACAGGTGGGATCACCAGAGCACATTCACTGTTTGATAAAAGTTTACCCTCTTCCCGGGCCCCAGGTACCGGCAGCCTTTCCTTACCCGGAAAAGTTTCCTTTAGGTTTCTGAAAGAGACAGGCGACTTTTCACCCTGCCCTGGGCGATCAAGCCACCACCGTGGTCGGTTTCCTGAAAAGCGCTTGACCCTTACCGTTGGTTTTATTATTAAAATTTTTGTGATGAGGTTCAAGTGGATATCCTTTGCTTCTAAAGCTTGAACCAAGGGCCTGGCAATGTGCCGGGCCCTTTCTTTTTCCGCACACCGAGCCAGACCACCACGCGATCCACAGGTGTACCAGCCATACCACTCCCGCCACTGGATAAAAAAAATATCAAGCCTACCGCCAGCCCGGAGGCCATTAAAAGTTTCCTCCGAGTTTCCTGAAAGTTTCCTGCCGAGGAAATCAGATTATTAACGATAAAACAGAGAGATATGAAAAAAGTTTCCTGTTTCCTCTGTATCAGGAAAACAGGCGACTTTTTACCCAGCCCGCCGCGATCACACCACCCCTGTGGTCATCCTGTGGCCACTGGCCGTGCATGGCAGGCTGATAAAGAACCGGAAACAGTGTGCCCCATGAAGATGGGATATCACCGGGATCCAGAGCACATGGGAGCGTACTACTGCCCGGCTGCCACCAGGGAGCCGGTACAGTGCGGAGAGCATCACCAGTAACCAGCAGGCCGCGAGATATGCTGTATTTTGACGCCACAAGAGGCCGAAGCCGGGTTTACGGCCTCCGGTACATGGTCAGACAGACCAGGCGCGAGAACAGGGCAAATCAGTGATTCTTTCGGGGTGATTACGCAAAGCCACTGGTAATGACCAGGTCACCACACCATCCACAGGGGGTACAAGATTCACTGTCGGATAAACAATTATCCATCCTGCCCGTGGCGCTGGCCAGAGCGCTACAAAAAAGTTGCCTGCGAGTTGCCTGACAAGGCAACCAGGTTATCGACAGTAAAACAGAGAGATATTCAAAAAGTTGCCTGGTTGCCTCTGTATCAGGAGAACAGGCAACTTTTCACCCTGCCCGCTGGAATCACACCACCCCTGTGGCCATCCAGGGAAAAATCATTGGCTTATTCGTTATGTTGAGCTACACCATATCATGGTGATTGCAGCAGGGGTGATCCAGATACGAGCCTCATTTCACCCCGCCCTGGGCCCGGTATATTACCGGGCCCTTTCTTTTTCCGCACACCGAGCCAGGCCGCCGCGCGATCCACAGGTGTACCAGCCATACCACTCCCGCCACTGGATAAAAAAATATCAAGCCTGCCGCCAGCCCGGAGGCCATTAAAAGTTTCCTGCGAGTTTCCTGAAAGTTTCCTGCCGAGGAAACCAGATTATTAACGATAAAACAGAGAGATATGAAAAAAGTTTCCTGTTTCCTCTGTATCAGGAAAACAGGCGACTTTCCACCCTGCCAAGCGCGATCACACCACCCCCTGTGGTCATCCTGTGAAAAAAGCTCTTGACCATGGCCGCCCTGGTGGGCTATCAAGAAAGAGCCTACTTCACAAACCGGTTTGCCGTCCGTTATCCGGCTGTTTTTATTTGCACTGCTTTGATTTGTCTATGGGAAGCTGCGGGTAGCCGTGAGGCCCCGGCCATTGTTTGTGATGGTAGGCCAGCTTCCCATTTTTTATGAGGTGCAAAGATGCCTGAATTCACCAACCCCACCAACCGCTCCGCTCCCTTTCTTCCAGACCGCAACACCCCTGAAATCCAGCTCATGCCTGCAGACACGGCCTGTCGTATCGAGACGGTTGAAGGTGTCATCGACAGGGCATTGGGCGTCCTGGCCATCCTTACCACGTCACCTGACCATGTAAGAGAGTTCCCTGTGGAGACCGTCAACGCCATCAAGGCGGTCTCTGTTACCATGCGGGCTGCATGCAACCAGCTAATGCAGGACTGCAGACACAACATGCAGCAGAACCAGGAAACCAGCACGAAAGAGGAGGTGGCGTAATGCAGGCCGAGACCAAGAGAACATGGACAATCGACGGAAAGACGATCCACGAAGACGAGGTGAAGGTGGTGGAGATGGAATGGCACGTCTGTGATGAAATCCTGGCTCCGCTCCAGGCTGTTTTCACGATGATGGCAGACTACGACCAGACCTACACCGGCCCGATCGGAACAGCAGGCATGATTGGTGAAGTTACTGTTGAACATGCCCGGGAAAGGATTGCTGAGTTCTTCTCCATGCTGAAAAAGGAGGTGGCCGATTTTGAGCTGATCGTGGCAACCGGCGCAACCCCTGGCATTCCGAGGGGAACCCTGCTGGCCATCGAGGCCAAGCGAGACAGCGCACAAGAAGAGGAGGTGGCGTAATGTTCATGGAAGAAAAGAGAAAGAGCAATGACGCCCTGCTGTACCAGAGCGCTGGGAATATGGAAAAAAGCAGTGATGCAATAACCGACCTGGTCAGCGCCATTTCCGCAGACAGGCCAATCACAAACATCGATGAACTGCAAACTGTATCCTCGACACTCAGCAACGTGCTGGCCTTTATGGAAACCAGTACACAGGCAATGGGGAGTTACGAGAGCCAGCTCCCCGATGGATCATACTTCCTTGGCATGAGCGAGGTTCTCCAGGCCTGCCGCCTGATTTCTTTACGGATAGAGCAATACTTTCACACCAGCCAGGAGGGCTGACCATGACCAGACCCATGGCGCTGCCAGTACTGCAGGCCGGGGTGCCGGAGATGGTCAAGGCCTTTCCGCAATGGGTTCTCTGGCGCTACGAGCGCCAGGGATCCCGCTGGGCGAAGCCACCCTACCAGCCGAATGGTAAACGGGCAGACAAGACCAACCCGGCACACTGGAGCGAATTTTCCGAGGTCATGGCCGCCTACGAGGAAGGCGGCTATGACGGCATAGGATTCTGTGTCACCGGCGAAGATCCGTTCACCTTCATCGATCTTGATCACTGCATAAACGAACAGGAAACAGGCAAAGAAGCCCGGGAAATACTCGCCCTCATCGACAGCTACACCGAACTGAGCCCCAGCGGCACCGGCCTGCGGATCATCACCAGGGGGCAGGTGCCGGCCAACATCAAACGGCGCGGCGTTGAAATCTACAATCGCGCATGGTACCTGACCATTACCGGCCAGGTGTACGGCAACCGGAAAGAGATCGCAGAGCGCCAGGAACAGCTTGACCGGCTGATTGCCCGCTATGACGCACCCCCTGTGGAAACCCATGTGGCCACCACCGCAGGTTTGCAGGAGGAAGACAGGGCCGCGCTGCAGCGCATCCGCAATAGCAGACAGGGCGAACGGTTCACCAGGCTCTTTGACGGGGACCTGACCGGATATGCCAGCCAGAGCGAGGCAGACCTTGCCCTGTGCTCTATTCTGGCTTTCTGGACAAAGAACGACCAGCAGGCCATGGACAGGATTTTCCGGGCCTCCGGCCTGTACCGGCCCAAATGGGACACCAGGCACGGCAACCGCACCTATGGTCAGAGGACCATGGACAGGGCCACAGCCCAGACCGGGGAACCGCTGGCTCCTGCCGGGGACGACCGGAAGCAAATGGCCCGGGAGCCGGCCTGGGAACCATCTGCAAATATCATTTCTGCCCATAACCTGCTTGCCATGAAGTTACCACCGAGGCAAAACCTGCTCGATCCCTGGCTGCCGGAACAGGGACTTTGCCTGCTGCATGCTTACCGTGGCGTCGGCAAGACCCATGTCAGCCTGGGCATAGCCTGTGCCGTTGCCACCGGTTCCTCCTTTCTTGGCTGGGAAGCCAAAGAACCACAGGGGGTTCTGTTTATTGACGGAGAAATGCCGGCAGTCACCATCCAGGAACGTCTCCGGCACACCCTGGCCACCATGGATATCACCAGGGCGCACAACCTCCAGATCATCACCCCGGATCTGCAGCAGGGGGGCATGCCGGATCTTGGCACCCGACAGGGGCAGGCCCAGGTTGACGCGGTACTGACGGAAAATATCAAGCTCATTATCGTGGACAATATTTCCACTGTCTGCCGATCCACCCTGGAGAACAAAAGCGACTCATGGCTTCCGGTACAGGAATGGGCGCTGCGCATGCGTGGACAGGGCAAATCAGTGCTCCTGGTGCACCATGACGGTAAAGGAGGCCAGCAGAGAGGCAGCAGCCGGAAAGAAGACGTGCTGGATACCGTTATTCAGCTTGTCAGGCCAAACCACTACACACCCGACCAGGGCGCTGTCTTTGAGGTCCACTTCCGCAAGAACCGGGGCATTCACGGAGAGGACGCCAAACCATTCGAGGCCAGGCTGACCAGCACGGACGGCGCTTTTCACTGGCAGACCAGGACGCTGGAAGAAAGCAACCTGGACAAGGTGGCCATGCTCCTGGAACAGGGGTACCGGCAAAAGGAAATAGCCGAGGAGCTGAACCTGAGCAAAGGATACACATCCAAGCTGATCAAAAAAATAAAAAATCAACAACCCTGAAATGCCACAACGTGACAGAAGCATGGCTTGGAAACCGAAGCCAAAAAACATGCAAAAATGGACAAAAGTTTCCTGTTTCCTCCCTATAGTACAGGAAACCAGGAAACTTTTGGTCAACCCGGCAGGAAACCATAAGGAAACTTACCAATATAACATGCTGATTTAAAAGAAAAACCACAGGAAACCCGACAGGAAACTTTCAGGAAACTGACCAGGAAACTTTTCAGGCAAAAAGTTGCCA
This sequence comes from Desulfolithobacter dissulfuricans, assembly GCF_025998535.1. Lineage (NCBI taxonomy): Bacteria > Pseudomonadati > Thermodesulfobacteriota > Desulfobulbia > Desulfobulbales > Desulfobulbaceae > Desulfolithobacter > Desulfolithobacter dissulfuricans. The sequence continues at coordinate 1,309,426 of NZ_AP024233.1, read as the reverse complement.
AAAGTTTCCAGCCACAGAGTGGTAGGAAACTTAACGTCTCCCGGACCACAAAAAATGCAAAAACCAGAAAGCAGTGCAGTGCTACATCGTAGAAGCGCAGGCCGGACACCACAGCATGACCGGAAGAGTATCCGGCCTGCCTCTGCCTGATCGTCATGAGAGGAAAAAAAGATGCCAGTCTATCACGTGAAGATCGGTGCCAGGCGAACCACGGTAAGCCTGCCCAAAATACTGTCAACCCTGCTTGCCATCAAGCTGAACCGGAAGCCAAAAACAAAGGAGGCTGCCCAGGCGGTGCGATCCTGGCTGCAGCAGGCCATTGATAAGGAAAACGACCCGGGCATGGTTTATGTTTCCAGTGTCCTGCAGGAAGAGGCGATTCTGTTCATAGCGGATAAAAGTTTATCCGATCGATACCTTGAATTCCTGTGGGAAGATGACGAGGACCTACAGGCCGAAAAGGACGATTAAGGCTGTCAGGTATCCGGCCACAGAGATGGATACCTTTTTATCAACCCCTTACAGAAAAGGAGGTAGGCAATGAGCGACTACAAGGTAACATGCTACGAAAACGGCAAGGCGATCGGCATGGTCAAGTACACCGATAACCTGGACCACTGGGACGGCAGCAACTGGACATGCGGTTCACCAGGACGCCACCTCGGTATTGGCCGGACAAAAGATGGTCGGTATTACCTCTGCCACGGCACCCAGTGGCAAGGTGAACGCGACCATGCTGAAATCGTTTCCGAGGAAGAAGCCAGGGAAACCGTACTGCACCACAACCCGGACGTGTACGAGGAGATCTTCAATGAAGCAATCCCGGAACTGTAGATTCAGGATACAACTTCCCCGGGCACACCTGTTACCTCTGCACAAAGCGGGTACAAAAGCGGGTATTTCAGAAAAAAACATTTTTTCCAATACGACACAAACAACAACAACTCAGGATGATATAAAAAATTTATCGGCTCCCGCTCCGGCACCAACAAGCAATTCATCTCTTTTAAGGGATGTTCACGAAGCCCGCAACCCCGCAGTGGTCAGCGGGTTTTTTCTTTTTTCTTCCCGCACCCTTCCATTATTTTATACTGAACTCCCGGGACCTGAGCTGGTACCACAACAGGTACAGGATCCGGCCCTGCCTTCTGCCTCTCTCTTTTACCCGCAGAATAGAGCCGTTCCCTTTTTCTCTCCGTTGTTTTGATTTCCACCTTTTTCCTGGACACGGATATGGATTTTCCATATCCTGTTATCAGCTGTTACAAAGAACTATTGTTATCAATAAACCGTCTCACACATACAGCCGGTTGCCGGCAAATTTCGGAGGATACACCCATGACAGTTTTCAGCTACACCGCTAACCAGCTCTTTGAATGGCTTGTCGACAGAAAGGACATGACCGTCCTTGATGTGCGTAACGACAAGGATTTCAACCGGTTCCACGTCGAAGCCCCCTACCCGTTCGACATGATCAATGTCTCCTATTATGATTTCATGGAGATCGAGGATGAAAGCGTGGCCAGGGTCCCGAAGAACAAACCGGTAAGGATCGTCTGCGCCAAGGAGGGCTCAGCTAAATATGTGGCTGAAATTCTCGAAAAGCATGGCTTTGAGGATGTGGGATACCTGGCCGGTGGCATCAAGACATGGGGTAATTTACTGGTGCCAAAGCTGGTGGAGGAAAACGACTCGTACGTCCTGTACCAGTTTATCCGCCCTGGCAAGGCCTCGTGCAGTTACGGCCTGATCTCCGGCCGGGAGATCATGTTTTTCGACCCGTCCAGGAACGTGGATTTCTACCTCCAGTTCGCCAGGGAGCATGACTGCAAGGTAATCAAAACCTTTGAAACCCATCTGCAGGCCGACTATATCGCCGGCAGCCGTATGATCGCCGAGCAGACCGGGGCCGAGTTCCTGGCCAACGACGCTGATTTCAAGGATTCCAAGAACAACTATATCAGTCTGCAGGACGGGGAGGTACAAACCTTTTCCAGTGGCGGCCCTGAGGTCAGGGTTCTTTTCACTCCCGGTCACACTCCTGGTTCCACCTCGTTTATCATCGACGACCGGTTCCTGATCTCCGGCGACACGGTGTTCATCGAATCCATGGGCCGGCCCGACCTCGGCGGCCAGGCTGAACCCTGGGCCAAGATGCTTTTCAAATCCATGAACATGATTAAAGAGCTCGATCCCGGCCTGATTGTTCTGCCCGGCCATTACATCAGCTGGGACGAGGCCAACGACGATCTGCAGTTTGCCATGCCGCTCGGCGATGTGATCAAGCGCAATGATGCCATCTACAGCATCGACAACGAAGACGACTTTATCGCCTTCATCAAGGAGAACATGCGGCCCCAGCCGGAAGAGTACAAAACCATCCGGATGGTCAACGCCAACCTCGAACAGGTGGACGACGAGCGGGCCGAGGAACTGGACCTGGGCAAGAATGAATGCGCAGCTTCCGCCTATGCCAAGGCCCAGGCTGAAAAAGAAAAAGCAGCCTGAGAGTTCCCACAGTCCCATGCGGCAAATCATCGAGATCAGCACGGACCGTCGTGAAACCCTGGTGGACATCACCGCCCGGGTCGAAGCGGCGATCCGTGCTTCCGGCATACATGACGGTCTGGTTTCCGTCTACGCCCAGGGTGCCACCGGTGCCATCATGATCCAGGAAAACTGGGACCAATCGGTGCAAAACGACGTGGTGACTCTCCTTGGCAACCTCATCCCCCGGGGTGTGTGGGAGCATGACCACCAGGATGGCAACGGCGATGCCCATCTCAAAGCCGGACTTGTCGGCCCTTCGGAAACTATCCCTGTCATCGAAGGAGAGCTTGGCCTTTCCAAATGGCAGAATATATTTTTCTGCGAATTCGACGGCCCGCGCCGCGTCCGGCGGATCGTCTGCACCATCCTGGCAGATCCCACAACATAGGACCCCCCGCCCCCTTCCTTTTCCGCTGTACCCAATGGTTAATCCGTCATTTTTGAAATAAAAGCATCCCCCCTTGTATTATCTGTTCCAGCTCCTATAATAGGAATTGATCTGACTGGAACCTGCTGACCGACAACCTTTCTCACTATTTCATGACTAAATGACCATCCCTGGCAAAGAAAGTAAGCTTTCGCTCTGGCGGCGCCTCTGGCAGCCTTTTTTCGACCTTTCGGTCTATGGTAAGTTCATCCTGATCCTCAGCAGTTTTCTCCTCGGATTTCTGCTTGTCGGTCTGTACAACTTCTACTTTGTCAACAACCTGAAAAAACAGCTCATAGGGATTTCCCACCGGTTTGACTCCCCGGAAATCAGTCAGATCGTCAACGCCTTTGACAGCTACCTGCTCACCGGCGCCCTGCTGGTCACCGGGGTCATGATCATCCTGACCATCACCAGCTTTCTCTGCGTTCAGGCCCTGGTCAGCCTGCTGCACGACATGACGGCCCGGCTGGAGGCCCTGCGCAAATCCACCGGGGACAACAATGATTGCTCCCCGGTATCCGAAATCCCGATCATCTCCCATGACGAGATCGGCACTGTCGCCAAGACCGTTAACGGCCTGATTGCCGACATCCGCAATGTGTCTCTCTTCCGGCGGACCATCGAGGCCGACGAGACCGCCGATGAGGTGTACAAGCGTCTGGCCTACGTCTTCCGCGATCGACTGGGGCTTTCCACTTTCATCATCTGGGAAATCCGTGACAACGGCGAGGCCATCACGCCGGTCTACAGCTGGCCGCCCGAGCTGGAAGACGAGACCTGCCAGATGAGCGCGGCCAACACCTGCCGGGCCAAGCGCACCGGCGAGGTGGTGATGTCCAGCGGCTATCCCGGCATCTGCCCTGTCTTTCCCCTGGCCGATATCATGACCCATACCTGTGTGCCGATGATGGTCGGCGGCCAGGTTCTCGGGGTGGTGCAGTTTCTTTTTCCCTTTGTCAACAGCCCGGAACGGGAGGCCTATCTCAAACGCAGCCTGCACCGGGCCCAGCAGTATCTGCGCGAAGCCCTGCCGGTGCTTCACGCCAAGCAGCTGGCCGAAAACCTGCACCAGATGGCCATCCGCGACACCATGACCGGTCTGTACAACCGCCGGTTCCTTGAAGGCAACATCAATCCGCTCATTGCCAGGATACGCCGGCGGGATTCCCACCTGGCCATCCTCATGTGCGATATGGACTATTTCAAAAAGGTCAATGACGAGCATGGTCACGAAGCCGGCGACATGGTGCTCACCGGCATTGCCCATATTCTCCAGAACTGTGTCCGCAGCTCGGATCTGGTCATCCGTTACGGTGGCGAGGAATTTCTCATCCTGCTGGTAGACTGCCAGCCCGACGACGGCGTGAAGGTAGCAGAGAAAATACGGGCCACGGTGGAGGAGAACCAGTTCCGCTTCGGCGGCATTGTTCTGCGCAAGACCATCAGTGTGGGCATAAGCGTCTTTCCCGATGATACCTCGGCCTTCTGGGAGGCGGTGAAATTCGCCGACGTGGCCCTGTACCGGGCCAAGGAAACCGGACGCAACCGGGTTGTGCGGTTCGACTCCTCCATGTGGGAAGGGCCGGATTACTGATCCTGCGGCTGGAACACCACTCCATGACAACATCAATCCAACCGGGAACCCTGTACGTGGTTGCCACCCCCATAGGCAATCTCCAGGACATATCCAGCCGGGCCATCCAGGTGCTTCGCGAGGTCGATCTGATCGCCAGCGAGGATACCCGGCATACCAGAAAACTGCTCAATCATCTTTCCATCCAGACCTCTTTGACGAGCTATTACCGGGAAAAGGAGCAGCACAAGGCCAGGGTCCTGCTGGAAAAACTGTGCCAGGGCCAGCATATTGCCATTGTTTCGGACGCCGGCACCCCGGGGATCTCCGATCCCGGCAGCGTCCTGGTTCGACTGGCCAGGGATTCCGGCATCACAGTGGTTCCCGTCCCGGGCCCCTCAGCCCTGACCACGGCCCTGTCCGCGGCAGGACTTGAGGAAAGCTCTTTTTACTTCGGTGGTTTTCCACCGGCAAAAAAAACGGTGCGGAAAAAGTTGTTCCAGCAGCTGGCCTCCCTGCCCTGTACGCTCATCTTCTATGAATCACCACACCGGATAAAGGAGTGTCTCGCCGACGCTCTGGCCATGCTTGGCAATCGTCAGGCCCTCCTGTTCCGCGAACTGACCAAGCTCCACGAAGAGTGTCTGCAGGGCAGCCTGGAAGAGATCCTTGATTCTCTGCCCGGCCGGGTCCGGGGAGAACTGGTGCTCATTATCCGACCTGACACCATCACCGCCGAGGACAGGCCGGAAAACACAGCCGATCTGCTCCGCTGGTACCGGGACACCCGGGGCGCCTCGCTCAAGGATGCGGTCAAGATCATTGCCACCGATCTCGGCATTTCCCGGTCCCGCCTGTACCAGGAAGCTCTGTCCATCTGGCACGAGGACAAAGACAGATAGAGCCTGTTTATTACCCGAAAATCGCCCCATGGCGTGGTGCTGCCGGGGTGATTTTCATGGTCTGTTGGGGCTGGACAGTGCCGAAGTATGGTCAGTAAAACTGCCCTGCCCCGAAAGAGGTACGCTCCCTCTACTGAATCATCAGAAAATCCAAAACCTTGATATTTTTCTGTCGCGGGCGCCGGGCAGTTCCACGGGTACTTGCTGAAAAAGGAAACTTTCAGTATCAGGAAGATTTCTTTTCAGTACAATGGCTGAAAAAAACAGAAAATATCGCGTTTCCGATACCCGGCGTCAGGCAGCATGAAAATATCAACCAGGCTTTTTCTCTATATTTCCTCCCTGATTATCCTCAGCTCCATCGGCCTTGGATGCATATCCGTGCGGGACGAGCGGGTGCATCTCATGGACGAAGCCAAGATGACCGCCCGAACTCTGGCCAGGACCCTGGCCACGACGTTTAAATACTATCATATCACCGACCAGTACCAGCGCCTTGGCGAGCTTATCCACGCTGTGGTACCGGTCGATCGGGATGTCAACAATCTGTTGATCAACATATACGATCGCCAGGGACAGATGGTCGATCTCAGCTTCGAACATGGGGTCAACCGGCATGCCATTCAGCGAGAGCGCACACCGGTGGATTTTTCCAGGGGCGGGAATGAGCAGATCATTACTGAAGGCAGCCACGAATACTTTTCCGTGATCAGTCCCATCAAAAACAGCCGCGGTGAACTCCAGGGCGGGGTGGAGATCCTCCTCTCCCTGGACAGTATCAACAACACCCTGGCCGGACTGGTCCGCAAGTTCATCATCTTTATCGTCCTGACGGCCCTGCTGCTCGGCCTGGTTCTCTACCTGGTCTGCCACTGGAACATCACCCTGCCCATCGGTCGCCTCAAGGAGGCGGCCAAGAACCTGGGCCATGGCGATCTGGGCTTGCGAATCGAGAAGAGCGGGGTTACCGAACTCGACGAGCTCATTGAAGAATTCAACCGCATGGCCCATAATATCGAAAGACAGAACCGCAGAAAGGAACAGCTCTTCCAGGAAAAGATCAACCTGGAAAGGGGATTGCGGCACCGGGACAAGCTGGCCTCCATCGGCCAGCTGGCCAGCGGCCTGGCCCATGAGATAGGAACCCCGCTCAATGTGATAAGCGGCCGGGCCGAATATCTCCTTAAGAAAAGCGGTGACAGTGAGGCCAGGGCAGAAAACCTCGAGGTCATCATCCGCCAGGCCGAACGGATCACCAGGATCATCCAGCAGATGCTGGCCTTTTCCCGCAAACCCACCGCCGAGTTCAAACAGGTGGAGCTGGAAAAGATCATCACCGAGGCCTTTTCTCTCTGCCAGCTCAAGCAGCGTAAAGACCATCCGGCGGTGGAACTGGAGCTGGAACTTGCAATCCAAACCCTGATGGCTGACGCCGATGGGTTGCGGCAGCTCTTTGTCAACCTGATGCTCAACTCCTTTCACTCGATGAAAAACGGCGGCACCATCAAAGTGTCCAGCAGGAGGGAACAGGCCAAACCCGGTGAGGTGGTCCTCACCTACGAGGACTGGGGCGAGGGTATTCCCGGAGAGCTGGCCGAACGGATTTTCGATCCCTTTTTCACCACCAAGGAGGTGGGCGAGGGAACCGGTCTTGGCCTCTACATGGTGGCCAGTATCATCCAGGAGCACCAGGGCCGTATCACCCTGGACAGGGAAGTGAGCAGGGGGGCCCGTTTCATCATCCACCTGCCGGCAAATCCGCACCGGGCCACCACCGCCGGGGCTGAGGCGTAAGAACGGGAGCAGCGACAGGGACGCAGACTTCATGGCCAACTACACGAAAACAGATATCCTGGTAGTCGAGGATGACCGGGACATGCGGCAGCTGATCGACGAAGTTCTCTCTGAACGCGGCTACGGGGTCATCACCGCTGCCAACGGCCGGGAGGCCCTGGACATCCTGCAGAAAACACCCTGTCCCATTGTAGTTTCCGACCTGAAGATGCCGGTCATGGGCGGCGAGGCCCTGCTCGACGAGATCAGCGCCCGGGATGTGATCAAGCCCTTCATCATACTGATCACCGCCTTTGGCGACATTGACGAGGCTGTACGGCTGATAAACCAGGGGGCGTATGACTATATCATCAAGCCCTTCAAGATGGAGCAGCTGCTCATCGCCGTTAACCGGGCGGCTGCCGAGCTGGCCATGCGCCAGAAGATCCAGGAGCTGGAACAGATCACCAGGGACCGGTGCCGGCTCCATGATCTGGTGGGCAGGAGTCCGGCCATGCTCCGACTTTTTCACTTCATCGAACGGATCGCCGACTCGGCCGGCACAGTCCTGCTCGAGGGCGAGACCGGTACTGGCAAGGAGGTCATTGCCCGGGCCATACACCGGGCATCGGTTCGCAGTGAGGCTCCCTTTGTGGCGGTGAACTGCGCCGCCATTCCCGAAGGATTACTGGAAAGCGAACTGTTTGGTCATGTCCGGGGGGCCTTTACCGACGCAACAACCGATAAGAAGGGACTTTTCGTGGAAGCGGCCGGTGGGACCATCCTCCTTGATGAGATCGGAGAGATGCCGCTGGCGGTCCAGGCCAAAATCCTCCGGGTCCTCCAGGAGCGACAGGTGCGGCCGGTGGGCTCCAATCGATCCATACCGGTGGATGCCCGGGTCATTGCCGCAACCAACAGAAACCTGCGGAAGGAGGCGGGGCAAGGCAGGTTCCGGGAAGACCTCTACTACCGGCTCAACATCTTCAAGATCGAGGTGCCCCCTCTGCGGGAGCGCCGGGAAGACATTCCCCTGCTGATCAATGCCTTTTTAAGCCGCCATGAACAGGCCGGCCTCAAGGCCGTGGTTTCGAGGGAAGCCATGCGTCTTTTCCTCGATTACCCGTGGCCGGGCAATATCCGCGAACTTGAAAACGTGATCGAGCGGTGTGTTTTCCTGGCCGAGGACGGGGTGATCTCCCTCCGGGACCTGCCCGGAGAGATGCTGGAATCCTGCCGGGAACCCGGCCTCTTCGGCAAGGAACCCATCCGGCCGCTGGCCGAAGTGGAAGAGCACTATATCCGCCATGTGCTGGACAGGTGCGGGGGAAACAAGCAAAAAGCAGCCACCCTGCTGGGGATCAACCGGAAAACCATCCTCCGTAAACTGAAAAAGCAGCAGGTGCCCGGCCAGTGAAGGACTCCCGGAAACTCTTCAGAGCACCGCCGAGATAACAGCTTGCATTTCCTCGAGATCAAAAGGCTTGGCCACCGAGGCGATAAAACCATACTCGCGGCAGTTCGCCAGGACCGGATCGTTTGAATAGCCGCTGGCCACGATAACCCGGGCCTTGGGATTGATGTCAAGAATCCGGCGGACGGCCTCCCGGCCGCCCATCCCGCCGGGGATGGTCAGGTCCATGATGATAAGATCCACCGGGGTGCCAGCGTCGAGCAGTTCCTGGTAACGCTGGACCGCTTCTTCACCATCACGGACCAGAATGGCTTCATGGCCGAGATGGGCCAGCTGGGAGGCAGCCAGGCTACGCAGCATCTCCTCGTCATCCATCACCATGATCCGGGCCCCGGTGGTCGCCGGGGTGATGTCCAGAGTATCCCCGCGTTCCAGATCCACCTGCTCGGAGGCCGGCAGATAAACATGAAAAGTCGTACCCTGGCCCGGTTCCGAGTGCACCTGGATATACCCATCATGCTTGGTGATGATCGAGTGACAGATGGCCAGTCCCAGGCCGCTTCCTTCCTGCTTGGTCGTATAGTAGGGATCAAATATCTTGTCGATGATTTCCCGGGGAATACCCACACCGTGATCCTTAATGGTTATCTGGACGAATTTTCCCCGGTGAATACTCAAAAGCGTCGCGGCGCCCACATCCTCCACATTGGCACAGCGTACCTCGATCCGTCCGCCCTCGGGCATGGCATGGCGGGCATTGATGATGATGTTCTGGATCACCTGGCTTATCTGGCCCACATCCACGGAAACCGGCCAGAGATCGTCTGGAATATCGTACTCACAGTAAACCTGGCTGCCATGGAGGACAAAATCCGCCGCCTCGCGGATAAGCTGGGGCAGTGTTGCGGTCTCCTTTACCGGATCACCACCCTTGGCAAAGGTCAGCAGCTGCTGGGTCAGCCGGGCGGCGCGGCTGGTGGCCTTTCTGGCCTCGGACAGGAGCCGGGTGGCCTTTTCCTCTCCTGAGACCAGCCGGGCAGCCAGATCGATATTGCCCAGGATAGCGGCGAGGATATTGTTGAAGTCGTGGGCGATCCCTGCGGCCAGAATGCCGACGGATTCCAGCTTTTTCACCTTGAGCAGCTCTTCTTCCATCCGCTGCTCATTGGTGACATCTCGAAAGACCAGGACCACGCCAATGATCCGGCTCTCGCTGTCACGGATGGGTGCCCCGCTGTCGGCAATGCTCCGCCTGGTACCATCGCGGGCAATCAGGGTCGTATGATTGGCAAGACCTATGATCTTGCCCGTTTCCAGAACCCGCTGGATGGGATTTTCACAGGGCTCACCGGTTTTTTCACTGATGATATTGAACACCTCGGAGACCGGCCGGCCCCGGGCCTCGTCATTGGACCATCCGGTAAGTTGCTCGGCCACCCTGTTCAGAAAGACTATGGTCCCGTGGGTATCGGTGGTGATGACTCCGTCGCCGATGGAGCGCAGGGTGACGGCCAGCTGTTCCCTTTCCGCGGCCAGAAGCTGTTCGGCCTGTTTGCGTTCGGTAATATCACGGACCACTGCCACCACATAGCGTCGGCCGCCAAACTCTCTGTACTTGAGTCCCACCTCGGACCAGAACAGCTCCCCGTTTTTCCTCCTGGAGCGCCAGTCAAAGCGCTGGGGACCATGCTCGATGGTGCGGGTAATCTTTTCAATGGCATCTTCCGAGGTATAGGGCGGCTCGTTAACGCTGAGGGTCCCGATGTTCTGGGCCAGCGCCTCCTCGTAGGAGTAGCCAAACATCTCCAGCATGGCCTGGTTCACATCGATAATCTCGCCGGTCTGCGCATCATGGATGAGGATGGCATCACTGGGAGTATTGAATATTTCCCGGTACTTCTCTTCCGACTGCTGCAGGTCGTGCCGGGAAGCGAGAAGTTCTTCGGCCATGGTGTTGAGCATTTTTTCGATCAGACTCCACTCGTCGGAGCGGTGCATTCTGATGCGGGCCGTGAGATCACCCTGGCTGAAGGCGGTGAGGGTTTTCTTCACCATCTCCATGGGCTCATTGATGGTCGAGCGGAGAAACCAGGAGGTGGCCACGATCACGCCGGCCATCCCAAGCAGGGCGATCACCAGCAGGGAGGCTCCGGTACCGAGGAAAAACTCCGTAATATTCTGCGCTGTGACCCGGGTACTGCTGGCGATCTCCGCATCCATATCCCTGAGCAGGGACAGGCTCGTCGCCCTGGCACTGTTGAACGCTTGGATCTCATTAGTGAAGTCCTCCATGGTCTTCTGATAGCGGTCCACCAGGTCACGATATTTTGTCACCTGGGCCAGAAGGTGACTGCCATGTTCCGAGGTTTCCCGGTTCGAGACCGCGATCATCTGCAGGTTGAGAACCAGGTCGTCGAGCCTGGTGCGCAGACCTTTTTTCTGCGCCTCTGGTACCCCATGACCGGTGGCCAGTTCGGCGAACTTTTTTCCTATATCGAGCAGGCTGTAGCGATAGTCCAGGATCTGGACGGAGAGCTGCTCTGTAAACGAGGTGTCCTGGCCGGCGAAGATCTGGTTAATGGTCTGTTCGGCAATGATCTCGTCCAGCATATCGAGCTCGCTGAAGATAGCCTGTTCCAGACTGTTTTTTTCCTGGAGCAGGTTGTTGAGAACAGCGGCGCAGGAGAGGATGGAGCGGAGATGCTCCACGAGATGACGGACAGAACTGTTGAGCTCCGGATCAGTGGAGAGAGCGACGATTTTTTCACCCATACCAAGCAGCTGATCGCCCTGGGTCTTGAGAAAGTCATTCCGGCCGTAAAAGGTGTTGAACAGCAGGTTGCTTTCAGCGAGCAGGCTGGCAAGATCGCGGCCGACCTGGGCGTTTTTTATCACGGTTTCCATGTTCCGGGTCACGCTGTTCACCAGGACCTGGCGCGAATAGGCCAGCGACAGGGTCATGACAACCACCATAAGCAGAAACACCAGGCCGATCACCCGGTTGAACAGGCGTATCCTGGACGTTATCGACATGGCAGCAAGACGCAGGCGACCCGACACTGTCTCTCTCCCCTACTCCTCTATCCGGACGAGCTGGGTCCCACGCAGGAGCATGGGCCTGGCCCTGATACCCAGGTTCTTCATGGTGGTCACGTTGAGCACCCGTTTTCCGCGATAGTTTCTGGTGATGGGAATTTCTGCGACCGGGGTTCCGGTCATGGCCCGAAGCAGTTTGGTGGCGGCGGTTTCCCCCTGTTCTTCCCCGCTCTTGATCACCGAGCAGAGCACCCCGTATCGCACCGAATGCAGATCTGTACCGGCGGTGGGGCCGCCAAAGGCCTTGACGACCAGCGGGATGACCTCTTTACTGGTCAGTGGCTTTCCGTCTCCATCGGGGATCCCTTCCAGCGTTTCAATAAAGAGAAGATCGCAGCGCCGCCTGAGGTCATCCACCGTGACCAGGGCCTCGTCAAGGGTGGCGGGCAGATAAAAGCCCAGGCTCTTTGCCGGATATGTTTCCTTTTCCTGATCCACCTGGTTTCTTACCAGGGCGGCCACCGGACTTTTCTTCATGAGAAAACACACGGTCTGGATCCTGGAAAGCTGGCCGGCAAAGACGATGGATTCCCGGATATGGAGCCGTTCGAGAATTCCGGAGACATTGCGGCCGGGATAACCGTACCGGTGGGGATCGGCGTTGACCCCGCAAAACATCACCGGAGTGTTCACCTTATCAAGCAGATAGGGCACGACAAACATTGACTGGGCATTATCATCAACAGCAATCACGCCGTCGGGTTGCCACTGACGGTAGACTTCATAGGCCTGCCTGGCCTTCCGCCGACCACCTGCAATGTCTTTCTTGGTATCCAGGTAGAAGTACCGGATATCGCAGTCCCCGGCCAGCACCTGATCGATACCCCGACGGATGGCCTGAACCCAGGGATAGTCCTGTTCATAACTCATGACCACCAGGACCTTGTACTGTTTTGCCGCCCCGGCGGTCGCCGGAGTGAGTAGAGAGAGGAGCATGAAGAGAATAAGGATGAGCGTGCCACAAAATGTCCGGCTCCAGGATACATCATCTTTCATGATCATCTAAGCTCCTGTCCGTCTGGGGTCATGCCCCTGGCTTGGTTCAACTCAGGTTCTCCTTCTCAAGCAGAAAAAACTAATACGTATCCACCGGAGTGGCAATGGTGGCGAAAAAAAATACTGGTCCTGCCCCAGATACCCTCTCTGCCAGCCCATGCATACGGATTACAACCGGTCGGCTGGCAGCCGGTGAATATGACGGTTTCCCGCCTGCGGCGATGCGACCGGACCGATTCCTGAACATGGGGGTGGCCTGTAGCGTGTACTTGCCTTATAGTATACCTGCTTGCGGCTGACTGGCTGCCAAAGGACGGTAACCTCCACTGCCAGTGCATTGAAAGGCACATGGATCTGTTGTTGCTTTCACGGTGAATTACGGCAGATCACAGAAAAATATTTATTTTTTCGTCACCAACTCAAAATAGTGGATAAAGGTGGTGAATACCGCATGGGGGGGGGTGAATGATGAACAGGCACAAAGAGGCTTGCGATTTCACCATTTTCGGTGTCCTTGGCGACCTTTCCCGCCGCAAACTGATCCCGGCCCTTTACCAGCTGGACCGGGCCCGGCTGCTTGACGATAAAACCCGGATCATCGGCGTGGCCCGCCACGAGCTCAGCCAGGACGCCTTCATTGCAAGAATGCAGGGGAGCCTGGAGACCTTTGTCGGCGAACCCCTTGACTCCGAGGTGGTCAACCGGCTGCTCGGGCGGATGCAGTATGTGCTGATCAATCTGGACCGGCCGGAAGAGTACCGGAGGCTGGACAAGGTCGTGGACCAGGAGCAGCGGATTCTGATCAACTATTTTTCCGTTTCACCTTTTCTCTATGGCAACATCTGCACCGGCCTGGACCATGCCGGACTCATTACCCCGACCACCAGGGTGGTTCTGGAAAAACCCATCGGCCGGGACCTGGCCACCTCCAGGGCGATCAACGACGCGGTGGCAAAAGTCTTTACCGAGGAACAGGTGTACCGCATCGACCATTACCTGGGTAAGGAAACGGTAATGAATCTTCTCGCCCTGCGTTTTGCCAACTCCATCTTCACCACCAACTGGGACCACAACACCATCGACCATGTGCAGATCACCGTTGCCGAACAGGTAGGCATCGAGGGACGCTGGGGCTATTTTGACAAGGCCGGCCAGCTCCGGGACATGGTCCAGAATCATCTGATGCAGATCCTGACCCTGGTGGCCATGGAGCCGCCGGTCGACCTCAACGGCGACAGCCTGCGCAACGAAAAGCTCAAGGTGCTCAAGGCACTGCGACCGATCACCCGGGAAAACGTGGAGGACAAGGTGGTCCGCGGCCAGTACGGCCCCGGTTTTATCAAGGGTAAACCGGTTCCCGGCTACCTGGAGGAGAAAGGCGGCAATCCCCATTCCACCACCGAGACCTTTGTCGCCATCCGGGTTGATATCGACAACTGGCGCTGGGCCGATGTACCTTTTTACCTGCGTACCGGCAAGGCCATGGCCACCAAGCGCTCGGAGGTGGTCATCAACTTCAAGCGTCTGCCCCATAACATCTTTTCCGATTCGTACCGCAAGCTGCCACCCAACAAGCTGATCATCCGCCTCCAGCCCGACGAGGGCGTGGAGATAGAGATGCTCAACAAGGTTCCGGGAATCGGTGAAGGGATCGAGCTGCAGCGAACCATGCTGGACCTGAGCTTTTCCGAGGCCTTCAGCGGCGAGCGGATTACCGATGCCTATGAGCGGCTCCTGCTGGAGATCATGCGCGGCAACCAGGCCCTTTTCATCCACCGCGACGAGGTGGAACGCTCCTGGAGCTGGATCGACTCCATCCAGGATGCCTGGGCCCAGTGCAATGAACCGCCCAAGCCCTACCCGGCCGGTTCCTGGGGCCCGGTGGCCTCGGTGGCGCTGCTGGCCCGGGACGGCAGGGAGTGGGAAGAGTAACCCCATCCAAACATCCTTTAAGAAAGGTAAGGCGATGCAACATCCTGTGGAGAAGTTTCCCGATTCAGCCACCCTGGCGGCCGAACTGGCCAGCCGCATCGGCCATCTTCTCGCCGATGCCACGACAGTCCGGGGCCGGGCCAGCCTGGCGGTTTCCGGCGGTTCCACACCCATTCCCCTGTTTGAGCGGTTGGCGCATCTGGATATTCCCTGGGAGCAGGTGGTGATCACCCTGGTGGACGAACGGTGGGTGGAGCCAACCAGTACGGATTCCAACGAACACCTGGTCCGGACCCATCTCCTCCGGGACCGGGCGGCCCGGGCTACCTTTATCGGTCTGAAGAACCAGTCCCTGCGCGCCCGGGATGGCGAGACCGGGTGCGAAGAGCACCAGAACCTCGTTCCCCGGCCCTTTGATGTCCTGGTCCTGGGAATGGGCAGCGACGGTCACACGGCCTCGCTCTTTCCCGGCGCCGATACCCTGGCGGCAGCGACAGATATGCTGTCGGGGCGCCACTGCATTGCTGTAACCCCGGTGGCCGCCGCCCACGAACGCATGACCCTGACCTTGCCAACCATTCTTGATTCGCACCAGATCTTTCTCCATATCACCGGCCAGGAAAAATACCGCGTCCTGGAAAAAGCCCTGGCCGAGGGACCGGCCGGTGAAATGCCCATCCGCTACATCCTGAGACAGAACCTGACTCCAGTGACCATCTGCTGGGCACCATAATCCGGAAGAGACCATGCACCCGACCGTTGTACAGGTAACCAACCGTATCATCGAACGCAGCAGGAAAAACCGGGAGGCCTACCTCCAGAGAATGGAGGCCGCCCGGGGCCAGGGCGTGTTCCGGGCCAGGCTGCCCTGCAGCAACCTGGCCCATGACCTCGCTGCCTGCAAGGATACCTGGTGCAGCGACCTGCTTGAAGAGAAGGCACCGGCCATCGGCATCATCACCTCCTACAATGACCTGGTCTCTGCGCACCAGCCTTACGGCAGCTATCCCCAAATCATCAGGGAAGCAGTGGCCGAAGCCGGGGGCGTGGCCCAGGTGGCCGGCGGGGTGCCGGCCATGTGCGACGGCATCACCCAGGGAGAACCGGGCATGGACCTGAGCCTGATGAGCCGGGACGTGATCGCGCTGTCCACGGTGATCGGCCTGTCTCATAACGTCTTTGACGGCGTCCTGCTGCTCGGGGTCTGTGACAAGATTGTGCCCGGCCTGCTCATGGGCGGGCTCCAGTTCGGCCATCTGCCCATGATCTTGGTCCCGGCCGGGCCCATGCCCCCCGGCCTGCCCAACCGGGAAAAGGCCCGGGTTCGCGAACTCTATGCCCAGGGTCGGATCAGCCGCAAAGAGATGCTTGCGGCCGAGCTTGCGGCCTATCACAGCCCCGGGACCTGCACCTTTTACGGGACCGCCAACTCCAACCAGCTGATGGCGGAGATGCTCGGCCTGCACCTGCCCGGAGCCTCCTTTGTCGGCGCCGGCACGCCCCTGCGCGAGCAGCTCACCCGGGCCGCGGCCAGGCGGGCAACCGAGATCACACACCTGGGGGAGGAGTACATTCCCCTGGGCCGGGTGATCTGTGAACAATCGGTGGTCAATGCCATGGTGGGTCTGCTGGCCACCGGCGGTTCCACCAACGAAACCATGCACCTGGTGGCCATTGCCCGAGCCGCCGGGATCCGCATCAACTGGGATGACTTCGGTGATCTCTCGGAAGTGGTGCCACTGCTGGTCCGGATCTATCCCAATGGTCCCGGTGACATCAACTCCTTCCAGCAGGCCGGGGGCATGGCCCTGCTGATCCGCGAACTGCTGGCAAACGGCCTGGTCCATGACGACGTCCAGACCGTGGCCGGTTTCGGACTCTCCAGGTACCTGAAACGTCCGGTCCTTCGGGACGGCCGCCTGGTGTGGGAGGAAGGGCCGGAGGAATCCTCTGATCCGGAGGTCATGGCAACAGCCAGCAGGCCCTTTGCCGACAAAGGTGGAATCAAGGTGCTCTCCGGCAACCTGGGCCGGGCGATCATGAAGATATCGTCCCTGGCCGATGGAGAAAACACCCTGATCGAGGCCCCGGCCATGGTTTTTGACAGCCAGCAGGAGCTGGAAGAGGCCTTCCACGCCGGCAGGCTGGACCGGGACCTGGTGGCGGTGGTCCGTTTCCAGGGCCCCCAGGCCAACGGCATGCCGGAACTGCACAAACTGATCACCTTTCTCTCCATCATCATGGATCGCGGCTTCACCGTCGGCCTGGTCACCGACGGACGGCTCTCGGGCGCCTCGGGCAAGGTGCCCTTTGCCATCCACTGCACGCCCGAGGCCTTCTGTGGCGGGATGCTGGCCAAGGTCCGGGACGGCGACCCCATCCGCCTGGATGCACGCCACAGTCGTCTCGAGCTGCTGGTGGACGACCGGGAGCTCGAGGCACGGGAATTCGCCACTCCGAACCTGGAGGCGCACCGGTACGGCTTTGGCCGCCAGATATTCGCGCCCCTGCGCCGCGACCTGCTCGGGGCCGAGGAGGGCGGAACCTCCCTGTTCACTTATGTCCACGAAAGCTGCCATGTGGTCTTCCCCAAGGACAACTGACCGCCACCCCATGCAAAGGAGGCATGTGCACGATGCAGAACTGGAATCTATCCCCCCGGAAAATCCTTGAAGATGGCCCGGTAATCCCGGTACTGGTGATCGAGGAGCTCGAGCGGGCCGTGGACCTTGCCCGAGCCCTGGTCAGGGGCGGAATCCGGGTCCTGGAGATCACCCTTCGAAGTGACGTGGCCCTGGAGGCCATACAACGCATCAGGTGCGAGGTTCCCGAGGCCCTGGTCGGGGCCGGGACCGTCACCTCGGCAGCCGACCTGGAGGCGGTAGTCGCGGCCGGGGGAAGTTTTGCCATCAGCCCCGGCCTGTCCACGTCCCTGCTCAGGGCGGCGAGCCAGGGCGAGATACCGCTCATCCCGGGTATTGCCACGGCCTCTGAACTGATGCAGGGGTTGGAACTTGGCTATGACACCTTCAAGTTCTTTCCTGCCGAAGCCAGCGGCGGCATCTCCATGCTCCGCGCCCTGGCCGGGCCCTTTCCCGGTGTCCGGTTCTGCCCCACCGGCGGTATAACTGGGGAGAACTATCTTGACTACCTGGCCCTGGAAACGGTGACCTGCGTCGGCGGATCCTGGATCGTGCCCGGCCAGTTCCTGGCAGACCGGGACTGGGAGGGCATCACCCTGCTGGTCCGCCAGACCCTGGCAGCGGCCAGTACCACCTGAACATCACCGCTCCCTGCTGCGAGCTGCTGCCTGATTCATGCCCCCTCCCATTGTTCTCATCGCCGGCCTTGGCCTGCTCGCCTTCATTGGTTGCTTCATCTACGCCCTTATCAGGGCATCAGCAGACCATGAGCAACAGCGGGCGGTCCTCCTGGAAACATTCTGCAACCGGCATGGTTTCACTTTTGCCTCCAGGGTCGATGGACGCCATGACCTGCGGTCAAAAATCCGCTCCTTCAACTGTATCGGGGAGGCCAGAAATCCAGTGGTCCAGGCCGCCTTGCACACCGATCCGTCCGGTCGCTTCTATCTCTTTGACCAGATGAAGATATCCAGTACCTCGAGCGGTGGATTCTACACCATCTGCCTGGCCGAACAGGACCGTCCTTTCGCAGTCCCGGACCTTGTGATAACCGAGGTGGAAAACCGGCTGGCAGCAGGGATTTCCCGCGCAGTCCCCGGCAGCAGAGGGTTTGCTCCGGTGCTGACCGGGGAGAGCTCCTTTGACAACCGCTTTGTTGTCTTTGCCGCGGATCCCGACCGGGCGGTTAACGCGCTCTGTCCGGAAGTGCGTCGGTTGCTGCTTGCCCAGGCTGCCGTAATCAGGGCCCGGATCGTGCTCCAGGTACAGGGCAACCGGCTGGTGGTTCACAACAGTGGCCAGGGGCTGCGAACCCTCGATTCCGTGGAGGAACTGGCAGCCCTCTTCCACCTGACCCATCAGCTTGCCAGGCAATGGGTCTCCCGGCCAGGATCGCCATCCGGACAGCAATCTCCCTGAAGCACCACCACCCGAGGGGCCTGGCCGGGACATTTTGTCCCACCCCTGTCCCAAACTGTCTCATCTCACCAAACCCGGAGTTCACGGCTCCCGGACAACCACCCCCTTTTTTGATCTCCTCCCGAATTTCCGACACCGTGGCAGACGGCGCGACTAGGCTTCTCCTTGACCTTGTCCGGATCCTGATATGCTCTGCCCGCTCCCGATGGCACACCTCTTGCCACATCCCCTGCTGAACAGCTGCCTTGACCGGCGCCACTCCTTCTCCTCCTCATCCCCGGCCGCTGCCTGAACCTGGTGGCCGGGGATGGTTTATGTCAGGGACTGGAACCAGGAAAAAAACAACATCCATGGAGGAATTCAGATATCCATGAAAAAGAGTTCAAGGAAAACAGTACTGGCCCTGATGTTTATCCTTGCCGGGGTCGGCTTTCTCATCATGAAGTCCATATCCGACACCGGGGTCTACTACCAGACCGTGGCCGAAGTGCTCACCGACGCTTCCCTGCCCCGTCAGCGCGGAGTGCGAATCAGCGGCAACGTGGTCGACGGCACCATTTCCTATGATCAGCAGAACCTGCTGCTTACCTTTGCTGTCCGGGACATGGTGGATGAGAACAAAACCATGCTGGTGCGGTACAACGGGGTCAAACCGGATGCCTTCAAGGAAGATGTGGAGGTGATTCTTGAGGGCCGCTACGAGGAGAGTGCCAATACGTTTCACGCCGAGACCCTGCTGGCCAAATGCCCGTCCAAATATGAAAGCGAAATGGAAGAGGAGAAGGAATGAACATGGTAACTTTTGGCACCCTGTCGCAATCTGCGGCCTTTGTCGCCGGTTTGCTGGCAATGGTTCTGCTGTTGACCGGGATGATGCGCAACGACCTGCGCTTTATCGAGGCCGGCCGACGGGTCCTGATCGGGGTGGCGGTCTTCACCAGCATGGCAGCCTTTGCCCTGGCCTGGTTGTTTATGAACGATAACTTCCAGGTGGAATATGTGGCCTCCTATTCGGACCGGGCCCTGCCGCTTTTTTACAAGGCAACCGCCTTCTGGGCCGGACAGAAGGGATCCCTCCTCTTCTGGGCCTGGGTCTTGAGTCTCTATATCGCCCTGGTGGCCTGGAACACCCGCAAAGAGACCAGGATGAAGAACACCCCCTATATCTATCTCATCCTGGCTGGCACAGTGAGTTTCTTTCTCCTTCTGCTGACCACCATTTCGTCCCCCTTTGCTCTGCTCTCCTTTACGCCCCGGGACGGTCAGGGGCTCAACCCCATGCTCCAGAACCCGGGGATGATCTTTCATCCGCCCACCCTTTTTCTCGGCTACATCGGTTTCACCATCCCCTTTGCTTACGCCATCGCCGCCCTGATCTCGGGCCGGCTCGATCCGGACTGGCTGAAAAAAACCAGGCGGTGGAATATCCTCTCCTGGATCTTTCTCACCATCGGCATCATCCTCGGCGGCCAGTGGGCCTACGTGGAACTGGGCTGGGGTGGTTTCTGGGCCTGGGATCCGGTGGAGAACGCCTCCTTTATCCCCTGGCTTGTCTCCACGGCCTTCATCCATACGGCCATTATCCAGGAACGACGCAACATCATGAAGGTCTGGAACATGTCGCTGATCGCCCTGACCTTCCTGACCTGTATTTTCGGCACCTATCTGGTCCGAAGCGGCATCCTCCAGTCGGTCCATGATTTCGGGGCCACCGGCCTGGGTGGATACTTTCTGGTTTTCATGGTGGTGGTCGCCCTGGGCAGCATTATTCTGATCGCGGAGAGCTATTCCCATCTGCGGACCAGACACTCGCTGGAATCGCTGCTCTCCAGAGAATCCACCTTTCTCTTCAATAATGTCATCCTGCTGGCCATTGCCTTCTCCACCCTGTTTGGCACCGTGTTTCCACTGATCTCCGAGATGGTGACCGGTAACAAGCTGTCGGTGGGCGAACCCTTTTTCAACCAGGTCAACACCCCGCTCTTCCTGCTTCTGCTGCTGATCACCGGCCTCTGTCCCCTGATCAGCTGGCGCAAGGCCTCTCCGGACAATCTGAAGAAAAACTTCATGCTGCCCTTCGGCCTGGCCCTGGTCGGCGGCAGCACGCTGGCGGCCCTGGGTATCCGGGAGTTCTATCCCCTGACCGCCTTTACCCTGGCCATCTTTGTCTCGGCCACCATCCTGCTGGAGTTCATCGGCGGGGCCAGGGCCCGGAAGAAACTGACCGGTGAAGGGCTGATCGTCGCCTTTCCCAGGGTTATCTGGAAGCTGCGGCGGCGTTACGGCGGTTATATCGTTCACTTTGGTGTCGTCCTGATGGTGGTCGGCATCACCGGCTCCACCGCCTTCAAACAGGAGAAAGAGGCGACCCTGGAAAAAGGCCAGTCCATGGATATTGGCAACTACCAGCTCACCTACAACGATTTCACCACCTTTCAGGACCGGAACCGGACCGTCTATGCAGCCACTCTCGGAGTGGTGAAGAACGGCAAGCCTGCAGGCGACGTCATGACCGAACGACGGTACTACATCAACGCCGACCAGCCGACCACCGAGGTAAGCCTGCGGGTGACCCCGCTCGAGGATCTGTACCTGACCATGCCGATGATCGGCAAGAACCATGAAATCACCATCAGGGCAGCAGTCAACCCCCTTCTGTTCTGGGGCTGGATCGGCAGTGGCCTGATGGTCCTGGGAGCTGTCATGGCCATCATCCCGGCCGGTACAAGGAGGCGGAGCACATGAAGATCCTGATCCCGGTTATGTTGTTATTTGCCCTGTTTGGCCAGGTGTCCGGAGCCCATGCCCTGACCAGAACCGAAGTGGAGAAAAACCTGATCTGTTACGCCTGCCCGGGCGAACCTCTGAACATTGACCGGTGCAGCGGTGGAGACCAGATGCGGGCCGAGATAGACCGGCGACTGGCACTCGGCCAGGACAAAGAGACCATTCTCAACTTCTTTGTCCAGCGGTTTGGCGAGGATATTCTCACTGTTCCGCCCCGGAAAGGGTTTAACCTGGTGGCCTGGGCCGCCCCCTTTGTCGCCCTGTTCATTGGCCTTGCAGTGGCCACCATATTAACCTGGAGGTGGGCGGCGGCCGGACGCAGGGCCGAAAAAACGATAGCGGAAAAGACCGAGGCCGAGGCCCTGTACCTTGACATGGAAAAACGGGTCGAGGACGAACTGAAAAGACTGGAGGACGACGCATGAACATGGCCTTTTTTATCCTTGTCACCGGACTGGTCACCTTCTTTGCCCTTGCCCCGCTGCTGCGCGCAAAGGAGTCATGGCTGGGCACCACGGACCTCGGAGAGGCCCGCAGGGCCCTGGAAGCCGAGAAGCAGTCCTATCTCCGGGCCATGAAGGATATTGAATTTGAACACGCATCCAGCAAGATCAACGACCAGGACTACCAGGAGCTGCGCCGGTATTACGGTGCCGGAGCGGCCCGGACCATCCAGAGGCTAGAGGAACTGGAAGATGCGACCGCCGAGTCCCCGGTTGCCCTGGAGAAAAAAGTCGAAAAACAAAAACAGCTCCCGGGCGACCAGTGGCAGAACCTGGTTCTTGAGATCACGGTACTCAGGGAAAAAATCGATGTCCTGGAAAACGACTGGGACATCGGTGAAATCAATGATGATGAATACAGGGCCCGCCATGACGCCTACAACCAGGAGTTGGAGTCCCTGCTGAAAAAACTTGCAAACGGAGCCCGGCAACATGGGTGAGTTTCTCACTGTCCGTAATCTCTGCAAGGACTATGAAGGACTGCGGGCCCTGAACAAGGTAAGCTTTACCCTCGGGCGGGGTGACTTCTTGAGTCTCTTCGGTCCCAACGGGGCCGGCAAGTCCACCCTGCTCCGTATCCTGGCCACCCAGGTTGCTCCCACCTCGGGCGTAGTGGAGGTCTCGGGGTTCGATCTCGGAGAAGAGCCGGAGACCTTCCGGATGCAGCTCGGTGTCATCTCGCACCAGTCACTGCTCTATGACCACATGAGCGCCCTGGAGAACCTGGTCTTCTACGCCAGGCTCTACCAGGTGGACAGACCGGAACAGCGGGCCGCCGAACTGCTGCAGCTGGTGGACCTCTACCCCCGGCGTCATTCACGGGTGGGACAGTTTTCCCGCGGCATGCGCCAGCGGCTCAGTATTGCCAGAGCCCTGGTCAACGACCCTTCCCTCCTGCTCCTGGACGAACCGTTCACCGGACTTGACCAGTATGCAGCGAGCCTGCTGATGGAGCAGCTGACCATGTTGAAAAACCGGCGACGAACCGTGATCATGGTGACCCACAGCCTTAAACGGGGCCTGGAGGCAGCAACCAGGGTCGGCATCCTGGCCGGCGGACAGCTGGTCTACCTCCAGGAGCGCGAGGGGCTGGACCGACGCGCTTTTGCAGAGCTCTACCTGGAGCAGGTCCAGGGAGGTACCGCCCCATGAACGGACTGTGGCTGATCGTCACCAAGGATCTGCGGGCGGAACTGCGGCGGCCGGAGTCACTGATCTCCATGATTTTTTTCGGGTTCCTTCTCCTGGTGGTCCTCAACCTTGCCATTCCGCTGGGTACAGAGGTCGCCCCGGAAACCGGGGCCGGGATTCTCTGGGTGGCCATCACCTTCGCCTTTGTTCTGGGCCTGGCCAGGACCATGAGCCGGGAAAAGGAGAATCGGTGCCTGGAAGGGCTCCTGCTCAGCCCCCTGGCCGCGGAATCCCTGTTCGGAGCCAAGATGGTGGTGAACCTCGTTCTCCTGCTGGTGGCCGAGCTTTCCATCATTCCGCTTTTTTTTATTCTCTACGGAGACATCCCTCTCCACTCACTGCCCATGCTCATCGTAGTGGTCCTCATGGCCAATACCGGGCTCGCCGCCACCGGGACACTGTTTTCCGCCATTACCGCCGGAACCAGCAGGAACGAGGCCCTATTGCCCCTGCTCTTCTATCCGGTGGTCATCCCGCTGGTCAGCATCACGGTGAAGGTCACCGGCATGATCTTCCTGGGTGCGGCCGTGGCCGAATACGAATCCTGGCTCTACGTCATGGCTGCCTACGGGCTCATCTTTACCGGCCTGGGCGTGCTGCTTTTTGGCCAGATAATAACGGAATAACCATGAACATCCTTTTTTTGCCGCAGGAGGAGAGTAGCCATGCGCTCATCTCTCAGGGATAGGATCTATATCATCCTGACAGCCCTGGTCTTCGTCACCGCCATCTACATGGTCTTCATCCATGCCCCCACCGAACGGGTCATGGGGCCGATCCAGAAAATATTCTATTTTCACCTGGCCTGCGCCCTGGCCGCTTTTCTCTCGTTCCTGACCGCCTTTGTCAGCGGCATCTTCTACCTGGTCCGCAGGGACCTGCAATGGGATATCCTGGGCGCGGCCAGCGTGGAGATCGGTCTGGTATTCACCACTTTGGTCCTGATCACCGGTGTACTCTGGGGGCGGCCGGTCTGGAATGCCTGGTGGACCTGGGATCCGCGGCTCACCACTTCGCTCATTCTCTGGTTCATCTACGCCGCCTGTCTCATCTTGAGATTTTCCGTGGATCGACAGGATAAACGGGCGGCCTTTTGCGCCGTGATGGCCATTGCCGGATTTGTCGATGTCCCCATTGTCTTCCTGTCGGCCAGGCTGTGGCGGACCATCCACCCGGTGGTTATCCGGGCCGGTTCCATCGACATGGCCCCGGCCATGATCCAGGCACTGCTGGTGGCCCTGGCCGCCTTTACCATGTTGTGGGTGGTGCTTCTCTACCAGCGCAGCCGGACACTGTTCATGCACAACAGGATACAACTTTTGGAAAAACAACTTGATGGAGAGCAAACATGAACAATGAAGCGTTTCTGATCGCCACCTATGTGATCATCTGGGGCGGCCTGTTCGGATACCTCCTGTATGCAAACAGCCAGCAACACAAACTGGCCAGGAGAGTGGCCTCCCTGGAGGAGATGGTACACCACCGGGAGGTGAGAGATGAATGATATTCGAACCACCAAGGAGCAGGTGGTCCAGTTCTTTTTCTGGATCCTGATTGGCGTGATGGTCCTGTTCGCCGTTCTCAACACCACAGGCAGACAATCTGGCAGCCCCGGCAGCGGGAACGGAGCCCCGGTGGCCGAGGGGCAGGACCTGGCATCACAGATCGCGGTCTATGAAAGCATCCTGGCCAACAATCCCGACTCCATCAAGGCCCTCATCGGTCTTGGTGACCTCTATTTCGACGGCCGCCGGTACCAGGAAGCCATCGAGATCTTTGAACGGGCCGCGCAGATCGATCCGACCAGCGCCCATGTGGCCAACGACCTGGGTCTTCTCTACCTGAACACCAAAGTATACGACAAGGCCCTTGGCAACTTTCAAAGGGCCCTTAAAATCGATCCGACCCACCTGGACAGTCTGTTCTACATCGGCCTGATCCATGAATTCGCCGGCCGACCGGACCAGGCCCTGGCGGTCTTCA
The DNA here is from genome assembly GCF_025998535.1 of Desulfolithobacter dissulfuricans. Taxonomy (NCBI): domain Bacteria; kingdom Pseudomonadati; phylum Thermodesulfobacteriota; class Desulfobulbia; order Desulfobulbales; family Desulfobulbaceae; genus Desulfolithobacter; species Desulfolithobacter dissulfuricans. The sequence goes on along the minus strand of NZ_AP024233.1, from coordinate 1,284,235 downwards.
ACCGGATTCTCGCTGCCAACCCTTCGCCGGAATTGAACCGGAGAGTGCAGCAGAAAATAGCAGCCATGAAAGGCCAGGCTCCGTAACAGGTGAGCGTACCTTGAAAACTTAGGATTTTCGTTCAAGATCAGGCAAGCGGAGACACTCCGAGGCATGCGAAAAATTTTACCACAGGTATATAGGTAATATTTCGAGGATAAAATTTTGAGCTTAACGCAGAGATCACACAGCGATCAAGTCGTCCGGCTGGGCGAAAATACAATTTTGCAAGGTAACCGTGATTGAAACAGCCTGTTCCAGCTCAGTGAATGCAAACAGGGCCATCCTCCTGACGGGATGGCCCTGTTTTGTTTTTTCTTTTTCAAGGTGGTTTAAACGACCCCTCCAACCCCTGACCGGGCCGGAGCGAGACAGAGCCTTTCTTTTTTCTGATTACCACTGAAATTCAGCCTTCGATGGATGAAGGTGTCGGCCTCGCTTGTTGCACGGGTGTCTGTGGCCTGGATGGCCACAGTCAAGCCCCCAGGGACGGGTTTATGGCGTCCCGTGAAACAAGCGAGGCCGACACCGGTTTCAATGCTGAAGATTGATGGTAATCACATTCTTTTTTAGAAAAGCTGGTCTGTATGGTCGAGCCGAGCTGATCAGGAATCCTGCTTGAACAACTTCTCGTACACCTTCTGCAGTTCGCCGGAGCGGATGGCCTGCTTGAGCTCAGAGGTGGACTTGTTCAGCCAGGTGTGCATCCCGTCCCGGGTCAGCAGATCATCGATCAGTTTGTTGACCTCGGGATCACCAAGCTTCTGCACCGAAGGGATGAATTTGAAGTAAAAGTTGTGGGCCACGTCATAGATACCGTGCCACCAGGTATAGTCCGGTCCCATCATGGCCGCACCCATCCT